>JBDHIO010000026.1:0-10965 GCA_039587355.1 Gemmatimonadota bacterium | reverse complement strand
CACCTGACTCAGCGCCTGGGAGAACACCTCGCGAACCGGGTCAGCGCCGGTCTCACGCGGGCGAACGTGATCGGGCACACGCACGACCTGCAGCTTGCCGAGTTCCCCGTTCACGACACACCGATGCAGGGGAAGACCATCCGGGAGACCGGGCTGCGGGAGCACACGGGCGTCTCGATCGTCGGTGTCTGGCGCGGCGGCCGTATCGTCCCCGCCCGGGCGGATCTCGAGCTCACGCCGAACAGCGTGGCCGTCGTCGTCGGGTCGCCGGCACAGATCGCGGACCTCAACGAGATCCTCGTCATCTACGACGCGAACCCGAATCCCGTCATCATCATCGGGGGTGGTCGCGTCGGCAGGGCGGCCGCCCGGGCGCTCGCCGCGCGGGATGTCCCGGTTCACATCCTCGACAGAGACCCGGGCCTCGCGCCGCTTCTGGCCGAGATTACCGATCAGTATTCGATCGGCGACGCGGCCGACCGACGGGTGATCGACAAGGCGGGCATCGCGGATGCACCGTCGGTACTGCTGACCACGCATGACGACGCGATGAACATCTACCTGACCGTCTACTGTCGACGTCTGAACCCGGAGGTCCGGATCCTCACGCGACTGACGCACGAACGGAACGTCGAGGCCATCCGTCGCGCCGGCGCCGATTTCGTTCTCAGCTACGCGTCGCTGGGGGTGCAGTCGGTGTACTCGCAGGTGACCGGACGGGAGCTCGTCGTGCTGGGGGAGGGGGTGGACCTGTTCTACCTCCGGCTGCCGACCTCGCTGGCCGGTAAGACCCTGGCCGACACCGGAATCGGGGCGCAGACCGGGCTCAACGTGATCGCCGTTCAGGAGGACGGTGACGTGCTGGCCGACCTGTCGCCGACACGCGTGCTGCGGAAAGACTCGATCCTCATCGCGATCGGAAGTCAGGAACAGCGAGAGCGCTTCGGGGAGGCGTATCGCTAGGATCTGCCTGAGCTGCTGGCCCCCGAGCCAGGTGTCGCCGCGGCGCTGCGCGTGAATCGCTGCCCGCATCGGCCCGGGCCTCTCCACATGGCCTTGTGAAGCGACTGCGCCCACCATGCACTAGGATCCTTGCCGACACGCCACCCTACTGTGCCAGGAGGCCAGGCTGTGAACCGTATCGACCGCCCCGGAGGTGCCCGCGCGCTCCTCCGGGAACCGCTCGTCCACTTCCTGCTCCTGGGGGGGGTTCTCTTCGGGATCGGAATCCTGAGGGGGGAGAACGAGGGTGCGTCGGCGAACCGGATCGCGATCACCCCCGGCGCGGTCGAGCGGTTGATCGAGGGGTTTCGGCTCACCTGGCAGCGTCCTCCCACAGAGGGCGAGTTCCGCGGGCTCGTCGAGGAATACCTGAAGGAGGAGGTCCTCTATCGGGAGGCCCTCGAGATGGGGCTCGACCGCGACGACCAGATCATCAGGCGTCGGATGCGGCAGAAGCTCGAGTTCCTGACGTCTGATGTCGTCGAGGCGTTCGAGCCGACCGAGCAGGAACTCCAGTCACATCTGACCGAGAACGCGGATCTGTACCGGCGCGAAGCGACGGTCAGCTTTCTCCAGATCTACTTCCGGCAGAGCGACGACGTGGCCGCGGACCGGGTGCGAGCGACGTCCGTGCGCGACCGGCTCCTGGCCGATCCGGGCCTCGACCCCCGGCAGCTCGGCGATCCGTTCATGCATCCCCTCGCCCAGGGGGGTCTGCGCGAGCGCGACGTGGCGAGTGCGTTCGGTGCGGAGTTCGCGGCCGAAGTGGTGGGCCTTCCGATCGGCGAGTGGAGCGGTCCGGTCGAGTCGGCGTTCGGTCTCCACGTCGTCCGCGTGGACGTCCTGGAGCCCGGCGGCCTGTCCGACCTGGACGAGGTGCGCGACGCCGTGTACCGAGACCTGGTCAGCCTGCGCACGCGCGAAGCCGAACAGGCCTACTTCGAACAGCTGCTCGCGCAGTACACGGTCACGGTCGACTGGCCCGAGGGCATGGAGGCGGTCGAACTACCCGGCGTGATCCGATGAGGCGCCGTCCGGTTCTGCGGCGGGTGTCGCGAGTGTCGATATGTCTGCTGTCGTTCGCCGCGTTCGGCACCACCCCGCATTCGATGCCCGGCGGACCGCGCGTCGCCGATGCGCACGAGGTTCGCCCGGGGTATCTGGAGCTTCGCGAGACCTCCGAGGGGACGTTCCGTGTGCTGTGGAAGAAGCCGGCGCGCGGCGAGCTGATACTCAAGATCGACCCCGTCTTTCCGCCCGAGTGCCAGATGATCGGGGTGGGATCGGAGGACCTCCGCGGGGTCGCCTACGTGGCGCGCGCGACGCTTCGGTGCGACGGCGGTCTGACCGATCGAACGGTCGAGATCGCGGGCCTGGAGACCACGCTCACGGACGTGCTGGTACGGGTGTACTACGCGGACGGTCAGCAGGAGACTCACCTCGTCCAACCGAACGAGACGTCATTCGTCATCGGGGGACCGAGCGGCGTGTTCGCCCGGATCGCGGCGTACATGCAGCTTGGCGTCGAACACATTGCGCTGGGCGTGGACCATCTGCTCTTCGTCCTCGGACTGCTGCTCATCGTCGGTAGCACGCGGACGCTGGTGAAGACCATCACGGCGTTCACCGTCGCGCACAGCGTGACCCTCGGCGTCGCGACGCTCGGCTGGGCACGCGCGCCAGAGCTCCCGCTGAACGCCGTGATCGCGCTCTCGATTCTGTTTCTCGGACCCGAGATCGTTCGCGTCTGGCGGGGCGAGACGAGCTTCACCATCCGACATCCATGGGTCGTGGCCTTCGCGTTCGGGCTGCTGCACGGGTTCGGGTTCGCGAGCGGGTTGACCGCCATGGGGCTCCCCACGAACGAGATCCCCCTGGCGCTCCTCTTCTTCAACATCGGAGTCGAGTTGGGGCAGCTCGCATTCGTCTTCCTCGTGCTCGCCCTCGCGCGGTCGTTCCGAGCGCTCGAGATCAAATGGCCCCGGTGGGCGGAACTGGCGCCGGGCTACGCGGTGGGCACCCTCGGGGCGTTCTGGTTCATCGAGCGAACCGCCGCGCTCATGGGTTGGCTCTGATGCGGGCGGCGTGGGCGACCGGTGTGGCACTGGCGGCCGTTCTGGTCGGGCCGGCGCCGCTCTTCGCCCACGAGGGAGGTGCTGCGGCGGGGTTCCTGAGTGGCCTCTATCACCCCATCTCGGGCCTCGATCACGTGCTCGCGATGGTCGCGGTCGGGATCTGGGGCGCACAGCTCGGAAGCCCGGCGGTCTGGGCGCTCCCCGTGACGTTTCCGATCGTCATGGCGCTCGGGGGCATGCTCGGCCTCCTCGGCGTTCCGGTGCCGGGTGTCGAGGTCGGGATCGGCCTCTCGGCGCTCGCGCTCGGGGCGATGGTCGCGCTGGAGAAGCGGCCGACCCTGATCGTCGCAGGCGCCCTCGTGGCGTTCTTCGCGATCTTCCACGGATACGCGCACGGAACGGAGCTTCCTGAAGGGCAGAACGGTCTGGCCTACTCGATCGGGTTCGTCATCGCGACGGGGACGCTGCACGCGGTGGGCATCGCGCTGGGACTCGTCCACAAGTGGGAGCGGGGGCGCCTCGCGCTTCGCGGGATCGGTGCCTTGATCGCGCTCGCGGGGGCCTGGTTCGTCTGGACGGCGGTGGCCGGCTGATGAGCGCGGTGCTTGGGAAGGGGCTCTACCTCCACCTCGTTACCACCGGTCTCGGCCCCCTGTTCGACGGGATCGGGCACGTGCTCGTGACGCCCGAAGACCTGCTTCCGTTGATCGCGCTAGCTCTGCTCGCGGGCCTCGGGGGGAGGGCCTACGCGCGCCGGGTACTCTTCACTCTTCCGGCGGCGTGGCTGGTGGGCGGCCTCGTGGGGCTCGCGCTCGGCTGGAGCGCCCCGCTGGCGGTCACGGCAGTGTCGTTTCTCCTGATCGGCGGCCTCGTCGCTCTGGACCGGCCGATGGATGAGCGCGTGGGAGTAGCCCTCGCTATCGCTCTCGGTCTGATGCACGGCCAGATGAGCGGGGCGGAGATGGGCGCCGCTGGCCTCGGCACCACGGGGCTCCTCGGCAGTGTCGCCTGCCTCTTCGTCCTGGTCTCGCTCATCGCCGGACTGGTGGTGAGCCTCGAGCGTCCATGGACGCGGATCGCCGTGCGGGTCGCCGGATCGTGGATCGTGGCGATCGGCCTTCTCTACTTCGGCTGGACCTTCGCCACCTGAGCGACATGGATGCGTCGCCGCTCGCTCGCCTGGCTGTCGCGGAATGGCTCGGCCGGCGAGGTGAATCGTCCCGCTACAGGCCCGACACCCGGCACCGCTGAACCCCCGAATCCACTGAACTGGCGCGGGCCCGCCCCGTGGTCCCACCCCGCCCCGTGGACCGGCACGTTTGTTTCATTACATTGCGGCGGCTTTCCATGCGCGGGCGGGTTCGACACTGTCCGCACGGTCGTTCCATCCGAGGGAGGTTCCATGAGACGCGGGCTCACTGCTTTCGTTCTTACCATTCTGCTGACGACGACGACGGCGTCGGCGCAGATTACACCCTCCAGAGAATCGCTCTCGGACCTCTATCCGGGGAAGGCGTATTCGCCCTGGGCCCAGCGGGCGTTCGCGACCCGCCCCCTCTGGGGAGACACGCACCTCCACACAGGGCTGTCCGTCGACGCGGGCTTGTTCGGCGCCCGCCTCGGCCTCGAGGAGGCGTATCGCTTCGCGAGGGGGGAGGAGATCGTGTCGTCGACGGGGCAGCCCGTGAAGCTGAGCCGGCCGCTCGATTGGCTCGTCATCGCCGACCACTCCGACGCGATGGGCTTCGTCCAGGACCTGGCGAAGTCGGCCCCCGATATCGTGCGGTTCGAGCAAGGTCGACGGTGGGCCGACGGATTCCAGGCCGGAGGCCAGACCGCTGTGGAAACGGCGCTCGACCTGATCACGACCTTCTCGCAGGGTGACATCGACCCGGAGTTGCTGGCGAACTACTCCCCGGGATCGGACATCTACCGATCCATCTGGGACCGCGTGGTGCAAGCGGCGGACGAGTTCGACGACCCCGGCACGTTCACGGCCCTGATCGGCTTCGAATGGACCTCGCTCGTGGCCGGGAACAACCTCCACCGCAACGTCATCTTCCGCGAAGGGGCGGAGAAGGCGGGGCTCGTCGTTCCCTACACGACGCAGGCTCCGTTCGGAAGCACGGACCCCCTCGACCTGTACGCGTACCTCGACGCGTACGAGGAGAAGACCGGGGGATCGGTGCTCGCGCTGGCCCACAACGGAAACCTGTCGAACGGAATCATGTTCCCGGTCGACGAGCAGTACACTGGTAGACCGCTCGACCAGCTGTACGTGGAGCAGCGGGCCAGGTGGGAGCCGCTCTATGAGGTCACGCAGATCAAGGGAGACGGCGAGGCGCACCCCTTCCTGTCGCCGGAAGACCCGTTCGCCGATTACGAGACGTGGGACGCCGGCAACCTCGATCTCAGCGAGGCGAAGACCACCGAGATGCTCCAGTACGAGTATGCGCGAGAGGCGCTCAAGAACGGGCTCCTGCTCGAAGACCGCCTCGGCACGAACCCGTACAAGTTCGGATTGGTCGGGTCGACCGACAGCCATACCGCCCTCGCGACCGCGGAAGAGGACAACTTCTTCGGCAAGCACTCGGGCGGGGAGCCTTCCCCGGATCGCATGAGCCACCCGTTCACCGAGACCCCCGCCGGGAAGTTCGAGGGCTACGAGGTTGTGGCTTCGGGGCTCGCGGCGGTCTGGGCGATCGAGAACACGCGGGACGCGATCTTCGACGCAATGGCCCGCCGTGAGGTCTACGGCACCACGGGCCCGCGAATGGCCGTCCGGTTCTTCGGCGGTTGGGAGTTCACGGAGGATGACCTCAACAGCCGTCAGCCGGCGTTCCGTGGCTACGAGAAAGGCGTACCGATGGGCGGCGACCTTCCGTCGCGCGCCGGTGGCGCTGCCCCGACGTTCATGGTGTACGCGTTGCGCGACCCGATCGGGGCGAACCTCGACCGGATCCAGATCGTGAAGGGGTGGCTCGACTCTTCCGGCCAGACCCACGAACGCGTCTACGACGTCGCGTGGTCGCCCGGCCGGCAGCTCGACTCGAGCGGACGGCTCCCCGCGGTGGGGAACACCGTCGACGTCGGGACCGCGAACTGGACAAATACCATCGGGGCGGCCGAACTCGGGACGGTCTGGACCGATCCCGACTTCGACCCTGCCGAGCGTGCCTTCTATTATGCGAGGGTTCTCGAAATTCCGACGCCCCGCTGGATCGTGTACGACGCATTCCGCTTCGGCGTGGAGATTCCCGAGGGCGCTACGACCGTGCACCAGGAGCGCGCATATACGTCGCCTATCTGGTACACGCCAGACAACTGAATAGCGAAGCCCGAGGCTCGAAAATGACTCCACTCAAATGCCTGGTCCCCGCGGTCGCGATTCTCCCGCTACTCGCCGGTAGCGTCGCGGCGCAGGAGCCGCCGCCGGAAGCGTCCAGTCTCGAACGGGCCTTCCCGACGAACAACTACTCCCCCTACGCCAACCGGTCTTTTCCGACACGCGTGCTGTGGGGAGACACCCACCTGCACACGTCACTGTCGATGGACGCGGGTGCGTTCGGTGCACGACTGGACCCCGAGGACGCCTACCGCTTCGCTCGCGGAGAGCAGGTCACGTCGTCGACCGGTGTGCCCGTCAAGCTGTCGCGCCCTCTCGACTGGCTGGTCGTCGCCGACCACTCCGACAACATGGGTCTGTTCACGATGCTCTACGAAGCGGACCCGGACATCACGAAGAGCGAGGTCGGCGCTCGCCTCTCGCAGATGGTACGGAACGGCGGAACCGAAGGGGTGGAGGCCGCTCTGTACATCATCGAGCGATTCAGCAACAACACGCTCGATGAGGAGCTTCAGATCCTGCCGGGAACGGCCGCGTACCAGTCCACGTGGGAGCGGATCATCGATGCGGCGGATGAGTTCGACGATCCGGGCGAGTTCACTGCGTTCATCGGATACGAGTGGACCTCGCTGGTCGAGGGGAACAACATGCACCGGGTCGTCATCTACCGTGATGACGGGAGGTATGCCCGGCAGACCGAGCCGCTGACCATGACGCCGCCGTTTGGGAGTCCGGATCCGCGCGACCTCTGGGAGTGGATGGAGACGTACGAGGAGCGGAGCGGTGGTGACGTTCTCGCGCTCGCCCACAACGGCAACCTTTCGAACGGGATCATGTTTCCCGTTACGGAGAGCTATCAGGGGCTCCCCATCGACCGCGCCTACGCCGAAGCCCGCGCACGGTGGGAGCCCATGTACGAGATCACCCAGATCAAGGGCGACGGCGAGACGCACCCCTTCCTCTCGCCGAACGACGAGTTCGCGGACTACGAAACCTGGGACAAGGGGAATCTGAGTCTCAGCGCCGCGAAGACCGATGACATGCTCTCAGGGGAGTACGCTCGTGAGGCGCTCAAGAGCGGGTTGCTTCTCGAGGAGCGGCTCGGCGTGAATCCATACAAGTTCGGCCTGGTCGGATCGACCGACAGCCACACGGCGCTCGCGACCGCACAGGAGGACAACTTCTTCGGCAAGCACTCCGGGACAGAGCCTTCGCCGGAGCGGATCGAACACCCCGTCGGTTGCTTCGAGGGCGTCTGCATCTACGGTTGGGAGCAGGTGGCCTCGGGTCTCGCTGCCGTGTGGGCCCGGGACAACTCCCGAGAGGCGATCTTCGACGCGATGGAACGCCGCGAGGTCTACGCCACGACCGGCTCCAGGATGTCCGTACGGTTCTTCGGGGGCTGGGACTTCGAAGAGGCCGATGCGGGCAGCCGGGCCCCGGCAGCGGTCGGGTACGAAAAGGGCGTGCCGATGGGCGGCGACCTGCGTCCCCGAACGAACGGAGCGTCTCCGAGCTTCCTCGTCTACGCCCTGCGCGACCCGATCGGTGGGAATCTCGATCGGATCCAGATCGTGAAAGGCTGGTTGGACGGCAGCGGTGAAACGCATGAGAAGGTGTTCGACGTCGCATGGTCCGGGGACCGCCGCCCGGGCGCCGACGGTACGCTTCCTCCCGTGGGCAATACCGTCGATGTGGAGAACGCCACGTACTTCAACACGATCGGGGCGTCGGAGCTGATCACGGTATGGGAGGACCCGGAGTTCGATCCCGATCAACGGGCGTTCTACTACGCACGGGTGATCGAGATTCCGACGCCGCGCTGGACGGCCCATGACGCGGCCCGGTATGGCATCTCCGTAGACCCCGAGGTTCCGATGGTTACTCAGGAGCGTGCGTATACGTCACCGATCTGGTATACACCCTAGGAGCCGGCGATCGCGCTGGTTTGCTGGCAGGAAGGTTGGGAAGGCAATGAGCAGGAGTTCGCGTTCCATGATCGCGACACTGGCGATCGCCATCGCCGGGGCCGCCATCTTCGGCGGACTGAAGCCGATGCCGGCCTCGGGGCAGGACTCGAACGAGGCCCTCGCGAGCGCCGCCGCCAACCCGCTGGCCAACCTCATCAGCCTCCCGTTCCAGAACAACACGAACTTCGGGATCGGCTCGTTCGACAGGACCGCGAACGTGCTCAACATCCAGCCCGTAATCCCTCTGTTCAACGGGCGAGTGATTACCCGGACGATCGCCCCGGTCGTATGGATCCCCGACGTCACCGCAGAGAGCGGTACATTGTCCAGTGGCCTCGGAGACATCTTGTTCACGGCCTTCTATTCACCGGCCTCCGAGGGTGTCGTGTGGGGTTTCGGCCCCGTTGTGTCGCTTCCGACCGGCGGTGAGACGCGTGGCTCGGACCGCTGGGGGCTCGGACCGTCCGCGGTTCTCGTGGCCACGCCGGCGAACTGGACGATCGGAGTCCTGGCGAACAACGTCTGGTCGCTCGGAAGCGACTCCGAGGCCGCCGACGTCAATCAAGGTCTCCTGCAGTACTTCGTCGTGTATACGATGGAGGGTGGTTGGTATGTGAACTCGGCCCCGATCATTACTGCGGACTGGGAGGCCGGGGACGGCCAGAAGTGGACGGTTCCGTTCGGTGCAGGAGCCGGAAAGGTCTTCCGCATCGGCAGCCTGCCGATCAACAGCCAGGTCGGCGCGTACTACAACGTCGTGAAGCCGGACAACGGGCCGAACTGGCAACTCCGGGTCCAGGTGCAGTTCCTGTTCCCTTTCGGAGGCTGATCGGGGGCAGTCCCGCGAGCCTCGGGGAGACTCGTAGGTAACGGCGGCGCGGTAGACGGGCGTTGCCATCCCGGATACGCGAATGCCCGCCAGGCGGGCATTCGGTCCGGGAGATCGCGTGCGGCCCGGAACTAGTTCTCGTTCACGCCCAGGTCGGGGCGGAGCCGGAGCGTATAGGTCTGCGTTCCCCGAACGGCCCCCATGACGGTGTCCACCCACTCCCCAAACGCCTCCTCCCCGATCTCGCCGACGACCACGCTCTCGAACGAGGGGTCGGGCTCTGCCATATCCGCCCAACTCGTGTGGAAGGAAACCAGGCTCACGACGGGTCCGGGCTGACCCCCTGTGATGTTGGATGTCCAGACACCATACCCCGTGAAGTCACTGTTTCTGAGGATCTCGGATGCCGCGGCGATCGACTGCATGAACTGCATCTGCTGCGAGGGCCGCAGGTGGAAGTCCGTGATCGTCACGAACGCGAGGGGCGGGGCGCCCTCGGGCGGCGGAACGGCGAGGTCCGGCAGCGTCATCCAGATGCCGCTGGAGACGGACTCGACCAGCGGTGCGACGGTCGCGTTCCAGTGGACCAGAGCCTCCGGACCGAATCCCGCGTCGTACGCATCCAGATCCGCCCAGGTGTGGTTGAACGAGGAGATTCGGTATTCGCCCAATCGTTCGCCTACCTCGACGGTGGAGACCCCCCAGGTCCACGGGTCGCCGTTGTCGGCGCGCCACTGGGCGACCATGCCGTCTTTTGGCACGACCGTGTAGCCGCGGGAGATGGTTTGCTCCTGTGCGTGTGCACCGATCCCGGTCACCATGACCGCGACCGCCGCACCGACGAGTGCGTGTAGGGCTCTCATGCGCATGATTGGCCTCCCCTGGGTGGGTGGGACGTCCATCGTCGGAAACTGACCGGGACAGAGTGCCCCATTTAACCCGGATCGGCCAGAGCCGCGGTGGGCGGCCAGTTGCCGACCCTCTTTCTCGGGATCAGCTTCCTGCCCGGGATACCACCCGGGAAGGCGTATCGACAGTGCCTGCGTTGCATGCGGCCCGCGTCCTCACCCCGTTGTCAGCATCCCTGCCGCGATCCCCGTGACCGTCTCGCGGAAGAGCGCCACCTCCTCGTCGCTCCACTCCGGCTTCGACAACAGCTCGATCTGAAGCAGGTTGAGCGGGTGGATCATCGGAGCGCGGTAACGGATCGACTCCTCGAGCCAGGGCCGATCGGGGAGGAGAGTGTCGCTCCCCGTCGCGCGGCAGGCGAAGTCGACGGCGGCGCGGTGGTCGTCGTCGAGTTCTCTCGCCCTGTTCGCGTCGGCGTCGCTCGCGAGGGCCGTCACGTACCTGCGCCAGATCGCCGGTTCGGTCTTGGCGAGCGTGAACGCGAGCAACCGGGCGTATGAGCGAAACAGCGGATCCGACTTCGTCGCGTCGTCGAGCCGGGCCGCGACATCGTCCCCGTCGCGCACCCCGCGCCACGCCCGTCCCAGACCCAGCCAGGCGTGAAGCAACAGCCGGGTCTGCGTCCAGCACAGCACCCATGGAATCGCGCGCAGCTTCTCGAGCCCGCCCGAGCCCCGCCGCGAAGGCCTCGACCCGATCGTCAGTGCCTGAAGTCGCCTGTACGGGGTCGCGTGCTCGAGGAGCTCGAGGAAGTCGGACGAACTCACGGTCGTCGAGAACACGTCCTGCGAGGCCCCGGCGAGGTCGCGGGCCAGGGGGCCGACCTCGCGGTAT
>JBDHIO010000060.1:0-11252 GCA_039587355.1 Gemmatimonadota bacterium | reverse complement strand
CCGAAGGCGTAGCCGGCCGTCGGAGTGAACTTGACCTGTGCCGCGGCCGGTATAGCGAGAACGGCCGTCAGTGCGACGACCAGAACCGATCTTACGATGAAACGCATCCGCCCCCCCATTTTCCCTTTGAACCGTTGGTCAAAAAGCGATCGTGATCGCGCCCATGAAGCCATGCTGGCGGACGTCGTAGATCAGCTCGTCGGTCTCGTCGTAGTTGTGGCTCACCAGGCGGTACCCGAGCTCCGCGGACGTCCGGCTCGTGAAGGTGTACCCGAGGGCGCCGTAGAGCTGGGTCGTGAACCGCGACCCGATCCCGAATCCCCCCAGGTCCCCGTAGAAGCTGAAATAGACGGTTCGCCCGAGAATCGCCGACAACGAGGCGATCGGATCGACGATCGTCTTCTTTCCTTCCGCGATTGGGCCGTTCAGTGCCGGGACCTTGGCCTTCGTGTTGAGAAGTCGCGCGCCCACGCCGACCTTGACCTCTGAGGTTTCGGTCTCGTTCGCCATGAACGTGACGAGCGCGGTCCCGATGAAGTTGTCGATGTCGACCGGTCGCGCCTCCCCCGGGTCACCGGCCCTCGCCGAGCCAGGCGAGAAGGTGACGTCGGTCATGAAGCCCCATCTCGGCCCCGACCCCGCAAACACGAACGCCGGGGCGAACTTGAAATCGGAGACGCCGGCCTCGATCGGCACCGTGGTCCCGCCGCCGACCGAGACGTCGCCGTTGAGACCGTTGATCCAAACGTACGGGGTAGCCCGGAAGTCCCACTGCGCTTCGACGGGTTGGGCGGCGAACAACCCCAGGCCGACGGTCGCCAGGGCGAGGACTTTCTTCATGGCAGGGACTCCTTGATATGTCTGCATCCCGGCGCTCGCGGGACGATCGGATCGGAGAATATGCCCTCGTCGGGGTGCTCACCAGTGAATCGAGCGGTCAGTTCCCCCGCCCCCGCTCGAACTGTTCGGCCGCGGGTCCGGCGTCGCCCGACAGATCCGCGAGCCGTCGATAGGCCAGATAGTACTTGAAGATGTTGCTCACGTACTGCGTCGGCTCGCGTCCGACTTGCCGCGCGACGATGCGTTCGACGTTCTGGAACCAGACGTTCGGGTCCAGGCCCTGCGCTTCCGCCTCGCCGCGAAGCCTCGCGATGCGGTTGGGGCCCGCGTTGTAGGCCGCGAACGCGAAGAAGTGCTGATCGATCGGGCTGATGTCGGGGTCGTCGAAGTACCGGTCGTTCACGAAGCGCAGGTACTTCGTCGCCGCGTGCACGTTGCTGTCTACGTTGGTGACATCGGGGATGCCCACGTTCGGATCCGCCGCCGTGCCCGGGAGGATCTGCATTACGCCGACCGCGCCCACGCGACTCGTGGCGTTCTGATCCAGCCCGGACTCCTGATATCCCTGCGCGAGCAGCAGCAACGGGTCGAATCCGTACTCCTCCGCGTAGCGCTCGAATACCGGGCGCAGACGCTCGAACCGATCGGCCCCGCCGCCGGAGTGCGGGTGGACGAGATAGTCCGCGTCTCCCAGATAGCGACGCAGCACGATGTTGCCGATCCGCGTGCCCGCCCGATGGGTACGCACGAACTCGTTCAGCACGGCCGCGAGCTGCGGGCTGTCCTCCCGGAAGGCCCAGGCGATCCCGCCGCCGTCGCGGACGAAGACGTCGTCGTGCACCGTGAGCTCGTTCAGCACCTGCACCCAGAGCCCCGCGATGTGGGTGTCCACGACGGTCGCGGGGAAGACGCCCGCGTTCACCATCTCGAGGATGTCCTCGTCCTCCAACCGCTCATCCGCGGCGACGATCCGTACGGGATCCAGCCCCGCCCCCGCCAGACGCCGGTTCAGCGACTCGAGTGATTCGTAGTAGCTGCTGGACGCCCGTACGTGGACCTCGTGGCCGGCGAGGTCCTGGACGGCATCGATCTCGGGTCCGCTCGGGCCCGTCACGACGACCTCCCGGACGTTCTGCACGAGCGGGTCGGAGAAGTCCACGAGCTCGAGTCGCCTGTCGGTGATCGTGAGGTTCGCGGCCGCGATATCGGCGGCGCCGCTCACGACCGCCTCGAACAACCGGTCTCGCGTGACGGGATCGATGACCACGTGGACCTTCAGGGCCCCGGTGCCGAGTCGCTCGTTGATCTCCCGCTCGAGCATGGTCAGGGCTTCGTACGTGACCCCGCGGGGCCGCCCGCCATCGAGAAAGAAGTTCGTGCGGCTGTGCGTGACGGCGACGCGGATGAGTCGTTCATCCACCATCGCATCGAAATCGCCGAACCACGGTCGGCGGATCGCGTCGAGACCCTCCGCACCGATCTCGTCGGGCGGATCGTCGGCGAGACGAAGCACGTCCAGCGTGTCGGCGCCGGGCGCCTCGGCCGAGTCGGCCCGTGGGTCGGAACCGTCTTCGGTCGGTCCACACGCGATGAGTGCCAGGGTCATCAGACCCGCGGTCCACCGTCCTGCCAGCGTTGCCTCCTCTTGTATGGCGTCGAGGCGGAACGATACCGTCCGCCCGCGCCGCGATCCACCGCGTCCACGACGCTCGGATGGCCCTACCGGCGGTACGTCGGACCCCGTACCGTGCGTCCTCTCGCAACTCCGGACCCGAGGTTCCCATGCGCAAGACGGTCATCTCGCTCGCCACCCTGATCATCCTGGCCACGGTCGCCGCCCAGGGCGCCCGGGCGCAGTCCACCGTCGAGGCTGCGGCGGACGGCCTCCGGCTGCGTGAGATCGGCCCCGCGGTCATGGGGGGACGGATCTCCCATATCGCCGTCCACCCGCGGGACGGTGACACGTGGTATGTCTCCGCCGGATCGGGTGGGGTCTGGAAGACGACGAACGCGGGCGTGACGTGGGACCCGATCTTCGATGCCCAGGTCTCCTACTCGATCGGCACCATCGCCATCGACGCGAACGATCCGGATGTCGTCTGGGTCGGGACGGGCGAGAACGTGAGCGGTCGCCACGTCGGGTGGGGTGACGGCGTGTACCGGAGCCGCAACGGAGGTCGTACGTGGGAGTCCGTCGGGCTCGAGACCTCCGAGCACATCGGGAGGATCCTCGTGGATCCGCGCGACTCGAGGGTCGTATTCGTCGCGGCGGAAGGCCCGCTGTGGAGCGCCGGCGGCGAGCGCGGTCTCTATCGGACCATCGACGGAGGCGAGACCTGGACGGCCGTTCTCGAGATCGACGCGGACACGGGCGTGACCGACGTCGAGTTCGCGCCCGGCAACCCCGACGTCCTGTACGCCGCCGCCTATCAGCGCCGTCGCAAGATCTGGGGACACATGGCCGGGGGCCCGAACTCGGGCATCTACAAGTCCACCGACGCGGGGGATACGTGGCGTCGCATCGACGTCGGACTCCCATCGGGCGACGTCGGGAAGATCGGTCTGGCGGTGACGCCTGCCGACCCCGATCTCGTGTACGCGACGATCGAAGCCGGGGACGACGAGCGTGGGTTCTATCGCTCGACGGACCGGGGGGAGAGCTGGGAACGGCGGAACTCCTACATCTCCGGGGGGACGGGCCCGCACTACTACCAGGAGATCGAAGCCTCTCCGGCCGATCCCGACCTGGTCTATCAGATGGATGTCTTTCTCCAGGTCACCCGGGACGGCGGCGCCACGTTCGGCGAACTGGAAGACGGGCGGGGCAAGCACAGCGACAACCACGCGATGTGGATCGACCCCGAGAACGGCGACCACCTGCTCGTCGGGACGGATGCGGGGCTCTACGAGAGCTTCGACGAAGGTCGGACGTTCCGGCACTTCCCGAACCTCCCCATCTCGCAGTTCTACAAGCTCGCGCTCGACTCCTCGGAGCCGTTCTACAACATCCTCGGTGGCGCGCAGGACCTCGGGACGCTCTACGGCCCGGCCCGAACGATGAACGTCGAGGGCGTGCGGAATCGGGACTGGTACGCGCCGATGGGCGCGGACGGGTACGCCGTGCAGTTCGACCCGACCGATCCGGACATCATGTATCTGGAGACCCAGCAGGGAAATCTCTACCGGTACGACCGGGCGAGTGAGGAAGCGCTCGACATCCAGCCGCAGCCGGCGCCCGGCGATCCGCCCGAGCGGTGGAACTGGGACGCCCCGGTTCTCGTGAGCCCCCATGACCCGAGCCGTCTCTATTTCGGTTCGCAGCGCGTGTGGCGGAGCGACGACCGCGGGGATTCGTGGGAGGCGATCAGCGGCGACCTCACGACGGATACGAACAGGTACGAGCTGACGTTCATGGGCCGCGTCTGGAGCGTCGACGACCTGATCGACAACGGGGCGATGTCGAAGTACTCGACCCTTACGCGGATCTCCGAATCGCCCGTTCAGGAAGGCGTCATCTACGTCGGCACCGACGACGGCTTGATCCAGGTGACCGAGGACGGCGGAGCGACCTGGCGACGGGCTAGCCCGCTCCCCGGCGTGCCCGAGCGTGCCTTCATCAACGACGTGAAGGCGTCGGAGCACGACGCGGCGACGGTGTTCGCCGTCGCGGACAACCACAAGGAAGGGGATTACCGCCCGCTGGTGTTCGCGAGCACCGATCACGGGCGGACCTGGGCGTCCATCTCGGGAGACCTGCCGGCGGGAGTGATCGCGTGGTCGATCGAGCAGGACCACGTCGAGCCGCGGCTGCTCTTTCTCGGCGCCGAGGTCGGGCTCTTCTTCTCGGTCGACGGCGGGACGAGCTGGCACCGCCTCGCCGGCGCCCCGACGATCCCGTTCCGGGACGTGGAGATCCAGCGGCGCGACGACGATGTCGTGGGGGCGACCTTCGGCCGCGGGTTCTACGCGCTGGATGACTACGGGCCGCTCAGGGAGCTCGCGAGCGGATCCGTGGCTGCCGGCCCGCACCTGTTCGGGGTGCGCGATGCCTGGTGGTACGTGCCGTACACGCCCATGCAGGCCCGTGGGAAGCCGACGCTGGGGAGCGATGACTACACGGCGTCGAATCCGGCGTTCGGCGCGGCCTTCACTTATTACCTGGATGAGACCCCCGAGACCGCGCGCGACGTGCGACGCGCCGGGGAACGGGCGCTCCGGGACAGCGGCGAGGACGTGCCGTTCCCCGGTTATGACCGACTGTACGAGGAGAGGGTCGAGAGCGGCCCCCGAATCGTCCTCGCGGTTCACGAGGCGGGAGGAGCGCCGGTTCGGCTCGTGTCGGGGCCGGCCTCCGCGGGTGTTCACCGGGTCTCCTGGGATTTGCGTCGTCCCGCGCCGGATCCCGTGAACCTCATGACGCCGGGATTCGTCCCGCCCTGGGCGAGCCCGCCGCAGGGCCCGCTCGTCGCCCCCGGACGCTACTACGTCGAGCTCTGGCTCCTTGCGGCCTCGGGTGCGCGGCAGCTCGGCGAGTCGAGCGAGTTCGAGGTGCGTGCCGTGCCGAACCTGCCTGCCGGAACCGATCCGGCCGTGGTCGTCGCGTTTCAGGAGGAAGTGGCCGACCTGAGCCGTGAGATCGCGGCCGCGAGCAGCGAGATCGGACGCGCGAGCGATCGCCTGCGCCACATGCGGGTGGCCCTGATGCAGACCCCGGCGGCGGGTCCGGCGGTACATGAACGGCTCGATGCCGTTGCGGGCGACCTCGAGGCGCTTCGCACGCGTCTGAGCGGAGATCGGGTTCGAGGAAGCCTCAACGAATCATCCGTCCCCTCCATCGCGGGACGGGCGGGTCGGACACGAGGCCATTGGAGTACCCGCCAGATGCCGACCGCGACACACCGTCGGAACCTGGAGATCGCGGCGGCCGACTTTGCGACGTTGAAGACCGAGCTCGCCACTTGGCTGGAGTCGGATCTCGCCGATCTCGCGGCGGCGCTCGAGGCCGCGGGGGCTCCGTGGACCCCCGGCCGGGCATTGCCCCCGAACTGAGTGATGAGAAGGAAACGAGTGATGAACATGAGAACAGTCGTGGCGTCCGTGGCTCTGGCCGTGGTCGGAGTCTCGCACGTCGAGGCTCAGGACGTATCGATCGGGGAGCGGTTTCGCGAGGTGAGCGATGCGGTCGTCGTCATCTACACGGTCGAGCGGGAACCCGCGATCGATCAGCCCGGCGGCGAGGTGTCGATGCCGGGCCTGGGGTCGGGTGTGCTCGTGGACGGGGAGGGCCACGTTCTGACGGCTTCACACGTGGTGGAAACCGCGGACGAGATCCAGGTAGTCTTCAGAGATGGCACGACGACGAGTGCGCGGATCCTGGCGTCCGACGCGTTCGCCGATCTGGCGCTTCTGCGGGTGGCCGCGATCCCCGTCGGGGTCACGCCCGCGGCCCTGGGAGACTCCGACACGGCGCAGGTCGGGGACGAGGTGTTCGTCGTGGGCGCCCCGTACGGTCTCGGTCACACGCTCACCGTCGGACACATCTCCGGACGCCGGGTCGAGGTGGACGAAGACCTCGACGCCGGGGTGGAGCTGTTCCAGACGGACGCCTCGATCAACAAGGGCAATTCGGGTGGTCCGATGTTCAACCTCCAGGGCGAGGTCATCGGGATCGTGAGCTACATTCTGACCCAGTCGGGCGGATTCGAGGGGCTCGGGTTCGTCGTGACCGCGAACGCCGCCCGCGACGTGCTGTTCGAGCGTCGGATGTTCTGGTCGGGGATGACGGGAATCCTACTCGAGGGCGGGCTGGCTGCAGCCTTCAACGTCCCGCAGGAGGCCGGGTATCTGACCCAGAAGGTAGCGCTCGGCTCCCCGGCGGCGACCATGGGCCTGCAATCCGGGGTGCTCCCGATCGAGATTCTCGACCGAACGATTCTGATTGGCGGGGACATCGTCCTCGCGGTGGACGATATCGAGCTCACCCGTGCCACCTTCGGCCGGATCCGCACCCACCTCTCGCGTCTGGCGGCGGGCACGATCTACCGGGTGACCGTCCTGCGAGGTGGCGAGAAAGTGGTGCTGACCGGGGTTCGCTGAGCCCCGGCCGATCGGCCTCCCGCGTCAGAACACCATGCCGGCGATGAAGCTCGCGCCCCATCGTTTGTCCGACTGAGGGTCCTGCCCGAACAGGTACCCGATGTTCAGACTCGCGGTGCGCGCTGCCGCACCCAGCGCGGAGCCGAGCAACACGGATGCGCCGATGTTGCCCCCCGCTCTCGATTTCTGATCCGTGTACCACGCTCCGCCCCAATCCAGAAAAGCCGCGAACCCGACGCCGACGATGTTCAACAGTCGGTCCCAGGCATAGAGGCGGTGCTCGAGCGAGGCCCGAACCGACCGATCCCCGGTGAAGGCGTGGGGTGCCCACAGGCGGGGCGGGGTGCGAAACCCGAGGTCGATCTCGCCGCCGGGCGGCGGGTTGTCCAGAACCGCTGCTTCGACGTATGCGAGCGTCGTTTGACGTTCGGCTGGTTTGAATCCGAAGGTCGAACTCGCGACGACCCGGCCGGAGTCGAGCCCGGCGGAGGTCCACAAGGCGTTCGCGTCGACCGACGCGCGGAAGAGCGTGGCATCCGAGAGCGTTCCGACTTGCGCCGAGAGGGTCGGTCCGATTCCGCGTCGCGGGTATCCCCACCGTGCGGGAGCCAGGTTGACCCCGATGCGAACCCGTTCGCCGTGGTCGATATCTTCCTGCGAAAAGCCGTTGAAGTAGCGTACGACGGCGTAGTCGAGGTCACGAAACTCGATGAACGCGCCGACCTGACCGTATACCGAGTCCGGGACGGCCCCCCTCGAATCGCGTTTCAGCGCGTACTCCTCCCGCCGCACCTCTCCGGTCAGGCCGACCCGGAGAAACTTGTCCGCCGCAGCGAAGGGGGCGTACCCCAACGTCACCCGGTTGATGAAGGCCCGTCGCTGATAGAACGCCGTATCAAGCGGCATGCCCCGCTCCGTTCGAAACTGAAGCACCCGGCCATCGAAGGTGTGCCCATCGTATTCCCCGCTGAAGCGGTCGGTACTGGAGTAGAACGGCACTCCGGTCCGCCATGAGGCGATCGTCTGGTCGGACAGGAGTTGAAGCGTCGCGTCGACCAGCACGGGACTCCCGGCGGTCCTGGTCGAGTTCAGGGCGAACTCGCCACCGTCCCGATCGATGTCCTTTCGATACCAGCCGGAAACGAGGATGCCGGTGCCGGCGAGGTTCGACTCGGTGAGTCCCGCGAGCGCCGTGAAGGTCCCATCCGGCGCGACGCTGAAGCTCAACTTCGGCTTCGTGCTCCAGGCATCGTCGGTCTCGACCAGCACCGCCAGACGACCGTCCCCGAGACGTAAGGAGTCCACCGACACCTCCGAGAAGAGATACCGATTCCGCAGATTCCTCTCGCTCTCGAGGGCGAGCAACGAATCGTACGGCTCGCCGGCACGGATCAGCAGCTCGGACCGGATGACCCAGGCGTGCGTGATCACGTGCAGCGTGTTCATCGTGGTGTAGGGGAAGCCGGTCGCGGCCTCCGGCCGGAATACGTCGTGTCGCTGGATGACGACCGTGTCGACGACCGCACCGGTGGGCTGCTGCTGTCCGGCCACCGGGGAAACGGCGCACACCGTCACGAGACCGCCGATCAGAAGGCGGACCAGACGAGTGCTTCCTCTCCAGAGCCTCATCGAGATCGGGTCCCCTCTCCGTTTTGACGGCCCGTCGGCCCGGTCGGTATCTATAACGGCGCGGCCCGAGCCCCGAGGACGACGAGACAACGACGTGCCCGAAAACAACTACCGTCGCCCCCGCCAGTTTACCAGAGGCGGTATTGCCGCGCTTGCAATGACGCTCGGTCTCGTCGTCGTCGTCGATCTCGCCGCGCAGCAGGCCGCGGCGGACCTCTCCGCGGATACCGTGGAGATGGCGTTGGGGCCGCAATACAGGGGCGGCTGGCTCCGACGGTCGCTCTGGGGAGGTCGATATCGTGACGCGTGGACCTCCGATATCCCCGTCCCGGTTCTGGATATGGAGACCGAGGCGGGCGGTCTCGAACCGATCGAACGGATTTCGGACGGGGAGACCTCGTCGCTGCTCCTGCGAGGGGCGGATGGCCGCTCCTACGTCTTCAGGTCGGTCGACAAGGACCCGACGCAGGGGCTGGTCGACATCCTCGCCCGCTCGCCGGCGGGCGAAATCCTGCGGGATCAGGTGAGTGCCGAGCACCCGTTGGGCATGCTCGCGAGCCACGAACTCGCAGTAGCGGCGGGGGTCGTGAGTCCAGAACAACGACTCTTCGTGTTGCCCGACTCGGAGCTCCTCGGCGAGTTCCGGGACGAATACGCCGGGCTCGCCGGGTTCCTCTCCGAACGGCCGGGCGGTCACTCGACACCGGACCTCGCCTTCCATGCGTTCGAGGAGGTCGTCGACGGGCACCGCATCTTCGATCGGGTGATCGCGTCGCACGCAGACGTCGTCGACTCCGAGAGTTTTCTCACCGCGCGACTCATCGACCTGTTCACGGGCGACTGGGATCGTCACCGTCTGCAGTGGCGCTGGGGGCGTTGGCCCGGCAGCCAGCGGTGGGTCCCGATACCGGAAGATCCCGATCAAGCGTTCGTGCGGCTCGACGGCCTCGTTCCGAGCAACGCATACATCTTCGTCCGACAATTCGTCAGCTTCGGTCCGAAATATCCCGACATCGTTGGGCTCCATTTCATCGCTCGCGAGATGGACCGGCGCTTCCTGGTAGACCTCGACTGGCCGACCTGGGATTCCGTGACGGTCGCCACGCAGCGGGCACTCACGGACGAGGTGATCGATGCGAGCCTCGCGACGCTGCCGGCCGGCATGCTCGAGACGGACGGCGAGTTTCTGCGTGCGGCGCTGCGGCAGAGGCGAGATGGTCTTCGTGCCGCCTCGCGGCGGCTCTACGAGTTGCTGTCCGAGGACGTAGAGGTCCAGTTCACCGATCTCCCGGACTCGGTAACCATCCGAAGCCTTTCGGAGGGGCACCTCGAGGTTTCGGCTTCCGCCCCCGGGGCTGTGAGCCCCTACTACACGCGCCGATTCGACCCGGCCGAGACGGATGAGGTCCGACTGCATCTCTGGCAGGGCGACGATCGCATTGTCGCGTTGGGGGAGCCGGAGATGGAGATCCGCGTCCGCGTCGTCGGCGGCGCCGGGGACGACGAGCTCCATTTCGTCGATCCTCTCGATCGCGTCGGGTTCTACGATCACGTCGGGGCCGCGCGGCTGGAGAACGCGCCCGCCGGTGTCGAGGTCGATCGCACGGAGTACGAGACGTGGGTGTACTCCGAGGAGAGCCCAAACAAGCCGGTCGACTGGGGCACGTGGATCGTGCCGAACGGGGACCTCGGAATCAGCTCCGACTACGGCGTGTTCGTCGGGGGCGGATTCTCACGTTATACCTATGGCTTCCGTCAGCATCCTTTCGCGAGGAAGTGGCGGGTCCTCGGAGGGATCTCGACGAACGCCAAGCTGCGACTAGAGGTCGAGGCGGAGTTCCGGCGTGAGGGTACGACCCAGCATACCAACATCTTCGCCGGATTCTCCCAGCTGGACGTGGTGAACTTCTTCGGGTTCGGGAACGACACGCAGAGGCCCGCTGACACCGGGCGGCAGGGCGTCGAGCGCCGCACCGTCATCGTTGAAGCCGGGCGGGGTTGGGAGGTGCTCCCGGCCGTGGATTTGATGTTCGGCGCCAATCTCGAGTTGTCGAGAACGGTGGCCGAGGAGAACCCCTTCTTCTCCGACACGCTCAGCGTCTATGGAGGAAATGACTTCGGCCAGCTCGGTGTGTTCGCGAGCCTCTCGTATGATGGGCGCGACGTTCCGAGCGGGCCGTCGAGCGGCGGCCGATTCGACCTCCGCGCCACCCTTTACCCGCCCGCGTTTCACGTGGACAGGACGTACCTGAGATTCGAGGGGACGGGTTCGTTCTATCTGTCGGGGCCACGGCTGCCGCTCCGCCCCACGCTGGCACTGCGGGCTGGTGGAGCCGTCCTGTCGAACGACCGGATCCCGTTCTTCAACGCCGGGATCATCGGGGGGAGTCGGAGTCTGCGGGGTTGGGACGCCGAGCGGTTCGCAGGAGAGTCGTCGTTGTTCGGCGGCGCCGAGTTGCGGCTCCTGCTCACCCGGGTGAGCGTCCTCTCCGCGGACATCGGTGTCATCGGGTTCGCGGATGCGGGTCGGGTGTGGGTCGATCGGGAATCGCCCGGTGGCTGGCACATCGGGGCGGGGGGCGGGGTCTGGGCCGTTGTCTTCGCCCCGCAGAACACGGTTTCGGCGCTCGCCGGCTTCAGCGAGGAGGGGACGCGATACTACTTCTTCTTCGGGCTGCCGTTCTAGC
>JBDHIO010000059.1:0-11331 GCA_039587355.1 Gemmatimonadota bacterium | reverse complement strand
CCACCGGCGGCACTCGGCCCTGGGCCAGATGTCGCCCCTCAATTACGAAAGGAGCCTCGCTTCAGCCGCTTGAATCTCAAACGCAAACCTGTCCACGGAGAGGGGACAACTCCACAGAACCGTTAGGCAGTGGGATCGGCCGAGGGAGAGACCTCTGAGCACCTTCGAGTACATGTCTGTCGTCCACTCCATCGTGCTGGCTCTGGGCATCGCGCGCATACTCGGCGGCGTTGCCGACATCGCTCGGGTTTGGCGAGAGCTCACAACCAAGTGGTTCTTCCTGGGTTGGCTGAGTCTCCTCCTGATACAGCTCCTCGGGTGGTGGTTCGGACTGTGGGTGCGGTTCGGTGGGATGGCCGAGATCACCCTTCTGCCCTTTTTCGGGTGGTTCGTGGTCCCCGCGTCCCTCTACTGCGCGAGCCGGTTGCTTATCCCGGAGTTCCCACAAGGGGCGCCTCCCGACCTGGAGGAACGATTCGCAGAGGTTCGGGGACCTTTCTTCGCATGCCTGGCGCTCTCCGTCGTTCCGGCCTTCCCCGGGCTGCCTGCTGACGCCTCCCCTGTGTGGCTGCTCGCGGTCTATAGTGCCCTCGCGCTCATAGGCGTCGTTGTCACGAGTAGGCGCCTGCAAATCGGACTGCTCTTCTCAATGGCGCTGACGCTTATGACGTTCCTCGGGCTGGCGCGATCGACAATCGGCGCCTGACGCTCTCCCGGGCCGCTGCCTACAAAGCGATTGCTGCGATGGCCAAGTAGTAGTCGCGCGCGCCCAGCCTACGATGTTTCGAGACCGGTCGCCGGTGAACTTCAGACATCGCTCGCGCGGGGGCAGGCCGATTCCAGGTGCGATGTCTGCAGCCAGAATCGCAGAACCGTTTTGGTGGCATCGAGAGGTAGGAGAGTATGGCCAACCCCAGGCGATCAGGGCTCAAGCATTGAACAGGATGCCTGACGCTGTGCGCGAAGCTCTGGAGCGCGGAGAACTCATGGAAGCGTTTCAGGCTCGCCCACCCTACCAGCGCAACGACTATCTCGGCTGGATAGATCGCGCAAAACGGCCCGAGACTAGGGAGAGGCGACTGTCGCAGATGCTGGACGAGTTGGACGCGGGTGATCGTTACATGAAGATGGGTTACCACGCCAAAGTCGCCGGCAAGAAGGCCACCTGAAAAAGACCGGCTGCTTGCTCAGGCCTTCCAGACCTCCCCGCACAGTCGATGCCAGTTGCCGCCGACCACTTTCTCGATCACCCGGTCGTTGTGACCCCGCGCCGCGAGCAGGTCGGCGATCATCTCCATGCGACGGTGGGAGTTCAGGTCGGGGACCGTGAAGAGGACATCGGGGTCCTCGGCGGGCGCCGCGATCCCCGCCGCGATCCGCCTCGAGACGAACTCGCGGTGTTTGGACCAGTACTCCGCCGAGCCATCGATCGGCGTGATGGAGAGGTCGCTGCCGATCCCGACGTGATCTTCGCCGCACACGTCGAGGGCGTGTTCGATGTGGGCCAGGACATCATCCGCCGTGGACACGCGACCCGGGGAGAGGAAGGGCATCAGGTAGATCCCGACGACGCCGCCACGGTCGGCCGCGGCGCGTAGCTCCTCGTCGTCCTTCGAGCGGGGGTGCGGCGCCACCGCGGTGCAGCCGGTGTGCGTGATCCCGACGGGGGCGGCGGACGCCCGTATGCCCTCGGCTGTTGTTCGCTTTCCGCAGTGGGACAGGTCGACGATGCTGCCCAGCTCGTTCAGACGCTCGACCACGGTGTGCCCATATGCGCTCAGGCCCGCGTTCCCGGGCTCGAGGCACCCGTCGCCCACCAGGTTTCGGACGTTGTAGGTGAGCTGCACGACCCGCACGCCGAGGTCGTGGAAGGTGCCGATGCGCGAGAGGTCGCCCTCGTAGGGCGTCGTGTCCTGGAATCCGAGGACGATACCGACTCGCGCCGTCTCCTTCGCATCGCGCAGCTGCTCGACCGAGCGCACGATGCGGAAGACGTCCGGCCACCGCTCGGCGTTCGCGAACCAGGGTGACATCCGCCCCAGAGTAGAGGCGGTGTCACCCGCGCTCACGGTGACGTTCATCGCCGTGATGCCCGAGGTCCGCGCGTTCTCGACCATCGTCTCATCGAGCGGCGGGTTCTCGGGGTAGTTGAAGTACCCGGGGCTGCCGAGGAAGTCGATCACGATCGCGTCCTCGTACCCGGGCCAGGGACGCACGGAAGAGGGGCTTGTTCCCGGCCCGTTCGTCGATCGGTGGGGCCCGTTGTCAGGTAGCGGTCCGGCCCGCAGATCGTCGAGCAGGAAGGGTGAGATGCCGGCTGCCGCGGCGTACCGGACGAAGTCTCGGCGAGAAAAGGTCATGAGAGCCCCCGGGGGGTGATGAGGACCCAGTGCGGGTCGGTGGTGATGATGCGGCTAGACCCGGATGGCCGGGTGATACGATCGGCGGGAACCACGAGACCATACTGCCCATCGCCCGTGCGGGGTTCGGACACAGGGCCCGAACGGGGTCACACCCGCGATTCTCGATTATTCTATCCCGTGCTTCTCGAGGCGGTATCGCAACGTGTCCCGGCAGAGACCGAGAAGTCGAGCTGCAGCCGTCTTGTTTCCGCCGGTGCGTTCCATCGCCTGACGGATCATGTTCTTCTCGACATCATCAAGGTACACGCCGCCCGCGGGGAGTACGTACTGAAGGTGCTCACTCGCTTCGTCGCGAAGGTGCGACCGCAGATGGGCCCCGGTGATAGTCTCAGAATCCTCAAGCAAGAGCACCCGCTCGAGCACGTTTCGAATCTCCCTCGCGTTCCCGGGCCATTCGGCGCGCTCGAGGACTTCGATGGCCTCCGGCGTGAGTCTTCGGGGCGGGCCGCGCAACTCGCGAGACAGGACATTGATGAAGTGCGCCGCGAGTGGGGCGATATCCTCGGGACGCTTCTGCAAGGGCAATAGCTCGATGGGGAGCACGTTGATGCGGAAGAAAAGATCACGTCTGAAGTCTCCGGCCTCGGTGGCGGCCTCCAGATCGCGATTCGTGGCCGCAATGACGTGCACGTCGACCGTGATGTCGCGAATACCCCCTACCTGCCGGAACGTGCGAGTCTCGAGGAACCCGAGGAGCTTGGCCTGCGCCCCGACTGGCATGTCACCGATTTCGTCGAGGAACAGCGTGCCGTGATCGGCCAGCTCGACGAGTCCGGGCTTGAACTCTTTCGCATCCGTGAATGCCCCGCGCGCGTGGCCGAACAACTCGGACTCCACGAGGTGCTCGGGGATAGCCGTACAGTCGAGGCGAAGGAACGGAAACTCCCGACGTGGGCCCTCGGCGTGGATCGCCCTCGCGACCACGTCCTTCCCGGTGCCACTCTCGCCGCGAATCAGGACGTTCGGCGACTGTCCGCTCGCGGCCACTCTCGCAATCAGCCCCGCGACCTTGCGACAGGATGCGGAGCGCCCGACGAAACTCACATCCGAAAACTGCCAGCGAAAACCTTCGCGATAGCGATCGACCTCGGAACTCAGGCGGCTGCTCTCCAGGGCCTGTTCGATGAGGAGAAACAATTCCGCCAGCTCAATGGGCTTCTCCAGAAAATGGTGAGCGCCAGCACGCACGGCGGCGACGGCAGTCTCCACTTCGCCATAGGCTGATATCATGATCACGGGAACCGTCGGCACGCGCTCTTTGATACTCTCGAGGAAGTCGGTTCCCGATCCATCGGGGAGTCTCAGGTCGAGGAGCACCAGATCGACCGGTTCCGACTCGACGGCTCTCAGGAGACTGGTTCCATCGGCGAACACTCGAGGGGTATAGCCTTGCTCCCGCAGGTGCTCTTCCAGCCACATCCGGATGAGAGCCTCGTCATCACAGACAAAGACCCGCGGCCCGCTCATCGGGTCGCCTCCGCATCCGCCCGGGGGATGCGTATGGTGAACGTCGTCCCAGAGCCGGGCTCGCTCTCGACGTCGATTGTGCCGCCATGTCGCTCGATGATGTCGCGGCTGATCGAGAGGCCGAGACCGCTTCCGGAGTGACGGGTAGTGAAGAAGGGCCGAAAGATCGCCTGCAGCCGATCCTTCGGTATTCCCTTGCCGGTGTCCGAGACGCGGAACCGCGTCTCGACATCGGACTGATCGACCGAGATGGTCACGACGCCTCCGGGTGGCGTGGCCTGCACCGCATTGACGGATAGGTTTACGAGGGCCTGCCGAAGAAGCTCGGCATCGACGCGAACGGGTTGGGTGTCAGCAACGTCGCTGTCCGATCGGAGCTCGACCCGAGCCCGCTCCGCGGCGGGCTGGACCAGCGTGATGGCTCGTTCGACGATCCTGGCCGGACGAACCGATCCAAACCGAGGCCGGGGCGGGCGAGCGAACGTCAGCAGGTCTCGAATCGCCGCGCCGATGCGGTCGGTCTGTGCCGACATCTCGTCCAGGATCGGGCGGAGCGAATCATCGCCTCCCAATCGTCGACGGACGAGATCGAGCCCGCCCGCGATTCCGGCGACCGGATTCTTGATCTCGTGTGCCACGCCGCTCGCGAGCTCTCCCACGGTCGCGAGTTGCTGGGCTCGCCGAATCTCCCGTGCGTGGGCCTCGGCCTCGCGGTCGCGTGCCTGCTCGAGGCTTCGCGTCATCCTGTCGAACGCGACCCCGAGGTCACCGATCTCGTCATCACCGCTCACTTCGATGGATGTGTGAAGCTCTCCTGCGCCAACGAGCTCCGCTGCCTCTGCCAGCTCACGCACCGGAGCGACGATATTGCCGGATACGAACCAGGCCGCCCCGATCACGACGAGGCCGAATAGCGTACCGAAGATGAGCGACAAACGGCGCAGGAGTCGGAGCGGGCCCAGCGCATCCGAGACCGGGAGCTCCACCAAATACTTCCACCTCAGCCCCTCGATCGGCATTGCGAGCCCGAACACTTCCGTTCCGAGACGGTCCGGGTAGCGCATTGCATCGGGCTCTCCAGCCACCGGCTGAATGTCTATGGGGAGCGAATAGTCGATAAAACCGTGCGGGTGGGAGACCAACAGTGGGCGGTCGCTCGCGTCCAGCACGAAGCTCTCGATCGATCCGGCGAGGTGTGGCGGGATGTCGAGCGTGCTCGCGAAACTCTGTGAACCCACCAGAGCACCCAGGCGACCCTCCGGTGCCCCGTCCCGTCGGAACGACAGCGGGACGGTCAAGCGAATGATGGGGCGTCCTGCGCGCGACCGCTGATCCAGCAGCTCCAGAGACGCGCCGGCGGGCTGGGGGACCATGGTGCGAGCCCTCTCCGTGACCCACTCTGCGTCGCCGGCAACGGCACGCACGGCTCCGTCCGGGCCTTCGATGAAGAGGGCGTCGAACTCCCATGCCTCATCGAGCTTGCGAGATAGCTCCTCGGAAAGTGAGGCGGCAGCGACATCAGTCAGGCCCGCCTCGATTGCCTCCCTGAACTCGGGATTCGCGGCTACGAGCAGATCGAGTCGGGTGAATATCCAATCAATCTGGTCACGGACGTAGGTTGCCTGGACGCTCGCGATCGCGGCCAGTTGACGTCCGATGAAACGTTCGATAAGCCTGCCGCTCTCGATGTAGCCGAGCATGTTGGAGGCCATCAGCGGCAGCAGGGAGATCACGATGAACCAGCCGAGCAGCCTCCGCCCCAGGCGACTCTCGAGAGGGTTAATGGGTCGACCCTGCCGCGACTCTGCGGCTCGTGGCCTCATCGTTCGCTCAGCCATGCGCCTGGAAGCCATCCTTTGAACAGCATTCCCCGTCCTCGACCGCGAGGTCAAGATCCTTCCGCCCCAACAGGACGTAGGATTCGACCCGGCGCGTGTGCCCCTTACCGGTAGTGACCGGCGCGTCTTCTCTCGGGAACCTAGGACATCTGGGTCATTTGCCCCAGTGGCTGGCGACGCGCGCTTCTTCAGGCAGGCGACGTGTCCGACTGCTCCGTATGCGACTGGTGCATATCCGACCCACGCCCGGACTCGACTCGGCGCCAGCCGTCAATCGACCAGATCCCGGGACCGGACAGGGCGAGGCAGAGAAGGCCACCGAGGAGGGCGAGATGATATTCGAAGCCGTAAGCGAGCGGAACGTTCGGGACGGCGACGATGAAGAAACCCTGCCCGGCGTGAAAGAGAACGACCGCCACTACCATTTCGAGGGCAAGTAATCCGCTGGCGACGCGGACGAAAGCGCCCACGAGCAGGGCCAGACCGGCGATCAACTCGAATATTGCGACAAGGAGAAGCAGTGATTCGGGGATCTGCCACCCCGCCATTCCGAGCATCTCCTGAACGAACGAGATGTCACCTCCGAAGAGCTTCACCCATCCGTGAAGGAAGAACAGCGTCCCGAACGCCGCGCGCAGCGCGAACAGGCCCGCTCCTGTTTTGTATCGGGTACTCATCATGGCCTCCAGGACACTATTCGCCACCCAGGGTTCGGATGTACACGACCAGCGAATCCAGATCCTCGGACGCCAGGACCGGCCCGAAGGCCGGCATCGAGCCCTTCCCGCTCTCCAGCATCGCACGCAGGTCGGCGTCTGTCCTGGCGTTCATGATCTCAGCGTCGGTCAGGTCGGCGGGTCGCGGGTTGAATGCGACGGCTGCCGGTCCATCTCCACGTCCCCGGGCCCCGTGACATGGTGCGCACTGAAGCTTGAAGATCGCTTCGGGATCAGTCCGCCACGGGTCCGCCGCTCGCGCGAGTGCGACCTGTGCAAGCGGCCCGGCGGCCGGGGGCTGGCCTTCATCGCCACCCCCGGCCGCCAGGAGAGGAACGGCCGACATGATGGCCAATGCCCCCAGCCCCACAGACCGCCAGCGTCGGGCAATCACCTCGCCACGTCTCCCTCGAGGCCCTCGACATACGTCGAACCTCCCCCCGACTCGTCGGGGGTCATGGGACCTCCGGCAGGGTCCACAACGCCCGGCGGATGATCATGGCCACCGACCACTCCAGGGTCCCCGGCGCGCTCGACGCGGCCGGAACTCGGAATGCGTCGGCTGGCGCCCGCGCGGGAGCCGCGGCCGTCGTCGACTCTCCGGTGCCGTTGGACGACTGGAGGAATGCCAGAATCGCCTGGGTGTCGGACCTCTTCAGGTTGGCCCGGACGCGCATGTGCGAGAGGATTGTGGCCCAGTCCTGGTCGGAGCGTTCCTCGGCCGGACGGAAGTTGTGACACCGCCCGCAGTTCTGGGACCAGAGCCGTACACCGTCCGCGACCGACTGCTGGGGGAATGCCGCGGCCGGAAGTGCGATCAGCATCGCGACCGCAATGGGAAAGATAGATCGATTCCAGGTATTCATCCGTACTCTCCTTCCGGCTCAGAACCCGTAGGCCCACTGAACGAGAAACCGATCCGCACCATCCAGCTCGATCTCGTAGGCGAGCTTGAGCGGAACCGAAGGTCGCATCCAGTAGTTTATCCCGAACGCGAACTGTCGCCGATGATCACGAGCCACTTCGTCTTCGACCTTCGCTTCGAGCAGGTGAGACCAGCGGACCACCGGCTCGAAGTCACCGATCCGACGGGATGTCTGGACGTAGTATGCTGGCGAACGGAGCGTCGGGAACTCGTTCGCGACTTCAAACTCCTGCCAGAGCATCGCCCCTTCTCCGCGGAATTCGAACCCACCCTTCCTGACTTCGGCGGCGACGTTCGCGCCAACCAGATCCAGGTAGTCCTCGTCGTCGTACATGGAGTGGAAACCCGACACGTAGGCTTCAAAGTCCGGGCCCTTCACCACGCCAAGACGCGCGCCGAGCATCTTGTTGTCGTTGTTGTCCGAGAAGTTCGTCCCGAACGCGATCCCGGGAATTTCGGACGCGTACGGATACGTAATGTCCTGCCCGTTCGCAGCTGCGGCGACCGAAGCCGGCGCAATGGAGTGGGCGTGATCGTCTCCGCCGTCCTCATCGTGCTCCGCCTGACTCGGACCCTGAGCCACATAGAATGAAAAGTCGAGGCCCCATACGTCGCCGAGCGAGCCGGCATATCGAGCCATCACGCCGACATCGGAGAGGATAGGCGTGAGGACGCCCTCCGCGACCCCGCCGTGGGCGTGCCCGTACAACAGCGGCATGCTCGGCATCTTGTTGATCCACGTCGGGTGCAGACGCTCGCTGAACACACCGAAAGGCAGCAGGAACTTTCCGGCCACGAGCAGCACGTTCTCAAACCCGAGGTAGTCGACCTGCGCGTATTCGAGCGTGGTTGTCGTCCCCCCCTCCTCGAGTCCGAACTCGAGCTCGGCCTCGAACAGGAAGTCCGGCGAGAGTTCGAAGAGGAAGATCGGGCTGAAGCTCGCGCTGAAGTTGTTCCGCGCGTCGCCTTCCGCCGGCACGTTGTAGTTGGCGCTCGCGTATCCGGAGACAAGGAAGCGCGACAGGGGCGATTGCTGCTGCGCGCTGAGTGTGCCTGCCGGCAGAAGCAGCAGTGCGGTTACCAGCGGCAGCGCGAATCGCTTTGCAACGATTCGTGATATCGACATCGTGCCCTCCTCTCTGGTCAGTGCGCGTGGGCGACGTTGTGATCGAACGTCACCTCCGCCGGCAGACCGTCGGAACCGGTGAAGTGGATCGTGAATTGGGTCGCGCCGGCCTGATGGAAGGTGTGCGGCGCGTCGTACCGGCCGGCTTCCGATTCCACTAGCGTGAGGTCGACCGTGGTCCCGTCCGATTCGAGAATGTGCACTTCGGGGGACAGGCCGCTGATCGGGGGGCGATCGCCCGCCGTATTCCGCTCCGTCTCCATGATCCAGAAGGTGGCAGTAGCGTCGTCGCCCGTGTGGATGTGCCCGGGGAACGTCTCGAACTCGACCCGGTACCCGCCGGCCTCCCCATGCGCGGGGACGGCATGGAGGGGTTCAGGCACATTATGGAGCACGACCAGATCTCCCTCTCCCGGGCGCTGCCCCGCTATGCGGAGCTCGTACTCGCCGCTCGTGGAGAACCTGACGGTCGCCTCGTACGTGTCTCCGTGCAGATCGAGCGCCGTTCCTCGCCACGTATCGCTTCCCTCCTGGAGTCGCTGTACCTCCAGAGCGAGGAAGTCGGTCACCGCTTCACCGTGGTGATCGAGCACCCGAACCGAGTACGTCACATCCGACTGGAGGATGTGCACGTGACCGGGCTCAAAGCTGAACTCGAAGGTGAGTTCCCCGTGGTCAGGGGCGGTCGGGTTCGAATCGCAGCCGGTGAGAGACGCCAGGCCGGCAAGGACCGCCCATACCAACGTCGACCTCCGGAGCCGATGTCGTTCGCGCATGGCGGTTTCCTCCTGATCTCAGGAATTCTTTATGACCCCCGGCCGGGGACCGTGCGCGCCGTAGCGACCGCCGGAACCGCCGGAGACAATCGCGATCGAACTGGGGCAATGGGCGTACCCGACGTGCCCGAAGCCCATAACCGTTTGTCATGCAGTCGTTTACGGCGGATGCATGGGCAAACGCCGGCTCGCGACGGCGGGGGATATGACCCGACGAATGTTTTCCGGGATATGGAAGCGCGGGTGATATGCCCCTCCGAAGCGCGCCGAGAGTTGCCGGCCAGCCGGGACGTTTGTGTCTGCGGGTTTCCGAATCCTGGCGCCTGTTCCCCTATGGGGACGCGGCGGGAGTATGAGCGGTACCGGCCGCAACTGGATGCGGCGACCGAGGAAGCGCTGACCCGCACTCTCGACCGATTCGCGGAGAGGTGATCCTCGGCGCTCGGGAACCTGAAACGGAATTCGCTGCTCTAAGACGTATAGAGGAGGCGATGATGAGCAAGAAGATCGTGGTTCTTGGTGGCAATTTCGGCGGGATGACCAGTGCCTTCGAGCTCAAGCGAAAACTCGGAGACGATGCCGACGTTCATGTGATCTCGAAGCAACGGGAATTCGTGTACATCCCGTCACTCATCTGGGTCCCCTTCGGTCGTCGCAAGCTGGAGGACATCACGTTTTCGGCCGAGGACACGTTTCGGCGGGGCGGCATCGACTTCACGCTCGACGAGGTCACCCGCATCGACCCGGAGGCCAATCGTCTGTACGGGAAGTCGGGTGAGACCCACGACTACGACTTCCTGATCATTACGACCGGAGCGGAATTGGTGTGGGACGCCGTGCCCGGGCTGGGGCCGAAGGCCCATTCACACTCGATCTTCACGCCTCCCGACGCCGAGGCGACGTACGGAGCGTTCAAGGAGTTCGTGAAGGACCCGGGCCCCGCCGTAATTGGCGCCGTTCCCGGCGCGAGCTGCATGGGGGCCGGGTACGAATACCTGTTCAACTTCGATCGTCACGTCCGAAAAGCTGGCGTGCGGAAGCAGGTGCCGATCACCTGGATCACTCCCGAGCCGGACCTCGGGCACTTCGGGATCGGTGGGATCAAGGGCGGCGCAGGAATGCTCAAGGCGTTTCTGAAGATGCAGGGGATCGACTATCGGGTGAACGCGGCGATCGAGGAGGTCACCGAAGACGAGGTGATCCTCGCCGACGGCGAGCACATTCCCGCCAGGTGGAAGATGCTCGTTCCCCCCTTCCGGGGCGCGAAGGTGGTCCGGGAGACGGAGGGGCTGGGTGATGAGAAGGGTTTCATCCCCACGAGCGACTCGTATCAGCACCGCGACTATCCCAACATTTTCGCCGCGGGCCTCGCGGTTCAGGTCGAGAACCCGTTCCTCGGGTCGGTGCCCTTCGGCGTCCCGAAGACGGGGTACCCCACCGACGAGATGGCCAAGACTGCCGCCACGAACATCAAGAAGATCCTCGACGGTCAGACGAACCTCGCCTGCGAGAAGTTCGGAGGGATCCCAGGCGTCTGCGTCATGGATGCGGGCAACAAGGAGGTCATCATCCTGACGAACAGCCTCTTCCCACCGCGGAAGTTCGCGATGATGCTCCCGAACGTGTTCGGTGACTGGACGAAGGTCCTCGTCGAGAAGCTGCTGATGCTGAAGTATCGCCGGGGCTGGTCGTTCTTGCCCTGAGACGCGTCAACCGACCCGAGGGGCCGACGGCCCCGCAGACCCGGCCTGGTCTGCGGAGCCGCTTCGTCTCCCGGGCCAGTCGAGTCAGATTTCGGCCGAACCGCCGAACTTCGACAGGAGTAGCGCGATCGCCGCGCCCGTGATCCCCGTGCGCACGATCTCGAGCAGCGGATCGACGATCGTCAGGGTCAGGTTCGACACGTTGTTGTTCCCGAAGTGGATGAAGTCCACGCCGAACCAGGCGAGGAACCCGATGATCGCGCCGATCTTGAACCCATCGGCAATGGACGAAGCGCCCGACCAGATGAGCCCGAACGTCACGAGCTTCGCGAGGGCGAACGTGCCGAGCAGCACCGC
>JBDHIO010000107.1:0-2517 GCA_039587355.1 Gemmatimonadota bacterium | reverse complement strand
CGTTCACCGGGGCCCTCAGGGACCGAACGGGGCTCTTCGAGGCCGGATCCGGGGGGACGGTGTTTCTGGACGAGATCGGGGATGTTTCTCCCGCCGTTCAGCAGCGTCTGCTCCGAGTCCTCCAGGAACGCGAGCTCACGCCGGTCGGTGCCGTGAGGCCGGTCCCCGTGGATGTCCGAATCGTCGCGGCGACCAATCGTGACCTGAAAGCGGCCATGGACGACGGCGCGTTTCGAGACGACCTCTACTACCGGCTGAACGTCGTCCGGGTCGAGCTGCCGCCCCTTCGCATGCGCCGGGAGGACGTCCCCCTGATTGCCGAGGCCGTCTTCGAGCGGATCGGTCGGCGCTCGCACCCCGGGTGCTCACCGCTCGCGATGCGCCTTCTGCAGGCGTACGACTGGCCCGGCAACGTGCGCGAGCTGCTGGCGGTCCTCGAGAGCGCCCACATCCAGGCGGGCGAGCGACGGATCGAGGCTCAACATCTGCCACCGGACGTTCGTGACTCCCGGGGCGCCCCCGCGGGCGGAGAACGGTACCGGAGCGAAGCGCCGCCGGCCGACGAGCGGGACGCGATCGCCATGGCGCTCGCCGAGACCGGAGGTGCCAAAAGCGCCGCGGCCGACCGGCTCGGAATGAGCCGCACCACGCTCTGGCGGAAGATGAAGGAGTACGGGCTGGACGAGGTCGACGACTCCTAGACGAGTGGTTCAAGCGGATCGAGGAGGAGGCCGACCTCGTGAACCGCGGCGGGACCCGGCACCGGGGGAGGTTCCGATACCGGGTCGCCGCAGCTCAGGCGTAGCCCGAGGCGGGTCGCTCCTAGCCGGCGTTCCACCTGACGACTGCCTGGGTCCACATGACAGTCGCGTTTGGTGCGTTCGCGCCGTCGTACCTCTTCGCTCCGTCCTCTGCCCTGTGGATGAAGCAGTAGGTGACTGTGTAGGCTCCCGTGTCCGGCTGCTCGATCTGGAACGACTCGTTATATGCTACCGAGCCCGTGCCGTTCGGGTGATCGATCGCGTTCCGATCGATCTCGGATGCGGCCACACTCAGCAGATGATCAGTCGTGGCGTCGCAAACACCGTCGGCGCCTGTCCCGAACCTGTCCGTGCCGTCCACGTAGACGCCCAGCCTCGCCAGCTCGATCACGTTCGCGTCCACGATCGAGCCGCCGATGCTCATCACGATCGCCTGGGCATCGGTCCCCATCGACCCGACCGGCGCGGGGTTCAGGGCCCCGAAGACGGGTCCGCTGATGTCGAGCGAGAACTGATACGAGGCGGTCCCGACGTTCCCGCGATTGTCCGGGACGCGAAGCTCGACCACGTAGTCGCCTTCCGGCGTGACCGGCGTCCCGGCCGCATGCATCCAGACGCGGAAATCGGGGTCGGTCGCCACCGGCGTGTGCTTGTTGTCCACGGCCAGCGTGGAGGGGGATCCCGCGGGACCCGACAGCACGAGGGCCGCGATGTTCGCGCATGGCCCGGCCGCCAGGCACCCGGTCTCGTCCACGCCGCTTCCGGGTGAACCGTCCGGGAACGGCGGGTCGAACGCGTCGAACTCAAGAACATAATCGCGCGCGTGGACGTGCCCATCACCGCCTGGATCGGGATTCAGTACGAACCCCGCGATCATCGGGTCCGGCTGCAGGTTCGTCACAGTCGGGGCCACGTCATCGACGGGCGCTGTTGGAGGGGCATTTCCGCCCTTCTGCCAGAGCGTTGCGCGATAGTTCCTGCCGTCGAACGAGTACCCGACGATCTGGCCGCGCGCATTGATCGCGTTTGCGAATCCGTCGCCTCCGAGCGAGCCGAGGTCGGTCATCACGCCGTCCTTCCAAGCGAAGGGTCTGGGGAATCTGTCCGGCGGATCGGCCTCACCCACGATTTGGCCACGCGCATTGATGTCCTTCGCCGAGGCGTTGGGGCCTCCGAAGTCTCCGAGGTCCTCCATGACACCGTCGACCCAGCGGACTGCCCGCCGTCCCGCGGTCGTCCAGTGGGTCCCCACGACTTCGCCGCTCGGGCTGACACCAAGTGCCGAGGTTCGGGTGCCCGGGGCCCAGAGGTCGGTCATCGTGCCACCGACCCACAGGAACGCGTGTGGCTCAGACACGACGTAGCTCGTGCCGACGACGAAACCGCTCGGGCTGATCCCCATCGCCTCGCTCTGACCTCCGAGCGTACCGAGATCCGTGACCGTGCCGTTGTGCCACATCGTAGCCCTGTATGTCCCCAGGTATCGCCCGCCGACGACCTGGCCGCGCTCGTTGATGTCGTGCGCGGTGCTATGATTCCCCGGCGTGTCGAGGTCGCGCATGACCCCGTTCTCCCAGAGGAAGGCGTGCTCTTCCCCAGCGGCCGAATAGCTCATGCCGACGACCTGGCCGCGCGTGTTGATCCCGTGGGCGAAGCTGTGCATGCCTCCGAGCGTGCCGAGATCGGTCATCACGCCGTCCTTCCAAGCGAAGGGTCTGGGGAATCTGTCCGGCGGATCGGCCTCACCCACGATTTG
>JBDHIO010000106.1:0-2563 GCA_039587355.1 Gemmatimonadota bacterium | reverse complement strand
CTGGGTGCGAAGGGGCGGATTCTAGTACAAAAAGGGACCCCGGGCCGCCTCAGCGGGCTTCGGGCGCCGCGGCCGACGCGCCCAATGGCCGGACGATCACCCGGACCGCGGCCCCCTGACGGTGGATGCGGTAAATCCGGTCCGTGGTGAGAAGCGTCCGCTCTCCGTTTCCGACGTCGGCCAGCGTGCGGCCGGGGAACCGGGCCTCGAGCGCGCGCCCGTATGCGTAGTCGAAATCCGCCGCGGACGAGGGCCCCGCGTCGTTCCAGCGGGTGATCCACTCCGTGATCCCCCCCACCGCTCCGGAATCGTCCTCCCAGCGATAGAGCCTGTCGCCGGCCCAACCGTCGCCGGCCTGAAGGCCCAGGCTGTCCTTCCCGGTGAGGTGCGAAACGAGTGTCACGATGGTCTGCTCGCCGAGTGAGTCCTCGTCGACCAGTTCCATGCCCTGCTCTGGCGGTTCGGGCTCCGGAAATTCCGTTCGCCTGCGCGGGTCACGCTCGGGATGCATCAGGTCGCTGGTGGTCTGTCGGTTCTTCATGGCGTCGTCGAGCGCTTTCCAGCCGCCGCCGCGATGCAATTCGGCCGCCCGCCGATAGCCCTCGAAGTACACGAAGTGGACCAGATCGCTCTCGATCCCGGTCAGTCGATCGAGGCCCGACGGCACGAGCATCCCGTCGAGCACCTCGGCGGGGCTCTTGACGAACCCCATGACGCTTTCGGTCACCTGCATGCCGGCGAACAGGTAGCGAATGGCCGTCAGATTGGCCTCGCCCTCGGCCCAGCCCGAGGAGGCCAGGAGGCGATCGGTCCGATCCTCCAAGCTGTCCCTTCCCGTGCGCTCCCGCTGGCGGACGTGCATCAGCAGGTGGCTGACCACGGGCGCATGCGGGCGCATGCCGGTCAACATCAGCACCGTGGCCGGATCGTCCTCGCCGCCCGTGGGCTCGAAGTCCCCGGGGGGCAACTTTCCTGGCGCCACCAGCAGCTGATTGCCCTGCGGGTCGAAGCCGAGCCCTTCGAGATCGGCTGCCAGCGACAGGTACAACCGCCGGGGCGACCCCGTATCTCCCAGACCGATGTCGGCCCACGCCCGGCCGCGAGCCTCGAGGCGCTCGCGGGACAGCACGTCGTAGATGCGGATCTCGGCAGCGATCTCGCGCATGTGGTCCGGGACCCGGACGGCGAACGGGGGGCGAGTGAACGTCTCTCCGCGGAGGATCTCCACCCGGCGACCGATCCGCCGCACCTCGTCGAGCAGACCGACGTCGTCTCCGGGCCGGGGTGCAATGACCGTAGCGTCCGACTCGGCCGGCGGTGTCGCCTGCAACAGCACGGCGGCGATCACGAGCGTGATCAAGAGCCCCCGGGCTCCTCGAGATAGACCGTCACGGGATCACCGAGATCGAGACCTTCGCGTCGTGCCGTGCCGCCGGCGACCTCGAGGACGAATGTTGCCGCTCGCATCGGAAACACGTTCGGACAGGGCCCAACGGCCGGGCAAGGTGGCTGGTCGTGCGCGATCTCGACCACGCGGTATGACTCGTCGAGCCAGATGATGTCCAGATGAACCCTGCAATTCTTCATCCAGATCGGATAGCGATCGGGTTGCTCGAACAGGAACAACATCCCGTCTTCCCGTCCGACGAACTCGCGGTACATGTACCCCAACCGTCGCGACGCCGGATCGTCCGCGATCTCCAAGTGGAACACCGCACCGGAGGGAAACACAGCGGCCGGAGGTTGTGGAGCCCGCGCTGCGCACGCGGAGATCAGCGCGATGGCCACGAATGCAAGAACCGCTCCGGTCGCCCGACGATCACGAAAGCGAGTCGAACGAGAATCCGGACCGTTCGCGCCTCGTTCGTTCGACGATTTTTTTTCACTCGAACCGTTGACTTCGTTCACGACACGTCCGATAATTCGCGGTCTGATTCCCACGACAGTGCATTCGGGTCGGGCGCGGGTTCACGAGAGTCCATTCTATCGATGTCGCGTTCCAGGGCAAACGAGCTTTCCGAGTTGATTCATCGCCTGGGAAGCCGCACCCGATCGACGGTCGACGCGGCGCGAGCGCGGCTCGCCATCGCCGGCCCGCGGGCGGTCGAGCATCTCGTCGAGGCGCTCGAGGGGGACAACGACCGCATCCGGGCGCGCGTGATGCCCCTGCTCGCGCTGATCCAGGATTCGCGGGGGCGCGGCCCGTTGGTCGCCATGCTGCTCGATCGAAAGAGTCGGCTGCGCGAGATTGCCGCGCGCAGCCTGGGTCGCTTTCCGTCGGCCGCGACCGTCGTCGCTCTGGACCGACTGCTACAGAAGGAGCGTAGCGAGAAGGTCAAGATCGCCGCCGTTCAAGCACTGGTCGAGCAGTACGAGGCCGGCCAGGACCAGGCGATCTGCAAGGTGCTCGACATCATCACCGACGACGTGGCCGCGACCGGAGTTCGGCTCGCGGCACTGACGCTGCTGCCGAGGCTCCGGCCCTCCGCACGGCGCGGAATCCTCGAACGGCTCCAGCAGGACCCCAACGCCGAGGTGCGACTCGCGGCAGCCAAGGTGGAAG
>JBDHIO010000058.1:0-16164 GCA_039587355.1 Gemmatimonadota bacterium | reverse complement strand
GCCGGTCTGTCCGAGTACCGCCGCTCGCAGCTCACGGTCCCCCAGGTCAACCTGCTTCTGGGCACGCGTTATCTGGCCGACATGCTCGCTCGTTTCGGAGAACAGCCGATCGCGGGCATGATCTCGTACAACGCGGGCCCGCATCGATTCGTGCGGTGGCGCGAGTTCCCGGAGTTCACGGACGACGAGACGGCGGTCGAGCGGATTCCGTTCAAGGAGACGCGGGAGTATGTCCGTGCCGTGACAGAGCTTACGGAGATCTACCGCTACCTCTACCCGGAGCTCGGCTCCAACGTCCCTTGATGGGCTCCCGGCCCCCGTTTTCGGGTGGTCCGGGACCCTGATTCGACCCGTTCGAGGCCCCTTTTCCCCTCGATTTGAGCTGTTCCGCCGCCCAAACGGCGCCGCCGTTGACGGCTCCGAACCCGCCGAGTAGTCTAGGTTTGTCACAGGGTCGGACGGGGGCGAAACCCGCCAACCAGAGCCCCTTTTCGGCAGTTTCACGTCTCGAGCGGTGCGCAGGGGAGGCAGGATGCCACAGGGTCGCGTGAAGTGGTTCAACGACGCCAAAGGGTATGGATTCATCGAGCACCCCGACGGCGGCGACGTATTCGTTCACTACTCCTCCATCGACATGGACGGGTACAAGACACTCGCCGAGGGTATGGAGGTGGACTACGAGTTCACCCAGGGCGACAAGGGTCTTCATGCCACGCGCGTGACCAGACCAGCCTGAATCAGCGGCCGTTCAGCGCCCCGCCTGACCCGCGGGGCGCTTTTGCTTTACCCCCCTTTCCTCTCGCCATCGTCGAGCCGTGAACGCACCGCCCACCGATCGCCCCACGCTATTCCTTCTCGACGGATACGCCCTGATGTACCGGGCCTTCTTCGCGATGATCAGCCGCCCACTGACGACCTCGAGCGGTGAGAACACGTCCGCTCCGTACGGGATCGCCCGCTTTCTCCTGCGTCTCGTCTCGGACTACGAGCCCGACTATCTCGGCGTCGTCTTCGATGCGGGCGACAGCCAGCGCGGCGAGATCTTTCCGGACTACAAGGCGACCCGCGAGAAGATGCCCGACGAGCTTCGCGCCTCCCTCGTGCGCTGTCGGGAGATCTTCGAGGCGTTCCGTGTGCCCGTCCTCGAGGCGCAGGGGTGGGAGGCCGATGACGTCATCGGGACGCTCGCGAAACAGGCCGCCGCGCAGGGGCTGCGCACGGTGATCGTCTCGGGCGACAAGGACTTTCACCAGCTCGTCGACGAGCACACCCTGCTCCTCAACCCCGGTCGCGGAGGGCCGGCGGGCGTCGAGCAGCTGTGGGTCACGCCCGAGAACGCCGAGGAGCGGATGGGCGTTCCGCCCGCCCGCGTCACGGATTTTCTCGCCCTCCTGGGGGACACCTCCGACAACGTGCCGGGCGTGCCCGGTATCGGGAAGAAGACGGCGCCCGACCTGATCCGCGAGTTCGGAGACCTGGAGACCCTGCTCGAGCGGGCGGAAGAAGTGACGGCCAAGCGGGCGCGGAACGCGCTCATCGAGCATGCCGACAGCGCGCGTCTGTCCAAGCAGCTCGTCACGATTCGGACCGACGCCCCGGCGACCCTCAGCCTCGAGGACCTGACGGCCGAGGAGATCGATCGCGACCGGGCGCTCGCCGTGTTTCGCGAGCTCGAGTTCCACAACCTCGTCCGGGATCTCGAGGCGGCGGGTGGTCCCACCGAGAAGTTCGAGCCCGAATGCTCGCTCGTGACGGACACCGACGCTCTTGCTGCCGCCCTCGCCGACATTGGCGCGACCAGCCGGCTGGGCCTGTGGCTCGCCGGGAGCAACGACGATCCCCTCGGCGCGGACCTCGTGGGTCTCGCGATCAGCGATCGGCCCGATCGTGCCTTCTACCTGTCGTTCGGTCACCGGCCCCCCGAGATCGCACGGGACGCTGACGGCAATCCGACGCTGATGTTCGAGGTCGTCGAGGCGCCGAACCTCCCGCCGCTCACGGAGTGCGAGGAACTCGTGGCGCTCCTGGAGGGGACCACGCCCAAGATCGGCCACGATCTCAAGTTCGTATCTCAGGTCCTCCTGCGGCACGGCGTCACCCTCGGGGCGGTCACGTTCGACACCGAGCTGGCCTCGTACTGTCTCGACCCCGCGGCCCGTGACCGGGCCCTGGACGTGCTCGCGCCGGACAAGCTGGGAGCCGAGCTCCCCTCGCGAGCGACGGTGACGGGCACGGGTCGTGGCGCCATCGCGCTCGGTGAAGCGGACGCCGTACTCGCGATGTCCTGGGCGGCCCCCCACTCCGCGGTCACACTGCCGCTCGCCGACGCACAGGACGAGGAGCTGGAGCGAGTCGGGATGCGGACGTTGTGCCGTGACGTGGAGCTCCCGCTGATCCCGGTTCTCGCCTCCATGGAACGGGCCGGCGTCGCGATCGACATGGAGTTCTTCGCGGAGCTGGGCGCCCGGTTCGAGCGCGAGATCAGGCTTGTGCGCGAGGAGATCCACAAGATCGCCGGGGAGGAAGTGAACCTGCGATCGGTGCCGCAGCTCCGGACGCTCCTGTTCGAAACGCTGGAGCTCCCGATCATCAAGAAGACGAAGACCGGGCCGTCGACCGACGAAAGCGTCCTCGAGGAGCTGGCCGCGCAGGGTCACGAGATCCCGCGGCTCATTCTCGAGCATCGCGAGCTGGACAAACTGGACGGCACCTACGTCCGAAAGCTTCCGCTGCTCGCAGACGACGACTCGAGAGTGCACACCCGGTTCAATCAGACCGTGGCCGCGACCGGGAGGCTGTCCTCGTCGGACCCCAACCTCCAGAACATCCCGATCCGTTCCGACCTCGGTCGCGAGATCCGGAAGGGGTTCGTCCCCGCCCCCGGACACGTGTTCATCGCCGCCGACTACTCCCAGGTCGAGTTGCGTGTCATGGCGCATCTCTCCGGCGACAAGGCGTTCGTCGAGGCGTTCCGGGCCGACCGTGACATCCATCGCGAGACGGCGGCCAGGATCTTTGGCGTGGACGCCGACGATGTGACGGGCCGCATGCGCGAACAGGCGAAGACGATCAACTTCGCGACGATCTACGGACAGGGTCCGTTCGCGCTGGCCGCGCAGCTCGGCATCACACGCGACGAGGCCCGCGAGTTCATCGCGCAGTACTTCGAGAGATTTGCCGGCGTTGCCACGTACCTCGAGGAGATGAAAGAGACGGCCCGGACGCAGGGCTACGTCGAAACCCTGATCGGGCGCCGACGCTACATTCCCGAGATCAGATCCAAGAACCCGGGGATGCGGGGGTACGGCGAACGCACGGCGACGAACTCGCCGATCCAGGGGACCGCGGCGGACATCATCAAGGTCTCGATGATCCGGCTGCACGAGCGGCTGGCCGGCGGGCCCGCGCGCATGCTCCTCCAGGTCCACGACGAACTGCTCTTCGAGGCGCCCGCGGCTGAAACGGATTCGGTGGCTGCGCTCGTCAAAGAGGAGATGGAAGGTGCAATCGAGCTCGACGTGCCGCTGAAGGTCGATCTCGGGACCGGCTCGACCTGGTACGACTGCAAGTTCGGGTAGGCCGCGCTGCTTCGCGGACCCCGGACACCTAGAAAGGAATTCGCATGACTGGCACGACACGGCGGGACTTCGTCACGACAACCGCGAAGGGCGCGGGTGCGCTGGGCCTTCTGGGCGCGGCGGGCGTGACCGGTTGCGCGCCCGCCGGAGACGCGCCCTCCGGGGATGCGACCGGAGATGCGTCGCCCGACCCCCTGCGGATCCTGATTCTCGGCGGTACCAGCTTCATCGGGCCGCACCAGGTCAAGTACGCCCTCGATCGCGGTCACGAGGTGTCGACGTTCACGCGGGGTCGCACCGAGCCCCCGTTCTTCCAGGACTATTTTGCACGGGTCGAACAGCTCATCGGCGATCGAAACGACGACCTGACTGCGCTCGAGACCGGGGAGTGGGACGTTGTGATCGACAACTCCGCCTCGGTCCCGCGCTGGGTTCGCGAGTCTGCGGGCCTCCTGGCCGGGCGTGCCGAACGGTACCTCTACGTGTCCTCGATCTCGGCCTACGCCGGCTTCGAGACCACCGGCATGACGGAAGACGCCCCCGTCGCCCAGCTCGAGGACCCGACCGTCGAGGAGGTCACGGGGCTCACGTACGGCGGGATGAAGGCGCTGAGCGAGCAGGCGGCGCGGGATGCGTTCGGCGACAATGCGATCATCGTCCGCCCCGGATTGATCATCGGACCCGGCGACCCGACCGATCGCTGGACGTACTGGCCCGTGCGGATCGACCGCGGCGGCGAGGTGATGGCGCCGAACACCCCGCAGGACCCCGTGCAGAACATCGACGCGCGCGACCTCTCCGAGTGGATCGTCCGGCTCGTCGAGGAGCCCGGACACGGCGGGACGTACAACGGCACGAGCCCCGTCTATCCGTTCGGAGAGATGCTGGAGACGGTTCGGGACGCGATCGGGGCCGAGGCGGACTTCACCTGGGTGTCCACGGAGTTCATGGAGGAGCAGCAGGTTGCTCCGTGGGGTCACATGACGAACTGGGTGCCGCCGCAGGGCGAGATGGCGGGAATGCTCCAGGTATCTGTTGATGCCGCGGTCCAGCACGGGCTCACGTTTCGCCCGGTCGCCGATACCGCGCAAGCGACGCTGGATTGGTGGAACACGCTGCCCGAGGAGCGAAGAGCGTCTCCGAGAGCGGGCCTGCCGGCGGAACGGGAAACGGAGGTCCTCGCGGCCTGGCACGCCCGCGAGGCGTAGCGGGCACGCCCCCCGCGATCGGGGCGGTTCCCGCAGCCGGGGCTGGACGCGCGAGCCGTACACATGGGATCTTACGTTTCACCGTATGATCCTGCGGGCCCGCCCGCGATTGTCGAAAACGCTCCGGGGAGCGCGTTGAAGAACCTCATCCACGAGATCCACCGCCGTTCGCTCTGGCAGGTGGTCGGTATCTATCTGGCTGGCGGCTGGGTTGCTCTGCAGGTGGTAGAGCAGCTGGCCGAAGCCGCCGCGCTTCCGGAATGGGTACGTCCGTTCGCGCTCGTCCTCCTCATCATCGGGTTCCCGATCGTTCTGGCGACCGCGTTCGTGCAGGAGGGCATCGGTGCGCGCCCGGTCGAGGCGGCGCCCACTGCGCTCGCCGACGCAGGCGAGGTTCCGCCGCCGGCCGTCGAGCCGGCAGGGGCCGCGAAGCTTTTCACGTGGCGAAACGCGATCGGCGGCGGGGTCGTCGCCCTCGCTCTCTGGGGCCTCGTGTCCCTGGGCTGGGTGTTTCTGGGTGGCGCCGGCCCTGACGGCGTGGCGCCGCCGCCGGCCGCCGCGAACCCGGCAGAGGCATTGCTGCCCCAGGGTGAGCAGCGCACGCGGTCCGTCGCGATCCTGCCGTTCGAGAACATGAGCGCCGATGAAGAGAACGCGTTCTTCGCGGACGGCGTCCACGAGAGCATGATCACGCAGCTCTCGAAGATCGGGGACCTCCGAGTCCTCTCCCGCGCCTCGATGATGCGGTACCGGGACACCGATCTCTCGCTGCAGGAGATCGCGGACGAGGTGAGCGCCGGAGCGGTGCTTCAGGGGAGCGTCCAGCGGGCGGGCGATCGCCTCCGGATCTCCGCGCAGCTGATCGACCCGTACTCGGACGAGAACCTCTGGGCCGAGACGTTCGACGGGTCCGTGGGGGACATCTTCGACTTCCAGTCCGAGGTCGCCCTCGCCGTCGCGGACCAGCTCCGCGCGACGCTGAGCCCGATGGAGCAGGTCGCCGTGGCGCGTCCCGCGACCGAGAGCGTCACGGCCCTCGACTTTTACCTGCAGGGCCGCGTCGCGTACGACGCGTTCACCGGACCCGCGAACGAGGATGCGATCCGGTTGTTCCGTCTCGCGATCGCCGAGGACTCGTCGTTCGCCGAGGCGTGGGCCGGGCTCGGCGATGGCTACCTTCAGCGCGTCCAGTTTCACGGGTACCCGATCGAGTGGGCCGACTCGGGGATGGTCGCGGCGGAGCGCGCCCTCACGTTCAACGAGAACCTCGCCGACGCCCACAAGACCGTGGGCTTCGCGCTCAGCATGCTCGGACGCGACGACGAGTCGCTCGCGGCTTACCTCCGGGCCGTCGAGATCAGCCCGAACCACGCCTCCGCGACGAACAACATCGGCGTCTCGCACGCGCGGCGCGGCGAGCGTGACGAGGCCGTGAGATGGTACAAGCTGGCCTTCGTTCTCGACCCGAACAACGTTCTCGCCCGGCTGAACGTCGCGTTCGGGTACTCATCGATCGGCGAGTTCGAGCAGGCGGCACGCTGGTACGAGCAGGCGCGGAGGCTGACGCCGGAAGATCCGAACATCGCGTGGTACCAGTACTTCAACGATGTTCTCGAACACGGTGGTGGTGTGGCGGGCGAGGCACTCGAGGCGGCGATGGCGAGGATGGAGTCCGTCGAACCACGCGTGCAATACGCCCGTGCCGAGGCGGCGTTGTACGCGGGCGATTCCGGGACCGCCCTCCGCTTCGCGGAGATGGCCGAATCGGATCTGCCCGAGGGTGGCCTGATAGGGGCGATGACCGACTCGCGGGTCACCCGGGGCTGGGCCCTCAGCAGGGACGGTCTGACCGGCCAGGCCCTCGAGGTGCTCAACAACGCGGGCAGCCACTTCCAGCGGCTTCTCGACTCCGGCGCGGACAACTGGACGACGCTGTACCCGATGGCTCAGATCGAGGCCCTCCGCGGAAACCGCGAACGAGCGAGCGATCTTCTCGCCCGTGCCATGGACGCGGGGCTGAACTTCCCTGGATTGATCGAGCAGGACCCGACCCTCGTCGACATAATCGCCGACACCCGCATCCAGGAACTGATTCAGCGGAACGCCCGTGATCTAGCGCGTCAGCGGGAATCCCTCGCGGCGGAGGAACTCGCGTCGGGCGAACGCAACTGACGTCACCCGAGACCGTGGCACACGGAGGGTTTCTCGGTCGACGGAGCTCGTGGGGCGCGGCCCTGGTGCTCTTGATCGGGGCGCCGTTCGCGCTCGTCGCCCAGACGCCGCCTGCCCTCACGATGTCGTCCGCGACGTCCGGTACGCTGCTCGCCGGGGCTACCCTGGGAGCCGGCGCCGGCGCCGTGTTCGGGACCGCGGCCACGATCATCCCGTGCAGCGAGACCCGCGCCGGGCCGGCCTGCGTCCGCATCGGTGCGACCCTCTCGAGTGTGATCGGTCTCGCTGCCGGGTCCGCGATCGGTCAGCTCGACCGCGACGAGATTGAAACACGGGCGGTCGGTGCGGGTATCGGGTTCGCCGTGGCCGCTCTGGGTGGCTTCGCGGCCGGAACCATGGTTCAGCGGTTCGACTGGCGGGATGCGCTCGCCGTGGGGGCTCTTGGTGGTGCGGTGGGATCGGCCCCCCGCGGGGCCTTGATCGGGGCGGGTGCGGGGACGTTATTGGGACTTGGGTTGTGGACGATGATATCGGAGTTCGAGGTGCCGGAACTCGCAGCGACAATACTCGGCGCGATGGCCATCGGGGCCCTCGTCGACTGGTCCGTGTCCGCCGTGGACACGGGGCGTTCGGCGCCCCCCTCGTTTTCGATCCGGATCCCGACGCCGTGAGCAGGGCCCTGGCCCGGACCCGAGCCGAGTGCGGTGGATCGCGTCGCGCGGTCATTCTCGTCGTTTCGGTGCTCGCGACTCTTCTCGGCTCCGCCGCGTGCATGCCGGCCGCGAACGTGGCCAGCCTGCGTCCGGTCGATCGGGCGTGTCCGGTGCCCGTTTCCGGCGTGAGATCCGAGCAGCCGGCCTGGTATCACCCGCAGGGGGAGGGCGACGCCGCGCATCTCGAGCGCTGGTGCTCGACCGTCGGCGCGCCCGTGCTCGTGGCGAATCCTACCCCCGGGTCGTTCGACGGCGACGTCACGGATCCCGGTGCCGGAACGACGGACGACCTTATCGTCGCGACCTGGAACCCCAACGCGGGGGCGGGTGATCTGCTGCGGTTCGTGGAGGCCGAGCTCGGGCATTCGTGCGGGACGGGGCGCGGCCCGCCCTTCGTGCTGATGCTCCAGGAGGCCCTCCGACGCTCCCACGACATCCCGCGTCCGACCGCCTCCGCGGTCGTCCCGCCGGCCGTGGCCGAGGCCGCGCGCGGGTCCGAGCGGCTCGATGTGGTCGAGGTGGCAGAGCAGTGTGGCCTTTCGATCCTCTACGCCGCGGCAGCTCGCAACGGGGCGGACGAACGCGACGGTCTGCCCGAGGAGAAGGGGAATGCGATCATCTCGTCGCTACCGATCTCGGATCCGATCGTGGTCGAGCTCCCGTTCGAGGGTGCACGGCGGGTGACCACGATCGGCACGGTCAGGCTTCCGGCCGGCTGGTCGGTCCGCGTTGCCAGCGTCCATTTCCTCAGCTCCGCCAGACCCTGGAGGGTCCTGACGACGGGGAACGCCTCCCGCCTCCGTGAAGCCACGGGGCTGCTCGAGGCGCTCGAGTCCATCGAGGGCGAGCATGGGGCGCTTCCGACCATCGCGGCCGGAGACCTCAACACGTGGTCCCGACGGGAGACGGCGCTCTTCCGCCTGCGCGACTACTTCGTGGACTCGCCCGCGCCGCTCGCGGAGCCGACCCGAGGTTCATTTCCGACCGACCACATCCTGTTTCGCGAACAGTCGGGACACGCGGCGTCCCTCGCGCCCGGGTCGTACCGCCGCATCGACGAGGCCTACAACTCCGACCACCACCCGGTGGTGGCCGTGGTGAGCGACGATTCGCAGCGTTAGCGGCTCTCGCGCGTGGAAGCTGCTTCCACTGGTCGCCCTCGCGGTCGGGTGCGGGTCTCCCCCGGATGACGGGTTCCTGGAGCCGCCGCGCCTCGTGCTGCAGATCACCGTGGACCAGCTCAGGGGCGATCTCCCCGGTCGCTACGTCGATCGGATGGAGCCCGGGGGGTTCCGGTATCTACTCGACCAGGGCACCTGGTACGCGAACGCCCATTACCGGCACGCGAACACGGAAACGGCGGTGGGTCACGCCACCCTCGTGACCGGAGCCGACCCATCCCGCCACGGCCTCGTCGCGAACGAATGGGTCGACCAGGAGACGGGCGAGTTCGTCTACAACACCGAGGATGATCGCCACCGGGTGCTGGGTGAACCCGGTCAGCCGGACGACGGGGTCTCGCCGCGAAACCTCGCGGCCTCCACCATCGGCGACGAGCTGGTCGTGCACACCGGGGGCGCGTCGCGGGCATTCAGCGTCTCGGTCAAGGACCGCGGAGCGATCATCCCGGGCGGTCACGCGGGAGAAGCCTACTGGTTCTCGAAACGGACGGGCCGCTTCGTCACGAGCACGTTCTACCACGATACGACGCCTGGTTGGGTCGAGGACTGGAACGGTAAGGGGCTGGCGGACGGTTACCGGGGAGCGTCGTGGGAACTTCTCGATGATCCCTCCACGTACGTGCAGGCCGCCGCGGACGATCGGCCCTTCGAGACGAGCTTCGGCGACTATGGGCGCATCTTCCCGCACCCGTTCGGTGACGGGACTTCACCCTATTTCTACGCCCTTTTGACGTTCTCGCCGATGGGCGACGAACTCACGCTGGACTTCGCGAAGACCCTGATGACCGAGGAGCGGGTCGGGCTCGGCGAGGCCACCGACTACATGGCGATCAGCTTCTCGAGCACCGACTACGTCGGTCACCTGTTCGGGCCCTCCAGTCTCGAGAGCGAGGACAACCTCCTCAGGCTCGACCGCGTGTTGGCGGACCTCTTCGCCTTCGTCGACGAGCACGTGGGGCTCGACAACACGCTCATCGTCCTGTCCGCCGACCACGGGGCTCCGGAGGCGCCGGAGCACATGGCAGGTATCGGGATGGATACCGGGCGCATCGACTTCGACTGGTTCGAGTCCCCGGCGATCACGGAGGCGCTACTCGCCAGCTTCGGTAGAGACGACCTGATCGGGTTCCACAGTCACCCCTATCTGTATCTGGACCTGGAGACGATCGCTTCGGCGCAGCTGGATGTCGCGGATGTCGAGCGCGTGGTGGCGGACGCGATCATGCAGATGCCGGGGTTCACCTACGCGCTCACGCGGAGCGAACTGATGACGGGGGCCGTCGCGGGCGCACCTGTGCAGGAGCAGATCCGGCGGAGCTTCCACCCGACGCGGTCAGGCAACATCCACATGGTGCAGAACCAGTACTGGTTCCTCCATTCGGATGAGGACGCCCGGAGAATCGGGATCGCGGCGATCCACGGCTCGCCGTGGGTCTACGACACCTATGTTCCCGTCATCTTCGCCGGGCACGGCATTCCGGCGCAGACCGTCCATCGACGAGTCGGGCCGCACGACATCGCGGCGACACTGGCAGGCTACCTCAACATCAAACCGCCGTCCGGCTCGATCGGGAATCCCCTCCGGGAGGTGCTACCGCACCGTCGCTGATAAACTGTGCGGAACTGGCAGGGAGACATCGAGTACCGACTTCGGCACCAACAGGCCAAGGAGCGATAGAGTGACAGCGGGACGAATCATAAGAACCCTCGCAGCACCTGCGGCATTGGCGATCGCGCTGGCCGCGCCGCTGGAGGCGCAGGACAAGCCCAATATCCTCGTGATCTGGGGTGACGACATCGGCAGGTCGAACGTGAGTGCCTACACGATGGGCGTGCACGGATACCGGACGCCGAACATCGACCGGATCGCGAACGAAGGGATGATCTTCACGGACTACTACGGCGAACAGTCCTGCACGGCCGGACGTTCGTCGTTCATCACCGGTCAGAGCGTATTTCGCACCGGCCTCTCCAAGGTCGGACTGCCGGGCGCGGACCTCGGCCTTCAGATCGAGGATCCGACGATCGCCGTGATCCTCAAGGATCAGGGGTACGCGACGGGGCAGTTCGGAAAGAACCACCTGGGTGACCGTGACGAGTTCCTCCCGACGAATCACGGGTTCGACGAGTTTCTCGGGAACCTCTATCACCTGAACGCCGAGGAGGAGCCCGAGCTCGAGGACTATCCGGGAGACATGGTCCTCCGGGACGGCCGAACGTTCAGCGAGGCCTATGCACCCCGCGGCGTGATCCATTCCTTCGCGGGCGGACCGATCGAGGACACGGGTCCGCTCACCCGAGAACGGATGGAGACGATCGACGACGACACGGTCGAAGAGGCCCTTCGATTCATCCGCGAGGCGGAGGACGCCGGAACGCCCTGGTTCGTATGGTGGAGCGGCACCCGCATGCATTTCCGAACGCATGTGAAGGAAGAGCTGCGTGGGATCAGCGGCCAGGACGAGTACTCGGATGGTATGGTCGAGCACGACATGCACATCGGAATGTTCCTCGATTTGCTCGACGAGCTCGGAATCGCCGAAGAGACGCTCGTGTTCTACAGCACGGACAACGGACCGCACTACAACACCTGGCCCGACGCCGCATCGACTCCGTTCCGGGGCGAGAAGAACACGAACTGGGAGGGCGGCTGGCGCGTCCCTGCCATGGTTCGTTGGCCCGGGCAGATCGAGGCCGGTTCGATCTCGAACGAGATCGTGCACCACATGGACTGGCTCCCGACCTTCGCGCGGATTGCAGGAGCCGGGGACATCAAGGCCGACCTGCTGGACGGGTATACGTCTCCGTCGATGAACCGCGACTACCGGGTACATCTCGACGGGTACGACGTGCTGGACCACCTGACGGGCGCTTCCGAGAGCTCGGGCCGCAGCGAGGTCTTCTATTTTTCGGACGATGGCGACCTTACAGCGCTCAGGTACGACGAGCGCTCAGGTACGACGACTGGAAGCTGATCTTCATGGAGCAGCGGGTGGAGGCGACGCTTCAGGCATGGGCGGAGCCGTTCGTGCCGCTTCGTGTGCCGCTGATCTTCAACCTCCGCCGGGACCCGTACGAGCGGGCGCAGGTCACGTCGAACACCTACTACGACTGGCTGATCGACCGGGTGTTCTTTCTGGTGCCCGCGCAGGAGTACGTCGGTCGTTTCCTATCGACGTTCGTAGCGTATCCGCCTCGCCAGAAGGCGGCGAGTTTCAGCCTGGAGCAGGTGATGGAGAGACTCACGCCTCCGGGAGGTTGATCGCCGCGGGTTCGATCGACCGACAAGAAAAAGGGGCGGGCCTGACGGTCCGCCGCTTTCACGTCCGGGGCGGCTGCCCGACCGAATCGTTGCGTGGCCGGATGGGCCGACCTGCGGCGTGATGATACCGTATCTCGGCCACGCGGTACGGTGCGGTACGTCGCGTGGCACGGCCGCCTGTACCAGTGTACGGTGGGCGTTTGCACCCCGAGCGGAGGACACGCGGATGTCGCCGACCAACTTGATTTCACATCGTTCCAGCAACCGCTGGAGCCTTGTTGTGGCATTCTTCCTCGTGCTCCTCGCGACGACGGGCCTGCCGTCGCAGGCTCAGCAGGCCTCGGATGCCGACCCAATCGAGGTACGGCTCCTCGTCTACATGGTCGACCTGATAGAGATCGACGGTGCGAATCAGACGTTCTTCGCAGACGTGATCATCGTCGCCCGCTGGCAGGACCCAACGCTGGCCGGCGCCACGGCTTCGCAGACCGTGTCGCGAGCCGCCGCCTGGTCTCCGAACCTCGTGGTGGTGAACCAGCGCGGCCTCTCTTCTTCGCTCGATGACGTCATCGTGGTCGACTCGGAGGGGAACGCGCAGCTCACCTGGCGATTGACCGGCGATTTCTCCGCGCGCATGGACCTGCGCGACTTCCCCCGCGACCGGCAGCGGTTCGGGGTCTGGGTGATCGCGCCGCCTTTCGGTGGCAGAAGTGTCGAGCTGGTTGCGGATCCCGAGTCTCTGGCGCTCCGGGCGGACGCCTTCTCGATCAGCGACTGGACGCTGGGCGAAATGGAGCTGATTCCGCGGGACTACACGGCGACGCCGAACGCCGTGCCGATCACGGGACTGCGCCTGACGTTCGAGGCTAGCCGGAAGCTCGGCTACTATGTAATCCAGGTCCTGCTTCCGCTCACCGCGGTGGTTCTCATGGCATGGTCCGTATTCTGGATCGACCCGGGCGTCGTACCCACGCGGATCGGCGTGGTCGTGACGACCATGCTGACGCTCATCGCCTACCGTTTCATGCTGAGTAACCTCGTTCCTCGACTGTCGTATCTGACGAGGCTGGACTACTTCATGGTCTGGGTCACCAGCGTGGTTATCATCACCCTGTTCGCCATGGCGGCCTCGAACTACTTCAAGGTCCGCGAGAGGGACGTAATCGTGCGACGGATCGACTACGTGGGCCGGGCCGGTTTTCCAGCCGTGCTTCTCGTTCTCACACTCGCCCTCTGGGTATTCTAGGGGGCCATGCGGCCCCTGGGCTGCGGAAAGGCCCGGGCATGTCGGCCAGATCCCTGACACTTGCGGTCGCCATTGCGATCGCGACGGCCACCGGGGCCGGGGCACAGCAACACGAATCACATCATCACGCGAACGCGATCGCCCTGTTCCTGGGCGGCGCGACTCACCTCGCGACTCCCGGTCACGAGCGTGAGGACGGTTTCGCGATCGGGATCGAGTACCATCGAACGCTCGCGGAATGGTTGAAGGCGGGACTGCTCGCCGAGTGGGCGTCGAGCGATCGTGCTCGCAACTTCGTGCTCATCGCCCCCTTCTCGGGTCGAGTCGTTGGCGGGCTGTTTCTTGTCGCGGGCCCCGGCATCGAGAGCACTCCGGCCGACGATCACCACGAGGCGAAGACGCACCTCCTCGGCCGCCTCGGGGCGGTGTATGACATCGAGCTTGGCCGCCTCGTGATCGGACCGCAGTTCAACGCAGACGTGTCGGATGGCGTATGGACTCTGGTCTATGGCGCCACCGTGGGCTGGGCATTCTGAGAGCTGGCCGACCCGTGCGCCTGGCCGGGCTGTTCCCGCTGGTGGTCCTTCTGGGCTGCGGCGATGTGGGCCCCACGGCCGAATCCGCCTACATAGGCCGCGCGGCCTGTGCCGCCTGCCATGCAGATGTAGAGCAGGCCTGGACGGGCTCGCACCACGATCTCGCGATGGACGACGCGGGCGAATCGACCGTCCTCGGGGACTTCGACGACGCGGTGTTCGTCTCGGCGTCCGGAGATACGACCCGGTTCTACCGACGAGATGGCGGGTTCTACGTTCGGGCGGTTGGGGCCGATGGGCGACCCGGCGACTTCGAGGTCGCCTACACGTTTGGAGCTGACCCGCTTCAGCAGTACCTGATCGAATTCCCCGACGGCAGGGTCCAGTCCCTCGATGTCGCGTGGGATGCTCGGCCGCCCGATGCGGGCGGTCAGCGCTGGTTCCACCTCTACCCGGAGGATCCCCCCAGCCCGGGCGACGCCCTGCACTGGGCGGGTCTCGATCAGACGTGGAACTACCAGTGCGCCGAGTGCCATTCGACGAATCTCGATCGGGGGTACGATGCCGCGACGGACACCTATGCGACTACCTGGTCGGAGATCGACGTGTCCTGCGAAGCGTGCCACGGCCCCGGATCGGAGCATGCCGGTTGGGCCCAAACAGCCTCGTCGGACGCGCCGCCCCTCGAGATCCCCGGCTTCGCAGGGCTTGGCGCCCCGGGCGCATGGGTGTTCGAACCGGGCGCTGCGATTGCGGCTCGAACGACACCGCTCGAGTCGCGAGCTCAAGTCGAGACCTGTGCACGCTGCCACTCGCGGCGCGGCGTCATAGCGGCCGACTATACGCACGGCGCCCCGATCCTCGACACGCACCGCGTTTCTCTGCTGAACGAAGGGCTGTATCACGCGGACGGACAGATTGAAGATGAGGTCTACGTCTACGGCTCGTTTCTGCAGAGCCGCATGTACCGGGCGGGCGTCACCTGTACGGATTGTCACGATCCACACACCGGCCGGCCCCGGGCCGAGGGCAACGTGCTCTGCGGCCAGTGCCACCTGCCGACGACGTACGACACGCCCGACCACACTCTGCATGTTGCGGGCTCCGATGGTTCGCGGTGCGTCGACTGTCATATGCCCGAGACGACGTACATGGGGGTCGACCCCCGCCGTGATCACGCCTTCAGCGCTCCCCGCCCGGACGTATCCGCTGCGATCGGTGCTCCGGACGCCTGCACACGATGCCACACCGATCAGTCGCAGGATTGGGCCGCCGGGGCTCTGGCCGACGGGATCGGTCCGACGACTTCAGGTGGCCGCGTCGGCCCGACCCTCCACGCTGCGAGACGGGGCGATCCGCGGGTCTCGGCCGACCTCGGGGCCCTGGTCGGCGACACCGCGGAAGCCGCGATCGTCCGGGGAACCGCGGCGACGCTTCTGGGGAGGGTGCCCGGTCCCAGAGCCGATCGGGCGCTCCGGGCGGCCCTGACCGATCCAGAACCCCTCGTACGCCTCGGCGCTCTGGGTGCGCTGGCCGGGCCCGGAATCCAGTCGCATTGGCGGGCCGCTTACCACCTTCTGACCGATGAGGTCGCTGCGGTGCGGCTGGAGGCCGCGCTGCGGCTGGCGTTCGTACCCGCGGATGCTGCGACCCCCGAGGAGAATCAGGTCATCGACTCCGCGATCGATGAGTACGTGAGCTCCCAGCTCGTCAATGCCGAGCGCCCGGAAGCTCACCTGAATATCGCGGCGGTCCGACTCGCTCGGGGAAACCCCGGCGAGGCGCGCCTCGCCCTCGACAAGGCACTGGCTCTCGATCCGACGTTCGTCGCGGCGTATGCGAACCTCGCGGACCTGCACCGCGCGGTCGGGAACGACGCTGGCGCAGCGGCGGTATTGGAGCGCGGGCTGCAGGTTGCGCCGGACGATCCCGCGTTGCTCCATTCGCTCGGGCTCTCGCGGGTACGATCCGGGGAAATGACGGACGCGCTGGATCTCCTGCGGCGCGCGTACGAGGCCGAGCCGGAGAACCCGCGCTACGGCTACGTGTACGCGGTCGCGCTCAGCTCGAGCGATTCGACCGATGCCGCTCTGCAGGTGTTGCGGGATGTTCTCGAGGTTTCGCCGTTCAACCGAGACGCCCTGCTCGGGCTGGCCACGATCGCCCGCGATCAGGGGCTGCGGGACGAGGCCCTGCTGACCGCAAGGCGTCTCAGGGAACTCTGGCCGAACGACCCGGCGGCGGCCCAGCTGCTCGCCGAGCTGGACC
>JBDHIO010000105.1:0-2592 GCA_039587355.1 Gemmatimonadota bacterium | reverse complement strand
GTCATATTTGGGTAGGATATTTTTCTTTTTTTCGCCCGCACCCAAAAACGGGGTGGGAAAAAGAAAAATATCGCTCGATTGTCAAAGAACTAATTTATCGTACCATCTCCTTTCAAATAATTAGGAACTTGCGCTGCAAGGAAAATCCAAAAGATGCCTAACCATTACAATGCGTGCCTGTCAGCACTTTCGAAACTCACACCACTACACCGAGCCCAATTTAACGTAAATAAAAGATATATGTTATTGTGGGTTTCCCGTATTTTTATAATAAAGGATTCAGTTTTTTCTGACGCAATATTTCATTTTCAGGACCCAATCAGGGGTTTTGGCGCCCGTCAGCGTCCACTACGGTTTTCATCGGCTCCATATTCTGATGGACAGAGAGGGATCACAGGTCACCCCGGCAAACCAACTGATAACACCTTTACAGGGTCTTTTAACGACACGTTCAGGGGCGCGCGTTTATGTGAAAACTGGTTCTTGTCATTGGCCAATGCTCGTGATAAGATAAAGCCGCAAGAAGCGTCAAATTAACATAAACAGTGGACTGGAAAATGAATGCAGATCATTTACACAATGAGGGTTTTTAAAGATGTCATTTTGCACGGTTATTAACTGTATGGACGGGCGGGTTCAACTGCCGGTGATTCATTATCTCAAGGAACGTTTTGGGGTTGACTATGTGGATTCCGTGACCGAACCCGGGCCTGTTAAAATCCTTGCTGAACAGACCGATGCCGCCCTGCTGGAATCTATTTTTCACCGGGTTTCCATCTCCACCGGCAAGCATGGCAGCAACTCCATCGCTATCTGCGCTCATGCTGACTGTACGGGAAATCCTGTTGATGACGAAACACAAAAAATCCAACTCAACACTGCGGCCACCCTGTTACGAGAAAGATATCCCGGCATGGAAATCGTCCCGCTTTGGATCGATGCGAATCGGGATGTTCGTGAATACTACCCTGAAGGGTAGTAAATTCCCGCAAGTAAACCCGTAACTTACGGTCGCAGGTGATCCCGGATCAAGTCCGGGATAAACTCCGCCGCGCAGAAACGGGAATTTTCAATCGTGACCACTCTATCATAAAGAATGCAAAAACAATGCGAAGAACCTGATCCGTTATCTTGTGACAAAATGCTCTACCAGATTTTATCACTATCAGATAACGGCAGAACTTCAATGGATTCTCCAAGGGGGTATGTTTGAGTTCCTGGATAAATCACATAGCTGACTTTGGGTTGCAAATCAGCTTTGGCTTCCCAAAACCCTTTGGTCAATTTAGGCGACTGGGAGTATTTGAATTCGATAAAAATCGGTGGTTCGCCAAACCGTCGCTGTAAAATCAAGTCCACCTCAGCACCTGCCTGGGTTCTGTAAAAGAAAGCACTCCATCCACGAGGCAGTTGGCTGAGAATCTGTTCGATACAAAATCCCTCCCAACTCATCCCAAGAACCGAATGGCCCGCTAATTCCCGAAAGGCATTAATTCCCATCAGCGTATGATAGATGCCGCTGTCCCGTATGAATATCTTCGGCGACTTGACAAGTCGTTTTTTGAGATTTACATGAAACGGCTGAAGTTGGCGAATCATAAACGTTTCCTTCAGGATGTCCAGATATTTCCGAACAGACTGACGGGATAACTCCATATTCATCGCCAATTGGCTCAGATTGATTAATTGGCCGTGGGTATGTGCAAGCATCTGCCAAAACTGTCTTAATTTCATGACCGGGATTCGGATATCGTAGCCCATGAAGGCTAAATCCCGCTGAAGGTAAGTCATGATAAAATCTTCCCGCCATTGAGTAGAGACCTCATCAGATGCAGCCAGGAAACTGTCTGGAAAACCACCCCGCATCCATAGTAAATCCATCTTATCTAGGGATAACTCACTCAACAGCAACGGTGAAAGTTCATGGTAGGCAATCCGTCCTGCCAACGATTCCCCGGACTGACGCATCAGATCTGGACTTGATGAGCCAAGCAGCAAGAACCGTCCAGGTCGCCGGTCCATATCAATCAGACTGCGGAGAACAGGAAACAGGTCGCCCCGTAGTTGAATTTCATCAATAATTACCAATTTATCGGTGTGACGTGTCAGGAACAGTTCAGGCTCGTTCAATGTTGAATAGTCGGTCGGACGCTCAAGATCAAGGTAGAGCGTCTTCCCAGGCCACTGCTTGCCTATCATCTGAGCCAAGGTGGTTTTGCCAACCTGCCTGGCACCCACCAACCCCACAGCCGGAAAATGCTGTAAGGACTGTAAAATATCTCGATGTAATATCCTCTTAATCATTCTTGTATATTGTAAACCATGATTTTCATATTGCAATAATTATATTTTCGGATATTTGGGATGATTTCTTAAACGGAAAGTGCTTCTTGTGTCCAATTTGTGTCAGAAACGGCGTGGGCATCCTCCTTCGCTAAAGCTTCGGAGGACACGCGGCCCCCACCCTACATATCTATTCTTATTAAAGTCCTACGGGCTTTTGAAAACACGACCTTGACATCATCCGGGCCACGGGTTTCACTTCCTCTTTGGCTAAAGTATCGGAGGACAAGTCGTTTTACCTGGGGTCAA
>JBDHIO010000025.1:0-67594 GCA_039587355.1 Gemmatimonadota bacterium | reverse complement strand
TCCGACCCGTCCATGAACCCGGCTCGTCCCCGTTCCCCGGGGTTCCCACCGAACGATGGAGCAGACAGATGTTTCGACGACTCGGGCGTGACGTGCGGATCGCCGCCCGGAGAGCGCGGAAACACCCCGGATTCAGCATGGCCACGATCGTCACGCTGGGGGTCGGGATCGGGGCCACGACGGCGATCTTCTCCGTCGTGCACGGAGTGCTCCTGAAGCCGCTGCCGTACGAGGAGTCGGAGGCCCTGGTCGACGTGGGGCACCTGGCCACCGGTGACAGCGACGACCTGCGAGTCGGGCTAACCAGTGGCGCGTTCTTCGTATACAGCCAGGACGGCCGGCTCGTCGAGGATGTTTCGGCGTACTTCCGGTTCCCGGTCAATCTCTCCGATGGCGACCGCCCGCAGAGGATCGCGGCCGCTATCGCCACGTCCGGTCTCGCGGGCACGCTCCGATCCACACCGGCGCTGGGTCGGTGGTTCTCCGCGGAAGAGGACGTCCCCGGCGGCCCGGCCGTCGCGGTCATCAGCTACGGTCTCTGGCAGCGTCTGTTCGCGGGGAGCTCCGCGACGGTGGGAACGACGGTCGATCTGAACGGCGAGACCACCGAGATCGTGGGTGTGATGCCGCGCGGTTTCCGATTCCCGGATGCGGAGACCGAGGTCTGGGTCCCGATCCGCTTCGACGAGTCGACGGCTCGTTCAGTCAACTTCCAGTACTCGGCCGTAGGCCGGTTGCTGCCCGGGGCCGCAGCCCCGGACGCGACTGCGGAACTCGACAACCTGTTCCCGAGAACAGTCGAGCGGTTTCCCGAGGGGCTCTCCGCCGATGAGCTCAGGGACCTCGGTATCCGGGCGTCCGTCGTGCCGCTCAAGGAAATCGTGATCGGAGATGTCGCGGCCGTGCTCTGGCCCGTGATGGCGGCAGTGTTCGTGATCCTGCTCGTCGCGTGCGCGAACGTCGCCAACCTATTCCTCGTCCAGGCGGAGGGACGGGATCGGGAGATCGGCGTCCGGCTGGCGCTCGGCGCGGGTCGAGGCGATGTCGCCCGCCATTTTCTCGTCGAGAGTGCGATTCTCGGCCTCTTCGGCGGCCTCGTGGGCGTGGCGCTCGCGTACGGGGGCGTCTCGCTGCTGCGCGAGATCGGTCCCGAGGAGCTGCCGAGACTGCATGAGATCGGCGTGACGTTGCCGGTCCTCCTGTTCGCCGTCGCAACCTCGCTGGCCGTGGGCCTGCTCTTCGGGATGTTGCCCGCGATCCGCGTCCGCGCGGCCACGGCACTCGCCGGGCTGCGGTCGGGCACCCGTGGCAGTAGCTCGGGCCCCCGTCGAAACCGGGCCCGCAACGTCCTGGTTACGTCACAGCTCGCGCTCGCGCTCGTTCTTCTCGTGGGAGCGGGCCTGATGTTCCGAACGCTCGGCAACCTCCTGAACGTGGAGCCCGGGTTCGACACGGGGAACCTGCTCACGTTCGAGCTTGCCGTGCCGTTCCTCGAGGCCCCGGGCCAGCAAGAGGGAATGGAGTTCCAGCAACGCGTCATCGATCGCCTGTCTGCACTCCCGGGGGTGGTATCGGTAACGGCGAGCGCGTCGGGTCTCCCCATCGAGACGGTGGCGAGCCGGAACCCGGTATGGCTGGAGGACTTTCCGCTCCCGCCGGGTGAACTGCCCCCGCTGCAGGCCGTGCGGATCGTGATGCCGGACTACTTTTCGACGCTGGGCATCCCGATCCTCGAGGGTCGCCCGATCGAGCGGAGAGACCTTGAGAACGGTGTTGGCGCTGTCGTGGTGAGCGCCGGTTTCGCGAGACGCTACTGGCCGAACGAGAGCCCGATCGGGAAACGTCTCCAGGTGATTCCCGAGGGCGAGATGCACACGATTGTGGGCGTCGCCGGGGACACTCAGGGTGACGGTCTGGACCAGCCCGCGAACGAAACCGTGTACTGGGATCCGCGCGGAGCGGGCGATACGTACTACACCAACACCCACGTGATGACCTACGGAGTGAGGACGCGCGGGGCGCCGACGAGTGTCGTCGAGTCGACGCGTGAGGCGATTCGGGAGATCAGTGGAGGCGTGGCAATCGGCGGCATCTCGACGATGGATCAGTGGGTCGATGCGTCCGTGGCGAGGATCTCGTTCACGATGACCCTGCTCGGGATCGCGGCGGCTATGTCACTGCTGCTCGGGAGCCTCGGGGTCTACGGCGTGCTCGCCTACGCGGTGAGTCAGCGGCGTCGCGAGATCGGCGTGCGGATGGCCCTGGGAGCGCGGCCCGGCACCGTGCGCCGGATGGTCGTTCGGGAAGCCGGGGTGGTTATCGCGGGCGGGGTGGTAATCGGGTTGGTCGGCGCCGGGATCGTGAGTCGCGTGTTGAGCTCGCTCCTCTTCGGCGTGGCACCGGTCGATATGATGACGTACGGTGCCGTCGCCGGCCTGCTGACCGTGGTCGCCCTCGTCGCGAGCTACCTGCCGGCCCGCCGGGCGTCCGCGGTGGATCCCGCCCTTACCCTGCGGGCGGAGTAGCGTCCCGGCCGTCGCCCAGGAGCTTCTCGTTGAAGTCGACGCGTTCGGTGAGACGCGCGACCTTCTCCTGGAGTTCGCGGATCTACTCGGTGTCGAGGTTCGTCCCCCCGGGGCGCGGGCTTCCGACCTACCGCGGCGGGTCCGCGGACGGGAAGACCAGGAAGACGGGGCTCGCAAACGGAGTGGGGTACTCGAGCGACCCGTCCGGCAGCAGGAACCAGTAGCTCCGCCGGTACTGTCCCTGGGGGGCTCCGGCCGTGATGAGGAACGAGTCGACCGTGGATCCGCCTGCCGGGATCGGGATCGCTTTTTCGAGGACCTCCTCGTTGGTCACTCCGAAGCCGCACCCGCGCGCTGGCAGAAAGCTCTCGAGGAAGGGGGCCCGCTCATCCTGGCGTCCGGCGACCTGCGGCGAGCAGGTATCCATGAGTTTGATCTCGGACGTCTGGTTGCTGATGGTCGCGTGCATCCACCTGCCGGGCGCGATCTCGATCGTATTCAAGCACACGGAGACGCCCAGGCGGCTCTCGCATTCGTCCTCAGGCCCCGTGAACAACGTGCACCCCCCGACGAGCAGGGTGCAGAGCAGAATGCGTTTCACGTCTGGGAACTCCGCTGGTTATCAGGCTGCGCGCGTGCTTGTCGATTTGAATAGGCGGTCGAGGCTCGCGCCAGTCCCCCGGCCGCGGCTGACGCGGCGGCCGCCGCTAGTGCCTTGAGAGTCGTCCGCTCCGACAGGTATAGTGCGGCCGCAGATCGTCCCGCTCTCTACACGTGCCTGGAGGCACTCCCATGCGCCGTACCGCCCTCGCCGTAACGTTCACCCTCTTCACCGCGTTCCCCGTCCTCGCACAGGACAGGGGTCTCGAGCCCGCCGACTTCTACAAGGAGATCGGAGTCGGGGGAGTCGCCTTGTCCCCGGACGGAAGCATGGTCGCGTTCACGGTGACGACGATCGACGAAGAGGAGAACGGGCGCCACCGAGAGATCTGGCTACAGCGTCTCGCGGACGGGGAGCCGGATGGCGAGCCCTTCCGGTTCACGTCACCCACCGAGGAATCGTCGGGGCCTAGTTGGTCTCCGGACAGCCGCCTGCTGAGCTTTACGTCCAGGCGTGGCGATGACGACAACAGCACGTGGTTCGTCCGTATCTCGGCTGCCGGTGGCGAGGCGCACCACATCGAGGGGGTCGATGCGCCGCCGGTCTGGTCGCCGGACGGCAACTGGATCGCGTTCACGCGCCCGACCCGGGACGAGGACGAGGGCGAACGCGCGCCGCGAGAGGGCTGGATCTCGCCCAACGCGATCAGCAACACGCTCGATGCGAAGCGCTTTGATGGGCGAGTGATCACGTCGACGCGATACAAGCGCGATGGTTCTCTACAGTTCCTGCCCGATCCGTCGATCCGGAACAAACGACAGCTCTTCATCGTGCCGGCCGGTGGCGGCGAGGCGGTGCAGCTCACTGACATGCCGTTCGATGTCGGTAGCGCGACGTGGGCCCCCGACGGCCAAACGATCCTCTTCGTCGGGAACGAGCGGCAGGACGACGAGCTCAACACCGAGCAGACGAACGACATCTACGCGATCGCGAGAACGGGCGGTCAACCCCGGCGTCTGACGCAGAATCCCGGCAGCGAGAGCAGCCCTGCGTTCTCCCCGGACGGCACCCGGATGACGTACTCCTACACCGCCGAGCGCGGTGCCCTGACCGAGTTGCGGATCGTGGACGTCGCCCCCGACGGCGCGTTCCGCGGTGAGCCCCGGAACCTCATGCCGACCTGGGACCGCCGGTTCGGCGGTGTGCACTGGATGCCGGACGGAGATGCGATCCGGTTCAATGCGGGGATCGGCGGGAACCGCCACATCTTCCAGGTGTCGGCGGACGGCGGCGAACCCCAGCAACTGTCCGTGGGAGACCGGCAGCTGTCCGGGTTTTCGACATCCGCGGACGGTCGAGTGACGGCGTTCACGGCGACGGATGCCATGCACCCCGCGGAGCTCTATGTGCACGTGGACGGCGAAGAGACGCGGTTGACCTCGTTCAACGACGAGTGGCTCGCCGAGATCGACCTGCAGCCGGCGGAGCGCCTCACGTGGAATGTGGCCGACGGGACGGAGATCGAGGGCTGGCTCGTGAAGCCGGTGGGATACCAGCCCGGTCGATCGTATCCGATGGTCCTCAAGATCCACGGAGGTCCGCACGGTGCTTACGGCAACACCTGGTTCCGCACCTTCCACGTGCTATCGGCGGACGGGATGTTCGTCCTGTATCCGAACCCTCGCGGGTCGAGCAACTACGGGCACGACTTCATGTACGCCACGCGCGGCAAGTGGGGCGAGATGGACCAGGAGGATTTCCTCGTCGGCGTCGAGACCGCGATCGAGGCCTACCCGGACATCGACACGGACCGAGTCGGAGTCTCGGGCGGCAGCTACGGCGGGTTCTTCACGAACTGGCTGACGGCGACGACCGATCGATTCTCGGCGGCCGTCACGAGCCGCTCGATCACGAACTGGGAGAGCTGGTACGGGACCTCCGATGCCCAGGGACTCACAGAGTACGAGTTCTTCGGCGCGCCGTGGGAGCAGCGGGAGCTGTATCGACGCCTGTCACCGATCAGCTACGTCGAGAACGTGACTGCGCCCACGCTGATCATTCACAGCGAGAACGACTACCGGACTCCGGTCGGCGATGGCGAGCAGTGGTTCATCGCCCTCATGAAGCTGGGCGTGCCGGTCGAACTGGTCAGGTATCCTCGCTCGTCTCACGGGTTGTCGCGGGGCGGCGAGCCGTGGCTTCTCGTCGACCGCCTCGAGCGGCTCTCGAGTTGGTTCGTGCACTGGTTGATCGACGTGCCGGAGGACCGGGTCACGACCAGCGATCACTAGGGGCGCCAACCCGAGGTTTCCGAACCCCTGACCCGGGGCTTCTGAAACAGCGCGAGTTTTCGCTCGTAGGATATGACAACGAGTGAAGCCTTCGGGGGGGCGTCGGCGAAGCCGGCGTCCCCCGTCGAGCCATAGAGGAGCCGCCATGAAGATCCCCGACAACGTCCGCCGCACCTATCGCACGTTCGCCGCCGTCGCGTTTCCCGCTCTCCTGTTTCTCGCCGCGACGAACCAGCGCACTGTGCCACATCAGGAGTTTGGCGAGATCACCGTTCAGCGCATCAACGTGGTCGAGCCCGACGGATCGCTGAAGATGGTCATCAGCAGCAGCGCACTTCAGCATCCCGGCGTTATCGCGGGAGACACGATCATGCCCGGCCGGGTGCGTCCCGCCGGCATGACGTTCTTCGACGACCGGGGAGACGAGATGGGCGGTTTCGGCATCACGGGGAACGGCGAGCAGCGCTGGGGCGGGATGCTCTTCGACCAGATCGACGACGATGAGACGCTCCGATTCACCTCGCAGCAGGGATACCGGAACGGCCAGTTCGTTCACCAGGCCGGGATGAGCATCACCGACCGCAACCCCGACATTTCGCTGCCCGAGATGATGGAGTACATGCGGGAGGTCGAGGCGATCGAGGATCCCGCCGCGCGCCAGACCCGCGTCAGCGAGCTCGAGGCGGAGGGGGTGTTCCCCTCGAATCGCCTGTTCGTCGGACGACTCGCGACCGGGGAAGTGACGGTCGACATGCATGACGATGACGGTCGACCCCGGCTCCGGATGCTCGTGGAGGGAGAGGGCGGTGCCCGCATCGAGTTCCTGGACGAAGAAGGCAAGGTCGTACGAACCCTCGGCGCCTCCTGACAGGGGACGCCGTCGGGCGTCAGTTCATACAGGACGGGTCGAGGTTGGCGATGCTGGCCTCTTCGACGAGGGTCGCCTGCATTCGCTGAGTACAGGCGTTCCCCGGCCCGTGACCCCCGCCGGGCACCACCACGTGGATGCTGTTGGTCAGGTGCTCGGCGATCGCGTCGCCCCATGCCGGGGGCGTGACCGGGTCCAGCTCGCCCGAGATGACGAGAACGGGGATGTCACTCTTCACCGGCTCCCAGAATGACTCGGGTAGCGGCTCGACCCCCCAGATACGACATACCTCGCGGTATCCGGCGATCAGGTGATCGCCCATGAACGTGCCCTCGGACGACTCGGCGACCAGTGCGTCGGTCAGCGGGAGCACGTCTTCCGGACAGAGAGCGGAGAAGTGGTAGCCTGCCTCGCCGCCGGGGCTACCCACCCAGCCGGCGCGCTGGAGATAGTACTCGGCGAGGTCCGAGAAGTCGCCGGCCGCGGTGCGCTTGATCACCTCAGGGACGGAATTCGCGGACCCGTAGAGCAACCCGCGCAGCGCGTACGAGAAGTCTCCTTTCGTGAAGCCGATCGTCTCGCCCTCGACCTCTACGTCCACGGGGCCGCCGGACAGCCTGTCGAGCACGTCATCGAGCTGGCCGCGCAGGCCCGGGTAGCCGGTGGAGCAACTCGTGTCGGCCTCGCAGTCCTGCACGACCATGTCGAGCGACCGCTGAAGCGAACGAGCCATCTCGACGTACCCCAGCACGAATACGGGGGCGACGCTGTTCAGGATCGCGGTTCGGACAGCCTCCGGGTGACGCCGCATGTAGACCTGCCCCACACGAGTCCCGTAGGACGCTCCCGTCAGGTTCACCGCGTCGTACCCGAGCCAGATGCGCAGGTCCTCGAGGTCATCGACTGAGAGCGGCGTAGTGTACAGCCCGAGATTCGCCCGCTCCGCGAGCGCATCGCGGCACATCCGGATGTGCTCGGGTGGGAACACGTTCCCGAACCGATCCTCCACGTCGATCTCGAACTCGGGACAGTCGAGCGACTGCGAGAACCCGACGCCGCGCACGTCGGCCAGGAGAATGTCGCGTGTCTCCCGAATGGCCGCGTCGCGTCGCGCGAACGCCCGCGCCCCGCCCGTCATCGCCTGTCCCGGTCCTCCGGGAAGCCCCATGACGACGTCGCTGGTCGCGCCATCCGGTCCGGTCGCGTCCAGGATCACGAACGCGAGATCGATCGTTCGGCCGCTCTGCGCCTCTCGGTCCTCGTATACCCGAAAACGGCCGCACCGCGTGCCGCCGTCGACGCCGTCGATCTCGCAGGCCTCGACGCGGCCTTCACCCGCGGGTGTGTTCGCCGATAATTCGGGGAACGTCTGACCCGCGGCGGTCAGTGGGAAAGTGATCGCGAGCGCGAGGCAGAGAGTCGGGGTCTTCATGGTCATCGTCCGTCCGGTTTGTGGGTCTCCGAACATAACGAGATGACCCTCCAGCAGGTTTGTCGCGTCTCGCGATCGACTCAGATATCTCCGCGGCGGGCTGCGTCGGCGATGTGCTCCGCGGCGCGAAAGGCGAGCGCCTGAATTGTCATCGTCGGCTGGCCCCGCCCCGAGGTGACGAGACTGCTCCCGTCGCAGATGAACAGGTTCGGTACGTCGTGCGACCGGTGGTACCGGTCGACGACCGACGTCGCGGGGTCGTCTCCCATACGGCACGTGCCGAGCAGGTGCTGGCTGAAGGGCGGCCCGGACGCGTCTTCCTGCGTCTCGCCCCAGACGGGGGCCGCTCCGACGGCGTCCATCAATTCCTCCGCGCGCTGCTGGAAGAACCGCATCGTCGCGAGATCGTCGGCGTGGTCTCGGTACGTCGTTCGCAGCGCGGGTCGTCCCCAGCGATCGCGGACATCAGGGTCGAGTGAGACGCTGTTCGTGGGGACGGGCAGCGTGGTCGTGTGTCCGACGAACGCTGCGGAATGAGTGAAGACACGGTTGAGCGATCGCTTGTACTCCGCTCCCCACTGCGGGCTGTTCGGAGGCCCTCCCCAGTCGGCGGATGCCAGAGGGGTCCCGTCGGCCGGACACCTCGCATCGATACCACCGCCGCCGTAGAACCCGAGGTCGGATGGCACGGTGTAGAAGTCGTGGATCACGCGGGTCGTCGGGATGCTGCGATACGCGTTCACAGGGTGCTCGAACATCCCCACGGTCCACGACCACCCGTTGAACATCAGGTTCTTTCCAACAAGGCCGCTCGAGTTGGCTAGGCCGTCCGGAAACTGGCTCGACTCGGAGAGAAGCAGGAGTCGCGGTGTCTCCGCGCCGTTCGCCGCGAGGACGACCGACCGTGCGGCCTGCCTGTGCTCCACACCCGATGCGTCCCAGTACACGACCCCGGTCGCGCGGCCGGCGGCATCGGTCTCGACGCGGCTGACGGTCGAAAAGGGACGGATCTCGCAACGGCCCGTGGCCTCGGCCTGCGGGATCATCGTCACGAGGGATGAGGACTTGGCGTTCGCCTCGCACGCGAATCCCCAGCAATAGCCGCAGTGAATGCACCCCGGCCGGTCGTTGTGCGGCTGCGAAAGAATGGCCACCGGGGCAGGGTAGGGCTCGAGGCCGAGGCGCTCGCCCGCCCGTTCGAGGAGAACTCCGGGTGACTTCACCGGCATTGGTGGACACGGATACCCGCGGGAGCGGGGCGGGTCGGAAGGGCCCGGGATCCCCGAGACACCCACTTCCCAATCGACCCTAGTGTAGTAGGGTTCGAGTTCCTCGTACGTGATGGGCCAGTCGGCGAGGCTCGTGCCCGGGATGTCCCCGACGAGGCTGTGCTCCATGAAGTCTACCGGCCGGAAACGCCAGTAGTTGGCGGAAAAATGGACGCTGCTCCCGCCGACGTTGTGCGCGTAGCTGAGGACCGCGGTGTCCGCGATCTCCGCCGTCTCGTCTTCCGTCGCGCGGTAGGTCTGCGGGTGGCCCTGCCGTCGGCCCCAGGCCAACTCCTCGAGGTTCTTGTAGGCCCACTCGTCGTGACGGAACTCATCGGACTCGATCCGCGGGCCCTGCTCGAGCACGACGACGGAGAAACCGGCCTCGGCCAGTTCTCTCGCGAGTACACCGCCCGCGGCCCCGGAGCCGACGATCGCGAAGTCCACGGCGTCGCCTTGCTGGAATTGCCTCCTCGCCATCGTCAGGCCCCTTCCCGGACGTATTCAGCGTCGTAGTAGCCGAATGGGGGCGGGGTGGGAGTCTGTCCGTCGAACCCGATCAGCTGCCACCCGACTTCGCCGCGGTTCCCCCCGTATGACGGGTGGGAGAACATCCCGGCCAGGGTCAGGTATCGGACGGTAGCGAAGAAGTCCGAGGTCTCGATGCCCTCGAGGGCTTCGTCCTGTCGGCCCTCGTCGAGGGCTGCGAACGAATCCGACCCGTAGGCGTCGCGGAGCTCGGTCCGGAACTCGCCCAGCCCCGCACGCAACGGAGGGAGGGACTCGTTCTCCGGTCCGGCGAGGGCCGCGTCCATGAAGTAGATAACCCCGGCCTCCGTCGCACCGGGCGAATCATCGGAGGGCAGGATGCGCGCAGCCATCGCGGCGAGATCCGCTGCCTCGGAGTCGCTCAGGACGGTGAAGGGGGCCTCCTCGTCCCGGGCCCGACAGGCGACAGTCGAGGTGGCCAGGATCGCGGGGAGGCTCATGGCAATGCGTGAACCGCCGATGGCGGCCCCCGCGCGGGCGAGGAATGCTCTTCTCTTCATGTCCAGCGGTCTGTTCGGGTGAAGTCAGGCCGCGGCGAGTGTCCGCGATCACGCGAGTAGGAGACTCAGTCTACTGGTTGCGGAAGCGATCCGCCCGCCCGGACGTGCGTCACTCGGTTTTCGGATCCTCCGAAACTTCATAACCTCCGCATCTCCGATCCCGTTTGCCTGAGCTCGCCATGTCCGATGTCATCGCCGACCCCCTGCACATGACGCACGACCTGCATATCCTGACAACCCGATCAACCGCTGACTCAGAGGGAACCAAATGACGGAACTGTCGCAATTCACATGGACCCGAAGCGGACTCGCGCTCGCGGCCGTCGCATCCCTGATCGCGCTCGCCCCCGTCTCGGGGCAGCAGTCGCCCGAGGATGTCGCCCCGTCGCGCGCCCTCCCCGCCGACTCGACGATCACGGCCAACGACGTCGTGACGATCCGCGGCGTTCAGGTGCCCTATGAGGTGACCACCGGGACGCAGCCGGTCTTCGGGAGCGATGGTTCGATCGATGCCGCGTTGTACTACACCTACTATGAGCGGACCGACGTCTCGGACAAGCCGAATCGTCCGCTCGTCATTTCGTTCAACGGGGGGCCGGGATCGGGCTCGCTCTGGATGCATCTGGGGTACACGAGCCCCAAGGCGCTGATTATCGACGATGAGGGCTATCCGGTTCAGCCCTACGGCGTGAGGGACAACCCGCATTCGATCCTCGACGTGGCCGACATCGTCTTCGTGAACCCCGTGAACACGGGATTCTCCCGGATCCTGGACTCGAGCGTGCCGCGCGACCGCTTCTTCGGTGCGCAGCCGGACGTCCGGTACCTGGCGGAGTGGATCGACGTGTTCGTCTCGCGAGAAGGACGGTGGACGTCACCGAAGTACCTGATCGGCGAGAGCTACGGAACCATGCGGGTCGCCGGTCTCGCGGGTCAGCTGCAGAACTCGCACTGGATGTATCTGAACGGCGTCATCCTCGTCTCGCCGACGGGGCTCGGCCTGAATCCGGAAGGTCCAGAGCCTCGAGCGAATGTGCTCAAGCTCCCCTACTACACGGCGGCCGCGCACTACCACGAGAAGCTCGCCCCGGCTCTGCAGGGACGAGAGCTGGAAGAACTCCTCGCAGAGGTCGAGCAGTTCGCGATCGACGAGCTCCTGCCGGCGCTCGCGCGGGGCGGCTCACTAGATGACGCCACGCGGCAGGCCGTCGCACGTCAGGCCGCCGAGTATGCGGGCCTGTCCACGCAGACCGTTCTTGATCACAACCTGGCCGTGCCGAGCGGCTTCTTCTGGAAGGAACTGCTCCGGGACGAGGGCTATACGATCGGACGACTCGACTCGCGATACCTGGGGGTCGATCGGCAGAACGCGGGCGACAGCTACGACTACGCGCCGGAGCTGACGTCCTGGAACCACGCCTTTGCCCCCGCGATCAACCAGTACCTTCGTGAGGATCTCGGGTTCGAGACCGACCTCCAGTACAACCTCTTCGGCCCGGTGAACCCGTGGTCCGGAGGCAACCCGAACTACAACGGCGGCGAGCAGCTGCGCCGCGCCATGGCTCAAAACCCGTTCCTGCACGTCATGGTGCAGTCCGGCTACTACGACGGCGCGACGGACTACTTCACCGCGAAGTACGTCATGTGGAACATGGATCCGAGCGGCAGGCTGCAGGACCGGATGCGCTGGGAGGGCTATCGGAGCGGACACATGATGTACCTGCGGGCCGAGGACCTCGAGTCCTCGAACCAGCACATCCGCGAATTCATCGAGGAAAGCCTGTCCGGCGGCCAGCCGGCACGGTACGACCGCGACGGCAACTGATTCGTCGGTGTCTCGAGTTCGACCTCAGCTGGCAGGCCTGATGTCGCGCGCTGGACCGAAGCGCCCGTTTCAATGCGGAGGTCTGCTGCTTTGCGGGCTCATGCTGGCTTGCGGAGAGCCTGCGCCTCCTCCGTGGCAGCAAGTCCGCGAGGAGCTTCTGGAGATGGAACGACGCGATCAGGAGGTCCGGCAGGGCCTGACGGCGGAGTCGCTCGGCGACACCGTCAGGCTCCGCCAGATGGTCGCGGTCGACTCGGCCCACACCGAGCGTCTGCGGGCGCTGATCGAGGCGTACGGTTGGCCCGGTACCAGCGACGTCGGTAACGATGGGGCGAACGCCGCGTGGCTGCTGCTGCAACACACTCCTGATACGGCCTTCCAGCGTAAGGCGGTCGACCTGATGACGGCCGCGGCCGAGCGCGGCGAGGCATCTCGGCGGTCCCTGGCGTTGCTGGTCGACCGGGTGCTGATCCGGCAGGGGCTCCCACAGCGCTACGGGACTCAGTTCATGTTCGTCGAGGGCGGAATCGAGTTTCATCCCATCGAGGACCCCGAGTCCGTCGACGAGCGCAGGGCCGACGTCGGTCTGCCCTCGATAGAGGAGTACCGTAGAATGTCGGAGCAGTTCTACCGGGTGGGCGACGCCGACACACTCTCCCTACCGAGGTGACGAAGTGACGCTACGAACGAAGACGCCGGCCCTCAGACGAGCGGTCTTCATGGGCGGTCTGGCCTCGTTTCTGTTTGCCCTCCCCGTGCAGGGGCAGGCGGCCTCGCTCGCCGCCGAGGTCGAGGCGAGGGAGATCGCGTTCGCGAAGACGATGGCCGATCGGGACTTCGAGGCGTTTCTAACGTTCATCTCGCCGGAAGCGATCTTCTTCGCCGGCAACGAGCCGCTGCGGGGACGGGAAGCCGTGGGAGCAGCGTGGCGGGCGTTCTTCGAGGGGGAGTCCGCTCCGTTCTCGTGGCACCCCGATCTCGTCGAGGTGCTCGAGTCCGGGACGCTCGCGCTGAGCTCGGGCCCGGTGCGCGGTCCGGACGGTCAGGAGGTCGGCCGCTTCAACTCCATCTGGCGTCTCGATGACGACGGAATCTGGAGAGTGATCTTCGACAAGGGGTCCTAGCGAAGGGGTCGTAGCGAAGGGGTCCTGGCAGGCGGCTAGCGGGCCCGCCCTCTCACGAAGACCTGGATCTGATCCGGTCGCGGATTCACGTATCGCAGACGAATCCGGCCGTCCTCGGTCTCGTCGATCACCGCGGGGATCGCGTTGGCCGTGAGGTACCAGCCGTCGGGCAGGACGACGGTGTTCCGTGCGCGACCGAAGCTGCGATCCCAGACGAACTCTTCGCCGTTCAGCACGTATCGCCCGGGATCGGTGTAGGTCTCCCAGATCCGGAGCCGCGTCGTTCCGCCCCGGGGGACCGGGTCGAACCAGATCACGACGACTTCGGTGTCCGAATCGACCTGACTCGCCGGGAGGATGTCGCGTTCGGCGACCACGGCTCCCTTCAGCTGTTCGACCTCGAGGCGCTCGCCGGTGTCCAGGTCGAACGCCTCCGGATCCGAAGCGGTGCTCCCCGGTCGTACGACGTTGAGATAGCGGTCGACTCCGGGACGGTCCTCGGTGAAGTCGTGAAACAGCCGGAAGGAGCTGGTCGACGGGGCGTTCAGGAAATACGTGATGTCGGGGTTCTGGAACGCGCGCTGCGGGGCGCTGTACCCGAGCCTCGCGCGGGTCGGTGATCCGCCGCCGGAGGTCGGTACGGGCTCGCGGTTCGCGTCGCGTCGCGTCGGGGGCGCTCCGTTCGCGAGGGGCCTCCCCCGGATACGGAGCGGCACGGCCGCCGGTCCCGGACTCAGGAAGCTCAGCCGGATTCGCCCGTCCGCCTCGGTCTCGACCTGCACCGGGTAGTTTGCGGCGATCGGCTCGAATCCTCTGGGCAGGACGACGGCGTTGCGGCGAATCCCCAGCGACCGATCGAAGGCGATCACCCCATCGGCCTCGACGAAGTAGCTCTCGTGGTCCACATACGTCTTGTCGATCCGAATTCGCGCCTGCCCGCCTTCGGGTACGGGCCGGGCGAGCGTCACACGGATGTACCGCCCGTCGAGGCTGGCGCGCGGGTGCCCGCTATCTCGAGCCTCGGCGCCGTCCACCAGAGACCACTCGAGGGGGCGTCCCGTCCTGAGATCGGTGACGCTGTTGACCTCTTCCTCGGCTCCCGCGCGGATCGTGTTGAAGTAGTACCGGGCTCCCGTCGTCGTCGCGGACACGTCGTAGATGATCCGGAACGCCGCGCTCCCGGGTTGCAGCAGCTCGTACCGCGTGTAGTCGTCGGTCTGCGTCTGGGGAGGCTGCTGAGCCTCGGCTCCGGGTGACCGGAGGAGCAGCGCTCCGAGCGCGAGGAGGCCGAGAGGGCGGGGGGCGGGTCTACCGATCGGGCAGGTCATCGTTCGTTCCGAGGCTGGCCGTTCCCGTAATCGTCACGGGATCGCGCGGGAATCAGAGCTCCTGGACGTCCGAATAGAGGGATCCCGGTAGGCGCAGTCCAGAGGGGCGACGTACGAAACGGGCTCGCGAGATCCGCGGTTCGGGAGGCCCGATCGGCGGCTAGTGTTCGCCGCCCGGCCTGAACCAGTCGATGTGTTCGTACGGGTCGAATCGCAGCGCGTTCGGGACGAGCGCCTCGAGCGCAGTGTTGTTCACCAGCTCGCCATTCACCCACCATTCGATGTCGTAGGTCCCGTTTCGCGGCCGGTCCAACTCCAGATATACGCTCAGCGCCCCCTTCGGGTTCAGGAAGACGTCCGGCGTCGTGCCCACACGGGTCGACTTCCCCTCTTCGAGTGAGGCCGCATCGACGAACAACCGCTCAACGAGAACGTCCACGCCAGACGGGCGCTCGAGCACTCCCAAACCCGTGAACTGTTGAGGGATGACCGCAAGGAGAAATCCCGGCAGATCGATCGCCCCGGGTGACACGATGCTGCAGCTGTAGGGAAGGCGCGGGTCGTACTCCAGCAGCTCCTCACGCGGCGTCAGCATCGCGATGGTATCCGGAATCGCCGTCACGCGATCGATCTCGAAAGGCTCCCCCACCAGCGACGTGAATCCGAGTCGCAGCATCAGGCTGTCGTTGCTCGCGGTCGGCGTGACCTCGCTCAGTCGCTCGAGGGAACGGATCTCCTCGTACCACTGTCCCTCGAATTCGAACCGGGTCGCGCCCGCCTCTGACGGAGGCGGGATCTCGAGAAACAGCGACGAACCCAGACGCCCGCCGGGCCCGACGGACCAGAGGCGAAACGGATGACCGTCGCAGAAGGACGCTCCGGCGAACTCGTTCAGGAACGAATCGTGGTACAGCATGTCCCTGCTACCGCTTTCGACGGTGCCGAGGGCGGGGTTCGAGATCTCCCACCGCACATCCATGGCGGGACCGAGCCCGACGTCCTCGGCGGAGATGAACCTGAGTCCTGTTCGGACGTCGACGTCCGGGGTGACAGGCAGTTCGGGCCACGGGAAGGGTCTCGATTCCGCGAGAGCGACACGCACGTCCACGGAAGACACGAAGAGCGGGTCGGTACGGGACCTGTTGTGAGCCACGCCCTTCCACGTCAGACCGAAGGTCCAGTTGTTCGTGCGTTCGGCGAGGTTCTCGCCCGCGGAAACGAATGGCGCCGGAAGCTCGTCGGAGCGCTCGAAATAGACCTCGGCCAGGCTCTGCATGAACTCGGCCCTGAATCGATCCGTCAGAGAGAGCGCCTCATCACCACGTGAGGGAGAGGACGCGTACGCGACGCCTGGTTCCGAGACGGTCGAGGAGACGACGTCGAGCCCATTCTCGAGTCTCACGTAGACGCCGACCAGATACCCGACGACGACCACTGCGCCGTAGGCACCCGCTTTCAGGAGCTTACCCCACCCCGAGATCCGTGAGATCAACCCCCCGCCCGAACCTCCTGATGCGTTCATGACGGGAATCTAGGGCAGGCGCGGCATTCTACAATCGACGGCTCAGGCCGATCCCGCCCCGGTGGCCAGACGCGAAGCCAGCTCTGCGGCCTCGTCGTCGTCCAGCCCGTGGGATGTGAGCACGTTCCAGGTGTGGAAGTCGACCAGCAGGTGAAGTACGGCCTGGGGGTCGTCCCATGCGCCTCCAGCGGGCCATCCGTCCGAGAGGGCTGCCACCATCGCCTCGGCGTAGGGGGACCACAGCTGACCCATGACGGTCGCCAGCGCCGGGACGGCTGCAATGTCTCGGAACACTCGCGAGAGCATCTCCTGGTTGAGTCGATACCAGCCGTATAGCTCCAGGAGTGCGGTCCTCAACCGCTCCGAGGGGTCGTCGACTGCAGGCCACTTGCCCGGATCCGGGAACGGATTCTCGGTCGCCCAGCGCGTCGAGCACGCCATGTACAGATCGACGTCCGTGGGGAAATGATTGTACACGGTCATCCGGCTCACGCCGGCCCGTTTCGCCACGTCCGTGACACTCGTCTTCGCCGGGCCGACGGAACCATGGAGTTCCATGGCGGCCCTCGTGATGCGAAGCCGGGTCTCTTCTTCCCTGCGGGCGCGTTCGACTTTTCGATACGGCCTCGACCCCGATGTGCTCGTCATGGATTCCATTGTACAGCCTGTCCGTCGAACTTGACACTCGCCCGGAGATGCGGGTAGGCTATTTGGCAAGACATACTGTACAATGAATCCTGAAATAGGACGGATGACCATGGCGAACATCCCGATCATCTCGCCGGAGCGGGCCACGGGCGTGCGGAAGCTCTTCTTCCGTATCGTCCGTGGTCAGTACGGGGGGATCGTTCCCGGGGTCTTTCAGGCTCTCGCGGTGGACCTTCGCGTAGCACGCCCGACCGGCGCTCTCTACAAGTACCTCCACCTGCGTCGCGCCTCGCCGTTCAGTCGACTGCAGCGCGAGATGCTGGCGACGGTTGTGAACGGGAAGGTCGGCGGAGCCCCCTGACTGGGCCTCCACACGGCGGCGGTGCGTCGCCTTACGGGGGATGAACACCTCGACCATACGTTCGCGACCGAGTGGCCGGAATACGACCTGGACCCGAAGACGAGGGTACTGCTTGCATATGCCAGCAAGCTGACCGAAACGCCGTCCTTCGTCGACGCCGGGGACATCGACAGGTTGAGGGACGCCGGATGGACCGAGCCGGCGATCTGGGAGGTCACCGCTCTCGTGTCCTTCTTCAACTTCAGCGGTCGCCTGGAGGCGGCTTCCGGCCTTCCACCCGACCGCATCCCCGACGGTGCGACCTTCGCGGAGGCGCGACCCGACCGATCGGCAGCCGGGTCCGCCTCCAGGTCAAAGGCTTGAGCCCGCCCAGGGCTCGGTCACGTCACGATCTCCAGAACGGTGAAGATCAAGCTCAAGCCGCAGAAGAGGCCGACGATCACCCCAATGACGATCGCCAGAGCTAGACCGAAGGCTCTGAGCGGTTGGCCGTGCAGCATTCCGTTGGTGGCCCCGTGAGTCTTCATGATCCCCCCCTTCTTTGTGATCCCCCTTCATTAGGAGAGGCGCAAAACCCCGGCCTCTTGGTCAAGGACTGCACACGAGTGTCGTTGGAAGGCACGAATCAAGTCGTAGAGAAGGGCTACATGGGAGGCGGCTGTGACACCGCGGCGTACTCGGCGGCCTGCTCCTTCTTTCCCCAGAGTTCGTAGAGGCGAGCGAGATCCCCGCCTGCCGCGATCGAGAAGCCGTCCGTCGTTCCGCGTGTCGCAAGCAGCGATCGGTACGCGGAGAGGAGTGGTGCCTCGGCTTCTTCGAGGCGCCCTAGATCGATCAGACATCCACCGAGGATGCGCCGCGCCCGCACGACACGGTCATGGTCCTCCGGGAATTGTCTCAGCTCGAGTTCTTCTGCCCGCTGAAGGACGGGCACCGCTTCGTGGCACTTGCCCTCCGCCGCCAGGACGCTCGAGAAGTTTACGAGGGTCAGCGCGATCGAGGGGGTTCCGGCCCAGGCCGAATCGAGCACCGGAATCACCTGGCGGAAGATCTTCTCCGCCTGCTCGTTTCGCCCACGGTTGTGCTCGACCCAGGCAATATTGGTGTGCACTACGGCGGTGAAGGGATGGGACTCGCCGACCGCTCTCGCGAATCCCTCGGCCGACGTCGTGTACAGGTCGAGCGCTTCGTCAAGACGTCCCTGTCGCTCTCGGATTCGGGCCAGCTGGTTCGTCGCGTAGCGAATCGCGCTCCCATACGAGGTCTCGTTGCCGCGGTATATCACGAGCGCTTCTTCGAGGGTCTCCGCGGCTTCGTCGAGGCGGCCCAGATTGGTGAGCAGGCTGGCGTTGATCCGGAGCGCGTTCGCCAGCTGCGAATGACCGTCCGGATAGGCCACCCGGATTGTTGCGATTGAGTACGTCGCTGAGGTTGAGTCTTGCAATGGCCGTTCGCGGGTGGTTCGGGCCCAGGCGTTCAAGTCGCATCCCGACCACATCTCGGAACCGCGATTCCGCCGTCTCCCAGTCCGCGCGCGCGTGAGCGGCCCAGCCCAGGTTCGCGACAACGACCTCGACGGCGGAGTCTCTTGGTGAGCCCAGCCCGTCGTATATTTCGAGCGCCTCCAGGTACAGGGGCTCCGCTGCTTCCGCCTGGCCTCTCGCGTGTAGCGCCAGTCCGTACGAGTTCAGCGTCGAAGCCAGTTGAATCGGGCGCTCCGCCCTGAGGTCGCGAGCGATGTCCAGTGCTTCCGCGAGAACGTCGACTGCTTCGTCGCCTCGTCCTGCGTGCATGAGCACCCCGCCAAGCCGATTGAGAGATTCGACGTAGAGCGGATGATCGGAAGGAACCGCGTTCCGCAGCCGATCCACGGCGTCCGTCGAGAGCTCCACGGCTCGGTCGTGAGCGTCGAGGTTGTCGTAGGCCGACGCGATCACGCCAATGAGTCGGGTATAGACAAGTGGATCGTTCTCCTCGGGTTCCGACTGCAGCCTCTCGACCGCCCGGTCGAGGGCTTCCCGCACGGTGAGTTCCTCTCCCGGTACGACCGTCGGGTCTGCGCTGGCGAGCACATCTCCCAGCAGTTCGGTGACCCGCTCCGCCCGGTCACGCTCGTGGGAGATCCGATCGGACTGGATCCTCATGGTCGCGACTAACCCGAAGAGGGACAGGACGATCGTGACCGCCAGGCCCGTCCCTGCCGGGTGACGCCCGAGGAACCGGGAGAGCTTGTAACCGAGGGTGTCAGCACGAGCCGCGACCGGACGCCCCTGAAGGTGCCGAGTGATATCCACCGCCAGCGCCGACGCACTCGAGTATCTGCGCCGCGGGTCTCGGTGGAGCGCCTTGAGCACGATCTCGTCCAGATCCCCGGCGAGCTTGCGTTCCAGTGTCTGCACGCCCGCGCCCCGAAGCCGAGCCCTCGCACGCAGGGCTTCCTGATCGCCATCGCCTCGCTGCGGAGCGCTCCCCTTTACGACTGCGCTGGGGGCCGCCGGAGTTACATCCTCCAGCACCCGTGCGATCTGTACGGGGTTCAGCCCGCTGAATTCGTGTGGAAGCCGGCCCGTGAGTAGCTCGTAGAGCAGGACCCCCAGGGCATATACGTCCACCGCCGTTGTGATAGGGTCGCCCCTGGCCTGCTCGGGGCTCGCATACGCGGGAGTCATCGGCCTCCAACCCGTGCGGGTTTCTCTGGCTTCGTCGCCCCGTTCGAGCAGTTTCGCGATCCCGAAGTCGAGCAACCTCGGTCGACCATCCTTCGAGACGAAGACGTTTGCGGGCTTCAGATCGCGATGCACGATAAGCTTCTGGTGCGCGTAGTGGACTGCCTGGCATACATCGATGAACAGGCGCAGCCTGTCACCGATACCCAGGCGCCCATCGTCGCAGAACTGGTCGATCGGTTTTCCCTCGACATACTCCATGACGAGGTAGGGGCGTCCGTCGTCGGTCAGTCCCCCGTCGAACACACGAGCGACGTTCGGGTGGTCCAGCTGCGCCAGGATCTGCCGCTCCGTGACGAAGTGCCGGTGTGGTTCTTCTCCTATGACGTCGTGGCGCAGGACCTTGATCGCGACCTTCTGGTGGAACTGCCCGTCGTCACGACGGGCGAGCAGGACGGCCCCCATTCCCCCTCGTCCGAGCAGACGTTCGATGCGATACGGACCCAGATGGTCTCCAGCGGAGAGGCCGACCGATTCCCTTTCGGGCGCATCAGGATTGAAGGCTTCGAACAGGCGATCGAACGGACCGGCCTCTCCCCCGTGATCGATCATGGTGACGGCTCCGTCGTTTCCGCGAGTCGCCGGTTCAGCCACTCGCGTGCCAGCCTCCAGTCGCGCTTCACAGTGCCCGGAGACACACGCAGCGCGTCCGCCGTCTGGTCGATCGTCAGACCGGCAAAGAACCGACATTCCACGACGCGGCAGCGGCGCGGTTCGCAAGCCTCCAGCTCGCACAGAGCCTCGTCGAGCGCGAGGAGGTCGTCGATACTCACGGTATGCCCCCCCCGGGGGTCCGTGAGCGTGACGTGCACGACCCCGCCCCCGCGCTTTTCCGCTCGTCTCCTCCGGGCGAAATCGATGAGGACTCGTCGCATCATTCGGGAGGCCATGGCCAGGAAGTGGGGCAGGTCATGCCACTCTACGCGGTGAAGATCGATCAGTCGCAGATACGCCTCGTGCACGAGCGAAGTCGTGTCCAGCGTGTGCCCGGGCTTCTCGGCGCACAGGTGACGGTGAGCGATGGAGCGCAGGTCCCGATACACAAGCGGTACAAGCTCATCCAGCGCTGAGGAGCCGCCGGCCGAAAGCTCGGCGAGAAGGGCTTCGACATCAGAATCGTGTCCGCCCGGAGCCGCCATTGGGGTACGCCTCCGACACAGGTACACAGAGATTTATCCGAAGGAGGAGCACAAAACGCGCCGATCGGTCAAAGGTGCCCCGGGGGCATCGCGACCCTTGAGGTGTAAGGCCCCCTGCACCGATGGAAGCCGGCGAGGAATCGATGTGTCGACGTCGTGTGGGACGGAATGCGGCACCTGGTGGTTGCTCCGGAGCGTCAGTTTGCCCCAACTCCAACTACATGCCCGCACATGGTCGGATCCGGGACACGCCCGGGGGCTCCCAGGGTGATTCGAGTCCGGTTAGGGCAGAACCGCGAACACGCGCACCTGCCCGCCCGACCCGCCCTCGATCTTGATCGGCGCGACGATCAGGTATGCCCCCGATTCTGGCATCGACGACAGGTCCGCCAGGTTCTCGAGGTGGAACGCTCCGGAGCCGTTCACGATCCCGTGGACGGGGAATCCGTCCGCGTCTCCGGGGTCGACGCTGCCCGTGTCGACTCCGATTCCGGAGATGTCCCGCTCCTCCACGAGCAGCCGCGCGGCATCTTCGCTGAAGCCGGGGAAGTGGAGCCGGCCGTCCTCCCCGCGGTTGTAGTAACGGTCACCCTGGGCCCACCTGGTCGGCCATCCAGACCGCATGAGCACGATCGCGCCGGAGGGAATCGGGCCGTGACTCGCTTCCCACGCACGCACGTCGTCGGCGGACAATTCATAGTCGACGTCGGACTCGACCCGGCCAGAAACGTCGATTACGACCGCGGGTCCGAAGAGGTCCGCGGGCGGCACGAGGTCCACCGAAGGGAGTCCCATTCCGCCGTGCACGGGCGCATCGAAGTGTGTGCCGAAGTGCTCGGGCGTCGAATACGCTGCCATCATTGGGGCGCCGTCAGCGTGGGCGGCCATCGTGTCGTGGACGAACGGGCTGGTATCAGGGCCGGGCCAGTACGGCGCGCTGGCGCTCACGGCGTGCGTGAGGTCGACGACGGTGACGTCATCGGCGAAAAGAGCGCCGAGCGTATCGTTGGCCTCCTCGGGGGTAGAGGAGCACCCCGCTCCGCCCAGGAGGACCGTAACTGCCAGGATCTTTCTCACTTATCCGTCTCCGTGGTCAGTGAACGCGAGGGTGGTCGCCTCCGGGGACTCTTTCGCCGGTCTGCGCGCCCCCGCCCTGCATGAGCGTCATGCTGGTCACCGCCCCGGAGTCGTCTCGGCCGAATCTGACCTGAGCGGTCACGATCCTCGCTCGATCGGCGGGTCGTAACCGCGCGGCGCGGGCTCGGCCATCGAGTCCCACTCGTAGGCCATCTGGATCCGCCGGCTGACCTCCGCCATCACGGCGCCGCCGCGATCCGCGTTGGTCATGATTGCCAGGCCATAGCCCTTGGTCTTGTGCGCGAGCACCGTGCACCGGAACCCCCAGTTGCCGCCGCCGTGGCTGAAGTACCAGCCCTCTCCCTCGCGGTCGATGACGAAGCCCACCGCGAATGCTCCGACGCCGACGGGCGAGAGCATCTCCTGCACGGTCGTGCGCGACAACACACGGTTCGATTTGCCGATCGCCGACTTCTGCACCTCGATCGCGAAACGGGCTAGGTCGCCGGATGTGGTCCAGAGACCGGCCGCCGCTTGCTCCGGGTATACGTGCCACTTAGGTCCCCGGGCCTGCCCCTCGCCGCCGTGACCACGCGCCGCGTTCGCGTCGTTCTCCGGCGAGATCGGCTGCTCGAACGAGCTGCGGGTCATGCCGATGGGCTGGAGGACGTCGTGGTGCATGATGTCCGTGAACGAGGCGCCCCGCGCGTCGCTCAGCGCCAGCTGCATCACGGTGACCCCGCCTCCCGAGTACTCCGCGAGCGTCATGGGCTCGCGCTCCATGAAGACCTTCCGGACGTTCGACAACTCGTGTCCGTCGAGGATCTGGGGGACGGTCGGCAACTCGGCGTCGGGGTCGTATCCGGGGAACCCGAACCCGTCCCCGAGACCGGAGGTGTGGCTGGTCAGCGTCCTGGGCGTCACGGGCCGGTTTCGCGTGAACTCGCCGCCGTCGAGCTGCCACGACGTAAGGATTTCGTTGATGTCGGTGTCCAGCGTGAAGAGTCCGTCCTCGACGGCCTTCAACACGGCCATGGCGGTCACCGGCTTACTGATCGACGCGGCCTGGAACATCGTCTCGGCGTCGACTGGTGCTCCCGTCTCGACGTCCGCGATCCCGTAGCCCCTCTCCCAGTGCACCTCGAAGTCCTTGATAACGGCAACGCTGACCCCGGGCACGCCGAACTCCTCCAGAAGCTCTTCGATCGTCTTGTCGCCGAGGTCATTCGGGCCTGCGGAGTCCTGCGGTCCCTCGATCGCCGCCACGTACTCCGCCACCGATCGCTCCTGCGCGGCGGAAACACCGGGGATGGCGATGAGAACGAAGGCGAGGATTGCGACGAGTCGGATCTTCATGTGGCGTTGCTCCGGTGAGGCCGGTCAGACTTCCAGCGACGTGTCTCGAACATACTACGTGGCTGTGCTTTCGGGATCGCCGTTCGTCGAGCCATCGGCCCCCTGCGTGCATAGCTGGACTCGCGCCCCCGCAATCGCCACTTTCCAGCCGTGTGAACCGTAGCGAAGCGGTCCTCGCTTCGTCGATTCCCCTCATCCGCGCGCTGAATGGCCCGACTCACCGACATCATCCACGAGATCCACCGCCGTTCCCTCTGGCAGGTGGTCGGCATCTATCTGGTCGTTTCGTGGATCGCTCTCCAGGTCGTTGACGTCCTCCAGCAGAACTTCGGGCTTCCGGAGTGGTTCCCCGCGTTCGCGCTGGGTCTCCTCGTCCTGGGTCTGCCGATTGTCGTCGCCACAGCCTTCGTTCAGGAAGGACTGGGCGCTCGGCCGCGTGCGGAAGCGGAGGCCGGGAGTGCCGGCCGGCCGGTCGAGAGAGCGGCCACTGCGGAGGGTTCCGGCGGTCTCCTCACCTGGAGGAACGCGTTGTTCGGCGGCGGCGCGGCACTGGCTCTCTGGGGCGCGATTGCCGCCGGGTGGATGCTGTTCGGGAACGCCGGGAATGTCGTCGAGGACGGCGAGGCCACCAGGGTAGCCGCGGTCGCGGGCCCGTCGGAGGACCTGCGATCGATCGCCGTGCTGCCGTTCGCGACCCGCAGCGAGCAGCAGGCGGACGAGTACTTCTCGGAAGGCATGCACGACGACCTGCTCACGCAGCTCTCGAAGATCGATTCGCTGACGGTGATCAGCCGGACGTCGGTGATGCAGTATGCGGCCACGACGAAGACGATCAGCGAGATCGCCGACGAACTTGGCGTGGCTACGGTTCTCGAGGGCGGCATCCAGCGCGCGGGGGAGCGGGTACGCGTCAACGTCCAGCTTATCGAGGCCGCGAGTGACCGTCATCTCTGGGCCGAGACGTACGACGAAGAGCTGAGCGCCGCGAACATCTTCGCGATCCAGAGCGATCTGGCGACCAAGATCGCGAGCGCCCTGAGCGCGACGCTGACCCCCGAAGTGGCGCAGCGTCTCGAGACGGTGCCGACGGAGAGCATGGAGGCGTACGAGCTCTACACACGCGCTCGTTATGCCTGGGAGACGCGGGGGGCGTTCGGGCAAGATCTGGAGGAGGTCGAGGCCCTCTTCGAGACGGCGCTCGCGGCCGACTCGTCTTACGCGCTCAGCTGGCTGGGGCTCGCGAATACCGTGCTTTCAGCCTGGAACTGGGGGCAGATGGGCCCCGAGATCGCGCACCCGAGGGCGCGGGAGGCGCTCGAGAGAGCCCTCGAGCTCGACCCGGCGCTGGCCGAAGCGTATGCCACGGAGGCGCGGCTGCTCAGCTTCGAGCGGAGACTGGACGAGGCGGAGGACGCGGTCCTGACGGGGCTCGAGTTGAACCCCGGATCTGCCGCCATACATGCCCGCTATGCCCAGATTCTCGAAGCGCTCGGTCGATATGACGAAGCCGTGTCCCAATCCCGCCGGGCGATCGAACTGGATCCGCTCTCCGTCAATTACCGGAATCTCCTGGCGGACCGGCTCTTCTATTCCCGCGACTTCCCGGCGTCGATTGCCGAGTCGCGGAAGGTGCTCGAGATGGAGCCGGACGACTGGTACGCCTGGTACAATCTGGGTTGGGCCGCCGCGACCGGCGGCGACCCCGGGGAGGCCGTAGGCGCGTTCCGCGAGTCGTTGAGAAGCGCGGGTGACAACGCGGCCAGCGTGAAGCTCGGCCTGGCGTACGCCTTCGCCCGTGCCGGGAATCGCGACTCGACTGTCGTCTATCTGTCAGATGCGAACCGCGCGTCGTACGACACTGCCGTCGCGCTGTTCGAGTTGGGCGATACGGACGAGGCGTTTTCGGCCCTGGAGGAGGCGTTCGAGACCGACGCCGCCCAGCTTCAGCGCCTGGGTCGGGATCCGTCCGCCGACAACCTTCGCGCGGACCCGCGCTATGCCGAGCTCGCCGCGAGGTTCGCGCCGCCGAATTGATGCGCGACGCGGTGTAGACGGGAGACCCGAGAGTGACTGACTCATCAGTGCGCTCCCTGATCCCCAACGGCCTCACGGTCGTACGCCTCATCCTCGCCATCCTGCTGCCGTTCCAGGAGCCTCACCTCTGGTGGTGGTTCTTCGTCGTGGCGTGTGCCACCGAGTTTCTCGACGGGTTTCTCTCCCGGGTGCTGGACGCCCGTAGTGATTTCGGGCGAATTAGTGATCCGATCGCTGACAAGGCGTTCGTCCTGTCACTCGTGCTGGTGCTTCTGTTCAACGGGCTCCTGCCGCTGCTCCACCTGCTGCTCATCGCCCTGCGGGACGTCGTCGTCGTGCTGGGATCTTTCGCGATTCTGGCGTTCGGCCGGCGAGGCGATGTGCTCCGTCTGAAGCCGAGGTGGGTGGGAAAGACTGCGACGGTGTTTCAGTTCGTGTTCCTGGGCTGGCTCCTGCGAGCGGGGCCGCCGCCGCAGTGGCTGCTCGGTCTCACCGCGGTCGTGGGCCTGGTGGCCGGTATCGACTACGTATTCGAGTATCGCCGGGCAGTTCGGGAGCCGGCCGCCCGTCAGGACCCATGATTCGCGCCTTGCCAGAAGACCTGTCCGCGGCCGAAGCTTCCCCATGAGGCGACACGGATGACGGGCGGGCTCTGGCAGGACCTGAAGCGGCGACGGGTGGTCCGCGTCGCCGCCGCGTACGTCGCGATCGCGTTTGCCGCGCTCGAGGGTGCCGACCTCATCCTGCCGCGGTTGGGACTCCCCGATCGGGCCCTCACTGTCCTTGTGGTCCTGGCCGTCATCGGCTTCCCCGTCGCTCTCGGGCTCTCGTGGGCGTTTCGCCTGACGGAGAAGGGCGGCGCCCGAGCGATCGAGGCCGAGGACGGACAGCCGGTAGTAGGCACGGGAGTCCGCTGGGCGCTCCTCCTCGTCGCCACGGTCGTCTTCGCTGCCGGTGCCTGGTGGTGGATCCCACGCGTACCGACCCTGCGCACGGTCGATGTGGATCCGGCCTCGATCATGGTTCTGCCCTTCGAGGTACGAGGTGGCGACGATGTCGCCTATCTCCGCGAGGGGCTGGTCGATCTCCTGAGCACGAAGCTCGATGGAGTCGGCGGGCTCGCCGTCGTGGATCCGGCGGCAACCCTCGCGCGAGTTCGGAATCTTGGTGATGTGGGATCCCCTGATGACGCGCTGGACATCGCGACGGGGTTCGGGGCGGGGCGGGCGCTCGTCGGCAGCCTGGTCGCGGCGGGAACCTCCGTCCAGCTCCGCGCGACCGTGCACAACCAGACGGGCGAGGATGCGACCGCATCGGTCGAGGGGGAGCTGGACGACCTTCTCCGGTTGGTCGACGGTCTCGTAAGCGATCTCGTCGCGGACGGTCTGTTGCAGGAGGACGTGTCTCTGGCGGAGCTCGACGGCCTCACGACGGAGTCGAACGAGGCTCTCCGGTTGTACCTGACCGGGGTCCAGAACTTCCGGAACGGACTGGGGACCGCCGAGACGTTCGAGCTCCTCCGTCGTGCGGTGGCGCTCGACTCAGCGTTCGCCCTGGCCGCCTACTGGGCCGGGTACGTGGCCGACTACTACGACATCGACGATCCGGTCGCGCACTACCTCCTTGCCGTCGAACACCAGGATCGACTGGGTCTTCGTGATCGCATGCGGCTCACCGCTGCCCTGGCGGGCGGCGAGGGACGACACCTGGACGCCATTCGGGCCTATTCCGCGCTCGTTGAGCGTTACCCGGACGACCTCGCCGGCTGGTTCCAGCTCGGGGAACAGATCGCTCACGCGGGCATGTACAGCGGGAGGACCCTCGCCGAGGCCAGGGACGCCTACGAGCGCGCGATCGAGATCGATCCAGGGCTAGCTCCGGTCTACTACCACCTGGCCCAGATCGGCGGCGCGCAGTCGGACACGTCCTCCCTGTACGCCTGGGCTGCCAATCTCGATTCGCTGCCGGTGGATGACCTCTGGCCGTGGGTCCTCCGGCTGGCTGGCGGGCTCCTGACGGGGGACTCGGCCGATGTGGCGAGCGGGTTCGCGCGGCTTCGAGCCGCCGAATCGGAGCAGTCGCCCGCGACGATTGCCTGGTCCACCGGCGAGCTCCTCTCGGCCGTCATGGGGCACGACGCCGGCACCGTTCGCGCGCTGGTCCGCGAGTTCTCCGAACGGGCCGTCACGGATACCGCTCGCACCGTGGCCGCCCGCTGGGCGGCCCGGATCGACGGAGGCCTCGGTCGACTGTCGGAAGCCGAAGCCGCACTGGAGGGTGCACAGCGAGCGCTCGGACCGGCCTATCTGCAGGATCGCGCGTGGGTCGCCCTGCACCCGCTCGGAGCGTCGCCGGAGCGGATCTCGGCTGCCCGGAGCGCGCTGTCGTCCAGCCGCGCCCCCGTGGGTACCGGGGAGGAAGTCGCTCGCCACTACCTGCTCGCGCGTCTGGCTCTCGCGGCCGGCGATGGTCAGGCCGCGGAGGCCGAGATCGTGGCCCTCCGAACCTGGTCCTCCGACGACGAAGGACTTGATGGCTTCGCTCGCGATCTGACTCTGGAGGCGGAATCCGTTGCTGCCGCCACGCGGGGCGACGTCGGAGACGCGTTGGAGTCGCTTCTCCAGGCAAGCTACTGGGAGCGAACGTCGGGGTGGCTGGGGTTCCCGACGCCCACGTATCTCGATCGTCGACTGGCCGACCGGACGCCCGCGTTCCTGCGCGCCGAGCTGCTCGCCGCCTCGGGAAGGGATGCCGAAGCCGCGATGTGGTACGAAGTTGCCGCCGACGGTGTGTGGCACCGTGCCCCGGCATGGATCGGTCTGGCGAGAATCCGTGCTGGCGAAGGACGGATGGACGAAGCCCGCGAACTGTATGCGCGTGCTTTCGGACTGCTCGAGAATGCCGACGCCGAGTTCGGCCCGGCTCTCGACCTCGTTCGGGCCGAGCAGACGCCCTGAACCGGAGAATCCCTTGGACGAGCAAACCGCCGCCGCGGCGGCGTACGAAGACCTTCACGTTCCAGCCCTGTTCGAAGAGTGGTGCGAACGAGTGCTGGATGCCGCGAGCACGACGTTCAGCCACCGGGTGCTCGACGTGGCCTGTGGTACGGGCGTCCTCGCTCGCACCGCGCTGCAACGAGTCGGACTGGATGGGGCCGTTACCGGGCTCGACCTGAATTCCGGGATGCTCGCGATCGCCGGGCAGTTGGAGCCCGCGGTCGACTGGCAGGAGGGTACGGCCTCGGAATTGCCCTTTCCCGACGCGTCTTTCGACTCGGTCGTGAGTCAGTTCGGGCTCATGTTCTTCCCGGATCGCGAGCTGGCGATTCGCGAGATGCTGCGGGTGCTGAGTCCGGGTGGAGCCTTCGCGGTCGCCGTCTGGGACGGGCTGGAGAGGCAGCCCTCCTACTCGATCGAGGTCGAGATCCTGCAACGCCTCGGAGGCGATGCGGCCGCGGATGCGCTCCGCGCCCCATTCTGCCTCGGCGACCCGCACGAGTTGAGGGCGTTGTTCGAAGGCGCGGGCGTCGACTCTCCCCGGGTCACGACCATCACCGGAGAAGGTCGGTTTCCCAGCATCAGGGCGATGATCGAGGCCGACCTTCGTGGCTGGCTCCCCGTGATGGGCGTCATGCTTTCCGAGCCGACAATTCAGGCGATCCTGGACGAAGCGGAGGAGCTGCTCGCCCACTTCGTCGAGCCGAACGGCGACGTGGTGTTCGATTCCCCTGCGCACATCGTTAGCGGAAGGAAGCTCTGAGCATGCTACGAAAGCCGATGCTGGCGTCCCTGACGGTCTTCTTGACTGCAGCTATTCCCGCCGCCGCCCAGACCACGGTCCTCCGTTGCGGCACGCTGATCGACGCGGTGTCATCGGTGCCCTCGACGAACGTGGACGTGCGGGTCGAGGGGGACCGCATCGCCGAAGTCGGGCCCACCGGCTCCGTCGCCGGGACCGAGGCCACCGTGGTCGATCTGAGCGATCGGACCTGCCTCCCCGGGCTGATCGACGCGCATGCCCACGTCCTGATCGAGACGGATGACTACCAGGTCGACCACATGCGCCGGTCATCGGGATACAAGGCGCTCCGTGGGCTCGATGTCGTAAGACAGATGCTCGACGCAGGCTGGACGACGATCCGCATCCTCGGGGACGCCGACGTCCACTACGCGCACCTGGATGTCCGCACGGCGATTGAAGAGGGGAGGTTCATCGGGCCCAGGATTCATGGGGCGGGACACTACCTGTCGATCACGGGCGGAGGCGGAGACCTGAACTTCATCGGGCCCGAACACGCCGTGATCGGGGACGGTCTCGTGGTGGACGGCGTCGATGAGATCCGCCGGACGGTTCGCGAGGAGGTCAAGTTCGGGAGCGACTGGATCAAGGTCCTGGCCAGCGGAGCGATGATGTCGGTAGGTGACGACCCGACGCGGGCCCACTTCAGCCCCGAGGAACTGACCGTGATGGTCGAGGAGGCCTCCCGCCTGGGAGTGCCCGTGGCGGCTCACGCCCACTCGGCCGCGGGCATCAAGCAGGCCGTTCTGGCTGGAGTCCGGACGATCGAGCACGGGACGTTCATCGACGACGAGGCGATCGGCCTAATGGTGGAACGGGACGTCTATCTGGTCCCGACGATATACGTGGGCGACTACTACCTCGAGGAGGAGCCGGCCAGCCAGGCCCAGGCGAAGATGAACGACCTGACGCGCAAGTACCGAGCGATGTCCATGGACGGTCTCGGCCGGGCGATCGAGGCGGGAGTCACGGTGCTCGCGGGCACGGACCACGTCGGGTTTCCGATCACGCAGGGCGTCCGCGAATTCTCGCGCCTCGTCGAGGCGGGGCTCACGCCAATGGAGGCGATCAGGGCCGGGACGATTCTCAACGCGGAGATGCTCGGCCGAGAAAACGACTTGGGTTCTGTCGAGCGCGGCAAGCTCGCCGACATCATCGCCGTCCCGGGCGACCCTCTGGCCGATTTCGCCGCGCTGGAGGACGTGCGCTTCGTCATGCTGGGCGGAAAGATCGTTCGTCAGGAGCACCCGTGACGGATCGGCCCGAAGAGCGGGTTGCGAAGCGGGGGAAGGCAACGACCCGGTTCCTGACCGAGGCCGTAGTGATCGTCGTCAGTATTCTACTCGCGTTCTCGATCGAAGCCGGGTGGCAGGACCGAGGAGAACGGATCCGAGAGGAGCAGCTGAAGGAGTCTCTCCGGACAGACGTCGAAGCGACCCGGGCCATGGCCCTGGGCCGCCAGGCCGTCTCCAGAGACATCGCCGGTCGCGCGCGGTCCATCCTGACCGGGATCGGCGAGGGCGTGCAGGGGGCCGCGCTCGACTCTCTGGTGTTCGGTGTGGGGGACGTGTTCATCAAGGGCCCCTGGATTCCGATCAACCACACGTATGAACAGGCCGTCGGCGCAGGAGACCTGGCACTCCTCGAAGACAGTTCTCTGCGCTTCCTGCTAGGCAGCTACTCGGCCGCACTCGACAACATCACGGAGATCCAGACCGACGTGACGACCCAGTACTACGGGCAACTCGAACCGTTTCTGGTCGCGAACACCAACTATGCGGAGGTGGCCTGGGGCGGTGCGGCAACGGGGCTGGTCGCCGTGCCGTTCACGACGGATTCCCGCACCCTCGCGGCCAGTCGGGAGTTCGCGAACCTGCTGAATCTCAAGCTCGAGCTGGAAATCGAGATGACTGCCGCCCTGGACGGGATCCTCCGGCAAGCCGAGGCCGTGCTCGCGGCGTTGGAGTAGTAGGGCTCAGAGCCCGGAAAGATCCCGCCTGTCCATCATCCCACCTCGATCATCAGCTTGCCGAAGTTGTCGCCACTGAAGAGGCGGAGCAGCGCCTCGGGGAACATCTCTACCCCTCCGGGCACGATATCGTCCCGAGACCCGAGCCGACCTTCCGCGCTCCACGCGGCGAGCTTCTCGAGCATCGACGGCCACTGGCCGCTGTAGTCGAAGTAGATGAAGCCCTCCATCCGTGCGCGCTGGATCAGCAGCGCCAGGTAGTTCTTCGGGCCCTCGATGTCCGTCGTGTTGTACTGGGAGATCGCGCCGCAGATGACGACACGGGCGTTCAGATTGATGTGTGCGAGGGCGGCATCGAGTGTCTCGCCCCCGACGTTGTCGAAGAATACATCCACACCGTCCGGGCATTCCCGACCGATCGCCGCGTACAGGTTCTCGCTCTTGTAGTCGATCGCGCCGTCGAACCCGAGCTCGTCGAGGTACGCACACTTTGCCGGCCCTCCAGCGATTCCGACGACGCGGCACCCGAGGATCTTCGCGATCTGGCCGACGTGGACGCCCACCGAGCCGGCGGCTCCGGAGACGAGCACGGTCTCACCGGCCTCGGGCTTCCCGACCTCGACCAGCCCGCAGTAGGCGGTCAGGCCGGCGATCCCGAGCGTGTTCAGCCAGGCGGGGAGCGGTGCGAGCGCCGTGTCGGCTGCCCAGACGTCGGTCCCGTCGGACAACGCGTATTCCTGGACCCCCTGCACTCCGGCCACGCTGGAGCCGACCGGAAACGCCTCGTTGTTGGAGGCGACGACATCGCCCACGGTCAGCGCTCTCATGACCGCTCCCACCTCTACGGGCGGTACGTACGAGGGGCGATCTCTCATCCAGCCGCGCATCGCGGGGTCCACCGAGAGGTAGCGGATCTTCACGAGGATCTCGCCCGGACCGGGCGACGGAATCGGCTCCTCGGTATGAGACCAGCACGAGTCGTCTGGCAGACCGGACGGTCGCGCGGCCAGCCTGATCTGGCGGTTGATACCGTTCATTGCGGCTCCATTCGTCGGTGTGTCCGCGGAGAATGGCTCGATCGGACCTCTTCCCGCCACCGCCAGGGACCTTCCGGGGTCCCTTTCCGCCGCCGATCTGGCCCGCTCGCGTCCGATTCGGGAGATTGCGGCCGTGCCCCGTCAAACGACAACGAGAAGGAGTCACCGCCGGATGGATCGATCCGATAGAACCCGCTCCTGGATCGCCTTGTTCTCGGCTCTCGGAGTCATCGTGACGCTGGGGTTCGTGGCGTGCGAACCGCAGCAGAGCACCTACGAGGTGGCGCTTCATCCCGACGAGGCGGCCATACGCGAATCGCGGGCCGAGTCGAACGCCGCGATCGCGGCGCACGACGTTCCCGGAATCCTCGCCTCGATGCGGGAGGATGTCAGGGTCGCCGGGTCCAGCGGCCGCTTCCTGGACGGGCACGATGCGGTGGCCGAGGCGTTTGCCGCTCAGTTCGCGGACTACGACGACGCTCTCTACGTGCGGACCCCCGAGTCCGTCCGCCTCGCCGACTCGGGTGAGACGGCCGCCGAGCTCGGCAACTGGGTGGGGACCTGGACGACCGACGCCGGGCCGCGACGGTTCGGCGGTCAGTACTCCGCCTACTGGTGGAAGACGGACGGGGAGTGGCGAATACACTCTGAACTGTTCGTCCCGCTCTTCTGCGAGGGAGCGGACTGCGAGTGAGCCGGGACCGGATCGACATCGCTGTCGTGGGCGCCGGTCCGTGCGCGCTGGCTGTCGGCGTTGCCGCGCGATCCGCCGGGTTGCAAGCGACGCTCTTCGATCGCGGGTGCCTGGCGCAGTCGATCGCGGACTACCCGACGTACATGACCTTTTTCAGCACGCCGGAGCGACTCGAGATCGGGGGCGTTCCCTTCGTCGTCGCCGACTCGAAACCCACACGTCGCGAGGCCCTGTCCTACTACCGGGCCGTCGCGACGCGACACGAGCTGGATGTGCGGGCCTACGAGGAGGTCGTTCGCATCGAGCGCGACGACTCCGGGTTTCGTCTCGAGACGCGCCAGGCAGGAGGTCGCGACGAGTACCACGCGTCCTCTGTCGTCATCGCGAGCGGGGCTCTCGGGAGTCCGAACCGGCTCGGTGCCCCCGGAGACGACGCCTCGAAGGTCCTTCACACGTTTCGCGAAGCACACCCATACTGGCAGCAGGATGTGGCGGTGGTCGGCGGCGGGAGTTCCGCGGTGGAGACCGCCCTGGATCTCTATCGCGCGGGCGCCAACGTGACCGTCGTTCACTTCGAGGATGCGTTCGATCGTGGCGTGAAACCGTGGATCCTGCCGGACATCATGAACCGCATAGAGGACGGCTCGATCGCGGTGCGTTGGGGGGCGCGGGTCGTCCAGGTCGACGACCGCGAGATCGTGCTCGAGGACGGGGCAGGCGCTCGGGAGTCGCTGCCCAACGATTGGGTGTTTGCGATGACCGGGTGGAGACCCGACCACGCGCTGCTGCACGAGATCGGCGTCGTCACCGACCCCGAGACCGGAATCCCCCGGCACGACCGGCAGACGTGCGAGACCAACGTGGAAGGTGTGTTCGTGGCGGGCGTGATCACCGCCGGGTTCGACGCGAACAAGGTCTTCATCGAGAACGGCCGTCACCACGGCGCTGCGATCGTCGCGGCGTTGCAGGACAGGATCGGCACGGACCGGGGTGACTCGGGCGCGTAACTCCCCGGGGAGTTCGCTCGTAGTGTGACTTCATGCTGACCATCCGCCGAATCCTGCTGCCTCTCCTGGCCGTGGCCGTCGTAGTCACCGTCGGTCGAATTCACGGGGCGTCGAGGGCCGCCCAGGAGTTGAAGCTCGACCTGGCCGAGATTGATGACCTTCGGTACGGCCTCCTGGACGTCGACGTCTGGGTCGAGCATCTGCTCGTCGTGATGGACCGGCAGATCGACCAGTTCCAGGAGACGCCGGTCCAGCGCGAGGAAGTCCGCCGGGTCCTCGAGACCACGATTCGAGACGTGATCACCGAGGTCGAGCAGACGATTCGGGTACAGAACGAGGACCGTCCGTTCGGCAGCCTGCGACAGCTCGCAACCGACTTCGTGGTCGACTTCGACGACCTTCGGGACGCGTCGGGCGACTACGCCGACGTGGCGATCACGCAGCTCGACCAGCCCCGCAACCGCGAGCGCCTGAAGGGCTACATGCGCGATCGCATCGATGCGTTCGCGGATTCGACGTTCGATCGGGCCGATCGCTCGGACTTCGAAGCGGTGTTGTCGAAGCATGGGTGCGAGGACCGCACGGCATGCCGCGATGCGCTGGACGCCGAGCTTGCGGCGAGAAACGGCGACCTCGGCCGTTCGGCGCTCCTCGCCATCGGGCTCCTTTCCCTGATGATCCTCGCCGCCGCGTGGCCGCGCACGAGATTCGGCTCGATCGAGCTGACCTGCCTGCTAACCGGCGTCTTCGCGGTCCTGTTCGGGGGCCTGTTCACGCCGATGATCGACATCAAGGCCGAGATCATGCGGCTCGACCTCGTTCTCGTGGGTCAACCGATCACGTTCGAGAACCAGGTGTTGTTCTTCCAGAGCAAGAGCATCATCGATGTGGTCGACCTGCTCGTTCGTACCGGTCGGCTCGACCTCGTGCTCGTCGGTATCGGAATCGGCCTGTTCAGCGTGGTCTTCCCGACGCTCAAGCTGCTGGGGACGATTTCGTATCGATACGGTCGCCGCCTGCGCGAACGCGCGCCGATCCGGTTCTTCGCCCTCGAGTCGGGCAAGTGGTCGATGGCCGACGTCTTCGTGATCGCGATGTTCCTCGCGTTTATCGGTTTTGACGGGCTCACCGGCAATCAGCTCGCGGCCCTGGTCTCGGACGCCCCCTCACTGGGCCTCGAGACGCAGAACGGGACTCAGCTTCGTGCGGGGTTCCATCTGTTCGCGGCCTTCTGCCTGGCCGGGCTCGTTCTCTCGAGTCTGGTCAAGCGGGCGACCTTCGCGGAGATCGGACTCGACGAGGGCCGGGCGGTCTCAATGGCCGAGTACGATGACGCGTGGGTCGACGGCGACGACGCGGACTAGCCTCCAACCCTCCGGTCGATCGCCGCCCGCTGCTGACCGGCAATCGAAATGCCCAGAACGCGGGTACCTTTCGCGATACGCGATCACAGGTGGGGAGAGAAGGGCCAATGAGTGAACGAATGAGTGGGGTCACCGTCTTGGCGGCGCTGGGTCTAATGGCATGCGGGCCGGGGCAGGGGGACAATGGGGCCGACGCGCTGGCCGAGAGGCAGGCCGATGTCGCGGCGGCCGGCGCCGAGGTGATGCCATTCGACCTTGAGACGAGCACCCACGTCTTCGAGAAGACGAATGTCGGCGGAGTGCAGGAGGTCGCGAGCGACACGGAGGATCCGGAGCAGATCGCTCTGATTCGCGCCCACCTCGCCGAGGAGGCAGTCCGATTCTCCTCCGGAGACTTCCACGATCCCGCCATGATCCACGGCGACGACATGCCGGGGCTCCACGCGTTGGTCATGGGGCACGAGCTCATCGACGTCACCTACGGCGACATCGAATCCGGGGGCCGAATCGTCTACTCCACCGAGGACCCGTCACTGGTGGAGGCGATCCACCAGTGGTTCGAAGCTCAGGTCCGGGACCACGGCGAACACGCGCAGGCTCACCGCTAGGTCGCGGCTTCGCCCGGGGGGCGGCGCCACCCGTTCAGGACGCATAACTTCGCCACATGTCGGCACGTAAGAGATCGTTGTGGCCCGCGCTCCTCGACTCGTGGACGGCCCGTTTCATCACGGTGGTGATCTACGGGAACATCCTCGCCGTCGCCTCCGCGTTCGGGTACATGATCGTCGAGGGCTGGAACTTCTCCGACAGCCTCTACATGGGCGTCATCACGCTCACCGCCGTCGGGTACGAAGAGGTGTATCCGCTCAGCCGGACCGGCGAGTACTTCACGATGGGCGTGCTCGCTCTCGGGATTATGTGGCTGGGGATGTGGTTCGCTCTCGTCACGTCGTTCATCGTCGAGCTCGATTTCAGGAACATCTTTCTCAGGCGTCGCACCATGAAGGAAATCGAATCCCTCTCGGGCCATATCATCCTCTGCGGGGCGGGTCGCACCGGCCGACGAGTGATCGAGGAGCTCCTGCCCTCGGAGGAAACGCTAGTCGTCGTTGAGAACGACCCGGTGCAGATCGCGGCCGCCCGGGAGATCGCCGGCGAAGACCTGCTCGTGCTGGAGGGAGACGCGACCCACGACGCGGTACTTGCCCAGGCGGGAATCGATGGTGCCCGTGGCTTGATGGCCGCGCTGGGGCGCGACGAGGACAACGTCTACGTCTGTCTCTCCGCGCGGGCACTCAATCCGGGCCTGGAGATCGTCGTTCGCGCCTACGATGAAGAGAGCACGGAAAAGCTCTATCGCGCCGGCGCGGATCACGTGGTCAGCCCCAACGTGACGGGCGCCGTGCGCATGGCATCGGTGCTCCTGCGCCCGTCCGTGGTGTCCTTCCTCGACGTCGCGACCCGCTCGGCGGAGATGGCGCTGCGCATCGAGCAATCGACGGTGGGCCCCCGGTCACCTCTTGCCGGAAAGACGCTTCAAGACGCTGATATCCGGGACGAGACCGGCCTGATCGTGATCGCGGTCCGCAAGGAAGGCGATGGCGCCGACGGGTTCATCTTCAACCCGGGTGCGGAAACGCTGCTCGCAACGGGCGATGAGTTGATCGTTCTCGGTACGCCGGAGCAGATGGAATCCCTCAGGCGCTACGTCGACGGGTAGCCGTGCAGCCTCGTGTCGCTCTAGGCGGTGGCTGCCAGGCCGTTGCCGCCCAGGAATGCCGCGAGATGCGTACTCAGGTCGCGAGCATCCACGCCCGCACCGTCGATCAAACTCGACTTCCTGCGACGCTGGAAGGGGAGCCCCATCACGTACATCCCCGGTGCATCGACGACGCCGCCGTCGTGCTTGATCCGGCCCTTCCGATCGAACACGGGTGCGTCGATCCATGAGTGATCCGGGTGGAACCCGCAGGCCCACACGATCGTCCGGATCTCACCGCTCCCGAGGTCGAGCCCCAGGGGCGGTGAGGACTCGACCCGCGTCGGATCGAATCGGTGAGGCGGATCGACCTCGCCCTCGAGTCCGTGCTCGATGACCCACTCGTCGATCGTATTCAGCAGCCGGTTCATCTTCAGGTCCGCCAGGCTCGCCATGTTCGGGAGCCCTCCGGAGAACTGCGCGAGAGACCCGTTCAGCCCGGCGAGTCGCCCGATCAGCTTCACGCCGAGGTCGGTCAGCGAATTCAGGTCGACGTTCCGACGGTCGTCCGATCCCGCGAGCTGCAACGAGGGCAGCGTCCGCACGCGCTCGAGATCGTCGTACTCCTCCCACGTCTCGTCGAGAACGCCGCACCGGTCCATCCACCACTTGATGTCCCGGCCGCGATACACGCGCGGCACCCGCACGTGCTCGCCTACGGAAATGGTGACAGGTCTGCCCGAGCGCTGAATCTCGGCGGCGATCTGCGTCCCCGTCGCCGAAGCTCCGACCACCAGTACGCCGCCGTCCGGGAGCTGGTCCGGGTTCCGGTAGTCTTTCGGAGTGACCGTGTGAATCCCGGCCGGGAGTCCGGCCGCGAGCGCGGGCACCGCGGGAATGGCGCAGGCGCCACTGGCCGCGACCACCGTGTTCGCACGCCAGATTCCGCGATCCGTCTCCACTGCCCACGCCCCGGCCGCGCGCTGGACCGACCGCACGGTCGTGTGTGTCTGAACCGGCGCCGAGATCACCTCGGAGTACCGTTCGATGAACGCGATGGTCTGCGGCATGTCGCGGTATCCGTCCGGATCGTCCCCCTCGTAACCGAGTCCGGGGAGCCGGCTCTGCCAGTTCGGGGTGAGGAGGCGGAGCGAATCCCAACGCTCCGTCTTCCAGGAATTCGCCACCTCGCCGCGCTCGAGGACCACGTGGTCGATCGAGCGCTCCGAGAGGCAGCGGCTCATGGCCAGCCCCGCGTGCCCCGCTCCGATGATGATCGTTGTAGTGCGCATGGGACTGGCCTCTCCGAGCCGCTAGATCAGTTGACCTCGACCGTCACGTTGGTCGGGTTCGTGATGATGTCGTACACGGCTGATCGCTTCTGCGACTGGGCGACGACCGCCCTGATGTCCTCATCCGACGCGTCGGCGTCGATCTTGTACGTCACCTTGATTCCGTCGAATCCGTTCCGGACATCGCCGTCGATCCCGAGGATCCCCTGAATGTCCATGCCGGCTTCCAGCGTTGCCGTGACCGACCGAAGCTGGATCTCCCGGTTCTGGGCGACTGACGCCACACCGGCGGTCAGGCAGCTGGCCAGGCCCGCGAGCACGAGCTCGACCGGCGTTGCCCCGTTGTCTTCGGAGGCGAAGATCTCCGGGTGGTCCGCGTCGAACCTGAACTGGGTCCGGTGATTCTGCTCCTCGCCGAGACCGAAGAAGCTGTCGATTGTCGAGCGGCTATGGGTCCCGTTTACCCACTTGCAGGTCGCCCTCCACTTGAACTGGGCGGCTTCGGGGGCAGCGGTGAGAGCTTCTCGGGCGCCGAGCAGGGCCTCGACATTCACGCCGTTGTCGACGGGCGTTGCGGTCTGCATTTGGGTCCTCCTTGTAGCGACTCGTGTATGTGGGGCCATTCCGCCTGGTGATTTCCACTCTGCTGCGGCGATCGTGATCCTCAATTGCCGTACATCTTGTAGTCCAGGTGTGGCCCGTCATCATCGGGTACACTTCTGCTAACAGGAACGAGGGCGAAATGGGCTCACCGATCAGCGAGACTCGATACGACGTGATCATTGCCGGTGCACGCTGCGCCGGAGCGTCTACCGCGATGTTGCTTGCGCGGCGCGGTCTGCGCGTCCTCGTCGTCGATCCGGTCCAGTACGGCAAGGACACGCTCTCGACGCACGCGCTCATGCGCGGCGCGGTCCTGCAGCTCCACCGCTGGGGACTGCTCGACGCCGTACGGGCATCGGGTGCGCCGCCGATCCGAACGACGACGTTCCACTACGGCGGCGAGACCACCGAGGTCGTCATCAAGGACCGGGATGGATTCGATTCCCTCTACGCGCCCCGTCGGACGGTTCTCGATCCGATACTCGTCGATGGCGCGCGCGCGGCAGGCGCGGAAGTGGTCTACGGCCAGTCGGTCGTGGATCTGCTCTTCGGCGAGGACGGTCGTGTGCGCGGGGCGGTCATCGCCGGGGCTGACCGCGAGTCGACGGAGGTGCACGCGGACCTGGTCATCGGGGCCGACGGGATCCGTTCACGTGTGGCTCGGCTTCTCGGCAGTGAACCCGAGTACACGGCCCCGCATGCGGCCTGCTCGATCTATGGCTATTGGCCCGACGTTCCACTCGAGGGCTACCACTGGTACTACGAGCCGGGTGTGAGCATCGGGACGATCCCCACGAACCATGGAGACACCTGCGTCTTCGCCTTGATCCCGGGCGCCGAGTTCGCCCACCGTCGTCACGAGGGCGTTCCCGCGCTCCACGCCCAGGCCCTCTCGAAGGTGTCGGGCGAACTCGCGGAGCTGGTGGAAACGACGGAATCGACGGGCAAGGTCAGGGCGTTCGCGGGTGCGCCCGGATTCTTGCGCCCGGCGACCGGGCCAGGCTGGGCCCTCGTCGGCGATGCGGGGTACTTCCGGGATCCGATCACGGCGCACGGCATCACTGACGCGCTGCGTGAGGCGGAGTTGCTCTCCCGTGAGATCGCCTCGAACGGAGCCGGTGACCTCGCGGGGTACGCTGGGGACCGCGATGCGCGCGTGCGGGGTCTGCTCGACGTCACGGACCGGATCGCCGCATTCGACTGGGACGTCGAGCGCGTAAAGGCGGACCATCTGGAGCTCAATCGCCAGATGAACGCGCAGGTAGATGTGCTGCGGGGACTGGAAGCTTGATCAGTGTGCCCTATGTCTCCCGGCTCCTGATGACGAAGCCGGGAGCCGGGGCCGCCTCAGGCGCAGTTTGCGCAGACCACTGCTGTCGGGATGAGCTCTAGCCGCTCACCCGAGATTTCGTTCCCGCACGAGCCGCAGGTCCCGTACGTCCCCGAGTCCATCCGCATGACCGCGTGCCGGATCGTGTCGATGTGCTCGCGCGTCCGTTCTTCGAGCGCTTCGAGCACCTCGTCGTTCTCCAGGAACTGCGCCATCTCCGTCCAGTCGTCCGGCACGTCGCGATCCTCGTTCCGGAGGTGCGCCGAGATCCTCGTATGCCGGTGGAGCAGCTCGCGCAGCTCGCCTTCCAGTCCATTCCGAATCGATGTGAAATCCGTCATTTCGTCAGCCCTGTCCCTGGAGACGAGCGATACGCTCTTCGAGTGGAGGATGGGTGCTCAGCAGCTTGCCGAGTCCGCCGCCGCGGATGCCGAACGCGGACATGTTCTCGGGGAGCTGCGACGGCTGGCCGTGGAATGCCCTGAGTCGATCGAGCGCCGAGGCCATGTGCGGCGCGCCTTCGAGCTGTGCGCCGCCCGCGTCGGCCCGGAACTCACGCCGCCGCGAGAACCAGGCGACGATCATGCTCGCGAGGATCCCGAACGCCATCTGGAGCGCGATGTAGATCATGAAACGGCCTCTGTCGAACTGGCTCGCGATGATCCGGGCGATGAACAGCACGAACGTGTTGAGCACGCCCTGGATCAGCGTCAGCGTCACCATGTCCCCGTTCGCGACGTGCGCCATCTCGTGCCCGAGCACCGCTTCCACCTGATCACGATTCATCGAGTTGAGCAGCCCGACGCTGACGGCGACGAGCGCGTCGTTACGCTTCGCGCCGGTCGCGAAGGCGTTCGGCTCCGGCGACGGGAAGATCGCCACCTCGGGCATTCCGATCCGGAGCTGCTGAGCCTGACGCCGGACGGTCTCGAGAAGCCACTTCTCGATGTCGTTCTGCGGGGTCTCGATGACCCTGGCCCCGGTCGATCGTTTGGCGACCCACTTGGACATCGCGAGCGAGATCAGCGATCCGCCGAACCCGAAGAGGGCGCACCAGATCAGCATCTGTATGTACGGCGCGTTCTGCGGGATGAACCCGAGGGCCGTGAGGACGCTCATCGCGACCGCGGCCATGGCCAGGACGGCGACGTTCGTCACCAGGAACAGCAGAATTCTCATCACTCGTCTCCTTCGACGCTTCCATTTATGGGCCCAAGCCACCCCATCGACCTGCCGGGGGAGAGGGGCGACCACAGGGAAGATATCCTACACCGACCGCGTGTCACGGGTGCCGTTCCACGTTTCACGACGGAATGCAGCTCACGCACCTCCGCTGGTCTCGTCCTGCCCCTGAAGGATTAGGATCCCCGCGATCACGACGAGCGTGAAAACCGCAATTCCCACCACTCCGACCACTATCTCCAGAGTCATGACGACCTCCTGAGAAGCGCGCCGAGAGAGAGAATGGAGGGGACCCAGAGTCCGACGAAGACCCCGGTGTCCTTGTCCACGAAGAACCAGAGCGTGACCGAGAACAGAAAAGAAATGAAGGCCGCGAGGAGAATGAGGGTCGCCCCACGATCGAGTCTTCCGCGCATGATTAACTCCCGTCCCGAGAGAATGTTCATTTAGTGTATAGAATTAATCTATACAAAAGCTGAACAAAAAGCCAGGAGTTTTCGGCTCAGGTGCGAGGCGTGACCGCGGCCATCTGATCTCGTCGGTGTACTGCTGGTCGCACCGACGCGGTCGCCTACTCGGATTTCACCGCGATGATCGGATCGACACGCGACGCTCGCCGCGCCGGAATCCAGTTCGCGAGCAGGCCTACGAGCGCCAGGACTCCGCAGGCGAGCGCGAAGCTGAGCGGGTCGAACGCGCTGACGAACAGGACGCTCGACAGCGCCTGAGCGCCGATCGCCGCGAGACCGACGCCGATCAGCGCTCCGATCCCCACGACGACCATGCCCTGCCGGAGCACCATGCTCACGACTTTCGACGTCTCGGCGCCCAGCGCCTTCCGGATCCCGATCTCCCGCAGCCTGCGGCTCACCGAGTAGCTCACGACGCCGTAGAGACCGACGGCCGCGATGACGAGGGCCAGCAGCCCGAACACGCCGATCAACCAGGCTCCGGCCCGAATCGGGAACAACCGTACGTCGGCGAGTCCTCGAACGGTCCCGGTCGCAAGGAACACGAGATTGGGATCGAGGGCCCGCAGCTCCTGTTCGAAGGCGCCCACGGAGGGTCCCGCGGGATTCGACGTCCGAACCAGGATTCCGGCGAACACCGTCTCCTTCGGGAGGGGAATGTGGATGTAGGGTTTTGGCGCCTCGCCGGGCGTGTCCACTTTGTAGTCCTCGACGACACCGACGATTCGGTACGGCGTTCCCTCCCAGCCCGTCCGGAACTCACGTCCCAGCGGATCCTCGCCGGGCCAGAAGCGTTCGGCCATGGTCTGCGTGACCACGGCCACCCTGGCCATCTGGTCACGATCGGTCTCGAGGATTCCGCGACCCGTCAGCAGCTCGAGATCGAGCGCCTCGAAGTAGTGCTGGTCGACGCTCGCGCCGTCCATGATGTACGGCCGGTCCGATTCGGATTCCTGGTGACCGTCGATATAGACGCCGAAGCCGTTGTTGTTCAGTTCGAGCGGCATGCGACTGGCCATTCCCACCGCTTCCACCTGCGGGAGTCGCTCGAGCCTGTCCCGGCCGGCCTCGAGCAGGGCCCCCGCCTCCTGCGGTGTGTAGCCGTTCATCTCCATCGCCAGCGAGAGGTAGGCCGTCCGGTCGACGTCGTACCCCATGTCGACCTGGTTTGCCTGGCTCAGGCTTCGGGCCAGTAGTGCGCCCGCGACGAGCACGACGACGGACACCGCGACCTGACCCACGACGAGTGCGTTGCGCAGACTCACCGCCTTCCGGCGCCCGTCCCCTTCGCTGCTGCCCTTGAGGGCCGGCACGAGATCGGGTCGGGATGCTCGAATTGCCGGGATGAGCCCGAAGGCGACCCCGGTGACGCAGGCGACGAGCAGGGTGAACACCAGCACGCGCCAGTCGGGTGAGATGTCGAGTGCCAGATCGATCGGGAGCGGCGGTTGCAGCCGGGCGATCACCCGGGCGAGACCGAAAGCGAGGCCCATGGCGGCGATTCCTCCGGTCACGGCGAGCAGCATGCTCTCCGTCAAAAGCTGCCGCATGAGCCGTCCGGACCCGGCACCGAGCGTATGGCGAACGGCGAGTTCACGGCCCCGGGCGGACGACCGGGAGAGCATCATGTTCGCGAGGTTCGCGCAGGCGACGAGCAACACCAGGCCCACGGCGCCAAGCAATACGAGCCCCGCGGGCGCGACGGTGCTGTCGAAGTCCGGGTTCAGGGCCACGTCGTTCGTCGCGAGAACCGCGACGCGCTCGAATTCGTTCGTCTGCGGATACTCCGCTTCCAGACGAGCAGCGATCGCCTGCAGTTCGGTCCGCACCTGCGGAACGCTGACGCCCGGCTTCATCCGCCCCTTCACCCAGAGAAAGTGCTGGCCCCGGCGCTCGAGCCGGTTGTCGCCCGGCCCCGCCCCCGAGCCGCGCTGATTGCCGAGGGGCTCGACCTGTTCGACCTGCGTGACCGGGATCCACATTTGAGCCATGACCGCCGGGAACATCCCGCCGAAGCCCTCGGGAGCGACGCCCACGACCGTGTACGTCGTGCCGTTGAGGCGGAGTGTCTTCCCCGCGACCTCGGGGTCCGCCGCGAACCGGGTCTGCCAGAAGGGATGACTCAGGATCGCGACGGGAGAAGCGCCGACCGCGACGAACTCGTCCGGCGTGAATGCTCGCCCGATCGCCGGCTGCACGCCGAGCACGCCGAAGTAGTCCCGCGAGACCAGCTCACCGATGACCAGCTCCGAGCTTCCGCCGATGGACAGGTTCGCGAAGAAGTTCGTGTGCGCGATCATGCCCGACAACGTCTCGGTCTGCTCCTGATAATCCCGGAAGTTCGGGTAGGAGCTCGTGTCGTGGCTGTCCGAGGTCGCGGTGTGTCCGTAGACGTTGACGAGCTGTTCGGACTGGTCGACGGGCAGGGGTCGGAACAGCACCGCGTTCACGAGGCTGAAGATCGTGCTGTTCACCCCGATCCCGAGCGCGATCGTCACGACCGCGATAAGGGTGAACCCTGGCGACCGCGTGAGCGATCGGAACCCGTAGCGGAGATCTCTGGTCAGTGATTCCATGGCCGTCCCTGTAGAGTCGAGGTGCGACCAGACGTACGGCACGAATCCGCGCGGGTTTCGCCGGACCGTCTGGCGGCGCTACGCGGCCAGGGCGGCCCGACCCATCGAGTACCGGCGTTCCTGGTCCTCGAGGCTCGAGGATCGGTTCCGTATCAGGCGGGCGGAGAGGTGCGGGGCCGACAGATCCAGGATCCCGGCGAGGACCTTGGCGCTGGTGGTCAGCGCACTTCGGACGCTGCTCGGACGCGGCTTCTTTCCTTCACCGATACGGGCGAGACCGGCCAGTTCGCCCAGCGCTTCGGAGAACCCCGGGATGCTCGAGACCACGCGGGTTTCGCCCTTGAGCAACTCGCGCCCGCGAATCCCCAGTCCCAGCAGAAGCTCCTCCGTGCACGGCGCGATCGGATCGTCGTCTCCCACGCCGTTGAGCAGGCCGAGCAACTCATCCGTCTCCAGGCGGAACGGGCCACCCTGCCAGGTCCACACGGCGCGCTCGACGGAGTGAAACACCTCCCAGGCGAGCCGGCGCCCATCGGATCGCAGCCGTCGCTGCTCGAAGAACCAGTCCAGGATCGAGACTGTCAGCGCGAGACCCAGGAACTCGGCGCCAAGATCGACGAGGATCGAGCTACCTGACCACTGCCACCCGATGAAGCGGGGGACCATGATGAGCCCGACCCCGATCGCCACAAATAGCATGGCAACGGCGAGTCGCCCGCGCTGGAAAGTGAAGAACCTCATCATCTATGGTCTCCTGCCCTGATATCGAGTCCGTTGGGTCGGCCTCTTTGACGTGAGAACGATTCAACAGGTTGCAGTGAATTCCAACCCCCGGGGTATGGACTCGCATCTGTCCCTCCAGGAAGACGACTCGACAACCAGGAGGGCCCGGTGGGTGGATTCTGGCAGGATCTCAGACATGGCGCTCGTGTCTTGCGGCGCGACCCGATCTACACGGGGGCGGCGATCGTCGCTCTCGGACTGGGGATCGGGGCCACCAGCGCCCTCTTCTCGGTTGTGGATGCGGCCCTGCTGAAGAAGCCTCCGTTCCCGGACCCGGATCGTCTGGTCGTCGTGTGGGAACGGAATCTCGATCGCGGCATGCCATTCATGTACGCCGCGCCGCCAAACTTCGCCGACTGGTCGGCGGAGAACACGACGTTCACCGGTCTCGCGGGCTTTTCGACCGATCGCCACGCGATCGCCGCGGATGGACAGGCTTCCGCTCTGCAGGGTGCTGACGTGACGGCCGGGTTATTCGGCGTCCTCGGCGTCGGCCCGGCGATGGGTCGTGCGTTCACCCCGGAGGACGAGCTCATGGGCGCCCCCCGGGTCACGTTGATCAGCCACCAGCTCTGGCAGGCCAGATTCGGGTCCGCTCCGGATATCCTGGGGCGCTCGATCGAGGTCGACGGCTCCCTCACGGAGATCGTTGGTGTCATGGAGCCGGGATTCTCGTTCCCGCCCAACATTATCGAGAACCAGCCCGCCTCCGGGCGCACGGACATCTGGTTGCCGATGCAACTCGGGCAGGCGGCAGAGCAACGCGGCGCCCACTTCATGACGGTGATCGGGCGGATGCGCGACGGCGTGTCGGTGAATGCGGCGGTCGAGGATGTCGCGACGATCTCGGCCCGCATGGCCGAAGCCTACCCCGACACGAACCGCGGGTGGTCCGCGACGGTAGTCCCCCTGCACGACCAGCTCGCAGGTCAGTCCCGCGGGCAGTTGCTCATCCTGCTCGGGTCCGTCGCGCTCGTCCTGCTCATCGCGTGCGTGAACGTCGCGAACCTGCTGCTGGCACGCGGAGCCGGCCGTTCCCGCGAGGTCGCGGTCCGGGCGTCGATGGGCGCGAGCAAGCGTCGCCTGGTCCGCCAACTCCTCACCGAGAGCTGTCTTCTCGGGGTCATCGGCGGCGTGGTCGGTCTGCTCCTCGCCCGGGTCGCGCTCGGGACGATCATCAGCCTCGCCCCCGAGAGCGTCCTCGGCGCGGCGGGTGCGACGCTCGACCTGCGCGTCATCGGATTCACGCTGGTCGTATCCGTCGGGTCCGCCTTGCTGTTCGGTGCGATGCCGGCGCTGTCCAGCACCTCCGTGTCCCTGGCCCCCCAGCTCAAGGAGGGCGGACGTTCCGAGACGCTCAGCCGGAGCCGCCGTCACCTCCAGTCGCTGCTGGTCGGCGGCGAGGTGGCCGTATCGCTCACGCTGCTCGTCGGCGCGGGTCTGCTCTTCCAGACCTTCACGCGTCTGGTGTCCGTGGACGTCGGGATGAGCGCCGAGGAGACCGTGACCGCCTCTGTCGCTTTGCCCGAGGCTCGCTACGCGGGTCGAGAGGAGCTCGCCGCGGCATACGGAGAGCTCCGGCGGAACATCCAGGCGAGCCCGGCGATCCGATCGGCCGGGTTCATTTACGACGTGCCGCTCGCAGCGAATCGACAGGGAACGTCGATTCGGTTGCGGGGCGAGACACGAGTGCCCGAGAACGAAGATCGCGGCGTGAACTTCAGCATCGTGACGTCGGGCTACTTCGAGGCGATGGGCATACCGATCCTCCGCGGCCGGGATTTCGATGAAACCGACGCCTCCGGAGGCGACCCGGTACTGGTCGTGAATCAGGCGCTTGCGGATCGATTTCTGCCCGATACCGATCCGCTCACCCAGCGGATCGGAATTCAGGGGCTCGAGAGACGAGTCGTCGGCGTCGTCGGGAACGTGCGGCACGAAGACCTGCGGACGGGAGAGCAGCCCATCGCCTATCTGCTGTATGACCAGAGTCCCTGGTCCGGCACGATGTCCCTCGTCGCCGCCGCGAACGGATCGATCGCCGCCGCCGTCAATGCGGCGAGGGACGAGATCGCACGCTTCGACTCGTCCGTTCCCCTCTATGACGTGACCTCGATGGAGGAAGTGGTCGCCGAATCCGCTGACAGGGAGCGGTTCGCCGCGAGCCTCATGGCGGTGTTCGCCGGACTGGCCGTGCTGCTGGCCGGCGTCGGGATCTTCGGCGTCGTCAGCCATTCGGTCTCGCGTCGGCGACGAGAGACGGGCATCCGGATCGCGCTGGGTGCCGGTGCCGGCGACGTCACCGGACTCATGGTCCGTGAGTCGATGCGACCCGTCGTTGGCGGGCTGCTGATCGGGCTCCCCGCCGCGTTCGGACTCGCTCAGGTCCTCCGGAACAGTCTCTACGGCGTGGGCTCGGGGCACGTGGCGACCTATCTGGGAGTGGCACTGCTTCTGCTCGTCGTCGCGGGCCTGGCCGCGTGGCTGCCGGCGGTGCGTGGAGCGCGGGTCGATCCGGCGATCGCCCTCCGGAGCGACTGACCCCCACTGCGCCTCAACAAGGGATGCTGTTCAGTGTCGCGGTCCGGGGTCCGCTCACGTATCTGGGAGTGGCGGCGCTGCTGTGAGCGATCGCGTCGGCCGCCCGCCTCGCGAAGAGCGCGGTTGGTTCAGGCCGATGCTTGACGATGTAGGAACGACCTCAGGTCCTCCAGGTCGAGGGCCAGCGACGCCCCGATCGCCCGAATCGTCTGAGAGTATGAGGGCGCGGACGCCCCGCCTACGACCATCTCGACATCGGAAGGAAGTTCGTTCCAGATCCGGACGATCTCGCCCGGGAGATCCGGGTCGTCGGGCGGGTAGATAACGCTAAGCGCGACGGCGGCGGCGCCTCGCGTTCGCGCGGCTTCCGCAATGTCCTCCGCGGGAAGGTCCGCGCCGAGATATGTGACGCGCCACCCGACGGCGGCGGCGGACGCCGCGACGAGCATTGCCCCGATTCCGTGTTTCTGCCCGGCCGGTGTGGCGACGATGACCTCCGGTGCCTCTGGACAAGGGTTGTGGAGAATGCCGATGGCGTCCTGCAACGTCGCGGCGACCACGGAAGAGGCGAGATGCTCCTGTCCGGGGTTCAGCTGGCGGGCGACCCAGAGTTCGCCCATCCGGCGCATCAACGGAGCTACAAGGTCGTCGATGAACTCGGTAGGGGAGAGCTGGACCATGGCACGCGAGAGGATCGAGCGGAGGCGTTCCCCATCGAACGCCTCGATCGCATCGATACAATCGACCACACGATCTTCCAGGGCCTTCGCATCGACCTCAGGCTCGCTGGACGGGTTCCCCGCAGCCAGGTCTTCGCGAACGAGGGATGACAGCTCACCCTCGGGCAAACCGGCGATCGATCCGATGTTGCGACCCCCCGCCGTCGCCTGTCGCAGGAGGCGGAGGCGCTCCACGTCGTCATCCGAATAGAGTCGTCGGCCGGTGTCGGTACGGGCCGGGTCTACGGCCGCATGCCTCCGCTCCCAGGCGCGGAGCAGGTCCTTCGACAGGCCCGTGCGCCGCGCAACCACTTCGATCGGATGTCTCTTGGCAGACGAGTCCGCCTCCTGATCAGTCATGTATCCCACAGTCTGCCCCCCCGAAATCCGACGTTCCTCACTCTATCTCTCACGCATTGAGTATCACTCGTTGTATATACTATGTCAAGCTTTTGTTCTGGACTGGGGGTTGACAAGGGGTGATGGGTCCTGTAAACTCTCGACAACGGTTAGACAATTCAGGTCCACGACGGGCCGAGAACGGAACAACAGGAGAATTGAAATGAAGCTCGCACGAACCACCGCCCTGGCCGCATTCGGACTCATGATGGCCGTCCCGGCGCAGGCTCAGACTAGCCTGGCCGAGAGTGCAGAGAAGGACATTGTCGAGACCGCGATCGAGGCGGGTCAGTTCGGAACGCTGGTCGCGGCTGTCCAGGCCGCCGGTCTGGTAGAGGTCCTTCAGGGCCCCGGCCCCTTCACGGTCTTCGCTCCGACGGACGAAGCGTTCGCGAAGCTTCCCGAGGGCACGGTTGCCGAGCTGCTGAAGCCGGAGAACAAGGACAAGCTCGTAGCGATCCTCACCTACCACGTGGTTCCGGGCCGCGTGCTCGCCGCTGACGTGGTGAAGCTGGAGTCGGCCGAGACGGTTCAGGGCGAGTCGGTCAAGATCAAGGTCAAGGACGGCAAGGTCTGGATCGATAACGCGCAGGTCGTCGCGACGGATGTCGAGGCGACGAACGGCGTGATCCACGTGATCGACTCGGTGATCCTGCCGGGTATGTAAGAGGCACCGGCTCGTGCGTGCGTACCGGCCCTCCCGCCGGGCGCACGCGCGGCACCGGTTCGGTGTCTTTGCGGCGCCGAGCCACAACAGAGTGAGCGACCCGCGGGGTTGCCAGAAGTCATAGATCGAAGGAAGAATTGATGGTGGCCGCCTGCAGTTCCAGACTGCATGCGGCTGCCTTCTTTTGCGGAAGGAGGAGGGGTGCGAGTCGCGGTCGTCGGTGGAGGGATTTCGGGTTTGGCCGCGGCGTGGCTGCTGGGGGGGCGGCACGACGTCCACCTCCTTGAAGCGAACGAGTACGTCGGCGGTCACACCCGGACCGTCCTCGTTCCCAACGTGGGGGGAGAGCTCGCGCTGGACATGGGCTTCCTCGTCTTCAACGAGACCACGTATCCTCACCTGACACGACTCTTCCGGCGACTGGACGTCGAGACGCAACCCACGGACATGTCGCTGTCGGTCCAGTGCCAGTCCTGCGACCTCGAGTACGGAGGTCGGGCCACGGGGATCTTCGCACAACCGCGAAACCTCGCGAGGCCCTCGTATTACCGAATGATCGCCGACATCGCGCGGTTCAACCGGATCGCACGACGCCTGGTGTCCGAAGGGTCGGCCACCGGGTCCCTCGGCGCCTTCCTCGACCGGAGCCGGTTGGGGCCCGAGTTCGCACGCCATTACCTCGTGCCGTTGACCGCGGCGCTCTGGTCCGCCGGAACCGCGGTCGCCCGCACGATTCCGCTGGCGACCCTCTTGCGATTCATGGAGAACCACGGCCTGCTTCGGCTTCACGGGCGTCTGCGGTGGCGGACCGTGGTGGGCGGCAGCCACTCCTACGTGAAGCGGATGCTGATGGACCTTCCGGGACGCGTTCATCCGCGGACCACCGTCGATCGGGTGGAGCGAGAGGCCGGCGGCGTCCGAGTGCATTCGGCCGATGGCCGAAGCCAGTCGTTCGACCACGTGGTCCTCGCGACCCACGCAGACCAGGCGCTCTCGCTACTGGCCGAGCCGACTGATCGTGAGCGCGAGTTACTCGGGGCCTGGAGCTACTCCAGGAACCGCACGGTTCTGCATACCGACCAGACCCATCTTCCGGCTCGGAAGGGTGCGTGGGCATCATGGAACTACGCGCTTTCCGACTGTCGCGCGGATCGCAGCAGCGCTTCGGTGAGCTACCACCTGAATCGTCTACAGGGACTCGATGCCGACCAGGAGTTCGTCGTGACGCTCAACCCGGACCGCATGCCGGCCGACGGGACAGTGCTCGACGAGGTCGACTTCACGCACCCGGTATACACGGACGAGAGCGTACAGACGCAGAGTCTGCTTCCAGAACTGAACGGGCCAAACCGAACCTCGTTTTGCGGCGCGTACTTCGGCTACGGATTTCACGAGGATGGGCTTCGGGCCGCCGTTGCGGTCAGCGACGGCTTGAATGGGAGCGTGCTATGACTCGGCTCGCACTGAAAGACCTGAGCTCTGCCCTGTACGAGGGGGTCGTTTCACACCGTCGACTTTCTCCGAATCCGCATCGGTTCCGGACCGGGATCTACTACCTGCTTCTGAATCTCGACGAGCTCGACGATCTCGCGGATCGGATCAGGCCACTCGGCGTGAACCGGCGGGCCGTCACCTCCTTCAGGGACCGTGACCACCTCGGGTCGTCGGACGAGCCGGTGAGGGAGAAACTCGAACGCTGGCTTGGAGATCGAGGCATCGCACTGCCGGGCGGCCCGGTCATGTTGCTCACGAACCTCAGGGTGTTCGGCTACGTGTTCAATCCGGTCAGCTACTACTACTGCTGCGACCCGAATGGCGTGGTCGAGTTCATCGTTGCCGAGGTGAACAACACCTTCGGCGAGACCTACTGTTACCTGCTGGATGATCTCGCTCCGCTCGGGTCCCGGGCTATGAAGTCGCGTCGGGAGAAGGTGTTTCACGTCTCGCCCTACATGGAGATCGCGGGGATCGACTACGACTGGATCTTTACCGCACCGGATGAGCGACTGAACGTGCACATCGATGAGTTCAGGGACGGGGAGAAGTTCTTCGACGCCACGCTGAGCCTGCGTCGGAAACCACTGACGACGCGGAATCTGATATCGGCTCTGCTGCGATACCCGCATGTCACTCTTCGAACGATCACGCTGATTCACTGGCAGGCGCTCCGGTTGTGGCTCAAGGGGGCACCATTCCACAGGAAACCGGCGCCGCCGTCAGGCGCGCTGAGAGAAGCCGGGGGACGATCATGAGCCGAATCGGAAGATCGATGCTCCTTCGAGGGCTGAGCCGCTGGCGCGACGGTCAACTCGTTCTCGAGCTCCCGGATGGAACCGAGGAGGCGTTCGGGACGACTCCCGGGCGGCCGTCGCGCGGGCCCGTGCGAATCAGGGTTCGCGACGAAGCGTTCTTCGGACGGCTCCTCACCGGCGGCGAGACCGGAGCCGGGGAGTCGTACATCCTCGGCGAGTGGGAGTGTGATGACCTGCCGCGCCTCATCGAGATGGCGATACGGAATCGATCGCATTTGAAGCGCGGGGTTCCGCTCTTCTGGGTGGGGGCCGTGGGAGACTGGATCGGACATCGGTTGCGGCCCAACACCCGCACCGGGTCGCGCCGCAACATCCACGCGCACTACGACCTCGGAAACGAGTTCTTCGAGGTGTTCCTGGACCCCTCGATGACGTACTCCAGCGCGGTGTTCGCCAGCTCGGACGCGTCGCTCGAGGAGGCGCAGCGAGAGAAGTACCGCCGGATGGCCGCGTTGGCGGCGATCCGGCCCGGCGACCACGTGCTGGAGGTCGGGTGCGGGTGGGGCGGCTTCGCCGAATTCGCTGCGACCGATCTCGGTTGCCGCGTGACCGGTCTGACGATCTCTCGCGCGCAGGCCGAGTACGCCCGGACGCGCATGCGTGATGCGGGTCTCGACGACCGGGTTGCGATCGACGTTCGCGACTATCGTGATATCGAGGGCAAGTACGACGCGATCGTCTCGATCGAGATGCTCGAGGCGGTCGGTCACCGCTATCTCCGCGACTACTTCGAGGCGCTCGATGGCGCGCTCGCGCCGGGTGGTCGAGCGGCGGTCCAGGTGATCACGATCCCCGACGAGCGCTACTGGCGGTATCGTCTCCGTCCCGACTTCATCCAGAAGTTCATCTTTCCGGGAGCCCATCTGCCCTCGGTACGGGCGATGACGGGCGCGCTCGCCGGGACCTCGCTCCGGCTAATCGGTGCGACCGATGTCGCGCCGCACTATGCCGAGACCCTGCGTCTCTGGCGTCGCTCGTTCCTCGCGAACGCGGATCGGATTCGAGCCCAGGGCTTCGACGACGACTTCATCCGGCGCTGGGACTTCTACTTCGCCTACTGCGAGGCCGGGTTCGCGGCCCGCTACGTGGGCGATCAGCAGCTGTCCCTGGCCCGCCCCGGCGAGGCGTCTCGACGGGTTCTCGACGTCGGATCCCTCGAAGACACGCCCCTGCGGATCGGGAGGACGGGATGAGCACCATGGAGATGTTCTTCGTCGGTTGGTTCATCGTTGCGCTGGCGATGGTCGTGCTCTGGCTGATCCAGTTGCGTACCGGCGACGCGGGCATCGTCGATGTCGCGTGGACAGGCGGGCTGGGCTTCCTCGCGATCTTCTTCGCAGTCGGTTTCGACGGTGGAGTGGCAGCCCGTCGGTGGCTGATCGCGGCGCTGGTCGCCATCTGGGCCACGCGACTGCTCGTCTACCTCCTGAGGGACAGAATCCTCAGCGGCGAAGAGGATGGCCGGTATCAGACGCTGCGAGAACGATGGGGTGATCGGGCGCAACGGAACCTGTTCATCTTCTTTCAGGTCCAGGCGGCGCTCGCTGCGGTCCTGGCGCTCCACTTTCTCCTCGCCATGTCGTCGGGCCGGCCTCTGGGCGTGCTCGACCTGATCGGGGCCGCGGTCTGGGCCATTTCGATCATCGGCGAGTCCACCGCCGATCGGCAGCTCGAGCGCTTCCGGTCGAACCCGGCGAATCGAGGTCGGACGTGCCGCGACGGTCTGTGGAGGTACTCGCGACACCCGAACTACTTCTTCGAGTGGATTCACTGGCTGGCCTACATACCGATCGCATGGGGCGCGGCCCTGTGGCCCGCGGCGTTCCTGGCCCCGGCGGTGATGCTCTACTTCATGACCCGGGTGACCGGGATCCCTGCGACGGAGGAGCAGGCACTGAAGAGCCGGGGCGACGACTATCGCCTCTATCAGCAGGAGACGAGCGCCTTTTTCCCCTGGTTCCCGAAAGGGAAGGGAAGATGAGTGCCGGAACGACGTGGGAGAGGTCGCGCTTCGCGACGAGGGTGATGGAAGCGGCCGAGGGCGGTCGCATACCCGACTGGATGATCCGGCTGGGGATCCGCGGGCTGCTTCGACGACGACTCGCGGAGCGCCGTCGGGTCGGGCCCGGAGGCGCCGGTATCGGGTCTCTCGTCGACGAACTCAGGCGGAGTCCGATCGCATACGTGCCGGAGGTGGCGAACGAGCAACACTACGAGGTGCCGACCGGGTTCTTCGAAAAGGTCCTCGGCGGTCGCATGAAGTACTCCAGCGCCTACTGGCCGGCCGGCGTCGAACGACTCGACGATGCCGAGGAGGCGATGCTCGAGGTGACGTGCGAGCGGGCTGAGTTGGAGGACGGGCAGACGATCCTCGAGCTGGGTTGTGGCTGGGGCTCGCTCACGCTGTGGATGGGCGAGCGCTACCCGAATAGCCGTATCGTCGCCGTCTCCAATTCGCACAGCCAGCGCGAGTTCATCGAGCGCACGGCGCAGTTGCGGGGTCTCGAGAACGTGGAGGTTCGAACCGCCGACATGAACGACTTCGATCCGGACGAGACGTTCGATCGGGTCGTGTCCATCGAGATGTTCGAGCACATGCGGAACTACGAGAAGCTCATGGGCCGGATCGCCGGTTGGCTCGAGCCCGGCGGCAAGCTGTTCGTGCACATCTTCTGTCACCGCGACTACCCCTACCCCTTCGAGGATCGAGGGCCGGGGGACTGGATGGCGCGGTACTTCTTCACCGGCGGGATCATGCCGTCGCTCGATCTTCTTCCCGAATTCCAGCGGGACCTGCGGCTGGAAGCAGACTGGCAGGTGGACGGCCGGAACTACGGTCGAACGGCGGAGGCCTGGCTTCGCAACATGGACCGCAACGAGGCGGCGGTCATGGAGGACTTCTCCAGGGCCTATGGGGACGACGCCGAGCGGTGGAAGAACCGTTGGCGGCTCTTTTTCATGGCGGTCGAGGAGTTGTTCGACTTTCGGGAAGGGAAGGAGTGGCTGGTGGCGCATTACAGATTCCGCCGGCCCATGGAGGGCGCCACGTGATCGAGACCGCCGCCCGTGCGGAACTCGACACCGCGGCCATCGAGCGCGACGAACGGCTGGATCTGCTCTCCAGCTATGCGTTCACGTTCATGCACCTGGGGGCGATCGCGGCCCTGTTCACCGGGATCTCCTGGGCAGCGGTCGTCGCCTGCGTCGCGATGTTCTGGGTGCGCATGTTCGGGATCACCGCAGGGTACCATCGGTACTTCTCGCACCGGAGCTTCCGGACCAGCCGGGCGTTCCAGTTCGTGCTCGCATGGCTCGGCGCGAGTGCCGGACAGAACGGTCCGTTGTGGTGGGCCTCTCACCACCGTCTCCATCACAGGCACGCCGATACCGACAGGGACATCCACTCGCCGGGGCTCAGCGGTCTGTGGTGGTCACACGCGGGCTGGATCCTGTGCCGGAAGTACAAGGGGTATGACGGAAAGGTCGTGCAGGATCTCGCGCGCTTTCCGGAGATCCGGTTCCTCAGCCGGAACCACATGATCGCTCCGGGCCTGCTGGCCCTGGGGCTCTATGGTGTCGGCTTGTGGCTCGAGCGCAGTTGGCCGGGGCTCGGGACGACTGGCTGGCAAATGCTGGGGTGGGGGTTCTTCATCAGTACCGTGCTGCTCTATCACTCGACCTTCCTGGTGAACTCGGTCTCACACGCGTTCGGGTCGCGCAGGTTCCGGACGCGTGACGACAGCCGAAACAACCTCTGGGTCGCGCTGATCACGCTGGGAGAGGGGTGGCACAACAACCATCATCGGTGGCCTACCTCGGAGCGCCAGGGGTTCTACTGGTGGGAGATCGATGTGACCCACTACATCCTGCGCCTGCTGGCCCGTCTGCGGGTCGTGTGGGACCTGCGGTCGCCGCCCGCCCGGATCTACGACGAAGCGTCAGGCGTACTCGCGCGCGAGCCGTAGCCGCAGCTGCTCGAAGGTCTCCAGAGTCACGCCTCCGATCGCCTCGATTTCGTCACTGTACATCCCGGCCGCGGCTCCGCCCGCGATAATGGGAACAGAGGCGGGCAACAGGCGGCGGAGGGAAAGGAGCTCTGCTCCGACCGAGTCGCCGGCGTCCCCGAATACCAGGCTCAGTGCGACTGCCTTCGCACCCGAGGCGAGAGCGGCGCCCGCGATATCGGAAGCCGGGAGATCGGATCCGAGGTACAGGACCTTCCACCCTGCGGATGCCGCCGCGATCGCCGCTGCCATGGCCCCGAGCTCATGTCGGTCTCCGGTGGGTGTGGCGAGTACCAGTGCCGGGGCGTCGCCGTCCGGCTCGAGGTTGTCCAGCAGCCACCCCCCCACGCGGCGCACGACGGCGGACGCGAGGTGCTCATGCGCCGGCGTGACCTCTTCGTTCACCCAGGCGTCGCCGATCCGCCTCAGCAGGGGAGTCATGAGGTGCTCGAGATAGGCGATGGTGTCGAGCCCGAGGGCGGCGCGACGGAGGATCGCATCGAGCGTATCCGCATCCAGGGCTCGCACGGCGTCCATCGCGTCATCGAGCAGGCGGATCGTCTCGTCGGCGGCCGCGGGTCGGTCGACGCCGGGCGCGGTCATCCCCGCCGACTCGTCTTCGCTGAGAAGGGCTGCCAGTTCGTCATCGGACAGGTCCGAGAGCTGCCCGATCTGCCGGCCCCCGATCGTGAGTCGGTGCAGGAGTCTCAGGCGCTCGACCTCCCGGTCGGAATAGAGGCGGTGTCCTCCCGCCGAGCGCCCCGGGTCGACGACCCCGTATCGACGTTCCCAGGCCCGGATCGCGTGGCTCGTCAGCCCGGTGCGCTGGGTGACGACCCCCATCGGGTGTCTTGCTTCATCCAGCTCCTGGTCAGACACGGCATCTCCAGCGCGAGGGGATTGAACGCTCGAATCGAACCTACGGGGCGGGTGGTCACGCGACAACGCGCGCACGCCCGACGTTCACTCCGTGTCGAGAAATAAATATAGACATAAGGTTGACATTCGTCATATGCGTCACTATATATCTAGACATATGCTATACGGTACAGCACAAACACAGCGTTGAGGAGGCAATAGAATGATCAATCCAGCACTTCTTCGTTTGGTGGGCACGGCGCTGCTCGTAGGTCTCGCCGTGACGGCATGTGACGATAACGCGACGGGGCCCGAGAACCTGCCGAACATCGTCGAGGCCGCCGTCGCCGATGAAGACTTCGAAACCCTGGTAGCCGCCGTCACGGCCGCGGGACTGGCCGAAACTCTGCAGGGAGAGGGGCCGTTTACCGTATTTGCACCGTCGGACGAGGCATTCGCGAAGATCCCCGCCGAGACTCTTGCGAGCCTGCTGCTCCCCGAGAACATAGATCAGCTCACCTCGATTCTGACGTATCACGTCGTCGAGGGGCTCTTCCTCGCTGAGGACGTTCTGGCGTCGAATACGCTCACGAGCCTTCAGGGGCAGCAGTTGACCATCAGCCTCGACGGCCAGACGCCGCGGGTAAACGAGTCCGCGATCGTGGCGACCGACGTGCTCGCCTCCAACGGCGTCATCCACGTCATCGATTCCGTTCTCCTGCCCAACTAGGCGGAGACGAGAGATCATAGATCCACAACCTGAACCTTGAACGAGGAGTAACACACATGAATCGAATCAGAGGGCTCCTGGGCGCCGCGACCGTCGCGGCGCTCATCGGGGTCACGGCTACCGAAGCGACGGCGCAGGACTACAAGCCGCTTTCGATCAACGCCCGCGCCGGAATCGCGGTCCCGTCCGGCAGCATCGCGGACATCGCGAAGAGCGGGGCGGTGTTCGGCGGTGGGCTCGGGTACAACCTGGGCCGCGTCGAGTTGCGCGCGAACGCGGACTTCGGGAAGCACGACGTCAAGGTCGGTCCGGCCCCGGCGTCCGGCGACCTGAAGATCAACGTGAACCACTTCATCGTCGGCGCGGGATACCACCTGATCGATCCCCGCGGTGAAAACAAGGTCCGTCTCTCGGTGAACCTCGGAGCTGGCGCGATGACCTTTAAGGTCGATCAGTCCGGAGCCGAGACGGATTCGTTCTTCGCGATCAACGCGGGGGCGGAAGCCGGTTACGAGCTGTCGAGGAGTTTCGAGATCTTCCTCAACTTGCAGGGCGACATCGCCTTCAAGAACAAGGACGAACTGGATCTCGGCACGAACGACTCGACCGCCTGGGTGTGGCCGCTGACGGCGGGGCTCAAGCTCCGCATCTGACGCACTCGTCCGGTCGGCCGGATGTCCCGGAGCTCACACCATGCTCTCGGCGACATCACCCATCCGGTCGGCCGGACCCCATCCTCAAATCTGCAGGATCATGAAGCTCAGGCCCGCCTTGAAGATCCAGCGGGTCCAGGGGGAGAACTGGTACTCGGCCCCCGCGTCGAAGACCCAGCTTCTCCCGAGACGTGCGAGAAACGCGGCCTCCACACGGTGTCTCGCCGTCATCGCTTCCGGCCACTCGAACACATATCCCGCGGCCCCACCCCACGTATCCGACCACCACTGCCGACCGCCCAGCGCGGCCGTTCCGAGCAAAGGGATCTGGCTACGCGACTGATCGTTGAACGGGACCGACAGTTCCAGATTCAGGTCGATGCTCGATCTGTCGTACACACGGCTGAAGAGACCGGTGAAGATTCCGCGGTGCTTCTTCGGGTGAAGCCCGACGACCCGCGCCCGGAAGGCCGCGTCCATCTTGCCGTAGCGGTCCTCGCCGACACCCATGAACTGGTACTGGGCACCGATCTGCCCGTCACGCAGTTCCGCCTTGTCCCACCAGTCTTCCGCGCGGCCGATCATGCCCACGGTCTGGATCCTGAACTGGAACGCCCGCGTGATGTTCACGCTGAACCGGGCCGGGGTGCCGATCGAGTCGAGACGCGAGCTCGACACGTACCACGCGCCGATATCCATCTCGACCCGACCCGCGTCGCCGATGGCAGCCGGCTCTGCCCTTAGCGGACGCTCCGGGACGATCGACGCGGACTGAAGCGCGAAGAGGCCAAGCGCAGTAGCCAGGGCGCTCACGCCGGGCACTCTATCGGGCAGTGAACGCGCGATCTCATCGGGATCTCCAGGGGGAAGGGATGACACCCGGCGCTGCCGGCCATCGTCATGTGATCTATGATCATTCGATCCGTACGCACATCACGCGAGTCCCGAGGTGCCCCGTGATCCGATCCGTCCCGAAGAACTTCCGTCTCCTCCTCATCGCGCTTTTGTCGTCTTCCATGGCCTGCAGCGTCGAGCCGGCTCCTGTCGTCGAGGTGTCGGGTTTGTCGATGCTATCCCCGGCGTGGACACTCGAGGATCCGACCCCGAGCGATGGCGAAGGGATCACCGTCCTGATCATCCACGACATGGAGGGGCTTTCCGGCCAGGACGATCCGAGCTCGTTCGACTTCGGCACGGAGACGTACGCGCGCGGTCAGGAGTTGCTCGCGGCCGACGTGAACGCCGTCATCGAGGGTCTCTTCGAGGGAGGTGCGACGGAGGTCCTGATCGCCGACGGGCACGGGAGCGGGAACCCCGACCCCGACCTTCGGTCCGATCTGCTCGACCCCCGGGCCACCCAGATCATTCGGGATGAGGCGTTCGACACCTATTTCGACCTCCCCGAATCCGAGAGCGTCGATGCCGTCGCGGTCGTGGGGATGCACTCCAAGACGGGGAGCGGCGGGTTCGCGGCCCACACGTTCACCTTGGGCATCGATCTGTTGATCAACGGCGAGTCGATCACGGAGACCGAGCTCGTCGCCCTCTCGTGGGGTCGTGTCGACGTCCCCGTCATCTTCGCGTCCGGGGATCAGCGGCTCGCCGGCGACCTCGAGACGATGCCGTGGATCGAGTATGTGCAGGTGAAGGAGGCTACCGCGGCGGACAGCGCGATTCTGCGCCCGGCTGAAGATGCCCGCGCCGACCTGCGCGCCGGGGCACGGCGCGCCGTCGAGAACCTTTCCTCGGCCCGCGCGATGCGCGCCCAAACGCCGATCCACGCCTCGCTGCACGCCGTTCCGCCCGCCAGCCTGCGATTCCTCGAGGGCATCCCGGGTATCGACTACGAGGACGACACGTTCACGTTCGTGGTGGATGACATGCGGGCGGCCTACGACGGTCTGGTGGAGGTCGTCGGCCTCGCGGGCCTCGGATACGTCGGGGTGCTCCAGGAGGTGATCGCCTCTCGCCCCGAAGCGGCGGAGATCTTCGGGGCATACGGGGATGCCCTGACGCGGCGCTGGTTCGATCAGGAGTCCGGACGGTACGAGCGTCCCACGTCAGGCGTGGGCGTCGGCGGTGACATCCAGCGGTTCCATGGATACCGATAGGAGTGACGGAATGATCTCTCGAATACCGAGTCAGCGCCGAGATGCCGGTGTGGGACTACTGCTTGTCCTCGCGTGTGTTGTTCCGAGGGGCGCGAACGCGCAGGAGTCGGGGACCGACCCGGATGTGCTACTCTCGACGTTTTCCGAGCGGGTCGAGACGCTTCGCGCGGACCTGATCGAAGTCCGCCGCGATCTCCATCGGCACCCTGAGATCTCGGGTCAGGAGGAGCGAACGGCGGGGATCGTCGCCGGGCGACTGCGCGAGTTGGGGTACGACGTGACGACGGGTGTCGGGGGACACGGAGTGGTCGGAGTGCTACGCGGCGGGTCCGGACCGACTGTTGCGTTCCGGGCGGACATGGATGCCGTCAGGTCCGCCGCCCCTGACCCGGTGGATTTCGCGTCGGAGACGCCGGGAGTCCGCCATATCTGCGGACACGACATCCACACCACGATCGGTCTCGCGCTGGCGGAGGGGTTCGCGGCCGTGCGGGACGACCTGGGGGGTTCGGTGATGCTGATCTTCCAGCCGGCCGAGGAGGCTGCGATCGGAGCCCGGGCGATGCTCGAAGCCGGCGTCTTCAACCTGATCCGTCCCGACGCGGTGCTGGCCTACCACACGGCACCACTCGAGGTCGGCCAGATCGCCACCGCGCGCGAGGCCATGATGCCCGGGCGGGACGGCGTGCGCGTGACGGTGACGGGAACCGGCGACCTCGAGGCCATTGCCGCCAGTGTCCGGACGATTCTCGATGATGCCGCCACGATCTCACCGCAACAGGCCCTCCAGCCGGCGACGGGGGATTTCGTTCTCGTTCAGGGCGCGCGGGCGTTCCGGGACGGATCAGGTTGGGCCGCCGCCGCGACGTTCACGACGTCGACCCGCGAGGCGAGCCGACAGGCGCGTTACGCGATCGAGGCCGGACTGGCGGAGCTTCGGCGGGACGGGGTCGAATTGACGCTCGACTACGACGAGCGCCGCATCGCCGGCGTGACGAACTCGCCCGAGCTCGTCGCGGCCACGAATGCCACCGCCATGGCGGTTCTCGGAGAGACGGCAGTCCTCGACCTCACGTCCATGACACCGATGTTCAGCGAGGACTTCGGATCGTTCCAGGAGGATGTCCCCGGGGTCATGTACTTCCTCGGCGTCTCGAACGCCGAGCGAGGCTGGGTGGGCATGCCGCACAGTCCCGGGTACGTGGCCGACGAGGAAGCGATCTTCGTCGGCGCACGTACGATGGGCGCGATCTTCTTCGACCTCCTCCGGGACGGAGTGCCGGGCGCGACCCCCTGAGGGGGCCGGCTACTCGGCTCTGAGGGCTCGCACGGGATCGATCTGTGCCGCCCGGTACGCCGGTATCGCGCCGGCGGCCAGCGCCGTCGCCGCAAGCACGAACGATGCGACCGCGAACGCCGCCGGATCGAATCCTCCGATCTCCGAGAGCACGGACGCCGACAGACGCGCGAGAACGAGAGATCCCGCGAGACCCAGGCCGAGGCCGATGGCCACCAGCTTCCCGACGTCGGCAAGCACGACCGAGAGGATCCCGCGGCGGTCGCTGCCGAGCGCCATGCGGACCCCGAACTCGCGCACTCTGCGGTGGACGGCGTAGGAGATCGAGCCGTACACGCCGAGGGTCGCCAGCAGCAGCCCGAATGCTCCGAAGAGGCTGCCGAGCCGCGTCCCGAGCCGCTCTCGCGTCAGCGACTCGTAGTTCAGTGTGGTCGCGGTGATCGCCTCGAACGCCGGCGTCTCGCGGTCCACCCGGCTGAGCGCCTCGCGCACGACGGCGAGCGATGGCGGGTTTCCGGCCTGGCCTGCCGCGACGAAGGTCGCGAGGCCCGCCCCGCGCTCCGCCGCGCCCTGAGCGTAGGGCAGGTACCAGGTGTGCTCCAAGTCGTCGGCCTGAAGGACATCGTTCGCCACGCCGACCACCGTGACCCACGGGGCCTCCTCGCTCGCGCGACGGTTACGCAGCCGCTGGCCAATCGGGTCCTCGTTCGGCCAGAGCGTCCGTGCGAGACTCGCGGAAACCACCGCGACCGGCACCGCGCCGTCGCGATCCGTCGTTGTGAGGTCGCGCCCCTGGACGACACGCGCCCCGATGCTCGAGAGAAACCCGGGCGTTACGAGCCGGTGATTCACCGTGACGGACGGCAGCGACGGGTCCCGCCCCTCCTCTTCGATCTCGGCGAGGGTGTTTCCCCGGTGCCGGGGAAACATCGTCGTCATGCTCGCGGCGGAGATCCCCGGCGTGGCATCGAGCTCTCCCACGAGTTGTTCGACGAACCGGGTCCGGGTCTTGGCGTCGGTGTACGGGTCCCGGTCGAGCGCGACGTTGAAGAGCAGCAGACCCTCCGGCGCGTAGCCCATCTCGACGCCTTGCAGACGCTGAAGATCGCGCACCATCAACCCGACGCCGGTCAGGAGCATCAGCGTGACCGTCAGCTCGGCGACCACAAACGTCCGGCCGAGCGACCGCGCACGGGCCGTCCCGGCGGAGCCCCGACCCCGGCGCATGGCAGTCGCCGGACGCGTGCCAGAGGCCCGGAGCGCGGGGACCATCCCGAGTCCGAGGGCCGTCAGCAGCGAGAGGCCGATCGCGAACGCGAGCGTGACAGCATCGATCGAGGCCGTGGCCCCAACTGTCCCGAGGCGTTCGGGGACGAGCGGCCCGAGGATCCCGATGCCGAGACCGGCAAGCCCGACGCCAGCCAGGCACCCCGCGACCCCGAGGACGATGCTCTCGACGAGGGATTGCCGGATCAGACGCCGCTTCGAGGCGCCAAGACTCGAGCGAACCGCGAACTCGGTCTCGCGGGCGAGCGCCCGACCGAGCAGAAGATTCGCGAGGTTCGCGCAGGCGACGAGCAACAGGAGCCCGACGGCGGCGAGAAGCGCGACGACGGTTCGGCCCTCCTCGTCGACGAGTGTCTCACGGAGGGGTCGGGCGATGATCGTCATGCCGTCACCCAGCCCGGGCGTGATCCCGGCCATCCGGTCGCTCAACCCCCGAAGCTGCTGAGTCGCCGCGGCGAGCGTCTGCCCGGGAGCCAGCCGCGCCTGAATGTTGAGCGCCCAAGATCCGCCGCTGCTCACCTCGGGCCTGAACGGCACCCAGATCTCGGCATCGTACGGGTAGGTGAATCCTTCCGGGAGGACGCCCACGATGTCGTGCGGCGTCCCGTTCAATCGCAGCGTCGATCCGACGGCGGCCTCCGGCGTGCCGAACCGGCGTTGCGCGAGCGTCTGGCTGACGAGCGCGACCTGAGCCGCGCGTCCCGCGTTCTCTTCGTCCGGAGTGAAGTCACGCCCGAGAGCCGGCCGGATCCCGAGCGTCTCGAGCCAGCCTGCCGAGATCACTCCGCCGATCACCCGCTCCGGTCCATCGGGAGTGGTCAGCGTGAAGTCGGTAAACCGGAAGCCGGCGATCCGGTCGAAGGCGTCCGCGTTGTCGCGAACCAGCATGAAGACCGGATTTTGCGGACTCAGGTTCGGCGCACCGGACTCCGGAATCTGGTAGATCCGCACGAGCCGGTCGGCCTCATCGAAGGGCAGGGCGGGCCGGAGGGCCGTCCGCGCCACGCTGAAGATCGCCGCGTTCATCCCGATCCCGAGACCGAGGGTGGCCACCGCGACGGCGGCGAAAAGCGGGTTCTTTCGAAGCTGGCGGAACGCGTACCGGAAGTCGTTCATCCGGGGCCTCTCGTCTCGGGTTCGGATCGTCAACGGGCCATACGGGCCCGCGAGCGCTCGGGATCCCAGAGAGAGACCCCGAGAATCCACGACGGTTCCCGACGTCTCCGGGCGGGCGGCGCACGTGGTGTTCTACGCAGGCGCCCGAGGGATATGCTGGTACGTGGATCACCAACGGGCGGCGAACAGACGGAGCATCGATATGAGCACCTGGGCGGATCACATCGACCTCTCCACGAACGGCAACGACGAGATTCACGATCTCACCGACGACCTGCAACGGATCGTCGCCGAGAGCGGAGTGACCACCGGGCAGGTCACGGCCATGTGCATCGGATCGACCGGCGCCCTGTCCACGCTCGAGTATGAGCCGGGGCTCGTGAACCACGACATCGCCGCTGCCCTGGAGAAGATCGCGCCGCGAGACGGCGAGTACGTACACGAGCAGACCTGGCATGACGACAACGGGCATAGCCACGTCCGCGCGTGTTTGATCGGGCCCTCCGTCGCCCTTCCCGTCATTGGCGGGTCCGTGCCCCTCGGTACGTGGCAGCAGGTGGTGTTTCTCGACTTCGATACGCGCACGCGAAACCGTCGGATCGCGGTGACCGTGATCGGCGAATGACCGCGTTTGCCGCGCGCGCGGCCGGAGCCCGGCGTCAGGGGCGACGCCCGATCACTCCGGTACGAACGCGACGATACGAATCGGGGCGCCGCTCCCTCCGGCAATCTTCATGGGCAGCGCGACCACGAAGCTGCCGGTAGCCGGCAACTCGCCCAGGTTCGTCACGTTCTCGAATCCCGGGATGTTCGCCGTATACAGGACGACGTGCGTGGCGAAGTCGGCCGACTGACCGTAGTCGATGCTCGGCGTGTCGATACCCAGCGCGTCGATCGAGCGATTCTCGGCGAGCCAACGGGCGGCATCGGGGTGGAGACCGGGGAAGTGCAGCTCCGGGATCGCGGCCTGCCCCTCCAGAGACGTGCCGAGGTAGGCCGTGCGATCCGGCCACCGCTCGCTCCAGCCGGTTCGGATCATGAGAATCGATCCGTCGGGAATGGGACCGTGCGAAGCCTCGAACGCCCCCAGATCCTCCACCGTCACCAGGTAGTCGGCGGACACCCGGTCGGTGACATCCACCACAACCGCGGGTCCGACGAAGCGCTCCAGCGGGATCTCATCCACCGCATCGCCGTCGCGCGCGAAATGGAACGGCGCGTCGAGGTGCGTTCCGCCGTGCTCCGCGGAGCCGTATCGGTACGCGCTGTAGAAGTACCCGAGGTCCGTCTCTCCGTTGGCGAGTTCCTCGAACTCGAAGCCCAGGGAGTCGGTCGGCCAGTAGATCGTCTCGTCCGAGTAGGCGTGGCTGAGATCGACCCAGCGGCCGGAAGTCCCGTCGAACGCGGCTGCGACGTCGGCCAGCGACGTCGCCGGGGAGTCGGAGGTCGCTTCAGGGCCGGCGCACCCGCTCATCAGGAGGGTCAATCCGGCGCACGCGGCTGCGGACGAGAAAAGGGTTCGATTCATGACGATCCACCGGAAGAGGCAGTGCTGACGTAGTCGAACGTGACGGTGGCCCGCGGCCGAGTGCGCGGCAAGCGTCGAGTCGACGCCGAGGCGGGCTAGAATCCCCGCGGAGGCGACATGAATCGGGTAGCGTCGACGCCGACGTGTCTGGCGAAGAAGCGAGCCTGATCCTGGAAGGCAGCCGGGGACAGTCCGTGGGGCGCGTCGTACCAGCGCACCAGAGTCCCTTCCGGAGCCGCCGCGAGGAGCGTCTCGGTGTCCCCACGCGTGACGCTGGTGTCCAGCTCAGCGGCCTGAACCAGGAGGGGAAGAGCGGACGCCCGGGCCAGCCAACGCACCGGCTCGACGGGCCACATCGACGATCTCCAAGAACCGCGGGTCTCGGCAGACAACTCACGAAACGTCTGGTTCACCGGGTGGCTCTCGTGTGTGTGATCGAGCCACGTCACGAGACCGCTGGTCGGTGCCATGAGCGCGACCGCGGCAAGTCGGGGCTCGACCGCCGCCATGAGGGCTCCGTACCCGCCTCCGGCGCTGAAGCCGGCGTAGCCGATCCGGCTCGGGTCCACACCCTCGGTCTGTTCGAGCAGGTCGATACCGCGACGTAGATCCTGAATGACCTGCTCCGCCTCGATTCGGTCGTACTCATCGAAACGGGGCGCCGGAATCAGGGCCGGCTCGCGGTACGGCAGATCGACCCTCGAGTACGGGGCCGTGATGGCGAGCACGAAGACCCCGGCGTCGGCGTATGCGGCGGCGAGCGGAGCCATCTGGTGGCGCGTCCCCGGAAGACCGTGCATGAGTACGAGCGCCGGCGTATCTCCGGCAGCGTTCAGGGGACGGTACAGGTGCGCCGGCACCCGGCCGAGCACCGGACTCGCGTACGTGAGGTCGATGAACTCGTGGCCGCCCCGGTCGACCCGGGAGGTGACCTGCACGTGTCGTCGACCTCCTGCAGCCCGGTCGCCGCGGAGGGGCCGATCGACGCGAGGGCGACAGCCAGCGCGAGGTTCGACAGCGAGACGAACCTCTCCCGAGGTCGAGTGCGTGTGGTGCGTGTCATCGTCGCGAGCGTCTCCGGTGTTCTCCAGTGGGCCATCGACGGCATACGCCGCCGCCACCATTGTATCGCGTGAGGCGAACGATCACAGATCTCCACGGGGCAAGATCATGAAGCGTGTGGTTCTCGGACTCTCCATTCTGGCCGTCTTCCCACCGGGGGCCGGCGAAGCCCAGCAGCGGGAGCGCGGATACGACTACTTCGGTCCGCAGCGCGAGATGGTCCAGCGCGGGGTCCAGGCGATCCTCCAGTGCAACGGCCTGTTCACCTCGAACCGCACCATCGAACAGGTGTTCGAGCAGGAGCTGGCTTACCTGAGGAATCCGATCGGGACCGCCGAGGGCGGCGACTACAACGTCGACTGGGACCGGAAGGCGGTCGAGATCGGCGCGGACGACGGCGTGCCCGTCATGCGCGCGGCGTTTCGACAGGGGATCGGCTGCGTGATCATGGCGCCGGACCAGACCCTCGACGACATCGACGAGCTGCCGATCCTCGATACGCCGGCCATACCCGGAGATCCGGCGGACCTCGCGTGGCCGGACGGCGACATGGTCGAGCAGCGTCCGCTGCCGGAGCACGTCGATGCCATGGCGCTCCAGGCGGCGTCCGACTGGGCGTTCGATCGCGAGTCGGAGGAGCAGGTGACGCTGAGCCTCATTGTCGTCCACGACGGCGAGATCATCCACGAGCGGTACGCGCCGGGTGTGAACATGCACACGAAGACGCGGACCTGGTCGACCGCGAAGAGCCTCGCGGTGACCCTGATGGGGATGATGGTCGAGGAAGGGGAGATGGATCTCGACGAACCGCTGGGGTTCGAGTGGGGGCCCGAGCGGGTTCCGAACCCGGAGGACGACCCGCGGAACGAGATCACGCTTCGCCACGTGCTCAACATGTCGAGCGGGCTTTATCCGGTGGACAGCTGGGGAATGGAGTACGCAACCGGCTCCGGTCTCTCGTACTGGGCCGGCGCGAGCTCGGTTGAGGGCGCCCGGAGCCGCGCGCTGATCCGCGAGCCGGGGACCTTCTGGGACTACGAGAACTACGACACGCTGCTCGGCGTGTACGCGATGAAGCAGGCGATCGGGGACGATCAGGCCTATCTGGAATTCCCGCGCGCGGCGCTGTTCGACAAGATCGGGATGCGAAACACCTACGCGAGCGTTGACCGGTTCGGCGACTTCATCTTCTCGAGCCAGGTCTACACGACCGCCCGTGACCTCGCCCGCTTCGGGATCCTCTACGCGAACGACGGCCTGTGGAAGGACGAGCGGCTGATCTCGGAGGACTGGATCGAGTTCGTCCGTACGCCCGCTCCGTCGACGGCCGAG
>JBDHIO010000024.1:0-53754 GCA_039587355.1 Gemmatimonadota bacterium | reverse complement strand
CGATTTCGGCAGCGCCGGTACGGCGGCGAGAAGCTCGCGGGTGTGGGCCTCTGCGGGGGCACCGTAGACGGTGGCCGCGAGACCCTCCTCGATGATGCGGCCCCGGTGCATCACTGCGACCCGGTCAGCCACCCGCCGGACCACGGCCAGGTCGTGGGAGATGAAGAGATACCCGAGCCCGAGGTCGCTTCTCAGCTCCTCGAGCAGCGCCAGGATCTTCGCCTGGACCGAAACGTCGAGGGCGGACACCGGCTCGTCGGCTATGATGATAGTAGGCTCGACCGCGAGTGCGCGGGCGATACCGATGCGCTGCCTCTGACCGCCGGAGAACTCGTGGGGGTATCGAGCCGCCGAGTCGACGTCCAACCCGACGCGGTCGAGCAGCATCCCGACCCGCCGTGGGACCTCGTGTCCTTCGGCCAGGCCGTGGACCGTCAGGACTTCGGCGAGCATCGACGCGACGGTCAGCCTCGGGTTCAACGAGGCGTACGGGTCCTGGAACACGATCTGGACGCCGCGTCGAAACGAAGCGCGCTCGTGACCCGACATCGAGGATATGTCGCGGTCGCCCCAGAGCACGTGCCCGCGGTCCGGCCGATCGAGCCCCGCGAGGATTCGGCCGAGCGTGCTCTTTCCGCTTCCGGATTCGCCGACCAGGGCGAGGGTCTCGCCGACACGGACCTTTACGGAGATACCGTCCAGGGCGACCGTCCCGGCTCTTCCACCAAATCGCCTCGAGACGCTCTCGGCCGACAGCGTCCCCGGGGTCGTCGCCGTCATGCGCCGGCCTCAGAAGGCGAGGCAGAGCGACGTCCGGGTTCCTCTGCGAGCCAGCACCTCGCCCCATCCCGCAGCGGCGGTTCGGATAGGGCGCAGCGGTCCCAGGCGAACCCACACCGTGGGTGGAACCTGCACCCCGCCGGCCAGGCCGTGGGCGCGGGCACCCGGCCCGGGATCACCGCGAGAGGTCGGTCGGGGTCGTCGATCGTCGGCACGGCGTTCAGCAGCGCCTCGGTGTACGGGTGCCGCGGGGACGTCAGGACCCTGAGGGCGGGCCCTTCTTCCACCAGCCGTCCGGCATACATCACGGCCACGCGGTCGGCGATGCGCGCGACGACCGCGAGGTCGTGCGAGATGATGACGAGCGCCATGTCGCTCTCCCTGCGTAGATCGTCGAGAAGATCGAGGATCTGTGCCTGCACTGTCACATCCAGTGCGGTGGTCGGCTCGTCGGCAACGAGGAGCGAGGGCCCGCACGCGATCGCCATAGAGATCAGCGCCCGCTGGCGCATCCCGCCCGACAGCTCGTGGGGATAGGCCCGCGCCGTGCGCGCCGGGTCGGGGAGTCCGACCCGTGCGAACAGGTCCAGGACCCGCGCGCCGGCGGTCTCGCGCGAGACGCCCTCGTGGGCCCGGATGACCTCCTCCACCTGAGCTCCCACACGGTGGACGGGGTTGAGCGAAGTCATCGGCTCCTGGAAGACGAACCCGATCGCCGCTCCTCGAATCTCGCGGAGCCGCTCGGGCGCCGCGCCGACCAGCTCTTCACCGTCGAGTCGAACGCTGGACGCGGGTAGCGTTCTGGCCGGCGGCTCCTCGACCAGACGGGCGAGCGACATGGCCGTGAGGGATTTGCCGCACCCCGATTCACCGACAATCGCGAGGGTCTCGCCCCGACCCACGTCGAAAGACACGCCGTCCACGGCCCGCGAGACGGGACCGTCCTCCGGTTCGAAATGGACCTCGAGGTCCCGCACGGTGAGGAACGGGGCGCTCAAGGTGTCAGTCCCGCGCGCGATCGGGGGTCCAGGGCGTCGCGCAGCCCGTCGCCCACCAGGTTGAAGCTCATGACGGTGAGCACGATCGCGAGTCCCGGAAACAGCGCGATCCAGGGGGCGTCGAGAACGACGTCCTTCCCGGCCGCGACCATCAGGCCCCAGCTCGGGGCGGGCGGCGGAACCCCGAGCCCGAGAAAGCTCAGCGACGCCTCGACCAGGATCGTGTTCCCGATCCCCAGGGTCGCGGCGACGATGATCGGGCTCGCGACATTGGGCAGGATGTGCCGAAACAGAATCCGAGGCGCCCCGAAACCGAGCGCCCGTGCCGCGAGGACGAACTCGCGCTCGCGCATGGAGAGCACCTCGCCACGAACGAGCCGCGAAGTGCCCATCCAGCCGGTGAGACCGAGCACGAGGGTGATCACCAGCACCGACGGCTGCACGAGCGCCACGATCGTGATCAGGAGGACCAGCCGGGGAAAGCTCAGGAGGAGGTCGACGGTGCGCATCGAAACGGTGTCGATCCAACCGCGCGCGTACCCCGCGACAGCGCCGACCAGTGAGCCGAGCGTGATGGCGATCGCGATCGCGATGAAGCCGATCGCGAGGCTCACGCGTCCGCCGTAGAGGACGCGGCTGAATACGTCGCGCCCGAATCGATCGGTGCCCATCGGGTGATCCAGAGACGGCGGCTGAAAGCGGGTCGCGACAATGTCGGCGCCCTGGGCCGCCGGGTCGTACGGCGCGAGATACGGAGTGAGCAGCGCCATGATCGCCAGACCACCGACGAGCCCGAGGCCCAGCATCGCCGGACGGTGTCGGCGGAAGGTGTCCCACGCATCGACCCACTGGCTCGTCGCTGAACGGCGGCGGTCCTGTGCTCCGAGACGGCGGCTGGCGCGCACCAGCAGGGCCAGCGACCCGACCAGTGTGGCGAGGGCCACCCAGTGCTGAATACTCGCCGAGCCGAGCGTCTCCACGATCCGATCGCGTCGGAGCACCGCCAGGAACCAGACCGACAGCCAGCCCGCTGCGAGAGCGATCGACGCGGCGGTTCGGGACTGGATGGTGCGCGCGCCCGGGAGCAGCAGGTCGAGCCAGCTCATCGGTACCGGATCCGCGGGTCGGCCGCCGCGTAGAGCAAGTCGGCGACGAGGTTCGCCACGATCACGAGCGCGGCGAAGAGGAAGCTCGCTGCCATCACGAGCGGGTAATCGCGCGCGAGGATCGCGTCGTACATCACGCGACCCATGCCCGGCCAGGAGAAGATGTACTCGACCACCACGGCGCCACCGAAGAGGGCAGGCAGGAAGAGGCCGAGCAGGCTGATGATCGGGAGAAGCGCGTTGCGTACGGCGTGACCGAGAATGACGCGTCGTTCGCTCAACCCCTTGGCCCGTGCCGTCCTGATGTAGTCCTGATCCAGTGTCTCGAGCATCGCGGCGCGCATGTACCGCGCGACGGCCGCGGCCGATCCGAGGCCGAGTGTGATCGTCGGCAGTACCAGGTGTGCGGCCCGGTCGCCGATCCTTCCCACCGTACCGAGACTCTCGTAGTCGAGGCTCTGCATTCCCGAGATCGGCAGCGCGCCCGCGAAGAGCGCGTCCGACGATGCCCACATGATCAGGACGACCCCGAGCCAGAACGTCGGGACCGAGTAGAGGAAGAGCGCGAGAAACGTCAGGACGTGGTCCGTGCCGGTGTACCGCTTCACCGCCTGGACGATCCCCACCGCGCATCCCGCCACGAACGTGACGATGAGCGACGTCCCGCCCAGCCACAGCGTGTTCGGGAGTGCCTCGCCCAGGACCTCCGCGACCGGCCGCAGCCGCGAGAAGCTGAAGCCGAAGTCTCCCCTCAGGAAGCTCGTGATCCATCGGACGTACTGCTCGAGCAGGGGCTGGTCGAGACCGAAGTTCCGACGCATCTGCTCGATGACTTCCGGGCTGACGTTCGGGTTGAAGTAGGCGGCCGTCGGGTCGCCGGGCGCCAGATGAAGAAGAACGAAGAGCAGAGTGACGATCCCCCAGAGGAGGGGGATCGCGCCCAGGAGCCGACGGAGCAGGTAGCGGGCCAGAGCCTTCTCCCGTGGAGCGTGTTCTAGCTGGTCTCGCCGGCGTCCGACGCCGGCGCGCGAGCCTCAGGGTGCAGCCACCAGTCGTGCACGCCCCGCAAATCACCCCGAATGTCGAGCTCGACACCCATCAGCTCGTTTCGACGCGCCGCGGCGTCCACGGCGAAGTAGAGAAACGTGAAGGGTTGGTCCCGGTGAACCAGCGTCACGTACTGCCGGAGCAACGACGTCGACTCCTCGGGGCTCGCGGCGTTCGGGATCGCCTGTAGCACGGGCTCGAGCTCCCGGCTGCAGTAGCTGGCGAACTGGAACGCCTGGCCGACCGCGTCACACGAGAACAGCTGTCGATCATCGACTTCGAGATCCGGTGCCCACTCGAGCAGGAACGCATCGAAGCGGCGCTCGGGGCTGGTGATCGCGTCGATGAACGCGGATTGCTCCTGCGCGTCGATCTCCACGCGAACGCCGACCCGGGCCAGGTGCGCCTGGACGATGGTCGCGATGTCGCGGTACATGTCGCGCGTGGGGGCGAGCAGCTCGAAGGACAGCGGCTCGCCGTTCTGCGTCGCCGTCGCCGTCGATCCAGCCGAGAGCCGTCAGGATGGCCGAAGCCGAATCGGGCGAGAACGGTAGCGGCGCGAGCGCGGGGTCGTGCGCCGGGTGCCAGGGGCCCAGCGGCCCGTTGGCGACATGGCCGAGACCGTTCCGGGCCGCCGCGATCAGTTCATCCCGGTCCACGGCCATCGTCAGCGCGCGTCGCAACTCGGGCTCCTGGAAGAGGGGCTCACGCCCGTTCCAGGCGATGAACCCGTACGCCGGGCTCGGAATCTCGGCGACCGACGCACCCTCGTATTCGCCAGCACGAGCGACCTGCGTGGGCGCGACCATCCGAAGGTACTGGACGCCGCCCGACCGAAGCTCGGCGAGCTGTGTCGCCGACTCGGGGATGCTGCGATAGACCAGGCGGTCGGCATACGGGCGGCCTCCGAGATCCGAGGGGAACTCGTCGTTCGCCTCGAACGTGACGTTGCCCGCGGCGTCCCTGCCCCCGAAGCGGAACGGCCCGTTACCAACGGGCTCGGTTCCGAACGGATCTGTCGCGAGCTCGGCGGGAGGCGTGTCCTCCATGAGGTGCCGCGGCATGATCGGCAGACGCGTCCAGCCCCCCATGAGACCAGCCCGCGGGCGCACCGCAAAACGAATCGTGTAGGGGTCGACGACCTCGGCGCCCTCCCAGCCCTCGAACCATCCAGCATTGGGGAACGCGGTGTCGGGGTTCTTCAGCGCGTTGAACGTGAACTCGACGTCGCGTGCCGTCGTCGGCTCTCCATCATGCCACCGCACGTCCTGACGGAGGCGGAACACGACCTGTGTCGAGTCGTCGTTGATCTCCCACGACTCGGCCATGTAGGGCATCGGGCGCAGCGAGGCATCTGCCCGCAACAGGGTCATGAGGACGGCGTAGCGCTGGATCTGCTGGGACAGCTCGTCCACGGTGGCGGCCGGGTTGAACGTCTCGATCTCTACCGCCCCCGCGAGGACGATCGTCCCGCCGTATCGCAGGGCCTCCGGCACGTCGGCGGACATCGGGGGCGCCGGGTCGGCGGAATCGCCGCACGCGGTGAACGACGTCAGCGCGGTCAACGCGAGAGCGGACCCCAGGAGAGTCGCCCGACGCGGCAGGCCGCCGCGCATTTCATGCCTTCCCATCATCCTCACCTCCCCACCGCGATCCGTGCGGCACACCGTATATATAGCGGGTCCCGCAAAATCCCGCCCACGGGCGGGTTACGGTTCGCGCCAGCTCCAGAGCGGCAGCGTCGCGAGCTCCCCGCGCGCGTCCAGCCCCGCCGTCTCCACATCCCTGCGGACGGCGACGATCTCGTCGTTCCAAAACAGCTGCGTGATTGGCTGGTCTGTCTGGAGAATCCGGGCGAAATCTCGCCAGATGCGTGCCGCCTCCTCCGGGTCGAGGGTTCGGGCGCCGAGATCCATGAGCGAGTCGGCGACCGGGTTCGAATACGAGCCCCGGTTCGGACTCCCCTGGATTGCCAGCTGACTCGAATGAAAGAGGACCCGGGGATCGACGCGGAAGTTGTCGAGAACCCAGTTGGTGAGGACCGCATCGAAGTCCCGGGAGCGGTGCATCCCGAGCACCGTCTGCCACTCGAGGAGGCGGGGGCGCACATCGATCCCAACCTGCGCGAGCTGCGCCTGGATCACCTGGACGAGATCGCCGAAGACGGGATTTCGGCTGCTCGCAAGCAGCTCGAAGGACAGCGGCTCGCCGTTGCGGTCGCGAACGCCGTCCCCGTCGGAGTCCGTCCATCCGAGCCGCTCGAGGATCGCCGCGGCCGAGTCGGGGGCGTGGGGCAGCGCCGTCAGGCCCGGATCGAACGGGTGCCAGGGCGGGATGACTGAACTTGCCGGGCGTCCGCGCCCGCGCATGATCGCCTCGAGGAGTTGAGGACGATCCATGGCCATCGCGAGCGCCCGGCGAGCGGCGGGTTCCTCGAAGGGCACACGGCTCGTGTTCCACCCGATGTAGGTGAACTGTCGCCACGGGAAAGACAGCACCTCGATGTCGGGATCGTCCAGAACCCGTTCCGCATCGCGCGGCGCGATCGGTCCATCCAGGTGGATCTCGCCGCGACGAAGCTGCGCGAGGCGCGTCGTGGGTTCGGGGATAATCCTGTAGGAGATCCGGGGGATCGATGGGCCTCCGCCCAGATCGGCGGGGAAGGTCGATCGCGCGGTGAAGTCCAGGCCCTGCCCAACGGCCCAGGAGCCGAACACGTAGGGGCCCGACCCGACCGGGCTCCGTCCGAACTCGTGGCGCGCGATGTCCTCGGGGGGGACACCGGACAGCACGTGCCGGGGCACGGGCGGCCAGAAGAAGTCCTCCAGCGGCTCGGCGTGCGGTTCGGTGAACTCGAACCGGATCCGGTGCGGCGACTCGACGGTCGCGCTCGCGACCCGGGACAGATAGACGCTTCCGAGCGGCGACGCGACGGCGGGGTCCTTCGCGAGATCGAACGTGAACTTCACATCTTCCGCGGTGACGGGCGCGCCATCGTGCCACGTCACGTCGTCACGCAAGTCGAACGTCACCCCGGTCTCGTCCAGCTCCCACGACCGGGCGAGCCACGGGCGCACCTGAAACGACTCGTCGTAAGAGACCAGTGGCGTAAAGAGGAGCGAGTAGATGAGCTCGTTCGCGTTCTGGTCCGTGCTGACGAGAGGGTTCAGCGTCTGTAGCTCGGCCGCGTAGCCGAGCACGAGCGGACGGTCGGACGACCCGGCGGCGGAAGGATCGGCTGCTCCGCGGCACGCCGCCAAGGAGAACGCCGCCAGCGCCAGGATCGAGCACTTCTTCACCATGATCTCCGCCTCCCGTCCCGGGTTCACCACGCCGCGTCCGCTACCGACGCCATGTCCACTCCGCCGACCGATATCGTACCTCCAGATCCGCTGCTCGATCCATGACTTCGGGTGGGACTTCGCCCCTGGCGGCGGTTCCGTCGACCGCGCCTTCGAGACGGGCGACGAACCGTTCGCGTATCCCCGCCGCCTCCAGCGAAACCCCGAGGTCCTCGAGACTCGTCGCGCCCCGTCCACCCTCTCCGGTGTCCGTCGCCCTGGCCTGTTCGTTCCGGAACAGTATGGATCCGTGCTGAAGAACGGCGCCCCGGTGCCGCCACTGGGCGCTCCCCACGAGCTTTCGACCGCCACAGGTAATCTCACCCGGAGCCGGGGCGACGAAGCACTCGGCCTGGTCGAGCGGGAGCTCCGCGGACGAGACCCGATCCGCTACGTCCAGCGGAACACCCAGGTCCCGGAGCGCCTCCGAAAGGGCCGCATGCACCGCGTGGTAGAGGGCCCTGGGCCCGCCGAGGGCACGCTCGGGCGAGACGAACGCGTAGGTCAGCTCGGGGCCATGAAATACGGATCGACCACCGGTCGGTCGCCGCACGACATCGATCCCGCAACGCAGCCCTGCGGCGGGACGGCCCCCGAGCTGGCCCGCGGTGGGCTGATTGCGCCCCAGCGACGTGCAGGCGGGGCTCCAGCCGTAGGTGCGCAGGACGTGGGTGCCCCGGCGGCCCAGCACCATCGCCGCCTCGTCGAGCGCCATGTTCCCCGCGCCGTCGAGATCGGTCGACGGCCACACGAGCAGGGTCGGGCCTGTCACGCCGGGCGCCTCAGAGCTCGAGGCTCTCTCCAGGCTCGAGTACCGCGACCTCGGCGGCATCGCCGACGGCGTCCACGAAGCGCATCGGATCCACGTCGACGAGGTCGAAGGTGCCGAAGTGCGCGGGGATCGCGATGCGCGGCTTGATCATCTCGATCGCGCGCCCGGCATCCTCGGGCCCCATGGTGAAGTTGTCTCCAATGGGCACGATCGCCACGTCCACCTCACCGGCGAGCAGTTCCATGTCCCGGGTCAACGCCGTGTCTCCGGCGTGGTGGATTGCGACTCCATCCACCATGGCGACCAGCCCCGCAGGAATCGTGGTGTACGCCTCGGCGCCGTCCGCGTCGATCTTCCCGCCGTGGATCGCGGGCGTGAGCCGGAGCCGGCCGAACGGAAAGTCCCACCCGCCTCCGATGTGCATCGGGTGCGCGTTCGAGATTCCGCGCACCTCCATCGCGTAGCTCACCAGCTCGTACGTCCCGACCAGCGTGGCGTCCGTCTCCTCGAGGAGCTCGAAGGCGTCCCCGATATGGTCGGCATGACCGTGTGTGAGCAGCACGTAGTCGAGCCGGTCCACGAAGTGCTCCGGCCCGACATCGGCTTTCGGATTTCCGCTCAGGAACGGATCGATGACGATCCGAGTGCCGTCGGCTGCGACGATCTCGAAGCAGGCGTGGCCGTGAAACGTGAGCGTGGCCATGGTCGTGCCCCCCGGTTCAGACGGTTTGGTAGCTCTCGATGGGCGGACACGCACAGACGAGGTTCCGGTCGCCCGCGGCGTTATTCACCCTGCGGACGGGTGGCCAGAACTTCGACTCTCGCGTCCAGGGCGCCGGGTAGGCCGCCTTCTGTCGCGTGTAGGCGTGATCCCAATCGTCGGCTGTCACCATCGCCGCGGTGTGCGGCGCGTTCTTCAGCGGATTGTCGTCCCGGTCCATGAGACCCATCTCGATCTGCTGGATCTCGGCCCTGATCGAGATCAGCGCGTCGCAGAGCCGGTCGAGCTCGTACTTCGATTCGCTCTCCGTCGGCTCGACCATGATCGTCCCGGCGACCGGGAAGGACATCGTCGGTGCATGGAAGCCGTAGTCCATGAGCCGCTTCGCGACGTCCTCATCGCTGACGCCAGTCTCCTTCTTCAGGGGCCGGAGATCGAGAATGAACTCGTGAGCGCACCGGCCTTCCTCGCCGAGATACAGGACGTCGAAGTGCTCGCTCAGCCGGCTCGCCATGTAGTTGGCGTTCAGAATCGCGCCCTCCGTGGCCGCCTTCGTGCCGGCGCGCCCGAGCATCGCGATGTACGCCCACGAGATGAGCAGGATCGAGGCGCTCCCCCACGGGGCCGCCGATACGGGGCGAACGGCCTTGTCACCCCCCACGGAGACCAGCGGGTGACCGGGCAGGTAGGGCGCGAGCTCCTCGGTCACGCAAATCGGTCCCATCCCCGGTCCGCCACCACCATGAGGGATCGCGAACGTCTTGTGGAGATTGATGTGGATTACGTCGGCGCCGTAGTCGCCTGGCCGGCAGAGCCCCACCTGGGCGTTGAGGTTCGCGCCGTCCAGGTAGACGAGGCCGCCGTGCTCGTGCACGATCGCCGTCACGTCGCGGATCGCGGACTCGAAGACGCCGTGCGTCGACGGATAGGTCACCATCACCGCGGCGAGGTTGTCGGAGTGCTCCTCGGCCTTCGCGCGCAGGTCATCGACGTCGATGTTTCCGGCATCGTCGCACTTCACGACGACGACCTTCATCCCAACCATGACCGCGCTCGCCGGATTCGTCCCGTGAGCCGAAGAAGGAATAAGGCAGACATCGCGGTGCCCCTGGCCCCGGTCGCGGTGGCGCGCGGCGATGACGAGGAGTCCCGTGTACTCGCCCTGGGCGCCCGAGTTGGGCTGCAACGAACAGGCGGCGAACCCGCTGATCTCCGCCAGCCAGGTTTCGAGCTCCGAGAACAGCTCCGCATAGCCGGCCGCCTGGTCGAGCGGCGCGAAGGGGTGCAGCGCGCCGAACTCCGGCCACGTGACCGGGATCATCTCCGAAGTCGCGTTGAGCTTCATCGTGCACGAGCCCAGGGGGATCATGCTCGTGTTCAGCGACAGGTCGCGGACCTCGAGCTTGTGGATGTAACGGAGCATCTCCGTCTCGGAGTGGTACCGGTTGAACACCGGGTGCTCCAGGTATCCGCTCGTGCGGGCCAGGGAGGCGGGGTAGGCCGGTTCTTCCATCGAATCGGCGATGGCCGACGCCCCTGCAGACGGAGCGGCGTCCGCCTCGCCCGGGCCGAAGACCGCCAGCAGGTCATCGAGGTCCTCCTCGCGGACGGTCTCGTCGAGGGCGACCCCGACCGTGCCGTCGTCGAAGGCACGCAGGTTGATCCCGACCGACCGGGCCCGCTCGATGATCTCGGACGCCGTCGCCCCGACGGGAGCGACGCGGATCGTGTCGAAGAAGACGTCGTGCACGAGGGAGTGCCCCGACCGGCGAACGCCCTCGGCGAGAATCGCCGTCAGGCGCCTGATCCGATCCGCGATCGCCCGAATGCCCTCGGGTCCGTGGTAGACCGCGTACATCCCGGCCATGATCGCGAGCAGGACCTGAGCGGTGCAGATGTTGGACGTCGCGCGCTCCCGCCGGATGTGCTGCTCGCGGGTCTGGAGCGCCATCCTCAGCGCCGGGTTCCCGTCCGCGTCCACCGAAACACCAATGATCCGCCCGGGCAGCTTCCGCTTGAACGCCTCGCTCGTCGCGAGATATGCGGCATGCGGCCCGCCGTATCCCATCGGGACACCGAAACGCTGCGTGTTGCCCACCGCGATGTCCGCGCCGAACTCGCCGGGCGGCGTGAGGAGCGTGAGCGAGAGCAGGTCCGCCGCCACGACGACGCCTGACCCGTTCTCGTGGAGTCGGGCGCAGACGTCGCTGTAGTCCAGCACCGCGCCATCGGTGGTCGGGTACTGAAGCAGCGCCCCGAACACGGTCTCGTCGGCCTCGCCGAAGGTCTCGTGCGAACCGACCCGGACCTCCACGTCGATGGGCTCCGCGCGGCCGCGGACCACCTCGATCGTCTGCGGATGACACGCGTCGGACACGAGAAAGACATTGCGGTCGTCCTTGCCGTGCGAACCGGCGAGCATCGCCATCGCCTCGGCCGCCGCCGTCCCCTCGTCGAGCAACGAGGCGTTCGCGATCGGAAGGCCCGTCAGGTCGATCACGGTGGTCTGGAAGTTCAGCAACGCCTCCAACCGACCCTGCGAGATCTCGGCCTGATACGGCGTGTACTGCGTGTACCAACCGGGGTTCTCCATGATGTTCCGGAGAATGACGCCGGGGGTCAGCGTGCCGTGGTACCCGAGACCCAGGTAGGAACGAAAGATCCGGTTCTTAGAGGCCAGGTCGCGGGCGCGTTCGAGCAGCCGTCGCTCCGTGATCGCTTCCGGTAGATCGAGGTCGCGACCGAGCTGGATCGTATCCGGGACGGTCTGATCCATCAGCTCATCGACCGAGGCCGCGCCAACGATCTCGAGCATCTCTTCGATATCGGTAGCGGAGGGACCGATGTGGCGGCGAGCGAACTCGCCAGAGGGTTCCATCGTGAACTGCATGTCTCAGAAGCCTTCGGAAGGGATGAACCCGGGCGGCCCTACGGGATGGAGCGCCCGGAAGGCGAGCTCGTCAGGCGTCTCCGTCCTGGCCGATCAGACCGGCGTACTCATCGGCGGTCAGGAGCCCTTCGAGCGTGGCGCCCGGATCGATCCGAAGACGGATCATCCAACCTTCGCCGTACGGGTCGCTGTTCACGAGAGCGGGATCCGCCTCGAGCGCATCGTTGGACTCGACGACCTCGCCGGCCACGGGGCAGTAGAGCTCGGACACGGCCTTCACCGCCTCGATCGTCCCGAACGCCTCGCCCAGGCCGAAGTGGTCTCCGGCCTGCGGGAGTTCGACGTAGACGACGTCTCCGAGCTCGCCCTGCGCGTAGTCAGTGATTCCGATGAGAACTTCGTTCTCACCGTCCGTCTCCCGGACGTACTCGTGCTCGTCGGTGTACTGAAGGCTATCGGGAATATCGGACATCTGATCCTCGCGGGACGTGGTCGAAGGGCCGTGTTCAGCGCGGAGAGAATACCCGAGCCGCGAGCCGAGCGTCAAGCAGGATCGAAGGGGCTACCCGGGCGGCAGCGCGGCCTGCTTCGCCGCCTTCTTCTCGGCTTTGAGCCGCTTCCTCGCCTCGCGCTCCGACTCGTGCGGCCGCCGCTCCTGGATATCCACGCCGCCCATCAGCACCAGACCGTTGATCCGGATGACCGGAGCGTTCGGATCGGTGGCCTCCGTCTGCTGCGCCGCACCGAACCCACCCATGATCGCGATCCCGTTGGACTCGACCCGGACTCCGGGCGGGATGAGGATCTCGGCACCGCCCATGATCGAGAATATCGTGACGTTGATCTCGTTGTGAGCGAACACGGCATCGCGGAAATCCAGACCGGCGCCACCCATCATCGCGAGTACGGTCATGTGTCTCGGCGGCGTCCAGCGGCCTTTCCGCTCCGTCCCGCCCATCACCGCCAGCATGAACTCCCTCTCCGCGGCCTGGCGGGTCGTGTCCACTTCGACGCTCGGTGCAGCGACCGGCGCGGGCGTCGCGACGGACGTCGACTCCTGCTGCAGCTCGGGAAGATCGTTGAACAGGGCCACGAGCTCGTTCTTCGCCTGCGCGGCGTAGGCCAGGTCGAGCCGACGCTCGAACTCGTCGGTCGCGATGTGGTCCGCCGCGAAGTGGGCGCAGAGCGTGTCCACCGCGGTTTGCCGCTCGTGCGGCGAGATCGGTCGAGCTGGGAGTTCGGTCATCGTGTGTTGATTCTCTGGGCGGGCGAGAAGCGGAGCAACCTGCCTGACAGGCACGGCCGACCGGCGCGCCGGCGAGGGAGCTTGCAGGAGACCCCGGTGTTATACAACATGCACATGCAGGTGGTGCCCTTTCGCAAACTCATACAAAGGAGGTGATCTAGTGTCAGCAGGAAGTAGAACCGGGTCTGACTCGGCACGGGCAAGCGATCGCCTCAGCGCGGCGTAGTCGGTAGTACACCGACGGCGTTGAAGTAGTCGAACGCCGACCTGAGCCCGCGATGCACGAGGCGTCGCGTCGAGTCAGGTCCTGGTACAAAAAACGGTCGGTCGCGGGCGGTGAGCCTGCGGCCGACTCGTTTTATATGCGGGAAATGGGGAATGGCACTCTTCAGCAAGTACAGCGGGGCTGGGAACGATTTCGTCCTGGTCCGCGGCGAGGAGGTAGGGCTTCGCGACGCGAGCGCCCTCGCGCAGCGGATCTGTTCGCGGCGATACGGTGTCGGCGTGGACGGGCTCATACTCATCCGGAGCCTGAGCGAAGAGTTCGTCCGCATCCGCTTCTTCAACCCGGACGGATCCGAGTTCGGCACCTGCGGAAACGGGACACGCTGCGCAGCCCGCTACGCGAGGGACCGGGGGCTTACGGGCGACGAGCTCATGGTCCACACGGACGATGGCGAGATCCGCGCTCGCATCTCCGGCGCACACGTCGATCTGGACTATGCGCTCGACGCCCGCATCGAGAAGCGCCTCGAGGTGGACATCGAGGGGTCGGCGCGACCCGCCTGGCTCGTCTGGATGGGGACTCCTCACCTGGTGGTGGAGGTCGAGGACATCGAGGTCGACGACTTCGACGTGGCCTGCGCACCCCTGCGATCACACCCCGACATCGGAGCCGAGGGCGCCAACGTCGACCTTGTCCAGGTCGGCGAATCGGAACTGCTCATCCGGACGTTCGAACGTGGGGTCGAGGGCGAGACGCTCGCGTGCGGCAGCGGCTGCATGGCCACGGCGTTCGCGTTGCAGGACGCAGGCGTGCTGACGGCGCCGGTCGAGCTTCGGACCCGGTCGGGGACGATCCTGCGCGTGGACATTCTCGAAGAGGGCCTCATCCGGCTTGGGGGACCCGCCGAGCACATCTTCGATGGGGTGCTGCCCGATCGACCTCTCTAGGAGCGAGCTGCCGGAACTCCTTTCCTCGTCACTTCTCGACTGGTTCGATGGTCGGGAGCGCGACGTGCCGTGGCGACACGAGCGGGACCCCTACCGAATCCTGGTCGCGGAAGTCATGGCCCAGCAGACCCGCATCGAGACCGTCGCCGGGTATTACGCGAGGTTCATCGACCGATTCCCGACCGCGGGCTCGCTGGCCGACGCAGAGCTCGACGAGGTGCTCAAGCTCTGGCAGGGACTGGGTTACTACGCCCGTGCCCGCCATCTCCACACCGCCGCGAGACAGATCGTCGAGCAACACGATGGGATGATCCCCGAGTCGGTCGAGGAGCTTCGGGGGCTGGCCGGGGTCGGACCGTACACGGCGGGGGCCGTCGCGAGCTTCGCGTTCGGGGTGGCGGAGCCGGCGGTCGATGGAAACGCTCGGCGCGTGCTCTCCCGACTCTTTGACATAGCGGACCCGACGCCCCGGCGGCTCGACGCCGCGGCTCGTTCGCTCGTGGACGCCGGCCAGCGTCCGGCAGGGGTAAACCAGGCGATCATGGACCTGGGCAGCGCGATCTGCACTCCGCGTAACCCTGCCTGCGAACGGTGCCCTGTGGGGGCGCGGTGTCGCGCTCGTCTCGCCGGAACCGTCGCGGAACGGCCTCCGCGCAAGGTGGGTGCGCCCACCCCTCTGAGGGTCGCGGCGTCGGCGATCGTGCGACGCGACGACCGGATCCTCCTGGTGAGACGGCCGGATCAGGGATTGCTCGGCGGACTGTGGGATTTCCCCGGCACGACCCCGAGCCGCGTGGACGAAACGGCCGACGATCAGGGGCCGATCGACGGGGCGGGGCCGACGCCCCGCGAGTTGAGCAATCGGGTCGAGGCCGACCACGGGGTGCGGATCGTCGTCGAGGATCGGGCCGCCCGGATCCGGCACACGTTCAGCCATTTCCGTCTCGAACTCGAGATCCGGAACGCCCGGTGGCTCGGGGGCGAGCCGTCCTCCGAGACCCCCTGGGCCTGGGCCGGCCCCCGGGAGCTCGAAGGCTTCGCGGTCCCGACCTACTTGCGGTCTGTGCTCCCCCCGCTGGTCAGCGGCGACTCGTAGCCCGACTCCGCCAGGTGCTCTAGATGCGCTCGCAGGGACAGCTCGGCGGCGTGATGGACGCCCGGCGGAAGCTCGCCGTATACGGCGGCCAGCAGCTCGGGGATGTCCGCCGCACCCCCCTCGATCGCAGCGCGAACCTGCTCGGTCCGCTCTCGCCTGTGGGTCGCATACTCCGAGAGCTTCGTCAACGCATCCGAAACTACCGGACCATGCCCGGGCAGCAGTCGGGCGGGCCGTAGCGCAGCCATTCGGGCCAGGCTCGCCAGATACGAACCGACCGAGCCGTCGGGGTGGGCGACCATGCTGCTCCCCCGGCCGAGAACGAGGTCTCCCGTAAGCAGGTCGCGGTCGGGCAGGATCATGTAGGCCAGGTGGTCACCGGAATGACCGGGGGTCGCCAGCGCTCTCACCCGGAGGTCCCCGTCCCCGCCGTGTGGTGCGGCACCGAGCGTCAGCTCCGCGCAATCGGGGAGCGAGACCCCGTCGAGACCGAGACGGGACAGAGTCTCGGCACTGGCGTGGACCGGTGCCCAGCGGCGGGCGGCCTCGGAAGCGGCCTCCGCGTGGTCCACGTGCGAGTGCGTCAGGCACACGGCCACGACATCGCGGCCGTGGAGCGCTCGATCCACGCGCTCGAGGTGCGCCGGGTCCGCGGGCCCCGGATCGATGATCGCCAGGCGCTCGATACCGACGATCCAGGTGCGAGTGCCATCCAGTGTGAGCGGCCCCGGGTTCTCGGCCATCACGGATGTGACCGCCGCGCCGACAACCTCCGTCCGTTCCGGCGGGACTTCCAGGGTCACGTCCCGGGGGCGTCGGGCATCCGCGGACGCACGCTCCCGCCATCGACATCGAGGACCGGCTCGATGGGATCCACATCCCGCCCCGAGAGGACGGCTGCGGCGCGGTCGAGGTCATCGAACTCCGACAGCCGCGCGATCGTGTTCCACGTGGGAAAGAGCATCGGAAGGTCGCCCGCTTCGAAACTGGCGAGCGCGTCAGCCGCGCTGATCCACACGACCTCGTCGTGCTCATCCGTGATGCTGACGCGGTGCGTCCGGTCGGTGAGCGCCACGAGGAAGAACAGCGCGTCGTAGCGTCGGGCCAGCCGGCGTGGCGTGATCCAGCGTGCGAAGTACGTCATCGGCGCGTCGGCGAAGCTTCCCGAGCACGCACGCACGATCTCCTCGAACGGCAGCTCGTCCCTGAGCAGTGCCGCGCGGGCGTCGTCCAGGCCGGGAACCGTGCAGTCCTCATCGAGGAGCAGGATCCCTGTCTCCTCGAACAACTCGCGGAGCGCCGCGGTGGCGGCCGCGGGCCCGTCCGGCGGAAGGTTCGGCAGGTCGGGCAACACGTCGGTCCAGTAGGCATCGCCATCCGACGGGTCCACGACCCCTCCGGGGAACACGTACGCTCCGGCCGCGAATCGGCTTGCCATGGGCCTCTTCAGCAGAAGCAGCTCGAACGGCGCCTCGGCTCCTGGTCGTGCCACGACGGTGGTCGCCGCCGGCTTCGGCTGTGCCGGCTCCGCGCCATTCGGAAGATGGCCACGCTCGAATTCGTCCCGCTCGATGCGACTCTGGACCTCAGTCAGCCGCCGGGTCACGCGAGCGTGCCCAGAGAAGCGAAGACGAGAACCATCAGGCCGAAGAACAACGCGAACGGGATCAGGAAAGCCAGGAGCATGACGGCGATGGCTGCGCCCGTGGACATACGGTGCGCCTCCCGAATTCCGATCGTGGTCAGCGCGAGGCTCCAGAAGAGACCGAGGATCGCCCCGAGGTAGGGCACAACGGAAAACAGCGTCGGGCCGGCGCCGTAGCAGATCGCACGCACGGTTGCCCGAAAGGGCCTCCGTTCAGGGGCAAAAACCGCCACCAGGGCCTGCATCAACATCGCCCAAAGCACGAGTCCGATGATCGCGACGAACGGTGTCGCGAAGAAGTTGATCAGGGCGCTCGCGGCGGGGGTCATGGCCGACCACGGCCCACCGCCCCCGACGAACGGCAGCCCCATCGCGGCGAACGCCGCCGTCCACCAGAGGACGAAGACGGCGCCGATGATGCTCAGCAGGAGGTAGTAGAGCACCGGGCGGCCGGCGGCCTGTTGCCATGGCACGCCGCGGAAGAACTCCGTGGGCCTGAACACGCTCTCTACCCAGGTGTCGAGCAGGCTCTTCGGAAAGACTGCCTGTGGATTCTCCCAGGGAGGTAATCGGATCCGTTGCTTCGGATCCGAAGATGTGACCCTGGTTCCACAAAGCGGGCAGGCCTCGAGGCCCTGAGCCTCGTAGCCGCAATGCGGACAGCTCGTCACGGGCGGCTAGCGCTCAGTCGAGAAGTCGGAGAGGCATCACCAGACAGAGGTAGTCCGGATCCCCGCTGGCCGGGGAGAACGTCGCCGCTCGCTCCGGAGCCCGGAAGGTGATCTTCACGTCCTCGTCGGGCATGAAGCGGAGAATCTCGAGCAGGTATGTCGCATTGAATCCGATCTCGAGCGACTCGCCATCGTAGTCCAGCGTCAATTCATCTTCGGCTTCCCCGAGATCTGGCGTCTGGACCTTGAAGCTCAGGGCACCCTTGCTGAAGCCGAGACGCACCCGGTGCGTCTGGTCGCTGGCGACGACGGCCATTCGCTTGATCGAGGCCTCGAGAGCACTCCGGTTGGCGATCGCTTCCTTGTCGTTGTCCTTCGGAATCACCTGGTCGTAGTTCGGATACGGTCCCTCGATCAGGCGGCAGAACACGAGTCGGTCACCGGCCCGAAATCCGAGGTGGTTGTCGGAGCGGGCGATCTCGAGATCATCATCGGACCCGAACAGCTTGTCGACGAGAGACAGCGCCTTGGGCGGGATGATGAGATCCGTCTCGGGAGCTCCTGCCCCTTCGATCGACGTTCGCATCTTCGCCAGTCGATGTCCGTTCGTGGCGACCATCACGCTCGTATCACCTTCCAGCTGCCAGAGAACCCCGTTAAGGATCGGCCGGCTCTCCTCGCTGGAGACGGCGAAGCTCGTCCGCTGGATCAACTCCTGCACCGTCGATGCGTTCATCGACCAGGCCTGACCAAAGTCGACCTCGGGGAAGGCGGGGAACTCGTCCTCGGCCAGCCCGTAGAGCTTGAACCTGCTCTTTCCGCACTCGATCGATACCTGCGCGCCATCCGTCGAGATCTTGACCGGGGCATCGTCCAGCACCCGCGTGATCTCGACGAGCTTCTTGGCAGGTACCGTGACCGCACCCGGCTCGGAGACGTCGGCGGGAACGCCGAGCGAAACCGAAATGTCGAGGTCCGTCCCGCTGAGCTGCACTGAACCATCCCCGGCTCGCATGAGGATGTTCGAAAGGACGGGTAACGTGCTTCGCGTCGGAATCGCGGAAGCGACCGCCCCCAGTCCTGACTGGAGTGCCTCTCGCGTGATCGAAAATTTCATATCGGCTCCGGCTATCCCTGAAATCGCAATCCGTCGTGCTACTCGATCGAGTAATGGCCCGACGAAAATATCCCCTTTTCCCCCGGACAGTTTCTGGGGGGGTTTATGATATACATATCATCGTAGTAGTAGTAGGGTCGGTGTGAATGTGGAAAGGCCACGATCGCGGCGTCACGTAGGGCGATCCGCCTTCCGGTCCTGTGGAGAAGATGGAACCGGCGTCGACGAGACGGGGAACGATGAGTGTCCCTTCCCGGACGCCTGTGAACAACCACTGATTCGTCCACGACTTGTCCACATCCCGGGGAGAACGCGAAGCGCCCATCGCTGGTGGTGAGCACCTGGGCCGTAGCCCCCGGTTCACCGCTGGAAGAGTTCTTCCTGGAGTTGCCGCACGCGGTTGCGGAAGATCGCGTCCGCGGCCATGTCGGCCTCGACCTTGTTGACCGAATGGATGACGGTCGAGTGGTCGCGCCCCCCGAACAGGCCGCCGATATCCGAGTAGGGCAGGTCCAGGTGGGTCTTGATGAGATACATCGCGACCTGTCTCGGGACCGTGACGGTTCGGTTCCTCCGCTTCGAGGTCAGCGCCTCGACCGAGACGCCCCAGACTTCGGCCGTTCGCGAACGAACCTGCTCGGGAGACACGGTGACGAGGTCGAGGGCGTCGACCGACTGCTCCGGCCCGAGCGCGTCGCTCGCCATCTCGAGGGTGATCTCTCGACGCGTGAGCGAAGAGAAGGCCAGCAGTTTGATCAGGGCGCCCTCGAGCTGTCGGACGGACGTCCTGCGGTTCCGGGCCACGTACTCGATGACGTCGGACCCGATCTCGATGCCGTCCTCCGCCGCTTTCTTCCGCAAGATCGCCGACCGTGTCTCGAGGTCGGGCGGCTGGATGTCGGTGACGAGGCCCCACTCGAATCGCGAGACGAGCCGTTCCTGCAGCCCCGGAATGTCCTGGGGCGGCCGGTCGCTGGTGATCACGATCTGCTTCTGGGCGTCGTAGAGGGCGTTGAAGGTGTGGAAGAACTCCTCCTGCGTACCCTCCTTGTTCCCGATGAAATGCACATCGTCGACGAGCAGAACATCGATCCGGCGGTATCTGGCCCGGAACTCCGCAGTCCGGCCGCCCTGGATCGCCGCGATCATCTCGTTTGTGAACTGCTCGGAGGGAACGTAGGCGACCTCGCGATCCGGGAACGCCTCGAGGATCGCGTGTCCGACGGCATGCATCAGGTGGGTCTTTCCGAGACCGGTCCCGCCCCAGATGAACAACGGGTTGTATGCGGCGGCCGGCGCGCTCGCGACCCGCTGACAGGCGGCGGCCGCGAACTGGTTGTTTCCCCCGATTACATAGCGCTCGAATGTGTACCGTTCATTGAGCGCGGCTTCCGCCTCGGGCCGGTCGAGCCGGGTGGAGACGGTCGGCGGTACTCCGGGGGCCGGTTCGACCTCGGGCGGTTCATCGCCGATCTCGGGAAACTCGAGCCGTCCGTCCGCGCCCTGGTGTTCGAACCTGAGCTGAATGTCGCGCCCGAGCTCGCGCTCGGCGATGTCGCGCAGGAGTCGTCCGTACTTATCCTCGACCCACTCCACCGCGAACTTCGTCGGGGCGGAGATGACGAGCGTGTCGTCAGAGAGGGAGACTGCCTCCGTTGACGCGAGCCACGTCCGGTAGGTTTGCTCGGGAAGCACGCCCTGCGCAGAGACGCGGATTTTGGTCCAGACTTCGCTCGCGGTCAGTTCCATCACGTCGGGGCAGGCGCGTAAGAGAAACGGGGTCGATGATTGTAGACGAGGCCTCCGGGGGTGTCAATCAGGGTGCGGTCCAACGGCTGTCGGCTCGTGTTCGATTGACAGTGCGGGACCTCACGTCTACCGTTATGGGCTCGATTCAAAACCAGGCTGCTGGAAGGACTGATGGGAAAGCCCACATACAACAAGCCCACCAATCGGAAACGAGTCCGCGATCACGGATTCAGGGCACGGATGAAGACGAAGTCCGGGAGGAAGGTCCTGTCGCGGCGCCGCAAGAAGGGCCGGCGTCGGCTGACAGTCAGTGACGCTCTCTTCTCGAAGCGGCGCTCCCGCTAGGGCGAGGCGCCCTGGCCGACAGGGCCAGCGTCTCCCCAGGGCCGCGCGCGTCCGGCACGCCAGCGATATCCGCCGGATCATGCGCGCGGGCGAACGCATCTCCGGCCCCCTCGTCGACGTGATCTCCGTCTCATCTCAGCGCCCCCGCGTGGGCGTCATCGTTCCGCGCTACGGCCACAGCGCTGTCGCGCGGAACCGCGTGCGCCGTCGACTCAAGGAACTGGCGCGTCGCGAGTGGCTTCCCATGGCCGTTTCCAGCGACAGCTCCCGCGATGTGATTCTCAGGGCGAAACCGGCGGCCTACGGCGCGTCGTACGCCCGGCTGAAGGAAACCCTGGACGCACCCTTCGGCAGATTATGCGAGCGCTGATACTCCTTCTGATTCGAGGCTACCAGGCGATGATCTCGCCGTGGCTTCCGCCGAGTTGCCGTTTCACGCCGAGTTGCTCCGAGTATGCGCGCATCGCGGTGGAGCGTCACGGCGCGCTACGCGGCAGCTGGCTTGCCGCGAAGAGGCTCGGGAAATGCCGTCCGTTCGGCTCGCACGGACACGACCCGGTGCCGCCGGTGCGCGAGATCGTACCCGGCCACCCGTCATCGAGAGGCTGCTGAGTGGAACGGAAGCTCCTGCTCGCGATCGGCCTGATGGTCGGGCTCATGGTGTTGAGCAACGTCATCTTTCCGCCGATCCCCGGAACCGTCACGACGACCGCTGACAGTCTTGCAGTCGAGGGGGCGTCGGCCGGCACCGAGGACGCGGCCGGAGTCGAGGGTGGTGTCGAGGCGGTGGCTCTGGCCGATCGTCTCGCACAGGATCCGGAAGGTGCCGCAGATGTCGCCCAGGAGACTGCTGGGGCCGCGCAGGCTACCGGGCAGACGATCTCCGTGCGGAGCGACCTGTACGAGTACCGCTTCGACAGCCGCGGGGCCCGCCTCGTCGGGGCCACCATGCGACAGTTTCCGAACTTCGCCCCGGATCGACCTTCGGATGGACCGGTCGAGCTCGTGCGGGAGGGCGATTCGCTGCTCGGTGCGACGGTCGCCCTCGGAGCGGACACGGTCGCTCTGAGCGGACTGGTGTTCAGCGCGTCCACCGACGATCTGGACGTTACCGGCGCGGGAGCGGAGCTGACGTTCAGCGCGCCGCTCGGGTCTGCCGGCGTGACGTTCGACGTCACGTACCGTTTCGCTCCGGACGACTACCGCATCGACATCGATGCCGGCCTGCGGAACGTCGGGGACAACGGATACACCGTCCTCTTCGATCTGGGTAGCGGTCTCCGCTCGAACGAAGCGACGACCCGCGAGGACCTGGGACAGATGGCGCTCGTCACGATGACCCGCACGGGAGACATCTCCTCGGAGCGGCTTGGGCGGCTCGACCCGGGCGAGGTCGAGGTCGTGGTTGGGGCGCCGTTCAGGTGGGCCGCTTCGAAGTCCAAGTACTTCCTGGCCACGCTGGTGTCGCAGGAGGAGGGCGCCGGTCTCGTGGGCGCACTTCTCGAAGGCACCGGCGAGGAAGCCTCATCCCGGATGACGATCGCCGTTCCCGTCCCGGGGGGCAGCGACGGATTCAGCCTGATCGCGTACGTGGGCCCGCAGGACCACGAGCGCCTCCAGGCGATCGGGCAGGAGCTCCAGAACGTGAACCCGTTCGGGTGGCGGATCCTTCAGTGGTTCATCCGCCCGTTCGGAGGCGTCGTCATCGCGTTCCTGGTCTGGGCACACGGCGCGTTCAGCATGGCCTACGGCTGGGTGCTCATCCTGTTCGGCGTGGTTACGCGGATCGTTCTGTTCCCGCTGTACCAGATGTCGATGCGCTCTCAGATGAAGCAGATGGCGCTACAGCCCGAGATCAAGAAGATCCAGGAGAAGTACAAGGAAGATCCGCCCAAGCTCCAGCAGGAGATGATGAAGGCGTACAAGGAGGCCGGCGTGAGCCCCCTTGGGGGCTGTCTCCCGATGCTGCTGCCGTTTCCGATCCTGATCACGCTCTTCTTCGTCTTCCAGAACACGATCGAGTTCCGCGGCGTACCGTTCCTGTGGTTGCCGGATCTCTCGCTCAAGGACCCGCTCTACATCATCCCGCTTCTGATGGGCGGATCGATGCTGCTGCTGAACTGGATCGGACAGCGCGGCATGGAGACGAACCCGCAGATGAAGATGATGACTTACGCTCTGCCGGTCGTCTTCACGTTCATGTTCGCGCAGTTCGCCTCCGGCCTGAACCTCTATTACACCGCGTCGAACGTCGCTTCGCTGCCGCAGCAGCTGTACCTGTCGCGTGAGCGGCGCGCCCACCAGGCGAAGAACAAGGGGGCGAGCGGTGCCGGAGGCGGATCCAGCGGCTCGTCGAAGCCGGGGCCGAAGAAGGGCGGGCAGTCACCCGTCGGCGGGAAACGAGGCGGGAAGAAGGGATAAAGGGGCCTGCGGGCGCCCGACGCCCGGCCTACTGGCGTCGATAGGTGAAGGAGAGCCCGACCAGCGTCTCCGTGTCGCGGAGAAACTGACCCGCTCGCGACGGCCCGAATCCGAGAAGGAACGTGATGCGGGCGTTGTTCCCGAGCGCAGCCCCGGCTTCCGCGGCGACCTGGGGGTCCCAGTCCTGCTCGGCCCACGCGAACGTGTCGACGCCGATGAACGGCCGCGCCCAGCGGTCGGTCGCTGCTTCCCACTCCGCCCCCAGCCGAAACGCCCCCTGCCGGAACCCGGGCGAGCTGCGGACGAGATATCCCGGGCCGCCGAAGACAATGAGTCCCTCGATGGGCGAGACCTGAAGCAGCAGGTCGAGGCCCTCGCGGCTCGTCTCGACGGGCTCGACGTCTTCCTGCAGCAGGTATTCGTCACCCAGGTGGGCGCTCACGTGGTAGAGCTCCAGCCTCGCTGCGACCTTCCCGGCCCGGGCTCGCAGATACCCCCCGACCCGATAGGTGATCTCGATGAACGGGTTGCTAATCTGCTCGAGGTCGAAGCGTGAAGCGGCCTTCAGGTGCACCGCGCCCGAGAGCTCGAACTTCTCGTCGGGTCGCTGACGCAGCCAGAAAGACCATCGATCCCCGAGCTCTCCGAGACCGATCCACAGCCTGCGGTCTCCCCTCGTGACGTAGACCGGGGCGAGCCGGTACACCGATTCGAGCGGTGAGACCGTCGGCATCCGGAACGGGTGCCCGTTCGGATCGGTCACGTTGGACTCGGCGCGGGTCTGAGCGTCGGCGGACTCTGCCAGCCCCGCGAGGACGGTGAAGATCGCGGTGATGGCGAAGCCCGTACGTCGGAGCTCGTTCATGTCTGAAGCGCACCTCGGTCGGATTGTCTCGGGCGGCAAGGTATCGGGACCGCGGCGGCGTCGCCCGCTGTATCTTGGTGCGATGAGCGACGCGATGGATGAAACGATCGCCGCGATCTCTACTGCCCCCGGGCGGTCGGGGACGGCACTGGTGCGCGTGAGCGGGCCGGAGGCGCTCTCCGTCGCAACCGTGCTGGGCGCCACGTCTTTGGAGCCCCGCAGGGCGACCCTCGTCGAGGTCCACGATCCGGCCGGCTCCCCTATCGACCGCGCGATCGTCACCTTCTTTCCCGCGCCGGCGTCGTTCACGGGGCAGGACACCGTCGAGCTGAGCTCGCACGGCGGCGATCTCGTGCCCCACCTCGTACTCGACGCCGCGGTCGCGGCCGGCGCCCGGCCCGCGGAGCCCGGCGAGTTCACCCGCCGCGCGTTCTTGAACGGGAAGCTGGATCTCGTGCAGGTGGAGGCCACGCAGGACCTGATCGAGGCGACGAGCCCCGCGTATCACCGGGCCGCCGTCTACCAGCTCGAGGGAGGGCTGTCCCGGAGGATCGATGCGTTGCGGTCCGATCTCATCGAGCTCCGGGCGCTCCTCGCCTACGACATCGACTTCCCGGAGGAGGACGACGGTCCGGTCTCGCCCGCCCGGGTCGAGCAGGCAGCCCGGGCGCTGCGGGACGCGATCGGGGAATTGCTGCGGCACGCGCCGGAGGGAGAGCGTCTGCGCGCCGGCGTCCTGGCTGTGCTCGCGGGAGCGCCTAACGCCGGTAAGTCTAGTGTTTTCAATCACTTACTGGGTTCACAAAGGGCGATTGTAACCGAAGAGCCGGGGACGACGCGTGACGCGATCGAGGCGGACACGACGATAGAGGGGTATCCCTTCCGGCTGGTGGATACCGCCGGCGTTCGGGGGGACCCCGGGGCCGTCGAGCGGATCGGTATCGAGGTCGCGCGGAGGTTTCTCGCTGAGGCGGACCTGGTGTTGCTGTGCATCGAGGCCGGTCGCCTCTGGACGGACGAAGAGCTGGCGCTTCGGGACGAGGCGGGTGCGCTCGGAGCTGGCGTGGTGGTCCTGAGAACCAAGTCCGACCTGCACCCTGAGGAGTTCGGGACCGCGGAGGACGGGGCCGACGAGATTCGGGTCTCGACGGAGAGCGGCGAGGGGATCGGGGAGTTGCGGGACAGTCTGGTCGAGATGGGGTTCGGGGGACTCAGCCGCTCACGGACGCCCGCCATCGTGACTCGCGCGAGGCAGGCGCGAGGGCTACGCCGCGCGGACCGCGCGATCGGCGAGTTTCAGAGCGCGCTCGCCGCGGGGCACCCCCCCGAGATTGCCGAGACGCACCTGTCGGATGCGACGATCGCGCTCGAGGGGATCATCGGCGTGACCGATGTGGAGGATCTCCTCGGCGCGATCTTCGAGTCGTTCTGCGTCGGGAAGTAGGTCCCGTCAGGCCGCCCGCTGACACCTCGGACACATCAGGCTCTTCTTCCCCGTAATCCGCACCGACGTGAGCTCGTTGCGGCAACGGGGACAGGGGCCCCCAATGCCGCCGGAGTTGAGCAACCAGCCCGGATCGGAATGGGCGGCGCTCCAGTGCAGCGTCGCGCGCCGCAGTACCCGCTTCAGGTAGCGGTGGACCCGGTGAAGCTGCTCGGGCAGGAGATTCACGACCTTCTCGTCGGGCCGCAGCCCCGCCTGGAAGCAGATCTCATCCGCGTAATCGTTGCCGATCCCGGCGATGATCTTCTCGTTCATGAGAAAGCCCTTGAGCGTCAGGCGGGTCGCCCTCGTCGCCAGGTCGGCGAAGCTCTCGGGGGTGAGATCCTCGCTCAGCGGGTCGATCCCCATTCGTTGCAGGGAACCCGACGCGGAGATTTCGTCTTCGCGGACCGCCCTTACGACACCCTCGGACCCCGAGGAGCTGAACCGCAGTTCACGGCCTGCCGCGAACTGCAGGCGAATCTTCGTTCGCTCGGTGGCCGGGGCCGTCTGCGACTCCAGCCGTAGCAGGCCGTCGTCGCCCATGTCGAAGAGGAGGTGGTGTTCGGACCGGAAACGCAGGAGGACATAGCGCCCGTGGCGCTCGACCGCCTCGATGGCGTGGTCCTCAAGGTGCTTCTCCGCCAGACCAATGTCGAGATCGACGACATCCGGATCGTCGACCAACACGCAGGAGATGGTCTTTCCCGTTGTGTATCCGGCGATCGTGTCGATCATTCGTTCGACGTCGGGAAGTTCAATCATCAGCAACGACTCCGGGTGGTATGAGGCGTGTTGTTTCGAGGCTTACACCGCTGTTTATGGAAAGTGCCATTCGGGGCCCGAGGTTCCGCGAGCGACGGTCCAGGCATATTCTCCGCGCCATGAAATACGACGTCATCGTGATCGGAGGAGGGCACGCGGGGTCGGAGGCCGCGGCAGCCAGCGCACGCGTTGGCGCAAGGACGCTCCTGGTCACGTCCTTCCTCGCGCGGGTAGGCCAGATGTCCTGTAATCCAGCCGTCGGCGGGATCGCCAAGGGCACGGTTGCCCGTGAGGTGGATGCTCTCGGCGGGCTTATGGGGCGCGCCACGGACCGCACCACCCTGCACTTCCGAATGCTCAACCGATCGAAGGGTCCGGCTGTTCGGGCTCCCCGCGCACAATGCGACCGGGGAATGTATCCGCGAGAGATCCGGCGTCTCCTCGAGGAGCAGTCGGGCCTGGACCTCTATCAGGGGACTGTCGACCGACTGCTCCTCACGGGTGGGCGGGCGACCGGCGTGGAATGCGGCGATGGCAGCGTCTTCACGGCCGCCGCCGTGGTCCTGACGGCGGGGACGTTCCTGAGGGGGGCGATTCGGATCGGCGTCGAGACCCGAATCGCGGCGGGCCGCGCTGGAGACGCCCCCGTGGTCACGCTCGCCGAGCAGTTGCTCGGGCTGGGACTCGACGTAGACCGGTTCAAAACGGGTACACCGCCGCGGGTCGACGGTCGGACGGTCGATTACGGACGTCTGGAGCGGCAGGACAGCGATCCGGAGCCCGGGCGCTTCTCTCATTGGGAGCATCCGGGGGCGTGGGAACACCTCCCGTGTTGGCTCGTTCGGGCCGGCCGCGAGGTGAAGGAGGTGGTGGCGGAGAATCTGGAGCGGTCCGCCATGTATGGGGGAGCGATCGCGGGGCACGGACCGCGTTACTGTCCGTCGATCGAGGACAAGATCCTGAAGTTCCCCGACGCGGAGTCGCATCAGGTCTTTCTCGAGCCGGAAGGGCGGGAGACGCGGGAGCTTTATGTGAACGGGCTGTCCACGTCGCTCCCGCCGGACGTACAGCGGGAGTTCCTGGCGAGGGTTCCTGGCCTCGAGAACGCGGTCATGTCGCAACCGGGGTACGCGATCGAGTACGACTACTTCCCTCCCCAGCAGCTTTCGTCGACTCTCGAGCTCAAGCCGCTGCCGGGTCTGTACTTCGCCGGCCAGATCAACGGAACTACGGGGTACGAGGAAGCCGCCGGCCAGGGCCTTGTGGCCGGCCTCAACGCGGCGCACGCCGCGCTCGACCGGGACCCGTGGGTGCCACGGCGCGATGAGGCGTTTATCGGCGTCCTTATTGACGATCTGGTGACCCGCGGCGTGGACGAGCCGTATCGGCTCTTCACCTCGCGCGCCGAGTTCAGGCTCCTGCTGCGGCAAGACAACTGCCTCGGTCGTCTCGGAGAGACGGCCGCGGGGCTGGGCCTGCTCGACGAGCGCCAGCGGGCCACGCTCGAGGCCCATGTCGAGGAATGCGACCGGGTGCGAAGCTGGACCGGTGGTCGCAGCGTGGACCCCGGCGAGGTCGATGAGTACCTGGCTTCGGCCGGAACGTCGCCGCTAAAGCAGAAGGGGCCGTTGCTCGACCTTCTGCTACGTCCCGAGGTGCGGCTCGCGGATCTCGCCGGTCCCGGAGGACCGCTCGGGGACCAGAAATTCGACGCAGATGCGGTGGCGACGGTCGAGATGGACGTTAAGTACGCCGGTTACGTCGAACGGGACCGGGAGAGAGCGGAGCAGCTGGGGAAACGGGAGGATGTGGCCCTGGCCCCGGACTTCGATTACATGGCACTCGCGTCTCTCTCCTACGAGGCGCGTCAGAAGCTCGATGCGATACGGCCTGCCACGCTGGGACAGGCGGGCCGCATCCCCGGAATCTCCCCCGCGGACCTGCAGAATCTCCTCGTCGCGCTCAGGCGTGAAGCGGATCGGATCGAAACGCCCCAGGGCACCGGCGGCTGAAAGACGCCGCGGGGCCCGATGCCCCCGCGTCAGGCGGGAAAGATGCTCGCGATCCGCGACTGCACGTCCTCCGCGGCAGCGCGCGGGTCCGCTGCGTTCCTGATCGGTCTCCCCATCACGATGTAATCCGCCCCCGCGGCGAAAGCCTGCTCCACGTCTACGGTTCGCTTCTGGTCGTCCGTCCCGGCGGCGGCTTCGGCCCGGATGCCGGGAACGACGATTCGGAACCCGTCCGGCACGACGGCCCGAATCGCAGCGGCCTCGTGTCCCGAGGAGATCACGCCGGCGCACCCGATCTCGGCGGCGCGACGCGCCCGCGAGACGACAACGGCGGAGATATCGGTCTTGAACCCGAGGTCCTCCATGTCGGCGCGATCGAGACTCGTCAGAACCGTCACGGCCAGGACTCCGAGCTCGCCCTGGGCGGCATCGACCGCGGCGCGCAGGATCGCGTCGTTTCCATGCACGGTGACGAAATCGACGTCTCGGGTGACGAGTTGCTTCACCGCAGAGGAGACGGTCTGGGGTACGTCGAACAGCTTCAGGTCGGCGAAGACGCGCTTCCCCCGCTCGCGCAGCCAGTCGGCGAGCTCGAAGTAGCCGCCGGACAGAAAGAGCTGGAGGCCGATCTTGTAGAAGGTCACGGCGTCGCCGAGGTCGTCCACGAGCCCCCGCGCCTCGTGAGGATCGGCCACATCAAGCGCGAGCATCAATCGCTCTCGGGCGTCGAGTCTCGTTGTCGTTGCAGGTGTCGTCAAAGTCCGTATCGCTCCTTCATGTTCTGGTAGCGGCCGAACGTCTTCTCGTCGAGCTCCGCGTGCAAGTGCCGGTCGAGCAACGGAACCAGGGTCTCCCGGAGAAACGGGCCCCGCGCCATCCACTGGAAGTAGCTGCGCCCGCCGTGGTGGTAGGGTCCGTATAGCTTTCCGCCGGGGAAGCGGGTCTGGATCCACCGAAACAGAGACTCGTGATCGGTGTGCATCCGCAGCGTCACGTGCGGCTGACGGCCGTCTCCCCCGAAATGCCCTTCCCCGACGAGAACACCGAGCAGAATCCCGATGTCCGTCGCGTCGACGCCCTCCATCTCGACCTCCGTTGTTTCACCGTCAGGTTTCCCGTGAAACGCCCGTGCGGGACCCTCTCGAGCGCCAGTTTCCGGGTTTGTTGTTTCACCGTCAAGTTTCCCGTGAAACGTTCGGGCGCTGGCGGCGGTTTCCAGAGTCCTTTGGATGAGTGTAAAGCGTTTCGAGCGGGCGGACAGTCGCCCCGCGTCGGATTCGGCCATATATTCGACTCCGAGGCGCTGCCGCCTGGTCCCGATTGTGGGAAACGACCAGATGCAACCGCTGTAACCTGTTGTAAGATAATGTTTTATAACGATTCCACGGCCCGCGTCGCGGGCGTGGATTAAAAGGAGCCGGGTCGATGGGGCGCGTGATCGCCATCGCCAATCAGAAGGGTGGAGTGGGAAAGACCACCACCGCGATCAATCTCGGTGCGTCGCTCGCGATCGCGGAGCGTCGCACGCTGGTGATCGATTGCGACCCCCAGGGGAACGCCACGAGCGGATTCGGGCTGCGTAAGGACTCCGAGTTCCCCTCGATCTACGATTGCCTCGTGGACGGGACCGCGTTGAGCGAGGCCGTGCGCCCGGAGGTCCACTTCCCCTACCTGTCCGTGGTGTCGGCGAGCCGCGATCTGGCGGGTGCGGAACTGGAGTTGATCGATCGCCGGCACCGCGAGCGCGTCCTCCGCGACAAGCTCGAGCCGATCCGCGACGAGTTCGACTTCATTCTCATCGATTCGCCGCCGTCGTTGGGGCTGCTCACGCTGAATGCGCTGACGGCGGCGGACTCGGTCCTGATTCCGATCCAGTGCGAGTTCTATGCGCTCGAGGGACTGAGCCAGCTCCTGAACACGATCAGGCTGGTCCAGCGCGGAATCAATCCGCACCTCGAGATCGAGGGCGTGCTTCTGACCATGTACGACTCCCGTCTGAACCTCGCGAAGCAGGTGGTATCCGAGGCACGGGAGTACTTCGGCGGGAAGGTGTTCGAGACGATGATTCCCAGGAACATCCGGTTGGCCGAGGCCCCGAGCTTCGGAAAGCCGATCGCGCTCTACGATGTGCTGTCTTCGGGGGCCCGCGGGTACCTCAGTCTGGCTCGAGAACTGATCGAGCACGACCAGAAGGTGGCCGCCGTTGGCTAGCGTCGACCGTCGTCTCGGAAAGGGCCTCGGCGCCCTGCTCGGAGAGAACCTCGACGTCGACGAGTCGAGCGCATCGGAACAGGAGGTCGAGGTCGCGCGTATCCGGCCGAACCCGTTCCAGCCGCGCGCCGACTTCGATCCGGCAGCGCTGAACGATCTGGCGACGTCGATCAGCCAGAACGGTCTTCTCCAGCCGATCGTCGTTCGCGACGTCGGCGAGTCCTTCCAGATCGTCGCGGGCGAACGCCGGTTCCGCGCGATTCAGAAGCTCGGGTGGGAGCGGGTACCGATCGTCACGCGAGCGCTGTCGGACGAGCAGATGCTCGTTGTCGCCCTCGTCGAGAACCTGCAGCGCGAGAACCTCTCCGTCCTGGAAGAAGCGCAGGGCTACCAGCGTCTCATTGACGAGTTCGGGCTGACACAGGAGGACGTTGGTCGCCATGTCGGACGCGATCGCTCCACGGTCTCCAACGCGCTCCGCCTTCTCGCCCTGCCCGGACCCGTCCGGGCGCTCATCGCCGGCGGGCGGATCGCGGCGGGACACGCGCGCGCCATCCTCGGACTCGAGGACGCCGCCGATCAGATCGAGATGGCCCGCCGGGCCGCCGCCGACGGCTGGTCGGTTCGCGAGACTGAGCGGCGGGTCAAATCCGCCCGCGCGGGTGAGGATACGGGGCCCTCTCGACCCGCTCGCAGCGGTGCCACCCCCGCGGCCGACCCGGCGGCGCGCCGAGCCGAGCTCATCCTCGAGCGCGTGCTCGGCACCCAGGTGCGAGTCCGGGTCTCCGGAAGCGGGGGAGGCGAGATGCGCCTGCAGTTTCATGACGGTGACGATTTTCTCCGGCTGCTCGATCTGATTGCGGGTGAAGGCGCCTCGGCCCAGTTCAGATGACTAGACGCCGGAACCGTTGGGCCATCCGCCTCATTCGTGCGGATGGCCGCGAGTCTCACACGCTCACGGCCAGCCGCCCCGGGATGCTCGCGGGCGCGCTGGCCGTCGTCGCGGCGATTCTCGCGCTCGGTTTCCTCGGCGGCAGCGTCTGGAGCTCCCGAAACGAGACTTCTCGTGTGGCGGCCCTGACCGAGGAGGTCACCACACTTCGACAACAGGGTCGTCTCCTGTCCGACCTCGCCGCGCGCCTGGAGGAGATGGAGGCGGACTATGCGCGGCTGAACGCCGCGGTAACCGACGGCGCCCCGACGGCGCCCCCGGTTTCACTGCCCGTCGACCGCGGCGCGGCCCCTCGGGGGGGCGCTTCGGCGACCGCTCCCGCCTGGCCCCTGGCCCAGCGTGGCTTCATCACCCGCACCTACGGATCGCGAGCAGAGGAGACCGGACCGGGGCACCCCGGCGTAGACATTGCGGTCCCGAGTGGGTCGTATGTTCGGGCCATGACGTCCGGGCGGGTCGAAGAAGCTGGTGAGGACGAGGTTTACGGTCGTTACGTACGCATTGCGCACGTGGACGGCGTCTCCTCATTGTATGGGCACAACTCCTGGTTGTTCGTGCAGCCCGGAGATTCGGTACGGCGGCTCCAGGTGATCGCGCTCACGGGGAACACGGGACGATCGACGGCGCCGCATTTACATTTCGAAGTCACTCGAGACGGGGCCCTCGTGGACCCGCTCGCGTTCGTCAATGAGGGTGGTGAGGGGGTGGTCGGCGGAGTTGGGCAAGCCAGCGTGGAGCAGAGGTAAGGATCAGCCGCAAATGGCCAGAGACCAGAGAAACGATGCACCCGCCCGGGAACTGAGCGATGTCGTCTCGGTGATCGGTCCGGGTATGGAGATCGTAGGCGATATCAAGTGTGACGGAACCGTCCGCGTCGAGGGCAAGGTAAAAGGCTCGATCAAGGCCACGAAGTCCGTGGTCGTCGGAACGGGTGGCACCATCACCGGGGATATCGAGACACAGGACGTCGTCGTTGCGGGAACCGTGGACGGTACCGTATCCGGCGCGTCCCGCGTCGAGCTCCAGGAGACCTGCCGCGTCCAGGGCGACATTCGGAGTCGACGCATCAAGCTCGACGAAGGCGGGCGGGTGGAGGGTCGCCTCCACATGGGCGCGGAAAGCGCTGCCGCCAGGCCGAAGGCGCCGGCTCAACAGCAGACCGACGTCGCGGATCGCAAACCCAGCTTCTCGGCGGCGGGTCAGAAGTAACACGGACCGCCGACTTCCGCGGCCAACCCCCGCCTCCCGGTGGAGCGGGCCTGTCCCCTGCGTCTGTCGTTCCCACGCCGGTGCTTCACGCACCGACGATCGGGCACCCGTACGTCCGTCCAGTTTTCTGAACGTCGCCCAGACGCTTTGACGCCGCAGCCGGGGGCCGGGGGCCGGCCGTGATCAGCGACATCCTCTACTTCACGCTCGGCATCACGCTCCTGACCCTGGGTGCGGACTGGCTGGTCCGCGGAGCGTCGAAGCTCGCGCAGCACCTCGGCGTCAGCCACCTCGTGGTCGGTCTCACCGTCGTCGCATTCGGCACGTCGGCTCCGGAGCTCGTGGTCAGCGGGTCGGCTTCGCTCACCGGTGAACCGGACGTCGCGGTCGGGAACGTGATGGGCTCCACGGTCGCGAACGTGGGCCTGATCGTTGGTGTTGGGGCCCTCTTCCGCCCGATCATCGTCCACCGCAGCCTGCTCGTCCGCGAGACACCACTCGTCATACTCGTTCTCACCCTCGTCATGGTCCTTTCCCTGAACGGGATCATCGGCCGCGCGGACGGCTTCTTCCTCCTCGGCGCCTTCACCATGTATCTGCTGTTCTTGCTCAAGTGGGGCGGAGGACAGCTCGACGAGCTTGCCCGCGAGGTCGAGGCGGAGGTCGGGCTCGGGGATATCGCCGATGTGCCCGACGCCACCGCCGACGCTGATCCGCTCGGCGTCCTTCAGTCCATCCGAAGGCGGGAAGGGACTCCCTGGGCCGTGCTCCAGATCGCCGTCGGCCTCCCGATGCTCCTTTACGGAGCCCGCTGGCTCATCTCCGCGGCCCTGAGCCTCGCGGCCGCCTTCAACGTGCCGGACGCCGTCATCGCGGCCACGATGATCGCGGTGGGCACGTCGCTGCCGGAACTGGCCTCGACCGTTGCCGCCGCGCTGCGAGGCATGGGAGACATCGCCATCGGCAACGTGATCGGCTCGAACGTCTTTAATCTGGGGCTCGTGCTCGGCACTGCCGCTGCGCTGCGGCCGCTGGAGCTGTCCTCCGCGCTCGTCGTCGAGCAGGTCCTGCCCGCGCTGATCTTCTCAATCCTCCTCATCCCGCTCGCGCTCTCCAAGGAGCAGGTCGGCCGGTGGGAGGGTGGCTTCCTGCTCTCCGCGTACATCGCCTACGTCGTCTGGATTCTCCCCTGAACGGCTCCCCGCGTTGTAAAGCGTCTCTGTAAAGCCTATGTTCGGCGGAGGGTTCGCCGACTGGGAGGACGTGTGGCCGTCTCGGTAAAGATGAGCAGCAAGAATCAGATCGTGGTCCCCAAGGTCGCGCGCGACGCCCTCGGCCTCGAAGCCGGCGACCGTCTGGTCGTGACGGTCAGCGCGGATCGGATCGAGATGGAGAAACAGCCGGCCGATCTTGAGGACCGTCTGGAGGGGACCCTTCGCGATGTGTCCGATGCAGGGACCCTCTGGGAGGAGCTCGCGGACGCGTGACAGGGACCTCGATGCCGACCTCCGGGCTGGCCGAGCGCCTCGCGCAGGCCCATCTCGTCCACATCGACGCCCGCATAATCGCGCTCCACCTCCTGGCCGACCCGGTGGCCAGCCCGGTAACGCGTGAGGTGGTCGCGGGTCTCCGCGAAGGTCGCATCCGCGCGCAGACCTCGGTGATGACCCTCTATCAGCTGCTGGCCGAGCTATATCGCCGCGGAGAGGCGGGTCGGGCGGCGGGGCTCGCTCGGGATCTCACCGTTCACACCGGTTTGCAGCTCGTATCGGCATCCGCCGAGATCGCGATTCAGGCCGCCGAGGTTCGTGCGCAGCTCGGAGGCAGACCGGAGCGGGCGCTGCAGGTGGCCACCGCACTGGTGGGGCGGGCCGAGATCTTCCTCACGACCGGGTCGACGCTTCGTCGGATCGCGGGGATGTCGGTCCTGAACCTCGAGGACTTCAGCCCTTCTTCCTACCCCCGCGAACCATCCGCACCAGCGCCTTGATCGGGTCGTAGTAGCGGTCGACGACGCGCTCCTTGAGCGGGATGATCGCGTTGTCCGTGATCGTGATGTGCTCAGGGCAGACTTCGGTGCAACACTTCGTGATGTTGCAGTACCCGATGCCCCCGGTGTCCTTCAAGAACTCCAGGCGGTCGACGGTGTCGATCGGATTCAGGCTGAACGCGGCCGTACGCACCATGAACGCGGGCCCCACGAACTCTTCGTGCCTGTCGTGTGACCGGAGGACGTGACAGACGTCCTGGCAGAGGAAGCACTCGATGCACTTTCGCATCTCCTGCGCCCTGTCGACCTCGTACTGCTGCATACGCCAGCCGTCCTCGGCGTCCTTCGGCCGCGGCTTGAACTGGGGGATCTTCTTGTTCGCGCGATAGTTGTGCGAGACGTCGGTCACGAGATCCCGGATGACCGGGAATGCCTTCATCGGCGTGACGGTGATCGACTCGCCCTCCGGGTAGTCGGAGATCCGCGTCATGCAGGACAGGCGGGGCTTCCCGTTGACCTCACAGCTGCACGACCCGCATTTGCCGGCTTTGCAGTTCCATCGAACCGCGAGATCCGGTGACTCCTCCGCCTGGATTCGGAACATGGCGTCGAGCACGACCATTCCGGGCTCGACCTCGACGTCGTAGTTCTCGAGCTTCCCTTCAGCGGCCGTCCCGCGGTAGACCTCGAATGTTCGCCGGGCCACGCGTTACACCCCTTCCTTGATCAGGGTCTGGAGATCGTCGGGAACGGTCGGTATCGGGTCGTTCACTGCTACCATCCGGCCGTCCTCCTCCTTGACCAGCGTGTTGTGGTTCGACTGTTCGGGATCCGTCTCCGGAAAGTCGATCCGCGTGTGCGCACCGCGGCTCTCCTCGCGGCCGAGCGCGGACATCGCCACGGCCTCCGACACGAGCAACAACGAGTGCAGATCGAGCCAGGTGTTCCAGCCCGGGTTGTAGGCGCGTCCTCCCGAGACCGAGCACGCCTTGAGCGAGCCCTTCAGCGCGCGAATGTCCTGGATCGCCTCTTCGAGGGCCGTCGCCGTCCGGGCGATGCCGACCTTGTCCTGCATCACCTGCTGGAGCTCTTCCTGAACCACGAACGGGTTGTGGCCGCCATCCCGCTGGAACGGCGCGAGCGACTCGCCGATCGCCTCCTCGAGATCCGCATCCGGGATGTCGGCGAGGCCCGCCTGTTCCGCGGCGGAAGCCGCGGCAGAGTCCCCGGCCCGCTTTCCGAAGACGACGAGATCGGAGAGCGAGTTCCCGCCCAGGCGGTTTCCGCCGTGCAGGCCTGCAGCGACTTCGCCGGCCGCGTAGAGCCCGGACACCGCGGTCTCGGCCGTCTCCGGGTCGACCTTCACGCCGCCCATCACGTAGTGGGTCGTCGGACCGACTTCCATCGGGTCCTGCGTAATATCGACCTCTGCCAGCTCCTTGAACTGGTGATACATGCTGGGGAGCTTCTTCTTGATGTACTCGGGGCTCCGCTTCGCGGCGATGTTGAGAAAGGCACCGCCGTGCGGGGTTCCGCGGCCGGCCTCGACCTCTGACGTGATCGCTTTCGCGACCACGTCGCGCGTGAGGAGTTCGGGTGGACGCCGGTTGTTGACCCGGTCACCCTCGACCCAACGGTCCGCCTCCTCCTCGGACTCCGCGTAGTCTCCCATGAACATCTCGGGCACGTAGCGGAACATGAACCGCTCGCCCTCGCTGTTCGTGAGAATCCCGCCTTCACCGCGGACGCCTTCCGTGACCAGCGTTCCGCGCACGCTCGGGGGCCAGACCATGCCGGTCGGGTGAAACTGGACGAACTCGAGCCCGAGCAGCTCGGCGCCGAGCTCGTAGGCCATCGCCATGCCGTCCCCGGAGTACTCCCAGGAGTTGCTCGTGACCTTCCACGCCTTCCCGATTCCGCCCGTGGCGAGCACGATCGACTTTGCGCGGAAAAGGACGAACTCGCCCGTCGGACGCCAGTAGCCGAGCGCGCCCGCAATCCGTCCGTCGACGACGAACAGCTTGATGATCGTGCACTCCATGTAGACGTCCACGCCCTCGTGGACGGCGTGATCCTGGAGCGTGCGGATCAGCTCGAGCCCGGTCCGGTCTCCTACGTGCGCCAGCCGAGCGTACGTGTGACCGCCGAAGGGACGCTGGTTCATGCGCCCATCGTCGGTCCGATCGAAGACCGCGCCCCAGCCTTCCATCTCGCGTACACGGTCGGGCGCTTCCTTCGCGTGGATCTGGGCCATGCGGAAGTCGTTGAGGCCCTTCCCCCCCCGCATGGTGTCGCGGAAGTGGACGCGCCAGTTGTCCTCGTCTCGCACGACTCCGAGGGCTGCGGCGATGCCGCCCTCCGCCATGACGGTGTGGGCCTTGCCCAGCAGTGACTTGCAGACGAGCCCGACCGAGAGACCCTGATCCTGTGCGGCGATCGCGGCCCGCAGCCCGGCGCCGCCGGCGCCGATCACCAGGACGTCGTGATCGTGTCGCTCCCTGATTTCCATGTCCGCCCCCCTAGAAGAACCGGATATCCGTGATCGTGCCCATCGACACGAGACGGATATACAGATCGGTGAGACAGACGAACACGAGGCTGAACCAGGCGAACGGCATGTGTCGCTTGTTGAACCAGCTTGCCCGCTTCCACGCGCCGTGGCGCGTCTTGCCCGCGAATACGCAGCTGTAGCAGTCGACGTTGCCGCCGATGATATGCCTCAGCGAGTGACATCCGAAGAGGTAGCCGGACAGCAGTACCAGGTTGACCAGGAGAACGATGGATCCCAGCCCGGCACCGAACTGACCGTGCGGGAAGAACGCCATCACGGTGTCGTATGTCAGGAAGAGCCAGATGACGATCGAACCGTACAGGAAATACCGGTGAAGATTCTGAAGGACCATCGGGAAGACGGTTTCTCCCTTGTATCCCTCGCCCCACGGCTCGCCGACGGCGCAGGCGGGCGGATCCATGAAATACGCCCGGTAGTACGCCTTACGGTAGTAGTAGCACGTGCCGCGGAACCCGAGGATGATCCCCATCATCAGAATGGCGGGTGACAGCGGCCACCAGCCGATGCCGAACAGTCGAATGTCTTCGGGGCAGGTCGCCGTGATGCAGGGCGAATAGAACGGGGAGAGGTAGTGGTGCTCCGCGGCGAAGTAGTAGTTGCCCTGGAGAATGGCCCAGGTCGCGTAGGCGCCGCAGAGGGTGAATCCGATGGCGACGCTGAGCGGAGGGATCCACCAGCGATCGCGTCTGAGCGTCTTTCCGAGCCCGCGTTCCTGAAGCGCGGCCGAGCTTTCCATGATCTCTCGCGGTCGAGGTTCCGCCGTGACGGGCCGTAGGGGCGCAGCCGTTCCGACTTCGGCGCCGCGCCACCCTACCGGGCCTGTCCGGGAGCGTCAAGATAGCGGAAACGACCGGGATCGGCTCGTTACACTTCGTGCCGAGGCGGAAGCTCGGAGGGGGATGGAATGACCGGGTCCGGAGCGCGACTCCGGACCCGGGGGCAAAGCCGATCCGCTACCGCGAGAGGACCCACCAGACGCCGGTGGCCGCGATGGTGAGGCTGGCGATGAGCGCGACCACGGGGAGGATTCGGCTCAGCCTCGGTCCGCCCTCCTCCTCGGTGTCCTCGGTTCGCTCGATTCGACCGGAGCGTATGTCGAACATCCAGGCCAGTACCAGCGTGACGGGCAGGCCGACGAGGGTCAGCACGATGACGAGCTGCTGGGTGCTCTCCGAGATATCGAAGGGCTCAGCCACGGCCTCCTGCAGCCCGAGCACACCGACGGCGACCGCGATGTATCCCACCGCCACGCGGTAAACACGCCGCCTCTTGATCTCGTCGAAGAAGACCTCGACGCTCGTCTTCGGCACGTCGGGCTGAACCGGGACAGGCCCCCCGGCAACCGGGGCGGGCTCCTGCGACATGGCGGCCAGCCTGGCCGCCACATCGGCGGCCGTGGGCCGGTGTTCTGGCTTCTTCGCGAGGCACTGCTCGACGAGGGTCGCGAGGTCCGGGTCGATCCCCGGCGCGAGCTCCGCCAGGGGCGCCGGCGGCGACCGCAGCTTCTCGGATATGATCTGAGCGTTCTTGGCCCCGGGGTAGGGACCCTTCCCGCTGAGGATCTTGTATCCGATCACGCCGAGAGAGTAGACATCCGCCAGTTCGGTGAGCTCCTCGCCCATCAGGTGCTCGGGGGCGACGAACTCCACTTCGCCGAGGATCTGTCCCTGGACCGTCAGCCGCGTCGTATCCGTCCCCGCGGCATCCCGGACCGCGGCGACCCCGAAGTCCGTCAGGCGAACATCTCCGGAGGAGCTGATCCGCAGGACATTCGCGGGCTTAAGGTCGCGATGGATGATCCCCTGCTCGTGTGCGGCGGCGAGCCCCTCGGCGAGTTGCCGCAGGACGTCTCGGGCATCGGTCTCATCGAGGGCTCCTCCCCCCTCGACGATGTCCTCGAGGTTCCGCCCGTCGACGTACTCCATGACCAGGAAGGGCGTCTCGTCCGAGAGCTGCCCGACCCGGTAAACGGCCGTGACGCTCGGGTGGCTGATCCGGGCGGCCGACTTGGCCTCGCGCTCGAATCTCTTACGCGCCGTCTCGTCGATCGATCGGGATGGAACGAGCACCTTGATGGCGCGGAGCTGGTCGAGCGCGACGTCCTTCGCGAGGTACACGTTCGCGACCGATCCCTTGCCCAGGGTCCGCACCACGCGGAACTCGGGCTCGAGCTCGGACTTCACGAAGTCGTCGAACGACTGCTTGTCGGATCCTGCCGGTGGCTCAGACGGAACCAAAGTCGGCCAGCCTCCCCTCGCTGGTGCTTCCATGTGTGCCGGAACGGTCATGACGCCCCCCAGTACGCGGGCTCGTCCCGTCTAACGGACTTCCGCGTCCAATCGGATCGTCACCCCCCCGACGCCCCCTTCCGGACAAAGGAGCGCTACCCCTCGTCCGGGAAATTCTCGAGATAGTCTTGCACTTTGTTCAGGAAGAACGCGGCCATCGCGCCATCCACCACGCGGTGATCGTACGACAGACCGAAGTACGCCCGGTGCCTGATCGCGATCACGTCGTTGCCCAGTGAATCCTGGACCACCACCGGACGCTTCTCGATCACGCCGGTTCCGAGAATCGCGACCTGCGGCTGATTGATGATAGGCGTTCCGAACAAGTTTCCAAAAACCCCCACGTTCGTGATCGTGAACGTCCCGCCCTGGATGTCGTCGAAATCGAGCGATTTGTTCCGCGCCTTCTCGGCGAGATCGTTCGCACCCGTGGCGAGTCCGACCAGGCTCATCCGGTCGGCATCCTTGAGCACCGGGACGATGAGCTCCGTCCCGTCGTTGACCGCGACCGCGATTCCGAGATTGATGTTCGAGTGGTATACGATGCGGGTGCCATCGACCGAGGCGTTGACGATCGGGTAGTCCCGCAGGGCCTCGATCACCGCTCGGTACACGAACGGCCCGTACGTCAGCTTCACGCCCTGATCGAGATACTTGCTCTTCAGTTTTCTCCGGAGCTGGACCACCCGCTCGAAGTCGATCTCGCTCACCGATGTCACGTGCGCGGACACACGCTTGGACATCAGCATGTGCTCCATAGTGCGGAGTCGGACCCGGCTCATTTCCTCGACCCGATCGTTCTCGCGGATCGGAACCTGGCCCAGCTTGATGTCGAGTGTGGCGCCGTGGATCGGGACGCGCATCATCCCGGGCTCGGCCGAAGCGACCGGGGCTGCGGGTGCGGAAGGCGCGGGCTCGGCCGAAGCGACCGGGGCTGCGGGTGCGGAAGGCGCGGGAGCGGCCGGTGCGGCCGGTGTCTCGATCACCGCCGGCGCTGTGCTCTCCGGCGCGGGAGCGGTCGGCGCGGGCGCCGACGCGGCTCCGCTTTCGATGTATGCCATGATGTCGTCGCGGGTCACGCGGCCTCCAGCCCCTGATCCCGTGACCATCGCGATGTCCACCCCGTGCTCGGCGGCGATCTTCCGGACGAGCGGCGTGGACCGCGTCTTCAGGCGCTCTTCACGCGTCTCCGCCCCACCGTCGGTCGCGACCGGGACCGCGACCGGCGCGGGAGCCGCTTCCGCGGGGGCCGGCGCGGCCGGCTGCGGGGAGGCCGTCTCGGCGGCCTCGGGAGCCGGCGCCGCGGGTGAGGCCGTCACGCCGACCGACGCGTCCGTCTCGATTCGCGCGACGATGGTGTTGACCTCGACGGTCTCGCCTTCCTGCACCAGCACCTCCGCGAGTATGCCGGCTGCGGGAGACGGGATGTCGGCGTCCACCTTGTCGGTGGAGATCTCGAACAGATCTTCGTCCCGATCCACCGGCTCCCCGACCGATTTGATCCATCGGGTGAGCGTGCCTTCGGCGATCGACTCGCCCATCTGCGGCATGATTACGTCGACTCTGGACATGGTCCCGGTGTTCCTCTCGTTGTATTCGTCGTCCGGGGCGTGCCCCCGCGGGTGCCCGGTCCTTCAGTCAGTAGGCCAGCAGCCAGCGCGCTGCAGCCACGATGTCATCGGTCTGTGGCAGATAGTAGTCCTCGAGCGGCGGCGAATACGGCACGGGGGTGTCGATCGCCGTCACTCGTCGAATCGGGGCGTCCAGCCACTCGAACGCTTCCTCGCATACCTGGGCCGTGATCTCGCCCGCGAACCCCCCGAACCGCGGAGCCTCGTGAACGATGAGCAGCCGACCCGTCTTCTTCACGCTCTCGACGATCGTCGAGATGTCGAGCGGACGAAGTGTTCGCAGATCGATGACTTCGATCTGCGAGCCATCCTCCTCCGCGACCTGCTCTGCGGCCTCCTCGGCCTTGTACACCATCGCGCCGTAGGTCACCAGGGTAAGGGCGTCGCCCTCCCGGTGTGTCCTCGCCTTGCCGAGCGGGATGACTAGTTCCTCCCCGGCCGGCAGCTCCTCCTTGATCCGACGATAGAGGAACTTGTGCTCGAAATAGAGCACCGGGTCGGGGTCCCGAATCGCGGCTCGCAGAAGCCCGTGCGCGTCCCTCGCGGAGGCCGGCGCGACCATCTTCAGCCCCGCGACGTTCGCGAAATACGACTCCACGTTCTGCGAGTGGAACGGGCCTGCCCGGGCCCCGCCGCCGCACGGGCCACGGATCACGAGCCCGGCGCCGATGCCGGTGCGATACCGCACCTTGGCGGCGAAGTTCACGATCATGTCGAAGGCAGGCGCGATGAAGTCGATGAACTGCATCTCGCAGATCGGCTTCATTCCCATGTGCGCCGCACCGATGGCCGCGCCGACGATCGCCGCCTCGCTGATCGGCGTGTCGATGACTCGCTCAGCCCCGAATTCGTCGAGAAACCCCTCGGTGATCTTGAACGCGCCTCCGTACGCGGCGACGTCCTCGCCCATGATGAACACGGACGGATCGCTCCGCATCTCGGCGAGCATCGCGTCGCGGATCGCTTCCAGGTAGGTCGTCGTCATGTGGTCGTCACGGCTCCGCTCGGGCCCGCCACGTCGGGGCGCCGGGTCCATGGGGTCACGTCAGGCTCGGGTGCGTCGTAGACGCGAGTCCTCGCCTCGAGGGGGTCCGGGAGGGGGTCCGCGAGCGCCCGCTCGACCGCCTCGTCCAACTCCAGATCGACCTGGTGCCTGATCTCGAGAAGCTCGTCCGATGTCACCAGTCCCTGCTCGAGCAGGTAGCGCTCGTAGCGGGCGATCGGGTCGCGGGCCCGCCATTCATCGAGCTCCTCTTGAGGCACGTAGTCCTGCGGGTCATGCTGCGCGTGCCCCAGCATCCGGTAGGTCTCGGCCACGATGATCGTGGGCCCGTCCCCGCGACGCGCCCGGGCGACTCCCTCGAGTCCCGCGTCGCGACACGCGAGTACGTCGTTTCCGTCGACCCCGATCGCCGGGACCCCGTAGGCCTTCGCCACATCCGTCCATTCGCGAACGGCGGCGACTCTCTCGGAGCGCGTGGAGAAGGCCCAGCGATTATGCTCGATGACGACCACGATCGGGAGCTTCAGTGCAGAGGCGAAGGCGAAGCCCTCGTGCGAGGCCCCCGTCCGTGTCGCGCCCTCTCCCTGATACGTCATGCAGACGTGCGGCTCCCCACGGTTTCGAAACGCGAGGGCGATTCCGTTCAGGACGCACAGCTGTGTCCCCAGGGGGCTGACCGGTCCGAGGATCCCGTACTCCATGACGGTGTGGTGGTTCGTGTTGTCCTTTCCGGCGCATGGACCACCGGCACGCGCTGTGTACTGCAGCAGCACGTCCACCGGCGGAAGTCCGCGGAGAAGCACGGCCCCGAGATCTCGAATGGACGGGGCCAGCCAGTCGCCGTCCTCCAGTGCCGCCGCAGTTCCGACCGCGGTGGCCTCCTGTCCGAGGCTGCGATACAGGCCGCCCACGATGTGCCCCTGCTTGAAGAGCCGCTCGAGGCGCTCCTCTAGCGAGCGTGTACGAACGAGAGCACGGAAGATGTTCGCGAGATCGTCGCGGGTGGTTCGACGGTCGGTCATGCGGGAGAATACCCCCGCCCGAACCTCCCAGCAACGCGCGGGCGCTTGCTTTACCGAAAGGTAAAGGGAAGCTCGAGCACCTCGAGCCGCGCACCGGTCTCGTCCGGGGGCGTCGGGGCCCCGGACGGCCCCCGGGAGAGGCCGCTCACGGGCACAATCGTTCCCGGCTCGACCGATGTTCGAACGTACCCCAGGCCCACGGGGCCGAGCCTCGGCGATGACACGGTCGTGGAGACGCTGCCGACCCGGCGACCCTCGAACTCGAGCTCGACGCCGGGGCCAAACCACTCGGCCGCATCGCCCACCGGGCGCAGCCCACGAAGGACCCGGTTCACGTGCCCCCGATAGTGGAGTCGAGCGACCACCTCCTGCCCGGTGTAGCACCCCTTCTCGAAACTGATGGCGCGCTCGGTCTGTCCGGTCTCCTGGGGGAGGTTGTCTTCCGTTATCTCCGCCCCGTAACGCGGCAGCCCGTACTCGACCCGAACCATCTCCCAGTCCCCGAGGCTCGCCACTGCCCCTCCGGAGTCCACCACTGCTCGCGAGAGGGCTTCTCGCAGCTCGGCCTCGAGGACACGCGGGACGTAAACGTCCACGCCACCGGCCTCGATCTCCTCCCGACCCACGAGAAGCGCCGTCTCGTCGCCGAACGAACAGGTCGTCGCGTGGAGAGGCCGCGGATCGGTCTCGCCTGGAACCACCAGGCCCGCGGACCGGATGACCTCCAGCGCACGTTCCGTGGCCACGGGCCCGGCAATCGAGAACCGGGCCACCTCTGGCTCGTCGATTGTCGCGAAGATCGGCGGTACCGTCCGTGCGAGCAGGTCGCGGAAGCTCGCGGCGGCTTCGATCGGCACATCCAGCCAGACACGCTCGTCTGTTCCCGCGGCTTCGAACCCCGGCGAAGGAAGAACTCGCATCTCCGCGATTGGTCGCCCTTTTGCCGAGAGCGAAAAAGCGTAGGAGCCCGTGCCCCTGGCGATGCCCTCGATCGAGTTGGTAACGAGGCCGTTCACCACCCGATACGCCCGCGCCCCCTGGACCCGGAAGATGGCTCGCGGCTCCTCGATCAACGCCAGCGTGCCCGAGAGTGCGCGGTACCCGTCGCTCCCTGCCCCCGCTTCCGACGCGGCCTTCATGATCTCATACATCTCCCGACCTTCATGAAAAGAAAAAGGGCCCCCGGGGAATCCCCGGAGGCCCTCAATCAGCTCGGAACGAGCACTGAGGCCTGGTGCTACATCCGACCTAGTTGTTCGTCGAACCCGGCCCCGCCCACTCGAGGACGAACGTTACCCGGCGGTTCTCGATCCCGCTCTGCGGATTCTGCGAACCCTCGTCGTTGTTGACCAGGCGCGTCAGGCCCAGACCCACGACGCTGACGTTGTCCCCGTTCATGCCGGCGCTAATGAGGTAGCTCCGAACGTTCTCGGCGCGACGCCGCGAGAGCGCCATGTTGGCGGCGGCGGAGCCGAAGCTGTCCGTCGATCCCTCGACCGTGAGCTCGGCGTTCGGATACGACTGCATCACCGACGACGCGAAAGCGTCGAGGATCGGCTGGTCGACCGAACGAACCTCGTCACTGTTGAAGTCAAAGTGGACCGGCAGCGAAACGGCGAGACCACAGCCGCAGTGCATGTCCTCATCGCTTACGTGCGCACCGAAGTCGCGAGCAAGCTGGTCCATCCGACGCCGCAGCTCAGCCACGTCGTTCTGCAGACCGGCGACATCCGACTCGAGCGTCGTGAGCCGACCGTCGTGCTCGGCGAGCTGAGCGTTAACGGGATCCATCATCCCGTCAAGCTGGTGCTGATGAACGAGGTGGCGGCACCCCGACGTCGCCACTGCGACGAACGCGACCACTCCGAGCGTCCAGACTCTGCTCTTAACCATCAGGCCTCTCCTTCTCAATTCGACAGGGGCGGGACAACCCCGGAGCATCCTTATTGTTTGTCCGGCGACTGTGTCGCCGATCTCTAGTGCCGGTCCACTCGCAAGACTCCGGCCCATCGCCGGGTCCTCGTCGGGACCGCCAGACTCCCCTCGACCGCTCCCTCTAGCCCACATCCGGTCGAGGCGAAAACGGGAGAGACGTCCCGGACGTCTCTCCCCGTTCTGCTATCGCTTGCGCGATCTCTTACTCGGATCGGCGTCGCTTACGGGACGTTGATCCGGATTCCGGCCGTGATCGGAACCGAGTAGATCGTGCCGAAGGGCTGCTGACCATTGTAGGCCGCGAACACCTCGGACTTGTCTTCCTTCGCGAACATCATGTGGAAGTCGCCGTTGATGAAGATCGAGGCGATCGGTGTTCCGGTGCCGGCCTGACGCGCGAAGTTGTATCCGAGCTTCAGCCCGCCCTTGGCCGCGAAGAACGTCTGGTCAAAAGACCCCGTCGTGCTGGCGCCGTTCGACGGATAGTCGCTGACCGTGAATACCTTCGTGTCGAAGGTCGCGCCACCGGCCCCGACTCCGATTGCGAAGAGCAGGTTGCCGGTCGGATCCGCGATGTGGTACTCGAACCCGCCCAGGAAATGCCACACCTGGAGGCTCGGGTCACTCGCCGCGTTGTCGCTCTTCCCGAGGAAATCGATGCTACCGTCCGCCCGCAGCGCCAAGCGCGGGTTCAGGAAGTACGAAGCACCGAGCGCCATTGTGGCGCCGGAACCCGCGTTGTCTTTCAGGTCGCCCATCGGGATCGCCATACCACCGCTGGCCTCGAAAGACCAGAAGATGGGCGAATAGCTAACGAACTGTGCGTCAGCCCTGGCGGGCATAAGAGCGACTGCCGCCACCGCCCCGAGTACCAACCCCAGCTTCTTGTACCCCACCTTCATCGCTACCTCCTGGGTATTTCTTTCCTCACCGCGGGCCACGCGCGGTCCGCAAGGCGTCCTGTTCCCCTGCGCAGGCACATAGCATACCCGGTGCCGACACGCGGTTGCAGAGCCGGTCGAAGTTAAACACAAATTTTCGTAACGTGCAAGTGAAGCCGTGAACGGGAATTCCGCTTTCCGGCCTTTCACGGCACGCGACACCGGATGTTGTGTCGAATAACGACGAAAAGCAAGGTATGGGGGCGCCGCTGCGGGGCCGCCGCCTCACTCCTGTCGGGGGCCTGCACTCGTCGGCCGGCCCGTCGGGTTCACAGGTACGCCGAAAGCGCGTCCTCGAACGGGGTGAGCTCAAAGTCGGGGAGCAGGGCATCCAGGGCCCCGAGGTCCGCGACCGCAGAGGCCGTTATGAAGTCGACGGCGTCGCGCGAGAGGAGTTGGCCGGGGAACAGCTCAAGCAACCCTGCGCCGAGCTTTACGAGAGAGAGGGGCGCGTGGATGATAGGCTTCCGCCTCCCGAGGACGTTCATCGTCGCCTCGATGATCTCGTCCATCGAGAGGATCTCGCGGCCCCCGATCTCCAGGGTTGCGCTGTCCCCCGCGTCCCCGGTTACCAGCTGCGCGACGAGCCGTCCGACGTCGTCGACGAGCACCGGATTGATCCGCTGCGATCCCGGGCCGAGCTGAGGGAACGCCAGCGGCATCCATTTGATGATGTCGACGAACCGGTTGAGGCTCTGGTCCCCCGGGCCGAACGTCCAGGACGGGCGGACTATCGAGAACGCGAGCCCGGACTCGGACACTGCTCGCTCGGCGATGCCCTTCGCCCGGAACCACACCTTGTCCGACTCGATGTCCGCTCCCACCCCCGACACGTAGACGATCTTTCGCACGCCGGCCGCGCGCGCGGCCTCGACGAGCGCGGTCGTGCCGGTGGCGTCTACGTCCAGGAAGGTTCGCCCCCGGGACGGGTCCTCGACCGGCGAGCCCGGGAACTGGACGCACTGGACGATCGTGTCGATCCCGGCGAGCGCCGGGGCGAGAGTCTCCGGCGCCGTGACATCCCCCTTCCGGATCTCGACATCGCCGCCTCCGGGGACGCCGGCGAGACGACCTCGCGCGCGTTCTCCTGCGCGCGAGAGCACGACGGTCGGGCGCTTCCCCGACAATCGCCCGACGACGGCAGACCCGATGAACCCCGTGCCACCGGCGATGAGCACGGAGCCGTCGGACGGCGTCGGGTCACTGGCGCGGTGCTCGCTGTGGGTTGAAGATGCGTTCATGACACTCGAGATCGCGTTCGTCTTCGGGCTCACGTTCATCGCGCTGATCCTGTTCGCCAGCGACCGGATGCGGCTCGATCAGGTCGGCCTCTTCGTCCCGGTGTGCCTACTCTTGAGCGGAGTGCTCACACCCGAAGAAGCTGTGTCGGGGCTGAGCAGCAGCGCCACCGTGACCGTCGCCGCGATGCTGGTTCTCGGGATCGGGCTCCGCAAGACCGGCGCGGTCGCGGAGATCGGGCGCTGGGCGAACACGGCGCGTCTCGGCGGCCCCGGCACCCGGCTCTTCATTCTATGCGTCATCGTCGCGGTGCTGTCCCCCTTCCTCAACAACACGGCCGTCGTCGTGGTGTTCCTTCCTGTCTTCATGTCACTGGCGGAACAGGCGGACGAGCCCGCATCCGCATACCTCATCCCGCTCTCGTTCGTGGCGATCCTGGGAGGCACGGTCACCCTGATCGGCACATCGACGAACCTCATCGTGCACGGGATGGCCCAGCAGCGCGGCCTCGATGATCTGTCGATGTTCTCCATCGCCCCCCTGGGACTCATCTATTTGGCCGTCGGCTTTCTCTATCTCTTCACGGTCGGCCGGCGACTGATCCCGCGACGCGAGCAGCCGCCGGACCTCTCGGGGAAGTACGACGTGCGTCGCTTTCTCACCGAGCTCGTCGTGAACGTCGATTCGCCGAGCACCGGTCGCACGCTTGGCGACCTGGGCTGGGGCGAGCGCTACGGGGTCTCGGTACTGGGAATCGAGCGCGGCGAGCGCGACATCCCGGCTCCGGGTGCGCGGAGATACATCCAGCCCGGCGACGTCCTCTACGTGCAGGGAACCGCTGATCGTCTTCTGTCGCTCGCCCGCCAGCAGCGACTCGCCACTCCGACGGAACGGACCCGACGCGAGCTCAATATCTCGACCGAGGGCGGACGCCTCGTCGAGGTGATGATCGCGCCCGGGTCACCCATGGCCGGGAAAACGCTCCGGGATGAGCGATTCGCGCAGCGCTACGACGCGACGGTCCTTGCCGTGCAACACCACGGCGTGACTGTCCACGAGCGCCTCGCGGACATCCGGTTCAGCGTGGGCGACCTCCTGCTCGTTCACGGCCCGGGGGAAGCGCTGGAGCGCCTGGCGGACGAGCCGGCCTTCATCCCCATGGGCGAGGTGGCGAGCCCGATCGGGAACCGTCCGCGGGCGCGCGTGGCCATCCTCATCATGGCCGCCGTGGTCCTCGCCGCCGGGAGCGGTCTCGTCGGAATCCTCTCTGCGGCGCTCGCAGGCGTCGCGATCATGGTGTTCTCCCAGTGCGTCCGTCTCGACGAGATCTACGCAGAGCTCGACTGGATGGTGCTATTCCTGCTCGCTGGACTCATCCCGCTCGGGCTGGCGCTGGACAAAACCGGTGCCGCTGCGTTCGTAGCCTCCGGGCTCGTAGACCTCACCGGATCCTGGGGGCCGACGGGAATGATCGCCGCGTTCTACGTATTCACGGCCCTGTTCACCGCGATCGTCTCGAATGCCGCGACGGCAGTGATGCTCACGCCCGTCGCCATCCTCGCCGCCAGCGAAGTGGGCATGAACCCCTACGCTCTCCTGGTCGCCGTAATGTTCGGTGCCTCCGCCTCGTTCGTTACGCCCTTCGGGTACCAAACGAACGTGATGATCTACTCCCCCGGCGGGTACCGATTCAGCGATTTCATGCGGGTCGGGGGGATCCTCAATCTGCTGCTCCTGATCACCGCCATCATCTTCATCCCGATCTTCTGGCCCAGCTGACCCGGCCGACGTCCAGCGCCGGTCCTACTGGATCGCGTCGGGCCCTTCCGGCTTCGAGCCGGGCTTGATGCGGTCGATGGGCGACGGAAGGAGACTCCACTCCTTCATCTGTTCGGACGGAGCGGCGAGGGCGAGCATCGCCGAGGCGAGGAAGATGAGTCCGACGACCCCGAGCACGAGGGAGCCGGGCGCCAACCCGACCTCGGCCCGGTCGATGTACTCGAACATCGAAGGAACGGTGTCGGGGTGCGCGTACAGCTTCAGCAGCCACGTGACGAGGATGAGCGTGATCAGCGGGCCGTAGTTGCGACGCAGACGGTACCCGACGGCGGCCCAGAGCGGGATCGCCGGAAACCACGAACCGATGTCCTCGGCCAGCTTGCGCAGGAGGACGTCGACGAGTTCGCGATCCACTTCCTCCGCGGGCTTGAGCGCCGGCACGATGATCGCTCGATGCAGTACGCGGATCCGTCGCTGCCAGAGGTTGTATGCCTGGTAGCGTCGCGACTCCATGAAAAGGAAGAACACTACGAAGAGCAGCGCGAGCAGCACGACGAAATGAGGCGTGTTCGCGTTCCCGAACGAGAACGTGATTACGGCCGCCGTGGTGATCACCGCCCAGTTCGTCGTGGCGTCGAGTCGTTGCCGCCAGGTGTCGGCGTGCTGGACCGCGGCGCGGTAGAGATGGACGAGGACCTGCGGTGGGTTCTGATGGTCCATGCCCGAGTTTCGCTCCGAGCCCATCGACGCGGCAACCCCCGCCGGGTAGAATTCGCTCCCCCGCGGAGGCCGACGGTGGGTGCCTCCCGCAGATCGGAGAACTGAGGTACATGCTCGAACACCTTCTCGAACAGGACGTGCAAAAGCGTCCGACGACGGTGCGGCTGCAGGGCCGCGTGCTTTTCTTGACAGAAGATCCCGAACTCATCCGCAGACAGCTCGCGGGCGAAGATCTCGAATGGGACCCCTCGATCCCCCTCCGGAACGACATCTCCACGGATGAGATCACTCCGGGCTGGGTCTGCTACCACTACGATGAAAAGCTCGGCGAGTATCCCTACGTCGGGCTGCTCTGCGGAGGCGAGCATCCGATCGGCCGCAACGACGTCCGCAACGGCGGCTTCGTCTGCGCCGTGTCGGGCAAGCGGCGGGGCAAGGGCTCGAGCCGCGAGGCTGCGCCCTACGCCGAGCGGGCCGCGGGCATCCGTGTGGTGATCGCGGAGAACATCGAGCGGATCTACGGTGAGAACTGCGCGAACATCGGGGTCCTGACGTCCACCGACTTCTCGCTGATCGACCGCATCCGCGAAGGGGTGGAGATCCCCCTGGAAGCGTTCATCGGCGACGCCGGTCCGATCCAGCGGGACATCATCGAGTACGGAGGTCTGCTGGAGTACGCCGTCGCACGACTGAAGGGGCTCGTCACGGTGCCCGACGTCGTTTCCGGGGAGGATCGCCCGCAATCGATATCCGAGAAGATCCTCGCCCGGCACTGGGTGGTGGATGCGACCACTGGCGAGACGGGTGTCCCGTCCGTTCGTGCCGGCGACTCGGGATTCCTCCGCACCGATCTCCGGTTCAGCCACGAGTACGTCACACCGATGGCCTCGACGTTCTGGGAGGAGTTCGCCGGCGACGCGGGGCTGAACGACACGGATTCAATCGTGTTCTTCCGCGACCACCTGGCGTTTCTCGACGAGGTGATCACCGAAGAGCGGAAGGCGGCCGGCCTGCTGGACGCCGCGCATGCCCTGCACGACCGGCAGCGGGAGTTCGCGGCCGCCAAGGGAGTGAAGCTGCACGGCGAGCTGCCCGACCGGATGGGAAGCGACGGCATCTGCCACATCATGCTGCAGGACCGCTACGCCTACCCGGGTCAGCTCATCATCGGGAGCGATTCGCATACGCCACATTCCGGGGCGCTCGGGTGCTTCGCGTTCGGGGTGGGGACGTCCGCGATCGTGAACGCCTGGGCGACGAGGGACGTGCGGCTCAATGTGCCGGAGGCGATCCGCGTGCACTGCACCGGACAGCTCCGTCCCGGGGTGACCGCGAAGGACCTCATGATCGAGATCCTGAGGCACCCGACCGTGCGGAGCGGTGCCGCGATCGCCCGGATCATCGAATACACCGGGCCGTGTATCGAGGGGTTGAGCGTCGACGAGCGCTGCACGCTGACGAACATGGCGGCAGAGGTCGGCGGGTTTACCGGCATTATCGCGCCGGACGAGACCACCATCTCCTGGATCGCGGAGCGTCGGGGGCTCGACCCGGCGGACGTGCGGGCCATGTGCGAGGGACTGTTCAGTGATCCCGGCGCCGAATACGCCGAGACGATCGAGATCGACGCATCCGGACTCGAGCCGATGGTCGCCACACCCGGTGATCCCGGTAACGGCGTTCCGATCACCGAGCTCGGAGCCGACGTGCCGCTCGACATCGTCTACATCGGTTCGTGTACCGGCGCCAAGCGGGACGACTACGACATGTACGCGGAGGCGGCGGCGCGCGCGGCGGAAGCGGGTCGGCGCGTGGCGGACGGAGTGACGGCCTACGCGCAGTTCGGATCGGTCGACGTCGAGCGGTATTGCCAGGAGAAGGGGTACGACGAGCTCCTGCGCTCGATCGGATTCGAGATTCTCGCGCCGGGTTGCGGAGCCTGCATCAACGCGGGTCCCGGCGTCTCCACCTCGGCCGATCAGGTGACGGTCAGCTCGATCAACCGGAACTTCCCGGGCCGGAGCGGGCCGGGACAGGTCTATCTGGCGAGCCCGTATACCTGCATCGCGTCGGCGATCGAGGGGAGAGTGGCGGCCTTCGACCCGACCTGAGTCGGGTCGAAGTGCTCGCCGGGGGCCGCACGGGTCCGCGCGGCCCGGTCCGTCACCGGACTAGATCGCGAAGCGGAGACCCGCCTCCCCGAACCAGCCGTTTCGCTTGACCCCACCGAGACCGGCCGAATCCTCGAACACGTCGCTGAGGCCGAACTCGTACCCGAAGTCCAGGGCGATCAGCGTGAAGTCGAGTCCCGCCCCGACCCGTCCGCTGAAGATCGAGCTCTTCACATCGTCCTTAACGATCCCGAAGTCGTTGTCTTTCAACGATGAGGCGATGTCCAGCACCCCCCCACCGTAGATGCGAAGGTCGAGTATCGCGGCCCGCAGAATCCGGAAGCCCGCCGTGACCGGGAACCGAACGCCGCTGACGACCACATCGTCCGTCGTGCCGCCGCTCTCCACGGAGCCACCGTTGGCGCCCCAGAACACCCCGCCGTCCACGTAGAACCCACCTCCGAGTCGAACCTTCCCCCCGGCGTTGAAGCCGAAGTCCGTGCCGGAGACCACGTCATCTCCGCTGTACTTCCCGAGCTGACCGCCGATCTGAGCGATGATCTCGAAACTCTGCGCCTGCGCCGCGGCAGGCACCGCGAGGGCCATGACGAACAGCCCGACCAGTAGCTTTCTCATGTCGCCTAATCTCCACATAGTTTGGGCGAATCCGGGCCGTAGCCCGGCGCCGATCCTTTTCCGCGGGCGAAGTGACCGTGACATCCAGCCACCGGCAAGCCCGCTTGGCGCCCGACGCTATGCAGGCTCGACCCTGACGGGACACACCTTGAGCTCGGCCGTATGGGTCACGGGGTCGTAGCCCCCGCCGGTCAGGAAGTTGACCGGGACATCGTTGAAGCTGAACGACGCGAAGACCGTCCCCTTCGGCGACCGGTTCGTCGCCTGGACCCGCACTTCGACGGACCCGCGCGGACTCGACATCCTCGCCATCCCGCCGTCCTCCAGTCCCCAGGCGTCCACATCGCTCGGGTTCACCTCGAGTAGCTCCTCCGGCAGGAGATAATCGATCCCCGCCGACCGGCCGGTCTGCGTCCGCGTGTGGTACGACTCGAGGCGCCGGCCCGTCGTGAGCCAAACCGGGTACTCGTCGTCGATCGTCTCCGCCGGATCGCGGTACCGCACGATCTGAAAGATCCCTCGCCCGTTCGTGAATTCCTCTTCGTGCAGGATCGGCGTTCCGGGGTGTCCCGCCTCTGGTACGGGCCACTGGTATTCGCTGTGCTCGATTCGATCCCAGTCCAGACCGGCGTAAATGGGCGAGAGCGAACAGAGCTCGTTGAACACCTCCTTCGCCGACTCGAACTCGAATCCTTCGAAGCCGATCCGGCGTGCCAGCTCGTTCAGGATCCACCAGTCCGGGCGGGCCTGCCCCGGAGGATCGACGGCCTTCCGCAGTCGCTGGACCCGCCGCTCCGTGTTGGTGCACACTCCGTCAGTCTCGGCCCACGCGGTCGCCGGGAAGACGACGTCCGCCATCGCCGCGGTCTCGGTCAGGAAGATGTCGATCACGACGAGCGCATCGAGGCTCTCGAGCGCGTGCTCGCAGTGCGCCCGGTCCGGGTCGGTGACGACCGTGTTCTCGCCATCGATGATCATCGCCCGGATCCGGTCTCCGCACATGTCCAGGGCCTGAACCTTCGTCGGCCCAAGCTCGAGATCCGATTCGCGTCCGTACACTGCGGCGAACTTCGCCTGATTGGCCGGATCCGTGACGGACTGGAAGCCGGGATAGTTGTTCGGGAGTGCGCCGCAGTCCCCCGCGCCCTGGATGTTGTTCTGCCCCCGCATCGGGTTAATCCCCGTCCCCTCCCGCCCGATGTTTCCGGTCATGAGCACGAGGTTGCATAGGCTCTGCACGTTGTCGACGCCGCAGATATGCTCGGTGATCCC
>JBDHIO010000104.1:0-2703 GCA_039587355.1 Gemmatimonadota bacterium | reverse complement strand
CGTCGGCCCGACAGGCCGAACCTCCAGGGGAGGTGAGACGCCGTGTTGCGCCTGCGCTTCCTGCGCGTCCTGCTGCCGCTGCTCCTGGTGGTTCTGGGGGTGCTGCTGTGGAACAACTGGAAGCCTCGCAGCAGCGTACATCGTTCGACGGTCGACACGGCCGCGACCGGACCGCCACGAGCTGTGGGGTTGTCGGTCAAGGAGTTCTCCGAGGGCTCGAATGCCAGTTTCGAGGCCCGTGCGGACGTCTTCGAGCCGCATGACGACGGAACGATCCATCTCGAAGGCATCCACGATCTGGAGATCCCGCGAGAGGACCGAGGCCCGTTGCTGGTCAGCGCCGCGCTCGCGGATCGCCGGGGAGCGCAAGGCGAATACCGTTGGTTCTTCGAAGAAGAAGTCGTCTTTCGCGAGCCCGACAGCGGACTCTTGCTGCGTTTGCCGACACTCGAGATCGATCGCGTGGCGGAAGAAGCCCGGTCGAGTGGAGACATCCGCTTCGAAGCACCCAACGCGACCGGGCGCGCGTCCGGGCTGGTCTACAGCCTGCTCGGCCAGCCGGGAGAGTTGACGGATCCCCTGCTGGAAGACCGATCCGGCGGTCGGATCACGGCCGAGCACGCACGGCTGCTGGACGGCATCCGGGACGTGGAGCTCGTGGGCCGCGTCCGCGTGAGCCGCGCCCAGAAACGACTCGCGTCGGGGCGGCTACGGCTGCTGCGGGGCCCGGAGGACCGACTGCGTCAAGCCGTCGCGACCGAGGCCGTCTCGGGCAGCCTGGACACGACGGGGGGAACCGCGAACATTGCGACCGAGCGGCTCGAGGCACGCTGGGATGCGGCGGGGGAGATCGATTTCGTGGCCCTGCAGGGCGACGCGCTGATCACTCGCGGGGGAGACACGCTTTCCGCGTCCAAGATCGAGGCGGTGCGCAGTGGGGGCTCCCGTTCGCCGTGGAAAATCGATGCCACCGACGGGGTGTACGTGCAGGGAAACTTCGGCGACACGCCGGGACTGCTGCGGGCCGATCGAGTGGAGGCCACGCTCGACGCGTCCCTGTTGCTCCGTCAAGCCGAGGCCACGGGCATCGTCAGCTTCGAGGGGCGTGACCTTCGCGCCGCATCCGAGCGCGCCACGTTCGTCGCGACGCCGGGAGCACCAGGGACCGTCGAACTGTTCGGCGACGATCTGCGCAAGGCCCGTCTTGCACGGGGGCAAACGCGTGTCGCCGCCCGCTCGATCCTGACGGACGTCCGCGGCGACAGTCTCTCGGCACACGGTCTCGTCGAGGCCACGCTCTTGCCGGCGCAATCCGGCACGAGCGCGCCGACGCGCACGCGCCTGTTCGACGCCGCCCAGGCGATCCACTTCGTTTCCGATCATTTCGAGAGTGAAGATGCCGGCGGATCCCTTCGCTTCGAAGGTGGGGTTCGCGGCTGGCAGGGCGAGCGCAACCTGTCGGCGGGGACGGTCGTCCTGGACCAGCGCGCGCAGACGATCGACGCCCAGGAAGCCGTGTCGACTCGCTTCCCGCGCGAGGCCGGGAGCGGTGCCGCCACGGAAGCCGACTACCTGCAGATCGGTGCGGACCGGCTCGAGTACGACGACGGTCGCGGCCTCGCGGTCTACCGTGGACACGTTCGCGTGCGCCTCGCCGAAGGGTGGCTCGAAGCACAGCGAGTCGAGGTCGATCTCGCGGCGGACAGTCGGAGAATCCGTGAGATCCGAGCCAGCGAGTCCGTGCGAATCGAGTTTCATCGGTCCTCGGATGGCGAGATGGCTCGCCCGATCAGCGGAACGGCCGATAGGCTCGTGTATCACCCGGCCGAATCAACGGTGGTACTCTTCGGCGATCAGGCCCCCGCGACGGTCCGACGAATCGGAGAGGGCGGGGGCACGACCACTGGCAGGGTGCTACGCTACCGTGTGGATGCGGGGACACTCGATGTGGAGTCGGGCGAGCAGGGTTCGGGGCGAATCCGGAGCTGATTGAAGAGCGAAGGCCTGGTGGAGGACGAGCGAACTGCGGCTGAACGAACCGGCGGCACGCCTCACGGCGATGCGCTGCCCGATGCTCATGCCGCGGTCCACGCTGACCGGCCTGTCGCCCAAGAAGCCGCGTCGATCAGCGAGGACGAGATCGTCCGCCGCGATCCGGCCCTGGACGGCCACGGTCTCGTCGCCAGGGGGCTGGCCAAACAGTTTCGTCGACGCCGCGTCGTCGACGGAGTCTCGGTCAGCATCGCCCCCGGGGAAGTCGTTGGTCTGCTCGGTCCCAACGGCGCGGGGAAGACGACCTCGTTTCACCTGATACTCGGTCTGATCACACCGACTGCGGGGCGCGTCGCGCTCGACGGTCAGGACATCACGTCGTTGCCGATGTACATGCGCGCGCGCCGTGGAGTCGGTTACCTGCCGCAAGAGGCGTCCATCTTCCGTCGGATGACTGTCGAGGAGAATTTGCTCTCGATTCTCGAGATGCGCGGTATCATCGGCGAACAGGCGCGTGGGCGAACGGACGAGCTGTTACACGAGTTCGGCCTGCACCAAGTCGCCCGGTCGCCGGGCTACGCCCTGTCGGGAGGCGAGCGTCGCCGCGCCGAGATCGCTCGCGCGCTGTCCAGCGAACCGCGCTACATGCTTCTCGACGAACCCTTCGCCGGAATCGACCCGATCGCCGTTTCCGAATTGCAGCGCGTCGTC
>JBDHIO010000057.1:0-13240 GCA_039587355.1 Gemmatimonadota bacterium | reverse complement strand
GGAGGCGTCGTCCGCGTCGAACTTCTCAAGGGACAGGTTGCCGCGCGGTCGGTTCTCGTTGTGGCACCGCACGCAGACGGTCTGAACGACCTCGTTGAGGTCGATCTCGGGCTCAACGTGACGCAGCGACGCAGCGGCGGCCGGCGAGGTCTCCGCGATCCGGGAGGCGGCTGCGGCGACCACCGCGCCGGACGGATCACCGACATCCTGCGGCGCAGCCGATTCGACGGCCGTGTGGCCGGCGAACGACATCGCGATGCCCAGAGCGAACGAGCGTGCATGGCGTTGCTTCATTGGGACTGACTCCCTGCAATTACCCATCCCCACCCTACTTGCGAAAAGCCACGGTGGGCAAGGGAAGATGGCAACTTTGCACCTGGCTCGATCCGCTGAGGAGAGCTAGTAATCGAACGCCACGAAATCGAACTTCTGGCCGCCGATCGAAATCTCCGCCATGGCGCCGCCCTTCGTACGCGTAAACACCGCCACGCCATTGCGGTAACTCGCATCCGCCGACACGCCCGAGGCGAGGACGACGGCGGAGACACCGGCGCCGAACTCGAGGCTCGAGTCGATCAGGCGGTTCAGCGTCTCTTCGTTCTGGAAGAAAATGATCTCGCTGAAGGCCTGTCCCCCGAACTGCAGGCCGAAAGACACCATCGTGACATCCGACTTGCCGATCAGCTCGCCCTGCCGAAACACCTGGCCCGTCCCGTGCCCGCCGCCGACGAAGAAGGCGCCCTTCCCGACGTTGGGGAACACGGCATATCCATAGGCGCTGTTGAACCAGGGGGCGATCCCGGGGTCCGCCGCCTTGAACTCCTCGATCGTGCGAAGGACGTCCTCCCTCACTTCCTGGGCGCCGGCCGGCACCACCGTTATTGCGGCGAAGAGAGCGATATGGGCGAGTATCGGGCGGATCAACGGGTCCTCCTGGTCCGGCGAGGCGGTTCGTTTCGGTAAAGTAGAAACCCGACCTCCCCCGATCCAGCGGTGGCGCGCCGCGAGCGGCGTACTCATCGTGCCCGTGCACGTGGGGACGAGGCCGCGGACCACACGGACATCCGACACGGGGGACCATGTCCTACTCGATAGAAGACCTGATAAAGCTGCTCGAACTCGAACCGCTCGAGCGTAATATCTACCGCGGCCGGAACCGCGACATCGGGTCCGGTCGCATCTTCGGCGGACAGGTGCTGGCGCAGGCACTCGTCGCTGCTCGCCGGACCGTCGAAGAGGAAGACCGGAGCGCGCACTCGCTGCACGGCTACTTCATCCTCACCGGCGACCTCCAGATCCCGGTCGTGTACTTCGTCGACCGCCTGCGGGATGGCCGGAGTTTCGCGACCCGCCGCGTCACCGGCATCCAGCACGGCAACGCGATCTTCAACATGGCAGCGTCCTTCCACCGGACGGAGGAAGGCATGTCGCATCAGGTCGAGATGCCGGACGTACCCGGGCCGGAGGGGCTCAAGTCCGAGCTCGAGATCATCAGAGAGCAGGTCGACCGCTTCCCCGAACGCCTCCGGAAGGTGGTCACTCAGGATCGACCGCTCGACTCACGGCCGGTCGAGGAGCGGGACCTGTTCGACCCAGAACCGGACGAGCCGAGGAGAAACACCTGGGTCCGGACGGTTGGGCCGCTGGGGGACGACCCGCTGCACCACCAGGCCGTACTGGCCTACACCTCGGACTACTGGCTTCTCGGGGCGGCGTTGCAGCCGCACGGAAGGTCGTTCCGTGAGGCCGGCATCATGGCGGCGTCCCTGGATCATTCCATCTGGTTTCACCGCCCGTTCCGCATCGACGAGTGGCTGCTCTATTCGGTCGAAAGCCCGACGGCGTCCGGCGCTCGAGGTTTCGCCCGCGGGCAGTTCTTCACGCGGGACGGGACCCTCGTCGCCTCCGTCGCGCAGGAAGGGGTGCTACGCTTCGGACCGAAGCTGAGGAAGCCGACGGAGGGCTAGCGCCGCCAGGTCTCGAAGAACCCGGCACCGAACGTCTCGAAAGGACGCCCATCGATCACCCCGGCGAGCCGGGCCGAGCCACGGGTCTGGTAGAACGTCGTCGTCGCGTCCCCCCCCGCTTCGGTCGTGCCGGGCGTCGCCCGCCAGTGTTCGATCGCCACCTCTGCCCGGAGGCTGTCCTGGCCCTGCGCGGCAACGAGGAAGATGCCCTCCGGGCCGGACGGTGCCTGTTCGTCGGCCCACTCGACCTCCAGGTCCACGATCGGCAGGACCCGGGAGAAGCCCTCGGAGTCGAATAGATATAGAAACCCCGACCCCGTCGGTTCGCCGTCCTGAGACACGCCGCCGTAGAGGATGGATAGGCCAGCGTCGGTATTCGCCTGGCCCCAGTCCCACGTCACGTCGCGCCACACTCCCCAGTTGTGGTCGTGATAGGCGCGGGCGCCGTCGACACGCTCGCAGCGTCCCGACTCGCACACCCTCCCGGTTGCCCGGGCGTCCAGCATCGGCACGACATAGCCGGACGGAATGCGATCGCCTCCGACGGAGACGGGCGGCAGATAGCGGCGTTCGGGCGCGGCCACTTCCAGCTCGACCTCCATCGTCCCTGCCACGGGGTCCCGGATCGTCGCGGACACGTCATAGACCCCGTCGGGCCGGATCGTCACCGAGGACGGTCCGATGACGAGGCCGCTCTCCCCGGCGCCGAACGTCACCTGCGCGGCGGCGAACGTCTCGTCGAACACCTGTTCCCCGGTCCGTCGCACGCGGGTCGCCAGCAGGCGACCTCCCCACTCACCGTAGCCGACCTCACCCGCCAGCATGTAGGTCAGGTAGAGCCACCCATCCGGAAGCAGGATGTTGAAGTAGTACCACTCGGCCCAGGTCGAATCGCCCTGCGCGGCCGGCGGCGGGAGGTGCAGTCGGTCGAGCTCGGCGTAGAGCGCCGAGTCCCCCGGGGAGGCCCACGTCAGATCACTCGGGGTATCCTCCCATGTTCCCGCGAGGATCGGTGTGGCCGCCTCGAGTGCCGCGGCCGCGCTGGGAATCTCGCCGACCGCGAGCGCGGGCACGGTTCGTCCGGCGACCTCGAGGTACACCAGCTCATCCTCGATCCACGGAGCCACGTCGAGGATGGCATCGCTCCTTCCGAGCACCTCGCGCCGAATGAAGCGGGTCTGCTCGATGTCCAGAAATAGCGACGAGACAGCGCCCGTCCGGAGCGTTTCGAGGTCCAGCCCGCGGGGCAGAACGACCAGGTCTCCACCGCCGAAAAGCTGACGATCACGCGACTGCTCGAGCATGGCGCCGCCGATGGACAGCAGGGCGATCGTCACACCCACGCCGAGCGAATAGCCGATCAAGAGAAGGAGGCTCCGCCCGGGACGCTGCCGGATCGAGGCCAACACCAGTCGCGTAATCACGGACGCACGCGTCCGTCGACGACCTCAAGCCTCCGCGGCGCTACCTCGGCGAGGCCCGGATCATGAGTGGCGACCACGAGGCTCATGCCATCCGCGTTCAGATCGGCCAGAAGCGACACCAGGGACTCGGATGTCCGGCGATCGAGCTCGCCCGTCGGCTCGTCGGCGAACAGCACCGTGGGCGCGTTCGCGATCGCGCGGGCCACCGCGACTCGCTGCTGCTGACCGCCCGACAACTCTCCTGGCCGATGGAGACGACGATCTGCCAGGCCCACCCGCTCCAGAAGCGCTGCCGCGCGGTCGCGGCGCTCGGCTCGCGGGACGCCCGCTTCGGACATTGGAAGCTCGACGTTCTCGCTGGCGCTGAGCATCGGAAGCAGATGGAATCGCTGGAAGACGAAACCCACGTTGAGCAATCTGAGTCGGCTGCGATCGCGCTCCCCGAGCGTCGCGAGGTCGGTCTTTCCGAACCGGACGACGCCCGAGGTCGGAACATCGATGCCGCCGAGCAGGTGCAGCAACGTGGACTTTCCAGAGCCGCTGGGCCCCGTGAAGGCGAGAAAAGCGCCTGGATCCACCGAGATGGTGACCCCCCGAATCGCCGAGATGACGACGCTGCCGAGCCGATAATCCCGATGGAGGTCGATCCCCTCGACGACGTGTTCGGACGTCATGGCTCCTCCCGATGCAGGGTCGTGGAGATGTTCTTTCCGCAGACGTGCCAGGCCGGGACCGCAGCCGCCAACACGCCGATCACCAGAACTGTAAGGGCGGTGGCTGCTACCGACCGCGCGTCGAGTACGAAGAACCGGATCGCTGCCGGCAGCCCCGGGAAGTCCGACAGCACCCGTTCCAGGTAGGCCCCTGTGGCGACGCCGAGCGCGATCCCGAGCGTCGCTGCCAACAACGCGACGCCCAGGCCCTCGACGATGAACCCGCGGACGAGACTCCGTCGGGAGATCCCGATCGCGCGCATGGCGGCGATCGCACCGTACCGCTCGTTGACGGAGACCGTCATGATCGTACCGACCAGAAGAGCAGCGACGAGCAGTGCGACGGACCCGAGGATGAAGGCGAGCTGTCTGAAGTAGGAGAGACGGGCCTGCGCCTGGTCAACAAGACCCGTGACCGAGGTCGCATCCACGCGAGGCAGGTTGGCGGCGATCTCTGCCGCGATCCGCTCGGCGTCGGCGGAGCCCGCGATTCTCACCATGCCGAATGCGGCCTCGTCGGGCCGATCGGTCAAGGACCTCAACTCCTCGATCGGCACCGCCATCGTCAACTCGCCGCGAGCTCCATAGAGGAACCTTGCGATCCCCACGATCTCCATCTCGCGGCTCCGACGGTCGACCCCGAGGGACGCCGTGAGAGCGATGGTGACACGGTCGCCCATCGCGAGGCCCAGCGCTCCCGCCAGGTCTTCGCTGACCGCCGATTCGCCCTCACCCGGGAGCCGCCCCTCCAGAAGCGACAGGACCCCCTGCTCCGCGGGGTCCACACCGAGCACGAGGGCGTTGCGTCGTTCGCGCCCGCGGACCTCGAGATTGGCGGCAAGAACAGGGGCGACACCTGCGACGCCCGGGAGATCCGCGATCGAGTCGGCGAGCGCCGAGAAGGCCGGGATGGTGGCCTCGCTGTCGAACGGCAATGTCCCCGCCGGGGTCACCCGGACCACGTAATCGCGACTCGAGAGAAGCTGCGTGAAGCTGGACTCGATCCCCCCGCCCAGCATCAACATGTCCAGCAGCAACGCCGTCGCGACCGCCACGCCCGACACGGCAAGCGCCGTACGCACCCGATGGTGCCACAACTCACGCAGCGACGTGCGGGCGAGCACGTCAGCGACCCGCCTCTACCAGAGCATCGCGGCGCAGCAAACCCAAACCGGCCACGACACCCGCGAGCAGGCCGAGCACCAGCGCGAGCGCGAGGGCACGCGCCACGATGCCGGGCGTCACGAGCGCGAACAGAAGCGATGTATCGTAAAAGCGCTGGTAGTACCCGTTGATGACCAGCGAAGCGACGCCACCGAGGCCGACGCCGATCAACCCACCAAGTGACGAGACGATGGCGGCCTCCGCGACGACCCACGCCATCAGAGTACGGCGAGAGACTCCGATTAGACGCAGAGCGGCGATCGCCTCTCGGCGCTCACCCACCTTCAGAAACATGATGCAGGCCAGGAAGACACCACCGGCGATCAGCGTGATCAAGGCAATCGCGCGGTGAAACCGCTCGATAACGGCGAATGTGGTCGAGGCACGATCGGTGACCTCTCGGGTCGGTACCACCTGCGTCCCGGGGATCCGTGCGGTGAGCGCGTCGGCAAGGGAGTCGACGTCGACCCCCGCCCGGATCTTCAGGGAGAATCGATCCACCCGGTCCCGCTTCCCTGTGATCTGCTGGAGGTCCGGCAGGTGGAAGACCACACCGGGCCGCTCCACCGTGAGGCGGGCCGGGTCGGGCCGGGGCTCGAAGACGCCCGCGACGCTCGCCTCGCACCAGGGCCCACTCGATCCGCCCCGCACGGAGAGTACGTCTCCGACGCCAACACCCTCCGCCTCCGCAAACCCGCGCTCGAGCACCATCTCGAGCCCGTCCGGGCACGAAGGGGCATCCTGCGCGACCGCCGATCGGGGGAGCCCCGACGCGACGGCGAGCAACAGGAGGGAGAATGGCGTCAGACGGCGGATGGGTCTCATGCCTCTGCATTCCGGCGGATTCGGGAACCGATCGCGCGCAGTATACTCCAAATTCTCCCCCGTGTTCATCCCCTCGCGAGGCAGACATGATCGCGCCCGCCCAAAGAACCATTCTGCTCGCCGCCGCGGTGGCCGTCGTGGGGTGCTCGCCAGACGACCCGGTATTGCAAAACGGCTCCTGGGCTTTCGACGTGGTCGAGGCGACGATCCCCGAGATGCAGGCCGCGATGGAGGCGGGAGACCTCACTTCCCGACAGCTCGTCGAGGCTTACCTGGGGCGGATGGACCGCTACGAGGCCAGACTCAACGCGGCGATCACGGTGAACCCGAATGCGCTCGCCGAGGCCGATTCGCTTGACGCCGAGCGCGCAGCCGGTCGGGTCCGGGGAGCGTTGCACGGGATCCCCGTCGCCCTGAAGGACAACATTCAGACGACGCACATCCCGACGACGTTCGGTTCGCTCGCTTTTCGGGATTACATCCCGCCCTACGAGGCGACGCTGACGACGAACCTTCGCGAGGCCGGGGCGATCATCATCGCGAAGTCGGGCCTGACCGAGTTCGCGAACTGGATGGCCGGCGCCCCGAACCCCATGCCCGGCAACTACACGGCGGTGGCGGGCTACGGCTACAATCCGTACGACCCGCGCGAGGATCCGAGGGCCGACTTCGCGGACGGCCGACCGGCCCTGTCCACCGGCGGGTCGAGCTCGGGGATAGGGACCGCCGCGAGCTTCTGGGCGGCGAACGTGGGGACCGACACCGGCGGATCGATCATCAGCCCCTCGAACGCGACGATGCTGGTGGGGATCCGCCCGACTCAGGCCCGGGTGAGTCGCCGGGGAATCGCGCCGGTGAGCCTCGACCACGACATGGCCGGACCGATGGCGAGGACGGTCGCCGACGCCGCGATCCTGCTGGGCGCCCTCGAGGGGACCGAACCCGACCCCAACGATTCGGCGACCGGCGCGTGCACTGCCCCTCCGGGCGGCGACTACACGCCGTTCCTGAACGCCGACGGCCTGCGCGGCGCGCGAATCGGCATCCCGAGGGCATTCTACTACGAGCCGTTCGCGCTGGACGGTGACGACGAACCGCGCGGCGGGCTGACCGAGGAACAGGTGGCCCTCATGGCCGAGGCGATCGAGGTACTGATCGATGCCGGGGCGACCGTGGTGGATCCCGCCGACATCCCGAGCTTCACGGACGCGGACCCCGCGGAGAACTTCAACGCCTGGCCGCTCTGCGTCAGCGGGAGCCAGGATCGAGCGGGCGACGCCGGGTGCACGGTCAACTTCAAGTACGGCGCGAAACGCGACTTCAACGCGTGGCTGTCGACACTCGGGGAGTCCGCGCCGGTGAAGACGCTCACCGAGCTTCGAGAGTGGAATCTCGAACACGCGGACGAAGGCGCGATGAAATACGGGCAGTCGCGCTTCGATATCTCGGACGAGATGGACATTGAGCGAGACCGTGCGCGCAACGACGCCGACATGGCGAAGGACCTGCGACTGAGCCGCGACCGGGGGATCGACGCCGTTCTCGAGGAGTACGACCTCGACGCGATCCTGACCCCCGGGTCGCGCGGGGCCGGTCTCGCGGCACGCGCGCAGTATCCACACATCGTCGTCCCGTTCGGGTTCGCTGCGAATGCGCCGAGTCCACCTTTCCCCCCCGGCTTCGACGCGAACCCCGGCCCCTTCGGCGTCGGGTTCACCGGAACCGCGTGCTCGGATCCGCGGTTGATCGAACTGGCTTACGCGTTCGAACAGGCGAGCCGGCGACGGGTGCCTCCGCCCGACCTCCCCTAGCTCCGGAAGGGGGCAACGGATGATCTCGGTCTCGAAGCTGACGTACTCGTACCCCGGGGCGGACGGGCCGGCCGTCATGGATCTCGAGTTCGAGATCGAAGGGGGCGAGGTCTTCGGCTTCCTCGGCCCGAGCGGCGCCGGGAAGAGCACCACGCAGAACATCCTGATCGGGTTGCTGCAGGGGTACGAGGGGGACGTCGGAGTCATGGGCAGGTCGCTCCACGAGTGGGGCCCCGAGTACTTCGAGCACGTCGGCGTGTCGTTCGAATTCCCGAACCACTACGAGAAGCTCAGCGCGCTCGAGAACCTGGAGTTCTTCGGGTCGCTCTACTCGGGAGAGATGGAGGACCCGGGCCGCCTGCTCGAACTCGTCGGCCTCGGCGACGATGCCGACACTCGGGTGAGCAGCTTCTCCAAGGGCATGAAGCACCGTCTCAACTTCGCGAGGAGCCTTCTCAATCGCCCGAGGTTGTGGTTCCTCGACGAGCCGACGGCCGGTCTCGACCCCGTCAACGCGCGCCGCGTGCGGGACATCGTGCGCGAGCGGCAGGATGAGGGGATCACCACGTTTCTGACCACGCACGACATGGCGGTCGCCGACGAGCTGTGCGATCGGGTCGGCTTCATCGTGGATGGCCGGGTCGAGGTGATCGACGCGCCTCGGGCGCTGAAGCTCCAGCACGGGCGACGAGTGTTACGAATCGAATACACCGGCGCGGTCGGCGGGGGCGAGACAGCCGCGGAGGCCGAGTTCGAGCTCGATGGGCTGGCGAACGACGACGCATTCCACCGCCTCCTGCATGAGCACCGAGTCGAGACGATGCATTCTCAGGAGACCACGCTCGAAGAGGTCTTCTTGGAGGTGACCGGGCGGCGGCTCGAATGACGCGTATGACCGCAGCGATCCGCCTCAATGTCACTCTTCAGGCCAGGAACAACCTGTATGCCATCGGCATCGCGCTCGCGCTGGTCCTCGGAGCAATCGGCCGCTACGTGTTCCCTTACGAGGTGCGGCCGATCGTCATCCCGGCGTTCTATCTCCTCTTTATCGGCGGATCGACGTACATGTTCGTGGCGGCGATGATCCTGTTCGAACGTGCGGAAGGCACGCTCGACGCTGTCCGCGTAAGTCCGCTGCGGCTCGACGAGTACCTCGCCTCCAAGATCGTGACGCTCACGACGTTCGCTCTCGTCGAAAGCCTGATCGTCCTCCTGATCGCGTTCGGTGCGGACGGGTTCGACGTGCTTCCACTGATCGGGGGAATCCTCGCCCTCGGCGCCTTCAATACGCTGGTCGGGATCGCTCAGGTGGCCGGACATCGGACGGTCACCGACTTCCTGATCCCTGGCGCCATGATCGCGATGCTCGTCCTCCAGCTCCCGATCTTCCACTTTCTTGGCATGTGGGCTGGACCCGCGTGGTACCTGATCCCGACCCGGGCGCCGCTCCTCATCATCGAGGGAGCGTTCCGTCCGCTCAGCGGACTCGAATGGGGCTATGCTGTCGGGTACTCCGCTATGTGGCTCGTCGTCGCGGGTCGTCTCGCGCGGTCCCGGTTCGTTCGACACGTCGTGATGTGCGGGAGGGAAACGTGATCGGCGCCGCGCGCATCCGGTCACTCGCGCGGCTCGACGTTCGACTCGTGGGGCGCGACCGCTTCCTGCTCGGGGTCGGGCTCTACATCGTCTCGATGTCCGTCGTCATCCGGTTCGTCCTCCCCGCCATCCAGGCCTCGTTGATGGACGACCGCGGGTTCGATCTGACACCCTACTTCGCTCTGGTCGCGAGCTACCTCTCGGTATTCCTCGGCCCGATGCTGGCGGGGATGGTGTTCGGGTTCACGCTGCTCGAAGCGAGAGAGGATGGAACGTTGCGCGCCGTGCTGGTCTCACCGCTCCCGCTGCGGGAGTACGTGCGGTACCGGATCCTCGCCCCGGCGGCGCTCTCCGCGATCCTCGTCCCGGTGATGGCGCTTCTCGTCGGCGTCAGTCTTCCCGGCGCGGGTGCCCTCCTCGCGATCTCGCTCGTCGGGTCACTCATGGGGCCGGTCTGGGCGCTGAGCACCGCGACGTTCGCCGACAACAAGGTCTCGGCCTTCGCGCTTCTCAAGGGACTCAGCGGCACGGGGCTCATCATCATCGGGAGCTTCTTCGTCGAGCCGCCCCTCCAGTACATCGCCGGGCTCTACCCGCCCTACCTGCTCGCGAAGGCCTATTGGGTTTCGGCCGCGGGGGAACAGTGGTGGCCGTTTCTCGCCATCGCCCTTCCCTACCTCCTCGCGATCAACGTCCTCCTGGGGAAGAGGCTCACCCGGGTGGCTCACCGCTGACACGTGCGCTCCGCTCTCCGCGGGATAGGGCGACGGCGGCGAAGAGATCGCCCGTCACGTTCGTCGACGTCCGGGCCATCCCCAGGATCGGCTCGACCCCGAAGATCAGCCCGATCGCCTGACCGGGGATCCCGACGGATACCAGAATGACGACGATCAGCGGAATGGACCCGCTCGGGACTCCCGCCGCGCTCACGGCGGTCAGGACGGTCAGAGCCGCGATCAGCAACTGAGTCCCGATTCCCAGCGTCACGCCGAACGCCTGGGCGAGGAACACAATCGTGATCGACATGAAGAACGCGGTGCCGTTCATGTGCAGGGTCGCGCCGAGGGGGATCACGAACCCGGACACTTCGCGCGGCACCCCGAGATTCTTCTCGGCCGCCTGCAGCGTCGTCGGCAGCGTCGCGGCGGAGCTCGCCGTCGAGAAGGCCGTGAGCATCGGAAGCCGGGCGCTTCGGTAGAACTCGCGCGGAGACATCCCCCCGACCGTCCGTACGAGCAGCGCCAGCACCCCGAACTGGTACAGAACGAGACCGACCAGGACGGCAAGGAAATACACGAGGATCGGTCGCAGGACATCGAGACCGAGCCGGGCCGCGACGGAGTAGGCGAGTCCGGCGACCCCGACCGGAGCCAGCCACATGGCAAACCCGATCATGACCAGCGTCGTGCGAGCGACCCCGTCCATCACCGCGAGAAACGGTTTCGAGACCTCGTCCGACACCTTCGTCAGCGCGACTCCGAACACGAGGGTGAACACGATGAACGCGATGAGATCGCCGTTCACCGCGGCGGCGAGCGGGTTCACGGGCACCAGGTTCACGAACGTGGAGACGCCGAGATCGGAACCCGCCAGTTCGACGGTCGAGGCCGTCCGATCCGAGAACGTCGACAGCAAGCCGCTGCGCAGGTCCTCGGACAGCCCCCTGCCCGGACCGAGCACGTTCACGACGCCGAGCCCGAGCAGGGCCGCCAGCAGTGTCGTCGAGAGAAAAAGCAGCAGCGTCCGACCGCCCAGCCGACCGAGCCGCTCCACGCTACCGAGCCCCGCGACTCCCAGGACGAGGGTCGAGAAGACCAGCGGGACGACGACCATGAGAAGAAGCCGCAGCCAGATCTGACCCGCGGGCTCGGCGACGTTGTCGGCAAACCAGCGCGCGCCCGATCCGCCCCCGGTGGACGCCGCGACGACCCCGGCGACCGTGCCGATCGCGAGGCCCGCCAGAATCCGGGTGTTGAGCGACATCCCGCTCAACCCCTCGGTGGCCCCTCCAGCAGACCTTCGAACGGAACCTCCTCCGCCCCGTTCTCGGTACATACGGCGTAGTGCGTCTCGTTCGTCCCGTACATCGCGACCCCGGCGTGATCGCCCTGCTTGTTCAGGAGGAAGAAGCGGACGTCGAAGTTCGGCAGGCCGCGCGAGTTCAGCAGCCGCGCCTCGATCGTATTGGATCGAATGCGATCCAGCGTGGCCATGCCTGCGTCGAGCGGAGTCATTCCCTGGCGCATGAACTCCACCGCGAGGAAGGACGAGAGGTTGAACAGGTTCGCTTCCCCGCGGCCGGTGGATCCCACCGCCCCGACATCATTGTCCACGTAGAGACCTGCCCCGAGGATCGGCGAATCGCCTGCGCGACCGGGGATCTTCCACGAGAGGCCGCTGGTCGTGGTGACTCCACAGATGTCCCCGGCCGGACTCAAGCCGTCGCAGTTGATCGTGCCCCAGAACGAATGGGCCGGGATCAACCCGTCATCCACCATCGAGAGACCGGCGTCGAGCGCATCGTCCACGAACTCCCGCACTCGCTCGCCGGGGGGAGGGCGCCGGTGATCGGGGTCCGTATCCTCACCGGCGCGTCCGATGCCCTTCAGCCGCTCCTCCGGGTCGAGCCAGTGCCCCGGATCGACGCGCCGGCGCCACTCGAGCCAGAGCGCCCGTGACTCCGGCGTCTTGAGGTCTCCCTCGATCTCGTGGCCGAGCACACGGGCGAAATCCTGTGCGCCCTTCCCGACGAGCAGGTGGTGGTCCGTATGCTCCGCGACGGCCTTCGCGACGAGCGAAGGGGTGCGGACGCCCTCGAGCGCCGCCACACCGCCCGCCCATTTCCTCGGCCGTACCCGACGCCCAGTTCGGCAGAATCGAGCTCGGGTATGTTCACGCCAGCGACCAGCGCATCGAGGACGTCTTCGCCTTCGGTGATGCCTCGAAACGCCCGCTCGACCGCGGACTCCGCCCCCCCGTTTCGGAACCTGATCCCGCTCAGATCCGAAATGACGAGCGGGACCGCGGCCCGTGAACGCAGGACGTTCGGCGGGGAGAGGCCGATTGGAGTCGCGGCTGCTAGGCCGGCGGTGGTGCGAACGAAGTCACGGCGGTCCATCCGAATCTCCTGGCGCGAGTCATGGGCATGGCCACGATGCCATGGCTTCGACATTCTGGGAACCCAGGAGGGAGAATCGATGATCGACGCCGCGACGACATGACCGCACCCCGCCCGCTCGGATTCCCGATCGTCTGGATCGGCGCGATCGTAAGCGCCGAGATCCTGGGTCGCCGATCTCCCTCGGACGTCTGGGACGCAATCGGGGTCTTCGTCTTCGCTACGCTCGTGGCGTTCACGATCATGTCGGTGCAGATGATCGAGGGCGAGGTGGCGCGCCGGTCGAGGCTCGCATGGCGGCGAGTCGTGGAGATCGTCGACAGGATCTGGCCCGAGATGGGGGTGGACCTGCGCGGTCAGCCACCGGTTCCAGGAGGGTTTCCGCCTGCCTTCGTCCGTCTGGCGATGGCGACCGGAGCCCTGGCTTCGATCGCGTTCGTCGCCCGGGGAGCATTTCCGGGTCCCGCCCGCAATGTGCTTCTCTCCGTTTCCCCCACGGTCTACTTCCTGATCCTCGGGGCGGCGTGGACCGTCTACCTGGGTCTCTTCGCTCTGGCGTCGGTCTCCATCTGGCGGGATGTCAGCGACCACCTGTGGAGGATGGACCTCGCGCCAGAACGAC
>JBDHIO010000023.1:0-60603 GCA_039587355.1 Gemmatimonadota bacterium | reverse complement strand
CGCTGAGAAGGGGGTACGACATGAAGACCAAAGACCTCAAGAAAAAGACGAGGAAGCTCAAGAAGAGGGTCGAGAAGAGGCTCGACAAGGCCCTTGAGACGGGCTCCGAGAACAGGGGGAAGACAATCGCGGCGGCCGGTATCACAACGGTCGGGCTCGTTGGGGTCGGAGTGGCGACGGCTTTGGCCCGCAGGAAAGACGGGGTCGCCACGTACCATGTGCTGCCAGCAGAAGTGGGCGGGTGGTCGATCACGGCGGACGGGGAGGATCACCCTCTGGGACTCTATCTACACAAACGAGCGGCCGTCGCGGATGCCCGAGCCACGGCCGCCGAAAGCCGGCCGAGCGCGCTCGTGATCCACGGCAAGGACGGGACGATCCAGAAAACGCACGCCTATGGCGTGGATTCGTGACGCAGGACGGTCGATCGCTGGGGAGTGGCCTCAAAGGGCGCCAACTCGCCGTCCACATGGTCGGCATCGGCGTCACGGGGCGGCGCGCTGACCGCGTCCCGGAGGACTGAGCTTGTGCAATGTTGGCGGGACTTGGTTACGTAACATTGTTGCGTAGACCGCAGAGAAAGGCTGGCCGCCGATGCGCAGCTTTGCCGGATACTTGATTGCGGCCGTACTCGTGATCGCGTGCTCACCGCCATTCGAACCGGGGACGGTCGAGGCCGACAACTGCACAGCCGTCTTCCGCGAGCAGACGAACCGTTGGTCCGTTCAATGCCTGGACTTCCCCACACCCGGCGCGACAACAAGGTGTGTAATCGACCGGTCCAAGGCATCCAGTGGAGCTGAGGCCATCCGCAGGTGCCGTGAGCAGGAAGGCTAGCGGCCGGAGGCAAGACAGCTTTTGGGGGAAGCAGGGCGTCCGTATTGGGACCCCCGGTATCCGCGGGGCTACGGCCACCCTGGCACCGGGGTGGAACCGGGCGGACGGGAATTGGTACTCCAGACACTGATTTCCTTCTGACTCGAACGGATGAGTGAATACAGATGTATCGGAGTACCCCCTCGACAGATCTCCCCCGCGATGGCGCGATGCGTCTCGGCTTGCTCGCGGCGATTGGCATCATCCTGCTGGCGGCGCTGTGGTCGCCGGCTTTGGCTTCGCTGGAAGGCGAGAGCACCGAAGCCGACCGGGCGAGCTTCGCGGTCGCGTTTCGGGACGTCACTGTCCCCTACCGGGTCTTCATGGCACGAGTGAAGCCGGGTGAGCGATTCGCCTTCAAGGCGCTGCGCGCCGGTCCCGGGAATCCGTCGACGGGCAGTGTGTTTGCGGCGGCCGTGTCGACCGGCGACGCCTTTTCTGCTGAGGTGCCCGCCGGGACCATCCGGACGCTTGGAGGGGGTCGTTTCATCTGGGAGGCGCCGGCCGAGCCTGGTATCTACCCGATTCGAGTGCGCAGCATGGGAACCGACGATGAGATCTTGCTCAACGCCATCGTCGTCCACCCCGTCGAGCATCTCGCGAGCGGCGAAGTCCACGGGTACCCGATCGGTGAGTATCCCTCCGAGCCGTACCGGGGTCTTCCGCAGTACGAGCCGCCGATCGGTTTCATCGAGTTGACTCCCGAGAATGCGGACGTCCGCGTGAGCCCCCACTTCACGCTCGGTCAGTTTCCGACCAAGGCGCCCGGTGGGTTCCCCAAGTACGTCGTCCTCACGGAGAGGTTGCTGATCAAGCTCGAGATGTTACTCGAGGAGGCGAACCGGCGGGGTCTCGATATCCCTACGTTCCAGGTGCTGAGCGGCTTTCGGTCGCCCTGGTACAACGCCGGGATCGGCCGCCCTCGTTACAGCCGACACATATACGGTGACGCCGCCGACATCTACGTGGACGAGGACGGGAACGGAGTGATGGACGACCTGAACCGGGACGGCAGGGTCGACCTTCGCGATGCCGATGTCCTTTACCGGATCGTCGACGAAATGGACGGAGACGACTCGACCGCACACCTTATCGGAGGGTTGGGGAAGTACCCCACCACGTCTACCCACGGCCCGTTCATCCACGTCGACACGAGAGAGTATCGGGCGCGTTGGTGAGCACTAGTCGCTGATCGGCTCCCCTTACGTCGTCGTGCCGGGCAGCCGCCGGAGGTCGCCGGTGATTCGAGTCGTGGCCCGAACCGGGCCGCTCCAGATCTTCCGGAAGCGCACCGCAGCCGTCGCCCTCGCCGCGCTGGCGGGCTGCTGCTTTGTCGGGGATCTAGGCGCCCAGGACGTCGACTCGCACGAATGGGTTCTCGCGCAGACGATCCGACACATCACGGACACCGCCTATCACCCGTATCTGAAATGGCCGGACTTCCCTCACTACCAGGATGAGATGGAGGGGCTGTACGGTCCGAGGGGGTACGGGCCGCTCTGGTTCGACGGAGGATCCCCGACCCGGCAGTTGCGCGCGCTCATCGACCAGCTGCTCATGGCGGAGGCTCGGGGGCTGAACCCGGCGAACTACGACGCGGCTCGGCTCGACGGCTTGTGGCGGGAGCACGAGAAAGGGCGGCGCTTCACCCCCGACGAGATCGGGCTCATCGATGCGACCGCGACGATAGCCATCCTGCGGCACATCTCCGATGTGCACATCGGCCGGGTGAACCCCAGGAACATCAGCATCGGAATCGACATCGAGGAGAAGCGGTACGATCTCGTTCCGCTGGTCCGATCGGCCATCGAGGGCGACCGGATCGCCCAGGCAATTGCGGAAGCGGAACCAGACATCCCTGGCTACCACGCGCTGAAGGGCGCGCTGGCACGCTATCACCGGCTCGCTTCCATGCCGCCCGTTGATTCGGTCTCGGCGGACATGGTGAGGCCGGGTGACGACTTCGCCGACCTTCAGAGGCTCGTCGAGCTCCTGGTCCGATTCGGTGATCTGGAGGCGGGTGACGTGCCGCTCGCCGAGGCGACTCGATACGAAGGGGCGGTCGCCGGCGCCGTCGCTCGGTACCAGTACCGGCATGGCCTTTCGGCGGACAGCATCATCGGCCCCGCCACGCTCGAGGAGCTCAACACGCCGATGATCGATCGCGTCCATCAGATCGAGTGGGCGCTCGAGCGCTACCGCTGGCTTCCCAACCTGGCCGACGCCGGGCCGTTCATCGCGGTGAACATCCCCGCCTTCCGCTTGTGGGCCTTCGATCGGCTGGCCGAGGACGAAGACGCGGCCGTGGAAATGCGGGTCATCGTGGGAGAGGCAATCAACACGCAGACGCCTGTCTTCATCGAGAGCATGCGGTATCTGGTCTTCGCCCCCTACTGGAACGTGCCCTACAACATCGCGGTCAACGAGTTGTTGCCCGAGATTCGCGACGATCCGGAGTACATGGGCCGTAATGGATACGAGCTGGTCCCGGAGTTCGACTGGGAGGCCCAGGTCCAGGCGCCCACAGACGAAAACCTCGCGAAGGTCGGGTCGGGGACACTGAAGATCCGACAGCAACCCGGATCCTCGAATTCACTTGGCCTGGTGAAGTTCATCTTCCCCAACGCGATGAACATCTACCTTCATGGAACTCCGGCTCGACAGCTCTTCGAGCGGACGCGACGCGATCTCAGCCACGGCTGCATCCGCGTGGAACACCCCGTCACGCTGGCCGAGTGGGTCCTGCAGCACCAGGGTGATTGGTCCGAGCAGGCCATCGAGGCCGAGATGAATGCGGGCCGGCCGAGCCGGGAGAATCTCGAACGTCCCCTGCCCGTGATCATCTTCTATACGACGGCGGTCGTCGAGCGGGATGGCACGGTACTCTTCTGGGACGACATCTACGGACACGACGAGATTCTCGAGAACGCGCTGGGGCAGGGGTATCCCTACCCGCCCTGATCTGGGGAGCGTGTGGCGGGACGTCCCTCAGGCTAACGCACGACACGTTGCAGCGATGGCGGTGGCCCCTCCGACTGGTCGGGTGGGGCCACCGCATCGAATCAGCGGGTGCGGTTTCGCGGTGGCTAGGAGCCGTTTCGCGAAGCGATCGCGATCGAGTCGAGCCTCTCGAGGGTCTCTGGAGACACGGCGTCGAGGAAGTCGAGCTCGTCGGAGTTGGACGACGCGTCTTCCTGGCTGGCGGCCGCAGCGCCAACCGACCCGTTGGTCGCGGGCTCCGTATGCACGGAGCGCGCGATCGACCAGGAACCATGGCCGGCCGCGGCCGTGCGGACCTCGACGGGGCCGTCACTGCCGAAGACCACCGCAGCGTCCGCGGGCTCACCAGCGTCGATCTTCTCGAGTGCCTCTTCGAACTCGGCGACGGCGCTCTCCTCGATCTTGAGCAGGCCGTCGACCTTGTTCAGCAGTCCCTCGATCGTCGTGCGCCGCGAATCCCACTCCTCGTCAGAGAACTCACCGACGAAGTGCCGGAGTCGCGCTTCCTCGAGGTCGTCTACGTGGGCGCCCCGGTCGGCCTGCATCGACTTCACGTTACCACGACGGACGCCGAGGCTCGAGACCAGGTCAGGTGCGTGCTCGGCGAGCTGCTCGGCGACGCCGTCGAGCCGGCCCTGGTAGTCGTTCGTCACCCGCTCGATCACCTCGGGGTACGAATCGTCGGCATGGTCGGGGAGTCGGTCCATCCACCCCTGAATCGTCTCCGACTCGTCGATTAGCTCGAGGACGACGGCTGGAACCACGGAGTCCTTTTTGTCCTTGCTCATGTCGCTCGTTCACCCCTGCGTTGGCGCCGCCGGCCCCGGCTCGCGCGTCTTTTTCGGCACCTCCCGCCCCGCGTCGTCCCGGCGGCGCGGAAGCGCAAGTTGCAGGCCCACAACGGGTTCGGGGATCGCGGGGTTGAGGCTCGACGCCAGCGCCCGATTGCCCCGGACCCCGCTTTGTACGGCCGTTTTCGGGGCCCACGGACGTCGCGTCGACGCGGTCGGCGGACCGACGAATCGCCGGGTACTCCGACCCCTGGGCCGGCTGACGGAACACCCAACCGATGCAAGCGTGCAACACTTATGGAGTTACGGCGACACGTGACGCCATGGAACGTGGGTGTATCGCAACAAGCGCGGGTCGCGCAGCGGTCAGGCGCTGCGGCGCTCCCGCGATCGGGCGCCACGAGTTCGCCGGGCTCGGCGCGGCTCCTCGGCCAGAACGACCTCGATGTTCATCTCCTCCGGCGCCATCGCGCGCACGCGGGCCGCGGCGATCTCGGCTCGCGATTCCGCCGGGACTCGGCCGTGGATCTTCAGCCGCAGGACCGAGTCGGCCGGAACCCGTTCGATCGCTCGCTGGATCAGGCGCCGGAGTGCAAGTGGCCCGAGTCCATCGCCGTTCAGCTCGTCGAGCACCATCGGACGTGCCTCGAGATCTTCGAACCGCCAGTCGACGATGGCGCCGCCGGCTCTGCCTTCCACCTTTCGAGCTTCGAGCATGATGTACCCCTTCGCTTCGTCTTTCTCCGCGAACGCGGTGCGCTCGACCGAACCGGGATAGAGAACCGGCGCCGCCAGCGGCGTCCCCGAGAGGTCGCGTGTCAGTACCTGGTGCCGGTGGATATGACCTGAGAAGACCGCTGCGTACCCGGGCGGGATGTCACTCCCGCGGATCACATCGGGGTTGCTGCGGAACGTGAAGTCGGAGGGTCCGACCGTGGCGCCCTCCACGCAGTGGTGGACACAGAGAAACGCGACGTCGGCTCGACCCGGGGCCGAATCGCAGCTCGCGACGATGCGCCGGAAGCTCTCGCGGACCCGCCGTTCGTACGGAAACCCGCTGAGCGCGACGCTGAGGCCGCCGATCTCGAGGAGAAACGTCCGCGGGCGATCGAAGATCAGGATGTCGGGGTGCGATGCGAACCGGTCATGCGGGATCCGACCGCGCTCGTGATTGCCGGGCACGATGACGACCGGCACCCCGGCGTCGGCGACCCTGCACAGCGGCTGGAACGCCTGAAACGCGAGGCTCGGCGGGACGCTCGGGCGGTGAAAGACGTCCCCGCCATGAACGACGAGGTCCACCGATCCCTCGAGCGCGGGCTGAAGGGCCCGTTCGAAGTTCGCCTGAAAGTCGTGCCCGCGCCGGCGCCGTCTGACGCGCGGGGCCGTCGGAAGATCGAACCCGAGGTGGGTGTCGGCGAGGAGCAGGACCCGGAGTCTCATGCGGAAAGATAGAATGTTCGGTCTTTGTTCGGTAGTGCCGGCTGGTCGATCGCATGTGAAACGAGGCGGGGGACTCTTGCGTCATGTCTCGTGAGCGATCGAGCATTGGGCTCTGGCCCCAGTCATAATCAAAAGGAAGTGACGATCATGGGATTCCTGATTCACATACTCGTCAGCGCGGCGCTCCTGTTCATCCTGGGGCAGCTTGTCAGTGGCATCGACGTGCGCGACGGCAAAGCCGCCCTCTTCGCTGCGCTGGTTCTCGGCCTTGCCAACGCGTTGATCCGTCCGTTGCTGGTGCTGCTCACGTTGCCAATCACGATCGTGACGTTGGGCCTGTTCATCTTCGTGGTGAACGCCCTAATGCTCATGCTCGTCGCCAGGCTGGTGAACGGCTTCGAGGTCAGGGGCTTCGGGGCCGCGCTCTGGGGTAGCATCCTGCTTGGCGTGATGAACATCCTCGTCGGGATGGTGTTCGGCTGATCGAGAGCCGATTGCGCGCCGTTGCTCATACGCGCTGGAGTGCGGGGTGGGAACCACAGCGATGGCGTAGAGACGGGCTCACCGGGTGGGGTTGATGCCGTAAGGGTAGCGCAGATAGTAAGTTAGGGTACGCCGATGATCGGTATCCTACTTGCACTTACCCCCCCGGCTCGGAGCAAGAGGTCGCGTGGGACGACGGGGATTACTCGGGTAGTTCGGGGGAGCCCCACCCACGCGTCCGTCAGGAACACCCTCGGAGGTCCGTCGTTGTACCGTATTCGCCCCTGGGTCGTCGTCGCCATCGCGGGCTTGAGTCTCGCGTGCACCGACACGCCTACGTCCGTCCCGGACCCGGTGGCGACGAGCCTGGCAGCGAGTCCGGCCTCGATCACCCAGGGCGGCTCGTCGACCCTCACGTGGAACTCGACGAACGCGTCGAGCTGCGCGAGCGACGGGTGGACCTCGTCGACCGCGACGAACGGATCCGTCGTCGTCTCGCCGGCCGCGACGACCAGCTACGGCCTGACCTGCACCGGGCCCGGCGGTAGCGACGCGGAGAGTGTTACGGTCTCGGTCACGGCCGTCGCTCCCTCGGTGAGCCTCACGGCGAGTTCTACGTCGATCAACGCAGGGGACGCCTCCACGCTCACGTGGAGTTCGACGCACGCGACGACTTGCACGAGCGACGGGTGGACGACGTCGACGGCGACGAGCGGGTCGGAAGGCGTCTCGCCTACGGCAACCACGACGTACGGCATGACGTGCACGGGACCCGGCGGGACCGCGACGGAGACCGTCACCGTCACCGTCACGGCCGCCGCGCCCTCCATGACGCTGTCTGCGAACCCCACGTCCATCGCCCCCGGCGCGACGTCGAGGCTCACCTGGAGCTCGTCGAACACGACGAGCTGCACGAGCGACGGGTGGACGTCGTCGACGGCGACGAGCGGCTCGGAGGACGTCTCGCCGGGCACGACGACGACGTACGGCATGACGTGCACGGGTCCGGGAGGCAACGACAGCGACATCGCCACGGTGACGGTCACCGCCGCGGCGCCGACGGTGACGTTGACGGCGAGCCCTGCATCGATCAGCTCGGGCGGCTCGTCGACGCTGACGTGGAGCTCGACGAACGCGACGAGCTGCACGAGCGACGGGTGGACGTCATCCACGGCGACCGGTGGCTCTCAGTCGGTCTCACCGGGCGCGACGACGACGTACGGCATGACGTGCACGGGACCGGGCGGAAACGACACGGACAACGCCACGGTGACGGTTTCGACGGCGACGTACTACCCGCCACCGCGAACCGCTGGCGACTGGCGACGGCTGGTGGCGATCAACGCGACTCCCACAGCGGCCGAGAAGGCGAACATCCAGGCGGTCGCGGGGATCGATTGGGATCAGCTCAAGGTCGCCCGTGACTACAGCGAGGCGCTCTCCTCGAGCACGGTGCTGGTGATCCGAAACGGCTGGATCGCGGGGGAATGGGGTTCGACGTCCGCGAACAAGGTCGCGTCCGTCACCAAGTCTTTCGTCGGTCTCGCCATGGCGAAGCTGATGGACATGAGCGATGCGGGTCAGTTGGCTCAGTCGATCGGCTTGCAGAGTCTCGCGCACCCGTACCTGGCTGCCGCTTTCGGCAACTCGGATCCGCTGAAGCTACAGATCCGGATCGAGCACCTCATGACGATGTCGTCGGGGATCGAGCCGGAGGACCCCGACTTCCTGACCGAACAGGAACGTCTCACTCAGCCCATGGATGCGGCGCCCGGGGCGGAGTGGGTGTACTCATCGCTACCGCCGAATCTGCTCAGCATGATCCTGCAGGGCCTCGCCGGGCAGAACTTCGGTGCCTTCTTCAATTCCCGGATCGGCTCCGTGATCGGTACCGACGCGATCGTGTGGGAGACCATCGACGGTGGGTATACCCGGGGAGCTCATGGTGCGAGGGTGCGCCCGCGCGACCTCGCCCGCTACGCGTACCTCACGCTGCAGGATGGCGTCTGGGACGACGGATCGGGAGCTAATCAGGTGATCAGCGCCTCGCGAGTCGGAATGCTCACGACGCCGGCTCCGGTTCTCGCCGGCGTCACGTTCCGGGCCTCGCCGGGCTCGCCTTTCCCGCTCCCCTCGGATGCCCCGAATCACTTCGGTCATCTGTTCTGGACGAACGCCACCCAGGTCGCGCTCGGGTCGTCGGTTCCCACGGACGCCTATTACATGCACGGGTGCCGGGATAATCTGGTCGTGGTCGTGCCCAGCAAGAACCTCATCGTGGTGCGGGCTGCCACCTCGGGTCCTTGCACGCAGACGACGTTCAGAAGCGAGTTCATGCAGCGGGTCATGGCCTCTCTGACCAACTGAAGGGTGCTCGGCGTGTCGCTCGCGAGCGTCAACCGCGATTGGCGAACCGCCCGGGCCTTCCTGACGGCGGAACTCCGAGCCTAGTCGGGGAGGGTGTCGCGATGGCACCTTGCAGGTGCTTGGCGCCCCCGGGCGCCGAGCCGCTCCCCACACTTGATCAAGCCAGCCGGGAGGCAAACGTGCCCCGTATGTTCCGTACCCTGGCCGCGGCATCCGCGGTGACTCTCCTCGCCTGCGCGCCTGAGGCGCCCTCGGTGTCCCGAATCGATGGCGACTGCGCCGACGCGTTCGGAGCCGAGGTGTGTACCTGGGCAGTGGTCGAGGGCGACGCGGTCGTGGAGGTCGGCGCGACCATTCCTCTCGTCAGCGTCGAAGGAGCGCCGCCCGAGGCGCCGTTCGAGTGGCCGCCCGCCACCGCGGCTGCGATCGCCCTGCCGGAGTCGGCGCGCACCGGGCTGACTCACATGACCGTCAACTGGGAGGCGATGGGACATCCTCCGGCGACCTTCCTCGTTCCGCACTTCGACTTCCACTTCTACATGATCTCGTCCGATGAGCGGATGTCGATCGACTGCACGAGGCTGGATAAGCCGACAGACGTCCCCGAGGGGTACGTCGTGCCCGACGAACAGCTCCCGCCGGAGCTCGCGGAGATCACGGGCGTCGAAACGCTCGTCGGGGTGTGCGTGCCCGAGATGGGGATGCACGCACTCAATGCGGAGGAGATGGCGAGCACGGAACCGTTCGAGGCAACGATGATCGTCGGGTACTACGACGAGAGGCCGATCTTCGTCGAGCCAATGATCGCGCAGTCTTTCCTCACCGAGCGTCGTCCGTTCGAACTCGCGATGCCTGCGGTCCCCGGACAAGCAGGTCCGACGGCATTCCGCGCCGAATATGACGAGGTGCTCGACGCGTATCGCTTCGTCTTCTCCGGGTTCATTCGGAGCGACTGATCCCGGAAGGCTCTAGAGCGAGAGCATGTAGGTCGCCTTGAGCGTCAGGCTGCGCCCGGGCGGGGTCCCGTCTCCGGTCGTCACGCGCTGCTGGATCAGGTTGAACCTGACGTTCGAGTTGAACCTGTCGGAGGACGGGTCGTACTGGATCAGCGCGTCTATGAACATGCTGCGGTTGAAGGAGTAGTTCGTCCGCGCGGTCCACTCGTGCGGCCACATACAGGTTGCGATCGTCGTAGGCCACCCAGACGCGGGTCGACTCGGTGGCGGGCGATCCCTCGAACGGTTCGGCCTGGATGAAGCCGGTTGCCGGCGCCCCGGCCCAGACGGCCTCGTCGAGGACGCCGTCCAGGTTGATCGGCTCATCGGTCCGGGCGATTCGCAGGGCGGGGCGGGGGATCGCGGCTACGCCACCTGCCGGCTCCTGCGCCGAAACCCGCGGGGCGGGCCACGCGCAGGCCGCAAGGAGGAGGGCGGCCTGCGCGGGTCTTCGCATTCGTTCTCCACGTTTCGGTCGGGAGTGATGGCAGGGGCCTGCCACCGTGCTGTGTGAACACCCCTCGGACCAGGGCCGTTGAAACATCGGATTGGCCCGGAACGTGCTAATCAGGTAGATTGTGCGATCGATCGGGTGTTCACCCGATCCTGGCGGACAACAGGGCCTCGCTCAGCCGGGGTCACGCCTTTCACGAATTCTCTTCTTGCCTATCGCTGTTGTGCAGGTCGGAAACGTACGGCCGGTACGTACAGGTGCATCCTGCGCGCACGGCGGAAAGTAAATAAATGACCAGTTCCAAGACCGAGTCCCCGGTCGGCTTCGACCGATTCGGACTCAAAGAGGTCCTCGTGCGCGGAATCCGCGCCGCGGGCTTCGAAACACCCCGTCCCATTCAGTTCGAGACCATCCCCGCCGCCCTCGAGGGCCGCGATGTGCTCGGTCTCGCCCAGACGGGAACCGGAAAGACGGCCGCGTTCGCGCTGCCGCTGCTCGATCGCGCCCTGGACGGTTCCTCAAGGGGCCCGCGGGCGCTCGTACTCGCTCCCACCCGGGAGCTCGCGCGTCAGATCGCCGACGAGACGAAGGTTCTCGGGCGCTTCACGCGACTGAAGACTGTGACCGTGTTCGGAGGCGTTTCGATCAATCGCGACCTCGACGCTCTTCGGCGCAGGCCGGACATCATCGTCGGCTGCCCCGGGCGGACGCTAGACCTGATCCAGCGCGGTGTCCTGCACCTCGACGGTGTCGAGATGCTCGTCCTCGATGAGGCGGACCACATGTTCGACATGGGGTTCCTGCCTGACATCCGGAAGATTCTCAAGGCGCTTCCGACGCGGCGGCAGAACCTGCTGTTCTCTGCGACGATGCCGAAGGACATCCGTCGCCTGGCGGACGACCTCCTCCAGCGGCCGCACGTCGCCGAGCTGACGGACTCCGCTCCGGCCCAGACTGTCGAGCACGCGCTCGTCGACATCGAAGAGCACCACAAACGTGGGCTTCTCGAGCACATTCTGGATTCGGGCGAGTGCGAGACGGCGATCGTGTTTACTCGCACGAAGCACCGTGCGCGCCGACTGGCGAAGCAGCTCGTGGCTTCCGGCCACCGGGCGGTGGCCCTGCAGGGCAACATGTCGCAGAACCAGCGTGACCGGGCGATGCGAGGGTTCCGCTCCGGGACCTACGACATCCTCGTCGCGACCGACATCGCGGGGAGGGGGATCGACGTCGAGGACGTCACCCTCGTCGTGAACTTCGACGTGCCCAACACGCCGGAGGCATACACGCACCGGATCGGACGTACGGGTCGCTCCGGCCGCGACGGCGCGGCGATCACGTTCGTCACCGCTGCGAACCGCGATTGGGTTCGCGCTACGGAACGCATGCTCGGATCGAGCATCGCTCGCCACCGGGTCGAGGGCTTCGTCGGCAACGGTCGCGCCGCCTGAGCGTTACCGCAGGGGCGGGAAGCGGGACACGACGTCCCGTTTCTCGTTCTGCGTACGCCGGGTTTTTTGCACGTGGGGCGTCGAGCCCGCGGATCGAACGGCTTCCCGCCTTACGGCGCCGTCAGCCTGCTTTCTCGGGTCATAATATCCCGTTCGGGACAAGGTGACCCGAAACGGAGTCCACGCCGTGGGCCTCAATTGTCGCGTAACGCCTTTGTTGGCAAGCACATACGGCCTTGTAACGTGCGGGCCCGTCCTGTGCCTCGCGAACAAGAAAATACGCTCGTCCTGATCCGTGTGATCGGGGCGCCGCCGAGCGCGGCGCAACAGGCTGTCTCCTCGAGACGCGAATGCGACTAATGAAACGTTTCCTTCCGATAGTGTGTGGTGTTGGTCTGCTCGTCGGATGTGCTCAGGCGCCGGCCGGTGACGGCTGGAGGATCGAGCCGGACCCGGCGATCGTGAACTTCGACATCGCGAATGCGGAGTCCGTGGACCAGGAGCTCGTGGCTCCGCCCTTCCTCCCGCCGCACGAGCAGGTGGCCAGCGGGCCGCCGCGCATCGTGAACATCCGTCTCGAGATTGTCGAGCGGGAGGTCGAGATCGCGCCGGGCGTGTTTGTCTGGCAGATGGCGTTCAACAACAGCGTGCCGGGCCCGGTCCCGGTGGTGTTCCAGTGGGACTGGGTGAACCTGACCCTCGTGAACGGGACGACGCAGGAGCTCGACTTCACTCACAACGGCAACTTGCTGCCGCACAACATCGACTTCCACGCGGCAACCGGCGCTCTCGGTGGCGGTGGACTGACCACGGTCGCACCGGGTGAGGAAGTGGGTCTGCGATGGCGCGCGGTCAACGCGGGTCTGTTCGTGTACCACTGCGCTCCCGGCGGCGAGATGGTGCCCTACCACGTGGTGAGCGGCGGTAACGGGGCGATCATGGTGCTGCCGCGCGAAGGGCTGCGAGATGGTTACGGCGATCCGATCCGGTACGACCGGGCCTTCTACTTCGGCGAGCAGGACTACTACGTGCCGATGAACCCAGACGGCACGTCACGCCGGTTCAACAACTTCGTCGAGCAGATGGCGCCGATGCTCGAGGTGATGCGGGGCCTCGTCCCGACTCACATCGCCTTCAACGGCACATATGGCGCACTGACCGCCGACATTCGGCTCGAGGCGGAGGTGGGCGAGACCATCCTCATGCTCCACTCGCAGGCGAACAATCCGTCGTTCCCGCACCTCATCGGGGGACACGGGGACTGGGTCTATCCCTACGGGAAGTTCAACAACCAGCCCGATCAGGGTCTGGAGTCATGGGACGTCGTGGCCGGAGGGACGGCCGCCGCGCTCTATACGTTCCACCAGGACGGCGTCTACGCCTATCTGAATCACAACCTGATCAAGGCGTTCCTGTTTGACGCGAAGGCGTTCATCCACGTCTCGGGCGGTTGGGACGATGACATGATGACGAACACCTTCGAGGCGCGTCCGATGAGCGGATCGCAGTAGTCCGACACGCGCGACTCGTGCTGGACCTGAGGCCCCTCTCCGGATTCGGAGAGGGGCCTCGATGCATCCCTCTGCTCCGGCGCCGCTCCACATTCTTTGTTGACGGTGTCAACATATCGGTCCACTTTCTGGTATGACTAACAGAGCGAAGGCGTATCATCACGGAGATCTCGGGACGGCGCTGATTCAGGAAGCGGCCGGGATGATCGCGGAAGGTGGCGCTGCGAGCGTCACCATGCGCGCGCTCGGCGACCGCCTCGGTGTCTCGCGGGCCGCCGCGTATCGCCACTTCTCGGACAAGAACGCCCTCCTCGTCGCGGTTGCCGCCGCAGGCTTCGAGCGACTGGGTGAGCGCCTCGCGGCCGTGAACGCGGCCGCTCCGAGGGCGAGCATCGACCGCCTGCGCCGTCTCGGCGCGGAGTACGTCCGTTTCGCGGTCGAGAATCCCGCCCACTACCGCCTGATGTACGGTCGGGAGGCGCTCGTCCGGGAGGAGCTTCCGGAACTGCGGGCGGCCGCGAACACCCTGTTCGAACAACTCGTGGAGATCTTCGAGGCCCACCAGAAGGCGGGGCGCATCAAGCGACAGGATCCCCGGGGCCAGGCCTACGTAGCGTGGAGCGCCGTCCACGGCCTGGCCTCTCTACTTATCGACGGCCAGATCACTGCCACGGACGATGTCGAGGGACTGATCCGCCAGACCACCCGAACGCTGCTGGACGGAATCCGCACCCGGTAGTCGCCGCGGGGGATATGTATCGGGGTCCGCGGCTACGCGCCGCTCGCGAAGAGCAGTGCGACGAGCAGGCCCAGCAAGCCGGCGATAACGAGCACGATGGCCATGGCCTTCGATCGCTGCTGCGCCGGTACGCCTCCATCGAGCGCCTGCAGGGCCTGGTGAATGTCTGATCGGCTCGTTCCGGGATAGTGGCGCTCGAATTCCTCGATCGTCTGTTCGAGCTTCCGACTGAGTTCGCGAGCCCGCGGCGATGTCGTCGTCTGCTTCTGCGGTATGTACACGGCTCGGTCCTCCGTCAGCCTTGGACTTCGGTCTCGTCGTTGTTGCGCGAGGGCCCCGCTTCGAGGAGCGCGCGCGCCCGTCCGGCGACGTGATCCATCTGCCGGTCGCGTTCGTTCGCCCACTTCGGCAGGCGGATGGCATTTGCTGCGATCGCGCCGCCGCCCCACGCGGCGAAGAACGCCGGCAGGATGAGCTCGATGCCTGTCTTGGCCTTCGCGACCATCGCGACGGCCATGATCAGGGCTATGAGGATTCCAACGCCGCCCAGCGCGAGGACTTCCGACGCGTTGCCCTTGTAGGTGCCGAGACGAAGGCGGTGCCCCGCCTCGGTCTCTTCGAGGACGGCGTGCAGATTCCCGTTGCTCCACTCGCGCACGTCGCCGTGGGCGGTCACATCGCCCTTGGCCCCGAAGGTTTCGCGCAGTTCCGCGACCAGAAACTGCCATTCTCGATCGGTCGCTCCTCGCGGAAGATCGACGATTCTCCCCACGGAGACGGGGGACCCGAGGAGCGTTCGGCGGGCGAGGGGCTCGGGGCGAGTGTCGAGTGAGGCCGCGGCCCGCGCCACGCGCTCCGGCGGCAGTCCCACCTCGAGTCCCACGGCCTGCAGTTCCGCGAGGGTCATCCCCTCCGGTTCGGGCCGAGCGGACACCGCGGTGCCGTGTGACTCTGCCGCGAGCGCGAAGATCTCGTGAACCTCGTCCTCTCCGTACCTGCGTTCCTCTGACATGCCGGAAACTTGACCCCGGTACCCCGAAAACACCAAGCCCCGGCGAGGCATCGGAACGCCGTGAGGCTTGCCTTCCGCCGGCCGGGGACATCTGATAGCCGAACACGATCGAACATCCACGCGGAGGAATGGACCTGATATGAGCCTGACAAGACGCGACATGATCAAGACCGTGGGCGCGGCCGGAGCCGTCATGGCGGTTCGGCCTGCCCGCGCACTCGGAGCGATCTCCAAGAGCCGCGAGCCGCTTCGGATTCTGTTCATTGGCGGCACCGGCTTCATCGGGCCGCACATGGTTCGGCGGGCGCAGGCACGCGGGCACACGGTGACGCTCTTCAACCGTGGTCGGACCAACGCCCACCTGTTTCCCGAGGTTGAGAAACTGGTCGGGGATCGCGACGGCGGCCTCGCGCCGCTCGAGGGGCGTGAATGGGACGCGGTCATCGATACTTCGGGTTACGTGCCCCGGGTCGTCCGGGACTCGGCCGAGCTTCTGCAGGACGCGGTTCATCGATACCTCTTCGTCTCGACCGGCGACGCCTACGCCGACTTCGAGAAGGTCGGGATCGACGAAGACTACCGGCTGGACACGATCGAGGACCCGACGAGCGAGGACCCGTCCAGGTTCTACGGGCCGCTCAAGGTGCTGTGCGAGCAGGCGGTAATGGAGACGTACCCGAGCCGCAGCACGGTTCTGCGACCGGGGTGGATCATCGGGGCGGGCGATTACAACTCGATTTCTTCTTACTGGCCGATGCGCGTACACCATGGAGGCGAGGTCCTAGCCCCGGGGCGGCCGGACTATCCGATGCAGATCATCGACCCGCACGATCTCGCGGCCTTCGTCATCAAGATCCTGGAGGAAGACATCAACGGGATCTTCAACACGGTCGGCCCCGGGTCGCCGATGACGACGGCTGAGTTCCTCTACGGCATTAAGGCGGTCACTACCAGCGACGCTCGCTTCACGTGGGTGCCCGATGACTTCCTGGTGGAGATGAACGTCGGGGCCATGACGGATCTCCCGATCTGGTTCCCGCCGCGAGACGACTACCCGACGCCTGAGCCGTTCGAGCCGGGGGCCAAGGGGTTCCATCAGATGAGTGCGGCGCGTGCGGTCGCGGCCGGACTGACGTACAGGCCGCTTGCAGAGACGGCGCGGGACATCATCGACGAATACCTGGAGCGTGGCATCGACTGGGCATCGACGCCGCGGCGTTTCGGGTTGTCGTTGGAGCGCGAGGCCGAGGTGCTCGACGCATGGAGGCGGCGAGGGGGGTGAGAGCATTTCCTCGTCGGGCTGGACTGTGCGAGTGTTATGACGAGGGCGGGTCCACCACGGGCCCGCCCTGTTCCCTTGCGGCTCAGACCGACGGCCCGGACGCCCCGATCTCCTCGAGGTGCTTCAGGGCCTGTTCCAGGGACCAGGCGGGCGTCTGTCCGGTGTGGACAGTCCGGGTGGACGGCTCGGTGTCCGGACTCGTCGCTTCCCAGCGCGCGGCCAGGGCCTCGTAGGTAGACTGATCGGCGTCCGAGGCGCCTCGCGGCCTGGTTTCGAGTCGGTCTCGCACGCGTGACTCGGGGGCCTCGAGCAGCAGAAAGACCACGGGCAGCCGGAGCTCTCGCGCCAACTCCATGAAGTCTCTTCGTCGACCGTCTCGGCGGAAGCTCGCGTCCACGAGGATCCGTTCCCCCCGGCGCAGCGCCGTTCCGGCTTCTTCGCGCAGGGCCGCGTAGGTGCGCTCGTTCCACTCCGCCGTATAGAGACCCTGGCCGTAGGCCGCCGCGGCCGAAGCGTCCGGTGCGAGCCCCGCTAGAGCCTTCCGCGTGGGATCAGAGGATACGACTCGGAACCCGGCGGCCTCGCCGAGCAGTCCCGACAGCGTCGACTTGCCCGTCCCGGGCAGACCGCCCACGAGTACGAGACACGGTCGGGCGGCCGGCGGTTCGAGGAGTCGAAGCGCCATCGTCCAGTGCGACAGGGCCTCGTACGTCGCGGCCTCGCGATCGGCGGCCGGGACCTCGGGCTCCAGCGCCCGCATCCCGAGGACTTTCGCGCGAACGGCTGCCCGGTAGGCGGAATAGAACCCGATCAGTTCACGACCCTCCGTGTCTCCGGACGCGTCGAAGTAGGCCATGGTGAACTCCCGGGCCAGATCATCCCGCGCGTGGTAACGGAGGTCCATGTCGAGGAACGCGGCGTCGGCGACCGGGTCGGCGAACCGGAAACGCTCGTTGAATTCGATGCAGTCCACGATGACGACATCGCCCGGCGGCTCCCGGTCGTCGTACAGGTAGACGTGGTCGAGGTGGAGGTCGCCGTGCGTGTCGCAGGGTATCCCGCTCATCGACCTCTCTTCGATCAAGGGCCCGAATCGCTGGATCTCGCGCTCGAGGGCCGAGCTCAGCCGGTCGTGCAGCTCCGTTGTCAGGATCTCCCCGATGTGCGACTCGGACTGCTCCAGGTTCTCCCGCGCGTTGCCGGCGACCACCTCCAGCGATCCCCATCGACTGACTTCGGGGCCTCGTTCCGCGCCGGCGTGAAACTGCGCGATCCGGCGCGCGACGACAGCGACATGGAACGGACGAAGGCTGCCGTCGGCGATCCAGTTCGACATTCTGCGTTCGTCGTCGAGCCGGGTCATGCGAACGGCCCACTCGACCGGATTGCCGGAGGGCGCCGAGGCGTCGAGGTGCACGCGGAGTCCGGGCCCGGTTTCGACGATCGGGCAGACGCCGAGATAGACATCCGGAGCCAGCCGTCGGTTGAGAAGCACCTCCTGCCGACAGAAGTGCTCTCGTCTCTCGAGCGTCGTGAAGTCCAGGAAGCCGAAATCGACGGGCTTCTTGACCTTGTATACGAAGTCGCCCGCGAGGAACACGACGGAGATGTGCGTATGAATGACGACGACCTCGTCGGCCGGGTGGTCGTACGCCTCCGGCCGCGACAGATGGTCGATCAGCTCCTGCAGACCCATCCCCTCTCCTCGTGACGGTCCGATCCGAGTCCGGTCCCCGCAGGTTCGCGGATGGGAGGCTCCGCGTCCACTACCCGCTTCAGTCGTCGAACGGCCCCCGGACCGGGCGGGACCGCACCTTGTCGGATCCGTAACCGCGTCCGAGCTTTGTCGAACCCGGCTCGACGGGGCGACGTCGGTCGCCGCTCACCCGAACAACGAGGATCCGATGCGTTACCTCCTCGCGACGCTGTTGTCGGCCGTCGTCGCGCTCGGTCTTACCGCCTGCGCCTCCGAAGACCAGGCGGTCTCCGGCGAGCCCGAGCCCCGCGAGGTCGTCCTGGGTCCGGCGGACGGTCACGACCTTCCGGGGACCGATCTCGATCGCGTGGCCGTCGGTGACGTGGCACCCGACTTCGGCGCGATGACGTTGGCGGGCGAACCGATCCAACTCTCTCACCTCCGGGGGGAGAAGAACGTCGTGCTGTTCTTCTACCGCGGACACTGGTGACCCTACTGTGCCAGGCAGCTCGGGGAGCTGCGTGACTTCCTGACACCGGAGCAGCGCGAGACGACCGAGATTCTCGCCCTTTCATCCGACGACGCGATGGACCTGCAGCGCATGGTCGATCGGGTCGCCGAAGAGAACGACGGGTACGTGCTCGACTTCCATCTCCTGTCCGACCCGGATGCCGCGATCATCAATCGTTACGGGCTGTTCAACGTCGACGATCCCCGGGGCCGTGCAATTCCGCACCCCACGGCATACGTGATCGACATGGACGGCCGGGTCCACTGGAAGTTCACGGAGGTGAACTACCGGGTTCGCCCGGAGAACGAGGATATCCTCGCCGCGCTGGCCGAACTGGGTAGCTAGCGCCGGCGCATCCTGACGCGCAGCAGCGTCTGCCGGTCGCTTCCTCCGATCCGAAGTGCCGTGTCCCGGCCGGCGGCGTTCCTCGCGATCTCCACATCGACGATGTCGGCGATGATGTGCGTGAGGTGGCCGTCGCTTCGATCCGGTCTTCCCAGCATGATCTGGATCTGCTCGTCGCAAGCATCGTACGCGACGCCCATCAACCGGTACTCGCGCTCGATCTCGCGGCCTGAGAACGAAGGCCCCTCGATCTGAAGTCGCGTCCGTCTGCCGGCGTTGCGGTCGGTAAAGGCCTGGAGCGCGTCCCCCCAGGCGGCGCGACCAATCTCCGTGTGTCGGATCCCTACGGGCTCCATCACGCCCTCGCGAAGGTTGGCTCGAGCCGGAGCAGGGTCTGCGTCGCCTCCTGGGCGATCCGCAGGGCCGTCTCGCCGCCCGCCTCGTCCGTCAGTACATCGATCTGCTGGATGCCGCCCAGGTCGTACTTGACCGTGGGTCTGGTCTCAGGATCCTCGAGTCGGATGAACACGCGCTCGACCTGCGGATCATGAACGACTCCCAACAGCCTACAGCCGCACGCGCCCTCCAGGGCCCCGATCAACGGGTCCTCGACCTCGATCCACGTGCCCCGTCCCGCGTTGCGCCGGGAGAAGGCGCTGAGTGCCTGCGTCCAGTTCTCTCGCTCCAGGATCCGCGCCATACACCCTCCACAGTGGCGGTCGCGCTGCTCGCTCGGCGGGGTCCGCGAGACCCCCAACAGGAGGGAAATGCAGCGAGATTCGTTCCGGCAGCTCACACGAGCTCCTGGGGGCGGCGAGACGCCGGAGGCCCTTCGCCTGGAATGGGTTACGCGGTCACTGGCGCGGAGAGGGGCTACACATCCGTGCAGGTATCCGGGACGTGCCGCCCCAACGGGGTGGGACGCCCCGTCCCGGTGCGTCCGCGGCGGTGAGACAATTCGCTCGGTCCGCGACACCGGCTGCACTTCGAACCCCGCCCCGCGGCCCGCCATTCGCGGGCCGAAACGCGCTATCGTCGTGCCTGGACGGCGCATGCGGGGGCCGGCCCATCGCTTGCCGTTATCAGAGAAAGCAGGTTCGGTGCGTGACGAGGTCGAGGCGAGGATCTCCCGATGATCAGTACTTCCTATCACCACGGCCACAAAGGACCCGCGCTGGTCGGCTCCACGATCGGTCGTTGGTTCGCAGACGTCTGCGAGCAATACGGCGATCGCGATGCCCTGATCTCGCTGCCTCAGGGGATACGCTGGAGCTATCACGATCTCTGGCGACGAACGGAGGAGCTTTCCCTGGCCCTGCTCGCACTGGGGGTCAAGCAGGGCGAGCACGTAGGTATCTGGTCGACGAACAACGCCGAGTGGGTCCTGGTTCAGTTGGCCACCGCTCGAATCGGCGCCGTCCTCGTGAACGTGAATCCCGCCTGGAAGCGTGACGAGCTCGCGGACGGACTCGCCCGGTCCCGGGTGTCCACGCTCTTCCTGATTCCCGAGTTCAGGTCGTCGGAGTACGAAACGGATCTCGTGGCGCTGTGTCCGGAGCTGGCGGGGGCCGGAGAGACTTGTGGAGCCCCCACGCTACCGGATCTGCGGAGAGCGATCGTCTACGACCCGGCCGACGCGGGGCGCACGGCGCCACGTCCCGGCGACTTTCTCTCGTGGCCGGATGTCCTCGAGCAGGCCAGTGCCGTGGATGAGCGTCAGCTGCTGGAGCGGGAACGGGAGCTGGGGTTCGACGACGCGATCAACATCCAGTTCACGTCGGGAACGACAGGTCACCCGAAGTCAGTCGTCCTCACGCATCACGGTCTGCTGAACAACGCGCTTCTCGCCGGGGACCTGCTCGGCGTCGGGCCGGAGGACCGCGTTTGCGTTCCCGTCCCGTTCTATCACTGCTTCGGGATGGTACTGGCGAACCTGCTCGCCCTCGCTCGGGGAGCCGCGCTCGTCATCCCCTCGGAGCACTTCGATGCGACGGCGACGCTGCGGACGATTCAGGACGAGCGCTGCACCGTGCTCCACGGGGTCCCGACGATGTTCATCGAGCAACTCGACTCTCCCGGGTTCGAGGACTACGACCTCTCCAGTCTCAGGACGGGGATCATGGCCGGAGCGCCGTGCCCGCCCGAATTGGTCCGCCGGGTGATCGACGAGATGACCTGCGCCGACATTCGCATCGGGTACGGGATGACGGAGGTCTCCCCGCTCACGCACCTCACCCGAGAGGGTGACTCGTTCGATCGCAGGACCCGAACCGTCGGGACTACGCTTCCGCACCTCGAGGTGAAAGTCGTGGACGTCGATACCGGACGGTTGGGCCCCCGGGGCGAGCCCGGCGAGATTTGCTTTCGGGGCTATCAGGTAATGCGCGAGTACCTGGACGATCCGGAGGCCACCGATGAGGCGGTGGACCGGGACGGTTGGCTCCGGTCGGGTGATCTGGGCTTCATGGAGGCCGACGGCGTCCTGTCCATCACGGGGCGGCTCAAGAACATGATCGTGAGGGGGGGAGAAAACCTTTATCCCGCCGAGATCGAGTCGTTCCTGTTCGAGCATCCGGCGATCGCTGACGTTGCCGTGTTCGGTCTGCCTGACGATCGGCTCGGCGAAGACGTGGCCGCGTGGGTTCGGCTTCACCCCGGAGAGAGCCTGACCGTGGACGACCTGAAGGGGTGGGCGCGGGAACGTATCGCGCACCACAAGGTCCCCCGCTGGATCTGGTTCGTCGATGAGTTCCCCGAGACGGTGACCGGAAAGATCAAGAAGTTCGCGGTCCGCGAGATCGCGGCGCGCTGGCTACGGGAAGGGCGCGCCGAGCACGCGACCGCGGAGACGACCGCAGAGGAGGACGCATGACGGAGATGTTTCCCATCGACCCCATCTGCGACGAGCTTGGACCGTACAACGTGATCCATATCTGGGAGCCCGGGACCGGTCTCCGTGCTACGGTCGTGGTCGACAACGTCGCCTGCGGTCCGTCCATGGGCGGCGTGAGGATGGCTGCCGACGTCTCGACGAAGGAAGTGTTCCGACTCGCACGTGCGATGACCTTCAAGAACGCCGCGGCCGGTCTTCCGCACGGAGGCGGTAAGGCAGGGATCGTCGCCGACCCGCATACAGCGGATCGCGAGCGGCTGGTCCGAGCCTTCGCGCGGGCGATTCGGACTCTGGAAGACTACATACCGGGTCCCGACATGGGTACGGACGAGGGCTGCATGGCCTGGATCGATGACGAGATCGGGCGGGCGGTAGGCCTTCCGCCGGTGCTCGGCGGGATCCCTCTCGACGAGATCGGGGCAACCGGCTTCGGCCTCGCGCGGTGCGCCGAGGTGGCGGCCCCGCGACTCGGCCTCGACCTCGACGGGGCGCGCGTAGCGATTGAGGGATTCGGGAGCGTCGGAATCCACGCCGCGCGGTTTCTGGGGGAACTCGGAGTCGTTCTGGTGGCCGCGAGCGACTCCCGGGGCGCGATTCACAATCCGGCGGGTATCCCCGTCGACGAGCTCGTCGCGACGAAGCGTGCGAGCGGAAGAGTCGACGCCTACGCGAAAGCCGATTCGATCGATTCGGCCGAGCTGTTCGGGGTGCCCTGCGACATCCTCGTCCCGGCGGCCCGGCCCGACTGCATCCGCGAGGACAACGTGGATGACATTCAGGCCCGGTTGATTCTGCAGGGCGCGAACATTCCTGCGACGGATGTTGCCGAGGCACGCCTGCACGAGCGGGGCGTGCTGGCGATCCCCGATTTCATCGCGAACGCGGGCGGCGTCATCTGCGCGGCCGTGGAGTACCGGGGCGGCACGAGGGACGCTGCATTTCAGATGATCGCCGAGCGGATCGCCGGGAACACCGGTGCCACACTGGACCGGGCCGACCGAGCCGGCATTCTCCCCAGGCGAGCTGCCGAGGACATGGCCAGGGATCGCGTCACGGCCGCGATGAATCTTCGCAGGAGACTGTAATGATCGACTTCGACGAGGCGCGCGCTCGCATGGTCGGGAGCGACCTCGCTGCCCGCGGCATCTCGGATCCCCTCGTGCTGAAGGCGATGGGCGAAGTGCCCCGGGAAGCGTTCGTCTCCGAGGACCTCCGAGAGTTCGCGTACGAGGACGCCCCGCTCCCGATCGAAGAGGGGCAGACGATCTCTCAACCCTACATCGTCGCCCGGATGATCGAGGCCCTGAATCTCGAGGGCGGCGAGCGAGTGCTCGATGTTGGCACGGGATCGGGCTACGCGGCCGCTGTGCTCTCCCGGGTGGCCGGAGAGGTTTACACCATCGAACGTCACCCCGCGCTGGCGGACCTTGCCCGGCGGAGAATGGAACAGATCGGGTACGACAACGTGCAGGGCCTCTGCGGAGACGGAACCCTCGGGTGGGCGGAGCACGCGCCCTACGACGCGATCGTCGTCGCGGCGGGCGGCCCTGTCGTCCCCGAATCGCTGCTCGACCAACTGGCCGACGGAGGGCGACTCGTCATCCCCGTCGGCGAGACGCTGCGCGCGCAGCGTCTTCTGCGGATCGTGCGCACCGGGGATCGCTACGAGTCCGAAGAGCTCGAGCCGGTCAGGTTCGTGCCACTAGTCGGCGAGGCCGGGTGGTCGAACGGACGCGATGTCGCTCCCGGCGCCACCTCCTCCGTCGAGCCGGTGGTCGATCTCCTTCGCGAGTCGGCCGTCCCTATAGAGGACATCGATACGACGGACCTCGGCGGGCTCTACGAGCGGATCGGCGGTGCCCGGGTCGTCCTGCTCGGTGAGGCGACACATGGCACGTCCGAGTTCTACGCGATGCGGTCACGCATCACGCGCGATCTCGTTCGGGACCACGGGTTCGGTATCGTCGCCGTCGAGGCCGATTGGCCCGATGCCGCTCAGATCGATCGCTACGTGCGGTATCGGCCACCGGTCGAGGCCCCCGCGGACCCGGCGTTCAGCCGCTTCCCGACCTGGATGTGGCGTAACACCGACGTGAGGGATTTCGTCGACTGGCTCCACGTCCACAACGGTGGGTTGGATGCCGCCGACCGAGTGGGGTTCTACGGTCTCGACCTGTACAGCCTCTTCCGCTCGATCGACGCCGTTCTCGCCTACCTCGACCGAGTCGATCCACGTGCCGCCGCCGTCGCGCGAGCGCGGTACGGCTGTCTCACGCCATGGGAGCGAGACCCGGCCGTCTACGGACGGGCGGCGATCACCGGCCAGCACCGGTCTTGCGAGCCGGAGGTCGTCGAGATGCTCAGGGACATGCTGGCCCGACGCGCGGAGTATGCCGCCGCGGACGGCGAGGACTTCCTCGATGCCGTCCAGAACGCACGTCTCGTCGCCAACGCCGAGCGGTATTATCGGATCATGTACCGCGGTTCACGAGATTCCTGGAACCTCCGCGACAGCCACATGTTCGACACGCTGAAGATGTTGCTGGAGTACCGCGGCGACCGCGGGAAGGCTGTCGTCTGGGCCCACAACTCCCATGTCGGGAACGCGAGCGCTACCGAGATGGGGGCACGAGGAGAGCATAACATCGGGTATCTGACCCGGGAGTGGCTCGGCAACGCGTCGTGCATCGTCGGTTTCGGAACGGACCACGGGACCGTGGCCGCAGCGACCGACTGGGGCGGAGCCATGGAGGTCAAGGACGTGAGACCCGCGCACGAAGAGAGCTATGAACATTTGTTCCACACGACGGGTGTGCCCGCGGGGATCGTGCATTTGCGGGAACCGGCCCGCCCCGAGGTTCGGGAGGAGCTCGAGCCGGCGCTTCTCGAGCGCGCGATCGGAGTGATCTACCGGCCCGAGACCGAGATGCAGAGCCATTACTTCCAGGCGTCCCTGCCACACCAGTTCGACGACTACGTCTGGTTCGACCGTACGGAGGCTGTCCGTCCCCTGGCCGGACCGGAGTTGGCCGGCGTCCCGGACACGTATCCCTTCGGCCTCTAGTCTGAGGAGGGCGGCCACCGGTCGTCTCCGGGTCCGGGACCGCCGGGACTCTCGCCGCCCAGGAGTTCCAGGATCTCCTCTCCCGCAATCTCCTCGACTTCCAGCAACCGCCTCGCCATCCGGTCGACGTCGGACCGGTGCCGCTCGAGCGTCCGGCGCGCGAGCGTCCCCGCCTCGTCGAGGATCGAGCGCAACTCTCCATCTATGCGGCTTGCGGTCTCCTCGCTGAATTCCCGGCGCCTCGCTATCTCGTCACCCAGAAAGACCGCCTCCTCCCGACCGGTGGCCATGGTCCCGAGGGCGTCGCTCATCCCCCATCTCAGCACCATGTTCCGCGCGAGCGAGGTCGCCTGTTTGAGATCGTCTGCCGCGCCTGTCGTACGAGCGCCGAATACGAGCTCCTCGGCCGCCCGGCCGGCCAGGATGACCGCCAGCCGCTCGAGAAGTTCGGTCTTGCGATAGAGGTATCGCTCGCGGGCTTGGAACTGCTGCGTTGCGCCCATCGAGAGACCCCGCGGAACGATGCTTACCTTGTGCACCGGGTCCGTCGTGGGAAGGGTGGCCGCCACGACCGCGTGTCCTGCCTCGTGGTAGGCGAGCAGCTCGCGCTCCTCATCCGAGAGAGAGAGTCCCTCGCGAGTCAGGCCCAGGAGGACGCGGTCACGCGCTTCCTCGACGTCCGCGCGACTGATGGACGAGTGGCCCCTTCGCGCGGCCGTCAGCGCGGCCTCGTTCAGGATGTTCTCGAGCTCCGCTCCGCTCAGCCCCGGCGTACCCTGGGCCAGCCGGGCTAGATCGACGTCGGGCGCTAGGGGTTTGGATCTGGCGTGGACCTGGAGGATCGCCTCACGGTCCGCCACCGTCGGAAGGTCGATCACGACGTGTCGATCGAAGCGCCCGGCGCGGATCAGAGCGGGGTCCAGGATGTCGGGCCGGTTGGTCGCGGCCAGGACGATGACGTTCTCGCTCGGCTCGAACCCATCCAGCTCGGACAACAGCTGGTTGAGCGTCTGCTCTCGCTCGTCGTGCCCGCCGCCGATTCCGGCACCTCGCGTCCGGCCGATGGAGTCGAGCTCGTCGATGAAGATGATGCTCGGAGCCGTCGACTTCGCCTCGTTGAACAGGTCGCGAACGCGGGCGGCACCCACGCCCACCAGCATCTCCATGAAGTCGGAGCCGGTGATGCTGAGAAACGGCACGCCCGCCTCGCCGGCGACGGCCCGCGCGATGAGCGTCTTCCCGGTGCCGGGAGGGCCGACCAGAAGCACGCCGCGGGGGACCTCTCCGCCCAGTGCGTGGAAGCGCTCGGGGTGCTCGAGGAAGTCGATGAGCTCTCGCAACTCCCCCTTCGCGTTCTCCGACCCGGCGACGTCGTCGAACGTCACGGCCTCGTCGGTGACTCGATACAGGCGGGCCCGGCTGCGGCCGAAGGAGAAGATCCCGCCTTCCCGCTGGCGCATCCCCCGATACAGATACACGCCCAGGAGGATGAGGAATACGAACGGCAGGATCCCGAGCAGGACCTCGAGCCAGCTCTGTCGATCCGTGACCGGAATCACCCGGATCTCGACGCCCCGGTCCCGAAGATCGTCGATGAGGCTCGCATCGCCTCCGAACGGAGCGTGCGTCACGAACTCCGTGATGCGCGTCGGCTCCTCGCCGGCCCCTGTGACGACCTCGACCGGCGCGACGAAGTTCCCCGAGATCCTGTCACCCTCGATCAGGACTTCGCGAACGTTCTCCGCCTCGACCTGATCCATGAAGCGGGTATAGGGAATCTCCTCGGAGGGCCCGGATCCGGCGACCGACATGAGCCACACGACGAGCAGCGGAAGGCCGACGATGAGGAGCCAGACGGTCGCGATGGATCGATAGGGCCCTCGCGGCCTCCCTTCCGGTCCATCCGCCTCTCCCTGTCGCGGCCGGGTGCTCTCTCTACGGGCCATCGGACGTCGCCGGTGCGGCCCACTGCCATCCATGGGTGCGCGCGTAGAAGTCGAGGCACTCCCGTTCGCGACCGCGGACGACCCGCCAACCTTCGAGGCGGCCCTGGTACTCGGTCACGACGGTGCACTGGCCTTCATCACCGTGATCCTCATAGTAGATCACGACCCAATCGTGGGTCCGTCCCAGCCTGTGGGCGAGCGCGGTGTTCGAGTAGAGGGCGGTGAAGTGCCATTTGCCGCGGGTAAGGTGCATGATTGGTAGCCAGGCCTCTCCGCTCGGGTTGAAACGGCGCGGGGCGATCATCTGCAGCTTGCCCGCCTTGGCCCTGCTGCGGTAGTCGGCATCGATCGCGAGCACGGTCGCTACCGGCGGTTGCACTGCGTCCGGACGGGCGGGAGGAGAGGCGCCGTTCCCGCGCGCGCGTCGTCGAAGCATGCTGTCCAGGACATTCTGAACGCCCAGTACCCGGCGCGTCCCGAAGCCCGTCACGGTGGCAAGGCGGCCATCGTGGGCGGCGGCCTCGAGGTCCTCGAGCGACTCCACCCCCAGCTCGTCGTGAATCCTCGAAGCCAGCGTTTCGCCGATCCCGGGCAGCCGGCAGAAGAGATCTTCCGGCGCCACGTGACCTTCCAGCCGATCGAGAAGACCGATGCGCCCGGTCTCGACTAGCTCTTCGATGAGGGCGGCGATGCTCCGACCGACGGACGGGATCCTCTCGAGGGCCGCTCTGTCTCCGTGCTCGAAGATCTGCTCGACCTGCTCCCCGAGGGCACCTACTTCGCGAGCGGCCGCGCGGTATGCCCGAACGCGAAAGCCTTCAGCCTCCTGAGCCTCGAGGAGATCGGCGATGCGAAGCAGCCGGGACGCAACTTCGCGGTTCGAGTGCCGGTCAGCGGGAGTCGACGAACTCGACGGCGTCGGGTCGGGCATCTGAAGCTTCCGTCCGACTCAACGGAGGATGCCGGCGACTCCACTCGTCGTCGGCATTTGATCGGTCTCCAGCACCGTCGCCGAGCCCCCGCGCAGCAGGACCAACTCCACGATCTCATCGATGAGATCAACCGCGTCTGCCCTGGGGTCCGCCCCGCCGTCACTGTCCACCACCACCTCGCCGGTCTCGCGATCGATCGAACCCCAAATCCGCCTGCCGCGTTCCATCAGAACGGTGCGGACTCGTCCGGCGATCGCCAGTCTTCCCAACGTCGAGAGGTCACCCTCTGCCTTGCCCAGCGAGAACGCCCGTTCCCACAGCGCCAGGTGCTTCGCGAGGCGGGCCCGGGACTCCTCGAGAAACGGGGGCCACGCCGCCTGGTGCAGCCGTTCGGCGCTCCACGACTGGACGGACGCCTCGATCCCCTCCGGGCACAGGCTCGTCAACCGCGTAATCGAGCGATACCGGGGGTGATGCTCGCCAACGGCCGCGAGGATCACTGGATCCGGGTCGGGCCCCAGGTACTCGACAAGCGCCACGTCCACCGTCGAGAAGAAGCGGTTCATCACCGCCTCGTCGCCGACGTCGCCGACTCCGTGAGAGGAGAAGGTCCCGAGTGAGCCGCCACTCTCCGGCCGCCCTCCCGCCCCGCGACCCCGAGCTACCGGGGCCCTTCGCACGAACTCGGCGTCGCGCTCGTACTCGTAGTCCAGTGCGGAGTCGAGGTCTGCCGGAAGTGGACTCGGCTCGATGGGCCGGATCCCCCGTTGGTTCCCCCGCCAGAGGCGAACCTGGCCTTGCGCCAGAGCCAGTACCCAGAAGCCATCCGGGACCTGAAGCAGCTTGATCAGAGGGCGGGTGTGGAAGGTCGGGCCGACGACGACTTCGGAGTCGATATCTCCGGACAGGCGAAGCACCCGCAGGAACCCGGGGGATCGGAAGATGACGAGCACCTCGTCGGGCGGAATGAGCGGGGAATCATCCACCATCTCCCGGAGTGGCGCGAGCAGGTCGGCGACGTCTGTCGCCCCGTGCTCGTCCAGCAACGCCGAAGCCCTGTCGGTCGCCGCACGCAACCTGAGCCTGACGCCGTCCGGGTCCGGAGCGGCGCCTTCGGCGGCGAGGAAGATGGATATGGCCGGGCCCGGCCGTTCCTGCAGTAGCTCCCGAAATTCCGGCTCGCGCAGCGAATGCGGCCGGGTCCAGTCCTCCGGTCTCGTGCTCATAATGCCTCCATCGTAATTCGCGCCGCGCACCGACCCATGGAGGCGACGCACACTCGCGCCCCTCACAAGGAGCGAAAACCGTACCCGGGAGCCCCGACGGCTCTGATCCGCAGCGGTCCTGCAAGACGCGCAGTATCAACGGTTTACGGCGTGTGATGGCTGCACTCTGGTGGTTTGGTATCGCCGCGTGGGGCGACCCGCCCCGGTTCTGTCGTGGCGGGCGGACGACCTGTCCCACGCGGCCGTGTTGCCGCGTCAGCGGCCGGTCCCCACGTTCGACCTGCCAGCTGTTGCCCGACGACCTGCGAGGGACCGTCAATGACTCGAACGCCAAGCCGACGTCTTCTGACGTCCATCCTCGGGATCGTGGCTCTCATCACATCGTCGGCCTGCTCGACCGCGCCGCCGCCACAAACGGCGGTCATGGTCGAACGGGGCGACATCGATATGCCCGCGGCCCAGTTGCGTCTGCTCGTGTATGGTCTCGCCGAGGAGTTTCAAAACAGGATCGAGAACCAGGCCGACGCCATCATCACGGGCTCCGCGAGCCCCGAGGTGGTTCGCCACGCCCTTCTCTGGAAGATCGAGACGGCCTCAAACCTCGAATTGGCGGCCTTTTCGCTCGACCCGCTCGTGTCGCTCTACGACATCTGGGTGTTCGCCATTCAGATGTCGGACTTCCTCGAGACCGGCCCCGCCGCCGGGCGCTTCGAGAACTTCCAGGGCGACGCGATCGCGACCGTGCACGGCATCGAGCAGCGCGCGAACGATCTCTTCCTCGGCGTAATCACGGCGGACGATGCCGGGGTGACGAGGGGTCGGGTCGCCACGTACGCGCGCGCCCACCCGATCACGGGGGAGAGCCTGCTCCGTCAGACCGGGTCGAGCGAGTTCGCGGCCGAGCTTGCCTCGAATCACGCGTCCGGCCTTCGGGCGATCGGCGACATGACGCAACAGATGTCGGATCTGACCGAGCGTGTGAAGTACTACGCGGCGGGTCTCCCCACCCGGATGCGCTGGGAACTCCAGCTGGTGCTGAGCGACGTCCTGATCGAGCTGGGGTTCGAGGAGGCGTTCGACGAGGTCGAGGAGATCTCCGGCGCCGCGTTCAGGATCGCGGCGATGGTCGATACCCTGCCGATGATGGTCGATTCTCAGCGACAGGCGATATCGGATGCGATCACGGTCGAGCTCGAGGCGGGCTTCGGCGAGATCGATCGGCAACGCCGGGAGACCATCGACGCGATCACGGCCGAGCGCTTCGCGGTGCTCGACGCGGTCACGGCGGAGCGGATCGCGATCCTCGACGAGCTGAAGATGATCACGGACAGCGTCGTCCAGGCGGGACCGGTGATCATGACCGACACGGTCGATCACCTGTATGACCGCGTGCTCCGGCTGATCCTGATCCTCCTCGCCGGTCTCGCCGTCCTGTTACTGCTCTACAAGCTGATTCCCCAGCGCAGTCGCCGCAGCGCCGACTCCTAGCCGGTTTCGGCCGCACGCTAGCGGCAGGGAAGCCCCGTGCCGCCGGCCGACCCGTCCGTCACGGCGCCGACCAGGGCGTTGAAGAACAGCTTGAACGTGTTCCTCGGCTGCCCGCGGAAGTGCGGCGTGAACGCGAACAGGATGACGTCTCCGTCGCCATGCTCGACGCGCGCCGCGGCCGTCCGTCCGGCGAGATGCTCGTCGCCGCCCAGGGTCCACCCGCTCACCAGAAAGTCCGAGTCCGCGTAGCAGACGGGGGTCGAAACGCCCGTCGCGTCTCCGGTTCGCTCGAGAACCTGGCTGCGCGCGAAGAGCGCCACGGCGTCGGGCGCCATCCCCCACCCGAGCGGGTCGCTCACGTCCACGTCGAGGCGGATGATCGAGCCCGGGATGAAGAAGTCCTGCGACGGAAGGCCTCCCACGCGATTCACGAAGGGAAGCTCGAACGTACGAATCGCGTAGTCCACGGCCCGGTCGAAGGCGACCACGCGGCCGCCGCTCTGGACGTACGCCTCGAGCGCGTCCGCGCCCTCGACCCCGAGACCGCCCGCGAATTCCGGTCTCATCGACGTCGGCGAATGACCGTTCTCGATCCCCGACGCGCTCTGAGACGGGAGGACGACGACGTCGAAGCGGGACAGGTCGCCCGATCGGATGTCCTCGTTCCAGACGTTCTCCCACTCGATCCCGTAGCGGTCGAGGGTCCACCGCGTCCAGCCCTCCGGCATCGCGGCCTGGTACGACCGGTATATGGCGACGCGCGGCGAGCGCACGGGGGCGAGGGCGGTCGGAGCGCTCGAGAGGCCCGTGAGCGTCAGCCCGAATCGGGTCGCGAGGTCCTCCGCCTCGGAGCGCCCGAGACCCGGTAGCCAGAACGACCCGGCCGGAACGTCTCCTTCTGCGGTGGTCGTCCGTGAAACGCGGCCGCCCTGCAGATGTTCGGAGAGCGCCCGGTACAACCAGTTCGAGTTGGCGTGAGCGACGTAGCCGGCGGATCCGTCCCCGCGAACCTCGCCGAAGTCGGCGACGACCTCGCCCCAGTCCCCGCGCGGCATGTCGAATGGATCATCGACGTTCACCGCAGCGAGTCCCATCTGGAACCGCAGCTCGTACCCGGTCATATCGTAGGGTGGCTCCGGCGGCCCCCCCGGGTACTGCCGTCGATCCGGATACTGCTTCGGTTCCATCAAATCGACGACGTAGGGCCGGAAGGCCTGTGGCGGTATCACGTAGGACCCGGCAGGGAACGCGCTTCCGCCCGCTGAAAACGACTCGCTGGCGCGGACGAACTCGATTCCGGACTGCCGCATCAGGTCCATGAACTCGAGCGCCGAGGAGGGGTCGTGCGAGGCCTCGGGATCGAGCACGTAGGCGAACGGTCCGCCCTCGGCCCGCATGCCTCGTTCGATCTGGCGTCTCCCCATCCAGTAGTGGTTGAAGAGGTACTCGTCCTTGAGCTTTGCTCCCATGTCGGCGACGGCCTTCGCCGCCGTCATCATGTAGTCCATCGCATCGCGGATGTGCCAGCAGCCGCCGAGCCAGGGGTTGTTGTAGTTCGTCGAGGGGATGCGAGCCGGGAGTTCGTCGGCCCGCGCGCCGAAGGTCTGCGGAATCTCGTCTTCCGCGTAGCACCGGGGGGTGGCGTAGCCGGCACCGGCCGTCTCGGTGAGGAACCCGAGGATGTTGTGGTAGTCCGGCCCACCGCGCATCGATCCGTTCCACCATAGATCAAACACGATGTCGCTGTTCACGCCCGGCTTCCCTTCCACGTCGAAACGCTTCCGCATCGAGTGGCCCATCTGGTTGAGCGAGCTGACCAGAAGGGGATCGAGGTGCGGGCTGACGGGATTCTCGAACGGGGGCATCCAGATGCGTCCCGGGAAGGGGCTCGACTGGTGCTGGTTGTAGACGATCTGCGGGAACCAGTTGTGGTACAGCTGCGCCGTGACGGCCTGCGTCTCGACCTGGGTCAGCATGTACCAGTCGCGGTTGTTGTCGTGCCCGATGTAATGGTGGTACAGCTCGGGCACGCGCGACATCTCGTACTCCCCGCCGACGTTCGACATGTACCAGTCGGCCACGATGTTCAGCCCGTCCGGATTCATGTTCGCCATCAGGAGGAGAACCGTGTTGTCGCGAATCCGCCTGGTCTCTTCCGACTCGTCGGTCACGAAATGGTGCGCCATCTCGGGCATCACCTGGCCGTGCGCGACCTCCGTCGCGTGGAGCCCTCCGTCGATCCAGACGATCGCGACCCCTTCTTCCGCCAGGGCGCGCGCCCGTTGCTCCGACAGGATCGAGCCGTATCCCGCATCGGGGTCGCGGGCGTAGGCGAGCGTGCGCGTGATCTCTTTCACCCGGTCCAGCCGCGCGAGGTTCTCGGGGCTCGAGATGGCGGCGAGGTACAGCGGCTCTCCGCGGGTGCTCTCTCCGATCTGCTCGAGGACCATCCGGTCGGTCGAGGCGGCCAGTGCCTCGAAGTAGGCCTTGATCGGCGCGTAGTTCGCCAGCTTGTAGTCCTCACCCGGAGCGAATCCGATGATCTCGGCGGGTTCGGGTACCTGAGCGACGATCCCCGGGACGAGGCAGACCGTCGCGAGGCCGACGAGGATGGTGGCGGCGGAGGCACGAAACACAGAGCTGGATCGACTCATGCTGGCGATTCTCTCGCGTCTGGAGGAGGAGTCCACACTAGATGTGGCCATTCGGGCCGGCAACGACGGTCTCGGCATGTCCGCTCTCGACAGGCTCCCGGTCGCGGGGCAGCTTCGGATGAGACAAACCCATCCAGGAGGACCTCGTGTCTCGAGCTTTTCGTTCCGCACTCCTAGCCCTCCTCGTCCCGGCGGCGGTGTCGGCCCAGAACCTCTTGCTGACAAACGCCAACGTGGTCGACGTGACCGATGGTTCGGTGATGGAGGGTGTGACGGTTGTCGTCGCGAACGGTGAGATCCGCTCGATCGCGCAGGGAAGGGTGGTCGTCCCCGACGGCACCGAGACGGTTGATCTGATGGGCCGATATCTCGCGCCCGGCTTGATGGATGCCCACGTGCACGTCGGCGATGCGGCGTCGGCGAAGCGGGCGTTGTCCACCGGTGTGACCACGATGCGCAGCATGGGGACCTCGCATTACGCGGACGTCGGGATGCGCGATCTGCAGGCCGGGGGGCACCTGGAGGCACCGCGTTATCTGGCCGCCGGTTATCACGTGCGCCCGCCTGCAGCGGAGGAGTTCTTCCAGGATCACCCCGAGCTCGGACACCTCTATGGCAGGGAGGTGCGTGGTGAGGACGCGGTCCGTGAGATGACGCGCGCCCTCGTGTCGCGGGGCGTCGATTTCGTGAAGACGAACGCGACGGAGCGCGCCGGCCTGCCGAATACGGACCCGCGGAAGGCGTTCTACTCCGAGGTGGAGCTCCGCGCGATTGTGGAGGAGGCCGCGGCCGGAGGGGTCGGCGTGGCCGCGCACGCGCACGGCGACGTCGGGGCGCGCTCCGCGGTGCTCGCCGGCGTCCGGAGCATCGAGCACGGGACGTACATGAGCCCCGAAACCCTGGGCCTGATGGTCGAGCGCGGGACGTTTCTCGTGCCCACGATCGCCGTCGTCCGCGATCTGACGATCCCCGGGGGCAGTTACGACAATCCCGTTCTGAACGTGAGGGGGCGCCACATGCTTCCGCGCGTGCAGGAGATGGCGAGGACGGCGCACGAGATGGGCGTACGGATCGTAGCCGCGACAGACACGGGGTACGGGTCGGAGAACGTCACGACGCTGGCGCACGAGCTGCTCGAGCTCGTCGGCGTGGGGCTCACGCCGCTCGAAGCCCTGCAGGCCGCGACGACGACCCCGGCGGAGCTGTTCGGGATCTCGGACCGGGCCGGACGCGTCGAGCCGGGACTCGCCGCCGATCTGATCGTGCTCGAACGGAACCCCCTCGACGACATCGGCGTCGTGCAGGACGTCCTGATGGTGATCCAGGGCGGCAGGATCGTCGTGGAGCGAGGGGACTGGCCGGGCCGGTCCGTGTCCTGAGCGGCGCCGCAAGCCGCCGACAGTTCCGATACATTCAGATGATCGAATCGCAACATCGGACGTGCCAATGATCGCCACAGCCACCACACCCGCGGCCCGCTTCGACGGCCTCCGACGGCTTGTCGGAAACACGCCGCTTCTCGCGATCGACTACTCGCTCGACGGAGAGCCTCGGCGGCTGTACGCGAAGAGCGAGAACCTCAACATGACCGGGAGCATCAAAGACAGGATGGCGCTCTACATCCTGCGCCGCGCGTACGAGCGCGGGACGATCGAGCCCGGCGCCCTGATCATCGAGGCGACGAGCGGGAACACCGGAATCTCGTTCGCGGCGATCGGTCGAGCCCTCGGTCATCCGGTGTCGATCTTCATGCCCGACTGGATGAGCCCGGAGCGCGTGAACCTGATCAAGGGGTTTGGCGCGGAGGTGCACCCGGTGAGCGAGGCGGAGGGTGGATTCCTCGGGAGCATCGATCAGGCAGAAGAAATGGCCAGAGCGACGCCGGGCGCGTTTCTTCCGCGTCAGTTCGCCAACGAGGACAACTGCGAAGCCCACGAGAAGATGACCGGGCCGGAGATCTGGTGGCAGCTCGAGGCGCATCGACTCCAGCCCGACGCGATCGTGGCGGGCGTCGGCACCGGCGGCACGATCATGGGCACGGGGAAGTTCCTGAAGCAGCACCTCCCGGACATCAAGGTCCACCCTCTGGAGCCGTCGAATTCTCCGACGATGAGCACCGGTCACCAGGTGGGACATCACCGGATCCAGGGGATCTCGGACGAGTTCATCCCGCCGATCGTCGATCTTTCGGAACTCGACGAGATCGTCGCTGTGGATGACGGCGACGCGATCCTGATGGCTCAGAAGCTCGCGACCGGGCTCGGGCTCGGGGTAGGTATCTCGTCGGGCGCCAACTTCCTCGGCGCCGTGAAGATCCAGGAGGAACTGGGACCCGATTCGACGGTCGTCACCGTGTTCGCCGACAGCAACAAGAAGTACCTGAGCACGGACTTGCTGCGCGACGAGCCGGTCAAGCCGGATCACCAGTCGCCGCGGATCGAGCTCCTCGGATTCACGAGCTTCAACCGCGTCTGCAAGACGTGCTTCGAACCGTGGGAGCTCACGCCGTTGCAGAAACGGGGCTAGGCGCGCTCAGTACCGCCAGCTCGTCATGTCCGCGCCCTCCGGGTGGTTCGCCAGCATCCGCTCGAGCATGAGCGGTGTGTACATCTGGATGTAACGCAGCCGGCTGATCGCGTTCGGCTGATCGTGGTCGCCGTTCCAGCAGTGCTCATCACGAGCACCGTACTCGATGACCCCACCGAAGTACGGACTGGTCGTCGACTCGAGGAACTCCTCCGTCAAATACACGGCGTTGTTCAGGTAGTAGTTGTCCATCTCGCCGACGTAGATGTGGAGCTTGCCTTCGAGCTTCGGGCCGAGCGTGTCCCAGTCGCGCCGGAGGATGTAGGAAAGGTCGTAGTTTTCCCTCCAGTACTCGGCCACTTCGCGGTCGATCTCGCCCGTGATCTTGTCCCAGATTCGCTTCGGGTAGCCGTCGTCGCCCACGGGCGAGTACACCGACTCCCAGACGTCCCACTGCTGGCCCGAACGGGTCTTCGTGCCGAGGGCCAGTTCCATGTGGTTGGACTCCCACAGCGAGCGGTCGATGCGCCCCAGCCAGTCCCGGTGGCCGGGCGTCGGCGTGCTCTTGAACGGTGCATCGATCCAGTAGGCGTTCTCGTCCTCGTATAGATCCACGACCGTGTACGCCCGGAAGTCGATCGGGTCCGGGCAGGCCGCGAACGCACCGTTGAAGTCGTCGGGGTAGAACACCTGCACGGCCATCGCCTCCCAGCCGCCGGTCGATCCGCCGTACGTGAACCGTGCCCAGCCCTCGCCGATGCCCCGGAACCGGCGTTCGATCTCGGGGACGAGCTCGTGCATGATCGCGTCGCCGTACGGTCCGTTGTTCGCGGAGTTCACGGCGTAGGAGTCGTCGTAGAACGGCGTGGGGTGCTGGATCTGGACGACCAGATGCCGGGGGAAGTCGTCCGACGTCCACTGCTGGTAGAGCTCGTGGCGGTACTGCTGCTGAATGTGGTTGTAGCAGTCGAGAGAGAACCGTGCGCTGTACACGCAGGGCTCCGAGAGATCGGGCGGCTCGATCCGCATCGCGGAGAAGGAACTCGGAAAGTGCCCGTGCCAGATCGCGAGCGGATACCGCGCCTCGGGGTTCTCGTCGAATCCCCTGGGCAGCATCACCCAGGCTCCCAGGTACATGTCCGTTCCCCAGAAGTCCGATAGCAGGTCGGAGCGGATCCGGACGAACTTCACCCAGTCTGTCTGGAGGGTCTGCGGGTTGGGGAGCTCCGGGATCACGTTCGAGAGCTCGAGGCTCAGCGGATCACCCGTCGTGAACTCGACCACGTCGCTGTAGAGGTTTCCGGGCTTTCGCGCCCACTGCTGACCCTCGCCGCGGTCGGGCGGGAGCTTCACCGTGTGGCCGTCCGACCGCGTGAACGTCTCGTACCGGTTGAGGATCGCCTGCACCCGGTACGTCCCATCGGGGAGTTCCGCGAGGGTGCGGACCGGGAACCCGAACGCGGTGTCGGCGAGGGCGACCGGGTCGCCCGGCGCCCATCCCTCCACGTCTTTACCGAACACGGGCTGCGCCGCGGCGCCGTCCGAGACATGGAAGCGCGGCTCGCCCTCTTCGCGGCCCGAGAACACGACGATCAGCCGGCCGTCCAGCGGAGCCTCGCTCACCGCGGCGGGGAAGCTGACCGAGACGTCGGGCCCCGCCGGCCCGGGCGGGGCGCAGGCGGAGACCAGCACGGCGGCGGAGACCAGCGTTACGAGGGACGGGCAGCGAACGGTTGGCGGCATGACGACCTCGAGAGCGGAGCGAGCGGCGCTAGGGACCCTCGTTCGAGGGTAGGGCCGCCCGTCCGCGTCCGCCATGCTCCCCGAGGTCGGATCAGTCCGTCTAATGTTCACGTCGCCTGGATGGGATCGCCGTCGCCCGCATCGGCGACTACGTTCGCGCCATGAGCGACCAACCCCGGCGAATCGCGATCATCGGAGGCGGATCGGCCGGCTTCATCGCCGCGGCCTACCTGCCCCGTCTGGCGCCCGATCTCGAACTGGTCCATGTACACGACTCCTCCATCCCCCGAATCGGCGTGGGGGAGGGAACGACGCCGCCGTTCGTCCGCTGGATCCGCGAGTCGCTTGGCTGGGGCCTCGAGGACCTCGCCGGGCGCGCGCTAGCGACGCACAAAGATGGGATCCTCTTCGAGGGTTGGGGCACCGCGCACGAGCGGTACGTCCACTACTTCTCGCCACGCCTCGAGGGGCCCGCGTACCACATCTCGGCCGACCGACTGGTCGACACGCTCGCGGAACAGAGCGATGCGAGGGAACTCGACCGGCACGTCACAGATGTCCTGAGCGGCGACGATGAGGCGGAGGTCCGTTTCGCCGACGGCACGTCGTTGACCGTCGACGTAGTGTTCGACGCCCGGGGGTTCCCGGCCGATCTGACCGTCGACCACCTCGAGCTGAGCTGCGTGCCGACCGACCGTGCGGCGGTGCGGCGCGGGCCCGTGTCGGATTTCAGGACGGCCACGCGAGCCGTGGCCCGACCCCACGGCTGGATCTTCGTGATCCCTCTCACCGAATACACCTCATACGGCTACGTACACAACAGCCGGATCACCGACCAGGCGGAGCTCGAGCACGACTTCGATGCGTTCATGACCGAAGAGAACGTTGCCGGCAGGGGCCCGTCGAGGTTCATCCGGTTCCCGAACTTCGTCCACCGGACGGTCTTCGAGGAGCGAGTGATCCGTCTGGGGAACGCGGCGTCGTTCGTCGAGCCGCTCGAGGCGACCGCGCTCGCGATGATCCTCTACGAGCTGGACCTGGCCGCCCACTGGCTGTTCGGCCGGAACCTGGGGTTGAGCCGGCGCCCCATGGAGGATCGGACGGCGGAGGACCTGAACCGCCACCTGATCGGTTTCGTGAGAGAGATCGAAGTGTTCATCGGGTGGCACTACGCCATGGGAGCTCCGTTCGAGAGCCCGTTCTGGAGCCATGCTGTACGGACCGTTCGAGACGGCATCGACCGGCTGCGGCTCGAGGCGCCCGAAGTGATCAGGCGTTTCGACGAATACGCGGCGCGAGGGGCGCAGTATCCCGCGGGGCTGGCCGTGTCCGCGGAGCCCGACGAGATGGACACGCTCGAATCGGCCGGTCCGCCCGCGACCGGCGACTACGGTGGCTTTCTGACCCCGAGTTTCGGCAAGGTGGGATACGGGATCGGCGCCTTCGCTGCTCCGGCGCACCGCGGCGGCCTGCCCCCGGCCGAGCCCCCGATCACGATCGCGCATCGCGGAGCCTCCGGGCACGCGCCCGAGCATACGCTTCGATCGTATGAGCTGGGTCTGGAGATGGGGGCGGATTACATCGAGCAGGACCTCCAGATGACCGCGGACGGCGTCCTCGTCGTACTGCACGACGACACGCTCGACCGGACGGCGGGGCCGGCGGGTGGCAGTGGCCGGGTCAAAGACCTGACGATCGACGAGATCGCGGGCTGCGACGTCGGGAGGTGGTTCAACCATCGACACCCGGATCGGGCTCACTCCGACAATGTCGGCGCGCGGATCCCGACGTTGCGCGAGGTGTTCGAGCGGTTCGGCCGGGGCGCGCGCTACTACATCGAGACCAAGACGCCTTCGGAGGCGCCGGGGATGGAGGAGGCGTTGATCGCCGAGCTCGAGCGGGCGGGCCTGCTGCCGGACTCAGCGAGCGACTGGTCTGTGCTGATCCAGTCGTTCAGTCCCGAGAGCCTTCGTCATGTCTCGGACCTCGCGCCAAACCTGCCCCTGATCCAGCTGATCGAAGGCCCGGGGCCGATCACCGATGAGACGCTGGCGAGGGTCGCCGGCTACGCCGTCGGTATTGGGCCCGACCGGAAGCTCGTGGACGGATCGCTCGTCCGACGCGCCCACGCCCTCGGGCTGGTCGTGCACCCCTGGACGGTGAACGAAGCGAACGAGATGAACCGACTGCTCGACGTCGGCGTCGACGGAGTCTTCACGGATTTCCCGGATCGGTTCGGGCGGATCAGAGAGCGCCGCCGGCCGTAGCCCGGCCACCACCTGACGCGGGTTGTCACGGCGGGGCTGACACGGGACCTTCCGCAGGCAACACACCGGGACGCTCAGGCATCCATCTTTCGTCCCGCTATTCGACCGAAGCCACAGGAGGATTCTGCGCGCCGATGAGCCACGATATCGACGCAATTCAGGAACGGATCCAGAAGGAGAGCGCGTTCGTCGAGCGTCTGCTCTCGGAGATCGGGCAGGTGATCGTCGGCCAGAAGTACATGATCGAGCGGCTGCTGATCGGCCTGCTGGCCGATGGGCACGTCCTCATGGAGGGCGTACCCGGGCTCGCTAAGACGTTGACAGTAAGAACGTTAGCAGATGCTATCGACACCGATTTCCAGCGGATTCAGTTCACCCCGGACCTGCTGCCGGCGGACCTCGTCGGCACGCTGATCTATGATCCCAAGGACTCCGACTTCAAGACGAAGAAGGGGCCGATCTTCTCGAACATCATCCTCGCGGACGAGATCAATCGGTCGCCCGCCAAGGTCCAGTCGGCGTTGCTCGAGGCCATGCAGGAGCACACGGTCACGATCGGCGAGACCACGTTTCCTCTCGACGATCCGTTTCTCGTTCTCGCGACGCAGAACCCGATCGAACAGGAGGGCACCTATCCGCTTCCCGAAGCCCAAGTGGACCGCTTCATGTTGAAGCTGTCCGTGGGGTATCCCGACCGGGAAGAGGAACTCGAGATCATGCGCCGCATGTCCGGGCGGCGGTCGCCGGAGGTGAAGCCGGTCGTCTCCCGCGAGGAGATCCTGTCCGCGCGAGACGCGGTCGAGATGATCTACATGGACAGCCAGGTCGAGCGGTACATCGTCGACCTCGTGTTCGCGACTCGCGAACCCGCGGAGTACGGCCTGGACGACCTGACCGACCTCGTGTCGTTCGGCGGATCGCCGCGGGCCTCGATCTGTCTCGCGAAGACGGCGCGCGCCCACGCCTTTCTCCGGCATCGCGGATACGTCACGCCGGAGGACGTGCGGTCGGTCGGGCTGGACGTCCTGCGCCACCGCGTCCTGCTCACCTACGAAGCGGAGGCCGAAGAGGTGACCAGCGAGGATGTGGTCACTCGCATCATGGACCGCGTCGAGGTTCCGTAGTTGGCAGTGGCGTCCCGGTCGGTCGAAGGCCCGGCGAGCACTCGCGAGATCCTGAAGAAGGTCAGACGGATCGAGATCTCCACCCGGGGACTCGTGAATCAGGTCTTCTCGGGCGAATACCACTCCGTGTTCAAGGGGCGCGGGATGAGTTTCGCCGAGGTGCGTGAGTACACGTACGGCGACGACATCCGGAACATCGACTGGAACGTGACGGCCCGAACCGGGTCGCCGCACGTGAAGGTGTTCGAGGAGGAGCGCGAGCTGACGGTCATGCTGGCCGTCGACGTGAGCGCGTCCGGGGAATTCGGAACTCGCGAGCGCATGAAGGACGAGCTCGCGGTCGAGATCTGTGCCCTGCTCGCGTTCAGCGCGATCCAGAACAACGACAAGGTCGGGCTGATCATCTTCAGCGACCGCGTCGAGAAGTTCGTGCCGCCCCGGAAGGGCAAGCGGCACGTCCTGCGGGTTCTGCGGGAACTGCTTCACCACCAACCCGAGGGGCGGGGCACCGATGTCGGCGTTGCCCTCGAGTACCTGATGCACGTGACGAAGCGGCGGGCCGTCACGTTCGTCGTCTCGGACTTCATATCGAAGGACTTCGCGAAGGCTCTGGCCGTGGCTGGACGCCGGCACGATGTCGTCGCGGTCCGCATCCGCGACCGCGGCGAGTCGGCGCTGCCCCCCGTCGGGCTGATCGAGCTCGAGGATGCGGAGTCCGGAGAGCGCGTCGTCGTGAACACGTCCGACGAGTACTTCCAGCGGGCGTTCGCCCGCGAAGTGAGGGACGTCGACGAGCGTCTGCGGAAGATCTTCAGGCGAAGCAAGGTGGACGTGATCGACCTTCACCCCGACGAGCCGTACGTCCGCCCGCTGATGAAGTTCTTCAAGGACCGGGAGCGGCGGGCATGATGCGCCCGATCGTTTCCGCGATCGCCGTGGGAGCTTCGCTCGCGGGCTCGGTCGTCGCCCAGCAGTCCCGCGCCGTGCTCGAGGCGGACGTTACGGAGGCGACGGTCGGAGACAGGATCACGGCCACGATCACTATCGAGCATGGCGCGGACCAGACGGTCCGGTGGTCGGATTCGGTGACCCTCGCGCCGTTCGAGATCCTCGGCTTCGCACCCGGAGCCCCGCGCGTCGCTGGAGAGCGCGCCGTCTCGGAGGCAACTCTTACGCTGGCGGTTTTCGAACTCGGTGAGGTAGCGATCCCGTCATTGTCTCTCGCGCTCGTGGATCCGTCAGGTGGCGAGGAGGTCGTGACCACCGACCCGTTCGTCATCGGCGTTCAGTCCGTCGGCCTCGATGATACCGGCGATATCCGCGATGTGAAGGGCCCGCGGGACATCGCGTTCGCATGGCTGTCCGCGTGGCCGCTCTGGCTCGCACTCCTCCTGGGGATCCTGCTGGCCGTCTGGGCGCTCCGACAACGTGGAGGCCGCTCACCTGGCGCGAGACCGGCGGCACCGCCGCGACCCGCCCACGAGATCGCTTACGCTGCGCTGGACCGTCTCGAGGGCTCGTCGATGCTCGAGCGCGGTCAGGTGAAGGACTTCCACATCGCGGTCTCGCAGGTCCTTCGGACGTACATCGAGGATCGGTCCGGCATCGACGCGCTGGAGATGACGACGGGTGAGCTCATCGCCGCGCTCCGGAGCGAAGGCTTCGGTGGTACGCTCATCGAGGAGACCCGCCGGTTCCTGGACGCCTGCGATCTCGTGAAGTTTGCGAAGCGTCGGCCCGCGGCCACCGAGTCGCTCGCGCTGATCCCGATCGCGCGGCGCTTCGTCGACGAGACCCGCCCCGTGGAGTCGGAACGGGTAGCGCCCCCGGAGGAGTCGGAGGCGGCATGATCCACCGTTTCGAGGACCCGTGGCTTTTGCTCCTTCTGCTCTTCCTGCCGGCGCTGGCGTACTGGCGGGCGTCCGGGCCCGGCGGACGCAGGGGGACCGTTCGGTTCTCGGATCTCGGTGCACTACTCCGCGCCGGGGCCGAGCGCACGGGCCGCGCGCGGCATGTCCCGTCGGTCATGCGGTACGCCGCCCTGGTCGCGCTGATCGTCGCGTTCGCGCGACCCCAGACGGGTGTGACGTCGGAGAACGTTTCCACCCAGGGGATCGACATCGTTCTGGGCATCGACATCTCGAGCTCCATGCTGGCGGAGGATCTGGAGCCCAATCGGCTCGAAGCGGCGAAGGCGGTCGCCGCAGGCTTCATCGAGAGGCGCAGGAGCGACCGTATCGGCCTCGTCGTCTTCGCGGGAGCGGCCTTCACGCAGGCCCCGTTGACGCTCGACTACGATGTCGTGACGACGGTCATGTCCGAGCTCGAGGTGGGCATGGTCGAGGATGGAACGGCCATCGGGCTCGGCCTGGCGACAGCGCTCAAGCGCCTTCAGGACAGCCCCGCCGAATCGAAGGTCGTCGTGCTGCTCACGGACGGTAGGAACAACCGCGGCGAGATCGATCCGGCCACGGCGGCCCAGATGGCGGAAGCCCTGGGCGTGCGCGTCTATACGATCGGTGCGGGCTCGCGGGGAAGCGCCCGGGTCCCCGTTGACGATCCGGTCTTCGGCCGGCGCTACGTGAGCATGGAGGTCGATGTCGACGAGGAGACCCTGTCGGCCATCGCGGGCCAGACGGGGGGGCAGTACTTCCGGGCGACGGATCGCGAGAGCCTCGAAGAGATCTACGCGGAGATCGACGAACTCGAGACGACCGAGATCGACGTCCAGAGCTTCACCAGATACGGCGAGCTCTTCCATTTCCCGCTTCTCGCGGGTCTGGGCCTCCTTCTGTTCGAGGTCGCCCTCTCGAACTCGGTGCTCAGGAGGTTGCCCTGATGTTCCGGTTCGGCTCGTCAGTTGCGCTCTTCGCGCTCGTGCTGGTTCCGCTGCTCGTGGCGTTCTTCTGGTTCGCCGCGGGAGCCCGTCGCCGCGCGCTCGGACAGTTCGCGGATCTGGATCTCATCCGACGGCTCACCCTGAGCGTCGACCACCGGGCCCGGTGGTGGAAGTCGGCCCTCATCGTGATGGCGCTCGGGCTCTCGGTCGTCTCGCTCGCGCGACCGCAATTCGGGACGCGCATCGAGACCGTCCGCCGCGAGGGGATGGACATCGTCGTCGCGCTCGACCTGTCGAACTCGATGCTCGCCGAGGACATCGCGCCGAATCGTCTGGAGCGCTCGAAGCTGGAGATCCAGAGACTCATCTCGCGGCTCGAGGGGGATCGCGTCGGCCTCGTCGCGTTCGCGGGCCAGGCGTTCGTTCAGAGCCCGCTCACGGCCGACTACGGGGCGGCCCGGCTGTTCCTGAACGCGATGGATACCGAGCTGATCCCGGTCCAGGGGACCGATGTCGGCGAGGCGCTGCGCTCGGCGCTCGACTCGTTCGGAGAAGAATCCCTCGAGCATCGGGTCATCGTTCTGGTGACGGACGGCGAGGACCACGAGGGCGCGATCGAAGAGATGGTCGCACGCGCGGTCGATGCGGGGGTACGGATCTACACTGTGGGAGTCGGCTCGTCAGAGGGCGTCCCGATTCCCCAGTTCGACGCGAATGGCCGGCGCCAGGGCTTCAAGCGCGATGACGAAGGGGCGGTGGTCACGACCCGTCTCGAGGAGGCGGCGTTGCGGCGTATCGCGGACGCGACGGGAGGGGCTCTCTTCCGAAGCACTCCGGAGGCGAGCGAACTGACAGGGCTCGTCGATGAGCTCGAGGCTCTTGGAGGTCGCCAGGTCGACTCGCGTGAGATTACCCAGTTCGAGGAGCAGTTTCAGTTGTTTCTCGGGATCGCGATCGCTCTTCTCTTCATCGAGGGCATGGTCTCGGACAGGAGGAAGGAACCGGACGCATGGGCGGGGAGGCTCTCGTGATCCGGAGCACGCACGTGTGGCGCGCGCTGGCGTTATCCGTCGCGTTGGCCATCGGATGGCCGGACGCGGGCTTCGCCCAGGCGGGTCGGTCCGAGGCCAACGAGGGCAATCGTCTGTACGCCGAGGGGCGATACGGCGAGGCACACGAGCGATACCTGGAGGCTCTGCGAGAGGCGCCGGATTCGCCGATCATCCGATTCAACGACGGCAACGCCCTCTACCAGGGTGCGGAGTTCGAGAGCGCCCTCGAGGCCTATCGCGACGCCATCGAGAGCGGCGACTCCGACCTCATCTCGGACGCCTGGTACAACATCGGCAACGTCCTCTACCGACGGCAGATGCTCCAGGAGAGCCTCGAGGCGTTCAAGCAGAGTTTGCGTCTGGACCCGACCGACACGGACGCGAAGCACAATCTGGAGCGGGTCCTGGAGCAGATGCAGCAGGACGAGCAGGACCAGGATCAGAACGAGGACGAGCAGGACCAGGATCAGAACGACGACGAGCAGGATCAGAACGAGGACGAGCAGGACCAGAACGACGACGAGCAGGATCAGAACGAGGACGAGCAGGACCAGGATCAGAACGAGGACGAGCAGGACCAGGATCAGAACGAGGACGAGCAGGATCAGGATCAGAACGAGGACGAGCAGAATCAGGATCAGAACGAGCACGAACAGGACCAGAACCAGGATCAGGGGCAGTCGCCTCCCGGCGGGCAGCCCGAGATGAGTCGGGATGAAGCCGAGCGGTTGCTCGACGCCATCGAGGAAGACCAGGACGAAGTAGACCGGCAGCCGCGCGCCGCCGCCCGTGGCCGTCGTCCCCGGAAGGACTGGTAAGCGTGTCTGCCCGTCCGGCCCTTCGGCTGTTGCTCTCCGCGGCGTTGCTATGGCCCGCGAGCCTGTCTGCTCAGGGCGCGCAGATCACCGCCACGGCCTCGGTCGGCCGGGCCGAGCTCGGTGTGGGTCAGCAGTTCATCCTGACGGTCGAGATCGGCGGGACCCGACAGCTCGAGCGGGACCCGCAGCTCCCCGACATGAGCGCGTTCGCGAACGTGCTGGGGAGCGGGATGACCACCTCGATGCAGACCGTGAACGGTCGCACGACAGTCTCGCTAATCATCCAGTACAGGCTACAGGCCACCGCGACCGGGTCTCACGAGATTGGCCCGATCGCGATCTCCGCCTTCGGAACCACGGTCAGGACGGCTCCGGTCGCGATCACCGTGACCGATACGCCGCCGCCGGTGGCGCGCTCCAGGGGCGCGCCCTCCGCGGACCTGCAGCCTCAGACCGTCGGTCCCGAGGACGTCTTCGTGACGGCCGAAGCGAGCGCGGCCACGGTCCTGCAGAACGAGCCGGTGATCGTGGAATACCGGATCTACACCCGGGTGAACGTCACGTCGTACAGCGTGTCGCGTCTTCCGTCCGCGCCCGGATTCTGGGTAGAAGAGTTCGAACTGCCGGCTCAACCGGAGGTGGAGCCGATCACGCTGAACGGTCAGCGCTACGTGACCGCCATCATCCGCAAGGTGGCGCTGTTCCCGACGAGCCCCGGGACCAGGACCGTCGAGCCGATGGAGATCGAGGCGCAGGTCCGGCTGCAGCGTCAGTCCCGGGACCCGGTTGACGATCTGTTCCGCGGGATCCTCGACCGCAGCTCGATCTTCGGAAGCGAAGTCGCGGCGGCTGCCGTCTCGCAGCCGATCGAGGTCGAGGTGCTTCCGCTCCCGACGGCCGGTCGGCCATCGACGTTTTCCGGCATGGTGGGAGATCTCGAGGTGACGAGCTCGATCGATCGTGACAGCGTCGCCGCCAACGAGGCCGTGACCATGACCGTGGAGGTGTCTGGGACCGGAAACCTCAACGCGATCGCCCTGCCCGAGCTCGACCTGCCTCCGACGATCGAGGCGTTTCCGCCTGAGACCAGCGACCGGCTGCGGACTACGGAACGCGGGGTGACCGGGACGCGCACGTACGAGTTCGTGTTGATTCCGCGTGCGTCGGGCGTGCTCGATATCCCCGGGATCGATGTCGGGTATTTCGACCCGGACGCGGGCGAGTACCGGGTGGCCTCGGCGGCGCCGATCGATCTCACTGTCACCGGACGCGCTGGCGACGCGGCGATTCCGGGGTCACGGGCGCGGGGCGAGGTGGAAGCGCTGCGCACGGACATTCGGTTCATCGAGATCGACACTCCGCGGTTCGAGCGGGTCGACCGGTCCCCGTTATCCAGTGGACTCCTCTGGCTCGTACTGCTCGCACCTCTGGGTGCGGTGGGCGGAGCGGCAGGGTGGCGAAGGCACCGGGACCGGCTGGCCGGCGACATCGGGCTCGCTCGGTCGCGTCGTGCGGGCCGTGTGGCGAAGAAACGGCTCGCGAAAGCGCGTGAGCTCGCCGCCGGGTCCGACGCCAGGGCGTTCTATGCGGAGGCCGGGCAGGCGCTCGAGGGGTTCATCGCCGATCGCCTGAACGTGGCAGCGGCCGGGATGATCCGGGACGAGATCCGGCCGGCGCTCGAGTGCCGGGGTGCGACCGGCGAAACGATCACGGAGTGCCTCGACTGCCTCGAGGCATGCGACCGACAGCGGTTCGCGCCGGCCGGGTCGAGCGAGGCCGACCGGTCCGCGTTTCTGGGTCGAGTAGAAGCGGCGATGTCCGCTCTCGATGGAGAGCTCGAATGACCCGGCCAGGTCTGTCCCTTCTCGCCGTCGCGGGATGCGTCGCTCTTTTCCTGATCGGACGCCCGCTGATCACCTCGGCTCAGGATGGGCCGGCCCCCGGCGAGCTCTTTCAGCGGGGCAACAGCCTCTATCAGGCCGGCGACTTCGACGGCGCGCTCGAGGCGTACTCCGCGATCATCGATCGGGGACTCGAGAGCGGCGACCTGCACTACAACCTCGGGAACGCCTACTTCAAGCTGGGGCGAATCGGTCCGGCCGTACTGGCCTACGAGCGGGCGCGGCGCGCGATGCCCGGCGACGAGAACGTTCTGGCGAACCTACAGTTGGCACGGTCCCTCACCGCCGACCAGATCGAGGCCCTCCCACGTTTCTGGGGCGTGCGAGTCTGGAACTGGTGGGTCGAGCTGCTGCCGCGAGGAATGCTGTTCGGCGTCGTGGCGTTCGGGTACATGGGATTGATGGCGCTGTTCATCTGGCGATTCCTGAGTCCGGCGACCGGGCGCACGTGGGGGCGCCGTCTGGCGCCGGCCTGCATGGCGGTGACGCTCGTCTTCGCGCTCAACCTCGCCATTCGCGAGTTGGGTGTGGGACGGTCCGACCACGCGGTCGTCATGGCCACGGAGACGCCGGTACAGAGTGCGCCTGCCGACGATCCCGGCCTCCAGTTGTTTTCGATCCACGAGGGGACGACCGTGCGCATCGACCGACGGTCGGACGGGTGGCTGGAAGTCGTCCTCGAGGACGGGAAGGTCGGCTGGTTGGAATCCTCCGTCGTGGAGATCATCTGAATCGGGAAGGGAGTGCTCGATGAGGCGAGCCCTATTGGCCGTGATCGCGGTCGCCCTGGCCTTGCCGAACGCAGGTGTCGGCCAGGACGTTCGAGCCGACGACGTGTCCTCGATCGACGGCCTCATGAAGGCCTACTACGAGGTCGTCTCAGGCCCCGCGGGAGGCATGTCGGATGTCACGCGGGACCGGACGCTCCACCACCCCGAGGCGTGGGTCGCCATCGCGGGGGTCGACCTCGACGGTGCGCCCATCGTCAACGTGATGACGCTCGACGGGTACCACGGCGAGAACTCGCCCCGCGCCGATCCTTTCTGGGAGTACGAGACGGACCGCCTCGTCCATCGATCGGGGAACATGGCCACGATCTGGAGCAGCTACGCTTCTTCCCGCACCCCGGACGGCGAACCGTTCACGGAAGGGGTGAACACGCTGACCTTGTGGTGGGACGGGGACCGCTGGTGGATCATGAACTGGATGTTCGACACGAGCGCCGGCTGATCTCGATGCTCGGGCAGGATGCGGAAAGGGCCGCCCCGGTTCACCGGAGCGGCCCTTCTCACAATAGTTGAGAACGCTCGGGCTCAACACGTCGACGGGTCGACCTCGATGAGCACCGCCTCGCCGGACATGCTGCCCCGCGAAAACCGGGGATTGATCACGGCGTTCGCATCCAGGCGCCTCGCCTCCTGCACGAACTTCTCGAGCATCTCGCGCATCATTCCGCTCCCGGCCCCGACCGCCTGAGCCGAGATCTGCCCGAGCTCGGTCTTGGGGCATGTCTCCAGCGGCTTCCAGTTGGAGTCGCAACGGATGAGACGGGTGTTCTGGATGTTGATCTGCGACTCGCCGCCGCCGATGCACATCCAGAGGCGGTCGTCGTTCGACGCACCACCCGCGCTCCCGGTCATCGAGAGGCTGAGATCCTGCTGAAGGAAGATCTCGCCCAGCGTGACCTGCACCGGGGATCCCTCCATGGTCGCGAACGTGGCATAGACGGAGATCTCGGTCCCAAGCGGCACGTAGCACATGGTGTAGCTGCCATCGAGCCCCACCTGGACCTCGGCGTTTCGCTCGTCCCCGTCGTCGACCCACGACGCCACGACGTTGGCCCCCGGAAGGACCATGTCGGCGTCGGAGTCCGTCACCGCGCCCCAGAGAGCGCCCGTGCCGTCTTCCGCTCCCGGACAGATTTCCTGAAGTTCCTGACCGATGGCGCTGGACGCCGCGAACAAACCCGCGATGGCGCTGTGAACGAGCGCCCTGGACAACCTTCTCATTGTTCTCACTCCCGGAGGACACCACTCTCGGTCTGTCGACCGCAACTGTAACCGAATTTTAACCTCACCCACCAGTACTGACGAGTATCGACGAGGAAGGTCACTTCCCCCGGGTCGAGTTCGCCTGGCTGGCTGCTTCAGTAACCTGCTAATGGAAGGTCAGCCGGACGCCGAACTGTGCCTGCCACTGGGATGCGCCCATCACCGGAGCATAGGGACGAACGGCGCGAAAGCCCCCGTCCGCGCTCCGTTCGAGCGCCCCTGCGTACCGCACGTCGAGCGGGTCGTCGACCTCCGGGATGTTCGCGAGCCCCGATGGGCTCCTGCCCGGAACGGCGAGTACCTGAACCACCGGATTTACGGCCTGGACCTGACCCCACGAAGAGTCGAGCAGGTTCAGCACGTTCAGGACGTCGAGTGTGAGGTTCACCCCGACTCCCCCGAGACGGACGGGCTGATCCACCCTGAGGTCGATCTGGTGTGACCACGGCGCTCGGCACGCGTTCCGGCTCACGACCCGCAACCGATCGGCCTGAAGACAGGGTTCCTCGGCCACCAGCTGCTCGAAGAGTATCGCACTGACGGGACTCTGGCCGGGATAGTCGAACGAACCCTCGTTTACGTAGATCAGGTCGTTCGGAAGGTCCAGCGCCTGTCCGATCCCGGCATAGCCGTCCGCGTTGATGTCGTCCGCGTACACGTACGAATACGGCTGGCCGGCCTGCCCGACGTAGACGATGGAAAACCGCGTGCCGACCGACTCGCCCAGCGCGGCGGTCGCGCTGGCTACGACCTTGTGCGGCCGGTCGTAGAGCGACGGCTGTCGCGTGGGGTTGTTCGGGTCGTGCTCGATCGCCGTCCGGCCGAAGTTCGCGGCCGCATCGAGCGAAGAAAGGCTCTGGAGGTCGGCGGATCGGTTGAATGCGTACCCCGCGTCGACCGCGAGTCGGTCGCCGAACGACTTCCGAAGCCTCGCGCTGAGAGCGTAGGAGAGGTCCTCCGATCGATTGCGAACAAGCATGACCTGGCCGTAGGCGTCGTCCACCCGGCCGGGGAAGAAGATCGGTTCTCGCTCCACCGGCGGATTGCCGGGCTCCGGATCGACGAGCTCGCTTCCCGCGCCGCCCGCCCCGTACGCCTCACGGTCTCCGTAGCCGAACCCATCGGAGAAGCCGTTCTCGGGGATTCGATCAGACAGCGCGACCGGATCGCCGATGTTGAGGTCCTGCAAAAAGATCTGGTTGATCGCGCGGCTGTAGACGCCCTCGAGCGAGAGAACGAACCCCGCCGGGAGCTGCTGATCGAGGGCGATAGACGTCTTGAAGTCCTGCGGGAATCGGAAATCCTGATCGAAGACCGTCACGGTCGGCACGGCCGCTTCGGCCCCGGTGCCATCGGCGCATTGTGTCGGCGCCGGACTCGTCGGGTCGAAGACCGGCACGATCCCGGGGTCGGGGAGGCCCACGTTTCTCCGCCGGCAGGAGAGGAAGCCGCTCGTCAGGCCGTCGTTCTGGTAGGCCTCCGCGAGCCAGGCGAACGGGGGTCTGCCGGTGAAGACGCCTGCGCCGCCGCGGATCTGCGTCTCGAGTACGCGACCCAGGCGAAGGTTGAAACCGACCCTCGGAGAGAACAGCACCTTCCCGCTCGGAAGCCGGTCGGTCCGATACCCGAACGAGTTCTCGATTGCCGGGTTCGCCGCGGGCGAGTCGGGCATGGTCGGAACGTCGATGCGGACGCCGAGTCGGAGCGTGAGAGCGGACCCGATCTCGGCTTCCTGCTGGGCGAATGCGGAGAACTGGTTCACGGAGAAGTCCGTCGCTCCGGCCCCGGCATGGAACGGCACGTTCACGATGTAGTCGGACGGAGCGTTTGCCTCGAGGTCGGCCAGCGATCTGAACGAGAAAGTGCCGGCGCTTCCCGGGAGATACGAGCGCGCGATGCCGAACCGTTCGTAGCCGGCGCCGGCGGTGAGACGGTGAGGCCCGAACGCGAATGTCAGGGCGTTGGATATCTGCAGGATGCTCTGGTCCAGCGCGCTACCGGTACCGAAGAAGCTCGAGCCCGCTCGCAGCTCCCGCACCAGCCCCACTTCGCCATCGAAACCGGTCATCAGCACCTCGACGCGCGGATACTCGGACAGGGGCCGTTCCCGATCGTCCAGAAACTGTGTGCTGATGAGCAGGTCGTTCGAGATCCCTTCGCTGAACGACGACAGCCACTGACCCAGGACAGAGTGGCTGCGGCTCTCGATCCTCGTCGCGTTGGACGACAGCTCGTAGGCGTCGCCCGGGAGACGATTGGGGTCGGGGTCGTCGTTCGCGCTCGCGAAGTTGTAGCGAAGCATGAACGAATTCGACTCGTCCAGACGGAGATCGAGCCGGGTGAAGAGGTTCGCCAGGTCATTGCCGAGCGTGTACTCGCCGACCTCGCCCGGGGCGGCTCCGAAACCGGTGAGGATGTCCGTAGCGCGCCGTACCGAATCGGGCACCAGTTGTGTGAGGACCGGGCTGTCGATCCCGACCTGGAACCCGTTGGGCGGACGGCGTCGCTGCTCGAACTCGCCCGCCGCGAAGAAGTGCAGTCGATCGCGGAGGATCGGGCCACCCGCATCAAACCCGACAAGGGTATTCCGCATCTCCCCGGGCGACCGCTCCACGCCTCCGAGCAACGCATCGCCGACCAGGGCATCGTTGCGGAAGAACCCGAACCCGGACGCCTTGAATTCGTTCGTGCCCGAACGAGTGACGGCGTTCATGACGCCGCCGGTGAACCCCGACTGACGCACGTCGTAGGGAGCGATTAGCACCTGGAGCTCCTCTATCGCCCCGAGCGGGATGACCCGCCCCCCGGCTCCGCCGCCGGCGACACCCGTCGGCGAGAGACCGAAGACGTCCTGGTTCAGTGCTCCGTCGATCTGGATGTTGTTGAACCGCTGGTTCGCTCCCGCGACGGATGCGCCCCCGTTGTCCACCACCACAAGCGGTGACAGGCGAGCGAACTCCGTGAAGTCGCGAGACAGGTTGGGCAGGTCTTCGATGGTCTCTTGATTGATGACCGTGACGGGGCCCATCCGGGTCCGCTCGAACTCGGGATCGGCCTCGATCCGGATCGAGATGTCCGGGAGCGGGACGGCAGCCTCGGACATCTCGACGTCGACGGTCAGCCGTTGCCCGATGCTCAGCACGAGGCCGTCGCGTCGTATCGTCTGCAGGCCGATGCGCGACGCCTCGAGGGTGTAGGGTCCGCCCGGCCTCAGGTTGGTGAAGGCGAAGCGGCCCTCGTCGTTGGTGGCGGTACTGAAAGACGCGCCGGTCGCTTCTCTACGAAGCTCGACTCTCGCACCGGGAATCGGGTCGCCCGAGGCGTCGGTTATGCGGCCGCCCAGGCCTGCCGTGGTCACGCTCTGACCCGCGGCGGACGCGGGCCCGATCATACACAGGACCAGGACGGCGAGGACACTCGACGTCCACTGCGCACCGATGCACCGCTCGCCACCTCGCGGCATTGGAGCCCCCGGATCTGGGTTCAGGATCTACAGACTGAACGCCCGTATCTCTAGAACACTGACGCTGGGCGCCCGCGTTGCCGCGGGCCTCGCGCTCATCCGCCGCCGGACACCTTCCGATACATCCCGCGCACGTTCATCTCCCGCCAGTCGTCGTACCGGCCCCAGGCGCTGTAGTCCTCGAGGAGAACCGAAGCCGCCGCCTCGTCCTCCGTCATCCCCTCGTCCACCGCGGCCTGCACGGCATCCGTCAGATCCCGGTAGTACTGCTGCTGCCGCTCGATCGTCGCCCGGTCGCCCGAAGGTCCGTGGCCGAACACGATCGTCTCGAACGGGATCTCGAGGAGACCGGCGATCGCGTCATGCATGTCCGGGAAGTAGAAGCTGGAGAGGTCCTGGTATCCGAACCGGTCCGCCGACACGAAATCGACCGCGAAGGCGATCCCGTGCTCGGGCAGGAAGGCGATCGCCATGTCGTCGCTGTGGCTTCGCCCGACGTAATGCAGCTCGACGGCTCCACCGGCGAGTTCGAGCCGGTCCGCGAACGTCGAGTCGGGCGGAGGTAGATCCGGGTTCGCGGCCTCCTCGAGCGGACCGAGCGCATTCGCGTGGGCGATGACCGGCGCGCCACCGAGCGCCTCGCGAAGGACGGCTGCCCCCGTCGCGTGATCGGCATCGCGGTGACTGTATACGATCGCGGCCAGGCTCGCGTCGGGGGCCACGCGGCGGATCTCCTCGGCGTAGATCGCAGCCGCCTCCGTGGAGATGGGATCGAACGCGATCACGCCTTCGGGAGTGACGACGAAGATCGTGTTGTGTCCGATGAACCTGAACTGGTACACGTCATCGGCCACCCGAGTCGTCTCGAAACGCGCCTGTTCCGTTTCTGCCGGGGCGGGGGCGGGCGGCGCATCGGTCGTCTCCGTTCCTCCGCAGGCCGCCACGAAGAGGGCCACCATAGCTTGTGAGATTCGTCGCATGTTCGTGCTCCGGGCCGGAAGTCATCCGTCTGACTGATACGATGGCGTGGCCGGGCCCGCGACCCGTTGACAGCCGGCGGCGTGCCCGCCATCGTCGAACCCGAATAAAAGCCGAAAACTTCAGGAGGTCCAGATGTCCGCCGTCCAGGGTCTGATCGCACAGCTCGAGAGCTCCCGCAAGTACTTCAAGGGAACGCTCGCTGTGTTCGACGAAGGCGAATCCGAGTTCCGGCCCCAGCCCGAGATGTTCTCGGTCGCGGGGCAGGTCCGGCACGTGGCCGACACGGTCGACTGGTTCATGGAGGGCGCGTTCGGGGAGGGGTGGCAGATGGACTTCGAGAAGCACATCGCCCGCGCGCACGCGGCCGTCTCCCTCGCGGAGGAAGTCGAGGGGCTCGACCGGGCTTACGATGCCGCGCTGGCCAGGATCTCGGGTCTCTCCGACGCCGAGCTGTTCGCGCCGATCGTGGACGAGGCGATCATGGGCGGTGCGCCTCGCGCGGCTGTCTTCAACGGAATCACCGACCACTCGGCACATCACCGCGGAGCCCTGTCCGTCTACGCGCGGTTGCTCGGCAAGGAGCCGGCGATGCCGTACGCCTGAGTCGGCCTCTCCCGACCCGCCCGGCCCGAGGCCGATGAGCCGATCGTCCCGTTCCTTGCGTTTGCAAAACGCGCATGGAGTGGCGGTACCGTTGCAATCTTCATGTCATACGCAAAGCGATATTAGCGCATCTAACACATTGCAATACAGATGGTTGGATGATCGGTACGGAAGCGGCTCGCGACTTGACCTTCACGCTTGCGCGAGGGTGCGCCGAGTCGCCGAACCCGGGCGGGACCGTGAACTACGTCGCCACATATACGATGGAAGAACTGATCCTGGACGTGCGCCGTCGGTCGCGCGGCGAGCCGCTGGCCTGCCCGAGTTGCGGCTGGACGGACGGGCTTGGTCGTCAGCGCCGACTGTTCGACGTCTACGCGGAGCGGTCTTCCGAGGGTGGAGTCGGATACGGCTACCGTCTCTGCAAGGTCTGCGGGTTCGCCCAGGACGCCGATGGTGGGGAGTCCTACCGCGTCTGGCTCTCGGCTCACGAATGTCGGCCGACGGCGCTGCCGCTGGATCAAGTCGAGGTCGCGTGCCGACACTGTCGCAGGACCATCCCGGTGGTGGACGGGCGGGCCGATCCGCACCGCTGTGGCAAGTATCTGCGGAAAGGCGACCCGGGATACTGCTGTGTCACGTGCGGGGAGTGGCAGGGCCCCGCATCGGCGACCCCGCTCCCGGGCGACCGTCGCGACCGCGTGAGGCGCGAGTTGCACGAGGAGACCTCCGCCGCCTAGGCGCTTCGCCGCGAATCACTCGACGAACACCGGATACGCGGACGTCTACCGTCCGTGACGAGCCGGTCGTAGGGTTCTCCTCCCCCCGTTCGGGGCCCATTCGATGTCTAACCGGGGGCCGTGTCGGCCCTCGTTCTCTGTTGCACCCGATGATGGAGGTCCGAGATGAACTGGACTGACCTGCTGGCGTCCGAGGTCGAGCAGACCTACCACGCCACTGACCACCTCATGAGTCTGGTCGACGGCGACCTGGACTGGAGGCCGAGTACCGGTGACAACTGGATGACGATGGGGCAGCTGCTCCTGCACATCACCGGCGCCTGCGGCGGCACGTTCAAGGGGTTCGTCACCGGCGATTGGGGGATGCCCGAGGGGGTGGACATGGAAGACATGTCCGAGGAGGAGATGATGCCGCCGGCCGAGGCGTTGCCGACGGTGTCGAGCGTCGAGGAAGCCCGGGAGGCACTCGCCGCAGACAAGCAGCTGGCCCACGAGATGATCGCCGCGGCGGCATCCCGGATGGATGATCCGACGCCCGCGCCGTGGGCCCCGGACAATCCGGCCCCACTCGGACAGCAGTTGCTCGGAATGGTCGGCCACCTGGCCCTCCACAAGGCTCAGCTCTTCTACTACCTCAAGCTGCAGGGCAAGTCGGTCAACACGATGAACCTCTTCGGGATGGCCTGAGCCCTCCGATCCCCGCCGGGGCTTCGGCTCCGGCGGGATCGTCGGCCACGGAAACACCGTGCGAAAGGGGCGCGCTCCCGCCGATCAGCCGCCGATGTTGAACATCTTCGTGTACTTGATGATGAGTTGGCGCCGTTGCGGACCGCGCTCGATACCGGTTCGATCGAGCGAGCCGAGGTGCTCGGTGTCGTTGAAGACGACGTAGAGCCCCGTACCCGCGGTATCGAGCCACCCGAACCTGACGTTGCTCCCGAAGTTGTCCGACTCGTTGTTGTACTGAAGAGTCGCCTGAAGGAAGATCCGGGGCGTGAAGGAATACGACCCCTTGAGGGCCAGCACCGAGGTGACGAAGTCACCCTGCTCGAGGTTCACGTCGAAGTAGCTCAGCCGCAGCGACGTGACGAACTTGTCCTCGAACCTGTACGCGAGGGTGCTGTTGGTCCCGACGCGTGTACCGTTGTAGAAACCGCCCGCGTCAACGTTCAACTGCAGCGAGAGAGGGGCGCTGAGGTTCGTCCGCGACCGGAACTCCCAGTCGATGTTGTCGTAGCTCCCCGCTGGAATGACGATGCCGTCGCGGATCTCGAACGGTTCCTGGAGACCCTCTCCCGTGAAGTTCAGTCCGGGAAATTGGAAAAACTGCCCGTTCGCGAACTCGAAGTGGCTGTCCATGTGAACGACGTAGCTTTCGCTGAACCCCTCGAGATCCCAGTACTGCTGCCAGGACACATGAGGTCGTAGCTCACGGAACCAGCTCACCTCGGGCAAGCGGATCGCCCGCAGCACCCGGGTGTTCACATGTCGATAGGCGTCCCGGCGGAGGAAGCCGGCCTCCGGGTTGAACGCCTCCGAGAGCTCCCTGTAGCCCGCCGAGATCCGCCAGTCCCTTGTCTCGTATCGGCTGCCGAAGTTGACGCCGTACTCCGGCTTGTCCTCTCCGGGTGTGGTCGTGCCGGCTGCCCACCCGTCGAGCGTGAGGGCCTGACCGAACCCGATCCGGCCGTCTGCGCCATACGTGAGGTTGTAGTCGCCGGAGTCATCCGTGTTGAGACGGGAAACGAAGATTCCGCCGACCCGGGTACGGTTCTCGAACTCCTGGAAGAGGCGCACCACGCCGAAGTTCGTGTTCGGCTCGACCTCGACGTCCTCGCCCGCGTCATCGTCGAAGAGCTGCAGATCCCTCGATTGCACGTTGAGGAACCCCACCTGCATGCCGCCGATCTTCCCCGTCATTCGGGCGCCCCCGAGCATCGGAACCTCCTCCCCGGCCGAGAGCCCGATGCGCCGGCTGAAGAACAGCTCTGCCGCCTGCGGCGATCCGACCGAGAACGTGCCGGCGTTCTCGAGGAAGAACGGACGCTTCTCGGGGAAGAACAGCGGGAAGCGGGTCAGGTTCACCTGTTGATCGTCGACCTCGACCTGCGCGAAGTCCGTGTTGACCGTCAGGTCCAGTGTGAGGCTCTGGTTCAGCCCGATCTTCGCGTCGCCGCCGATCTCGCCGCGCCAGTCGTTTTTCGAGTCGGTTCGGGTGAAGTCGCGGGAGACGTCGCCGAGTACGTACGGGGTCACGGTGAAGACCCGCTTCGCCGGAGCCTCGAAGCCCGAAATCTCCCCGGCGAGAGAGACGCGATAGAGCGTGAACTGCCGCGGAATCGGCGCCCAGACGGACTGCTCGTTCCGGCTGCGAATGTTCCGGGCGAAGTTCAGGCCCCAGACCTGCTCGCCCCCGCTCGGGTACCGGAGAGTCGAAAAAGGGATGCGAAACTCGGCGAACCAACCGTCCCCGTCCGTCGTCGTCGCGACTTGCCAGCTCCCGTCCCAGTTGCGATTGAAGCCGCCCCCCGAACCGGACTGCTGTCGACCCCCGCCCCCGCCGCCCTGACCCTCGTTCGTCACCTGCCCGTCGTACTCGATTCCCGCCGGAGTCGTGCCGAATACGAAGCCGTTCTGTCGGTCGAGGTAGGTGTCCAGAACGAGGTAGAACGCGTCGGTATTGTCGATCGATGCATCGCGACGGGTCTCGCCGACGACGATGGCGGAGGGGTCCGCCATGAAGTTCCACGCGCCGATGTAGAGCGCCTGATCGTCGAATAGCACCCGGACCTCGGTCCGCTCGGATACGGGCCGTCCTTCCACGGGCTCGCGCTGAACGAACCCGTCGATGAGCGGCGCCTCGCTCCAGGCCGCCTCATCCAGCCGACCGTCGATGACGATCGACCGCTCGTCGAGGGGAGCAGCGGCCGCGCGTCGGGGCGAAGTGCCCGCCTCCTGCGCCCGAACGGGTCCGGGAAGGACGCCTGACGCCACGATGGCCATGATCGGCCAGGAGAGCCCGGTTCGCATGCGTGTCAAACACGCGTCGGTGGGGACACGCTGCGCGCACGCGGTCACGCGACTTGAGTTCTGGTCCGAAGGTCGGGTCAGAACGTACCATGAATGTTGCGTGGGCCACCCGAATGGCCGTCCTGGACCCGACTGACCCGGAGAGCATGATGAAGCGACGCGCGTTTCTCGGATCTTCATTCGCGGCTGCCGCCGCGTTCGCAATCCCGATGCGACGGCCCCTCCAGGGGGTCTTTCGGGAGGCCCCGCGGTTCCCAGCGGATCTCGAGGCCGTTACCGGGGACGGGCGGCGGATCGTCATCCCGGGCAACGACGTCAGCGATCTGGCGGCGAGGCTACGCGGCCGTGTGCTTCTGGCGGGCGACGATGGATACGACGACGCCCGCATGATCCTGAATCCGTCGTTCGACAAGCGGCCCGCGCTCGTCATCCAGCCGTCGGGGACGGCAGACGTGCAGGCGGCGGTCGGCTTCGCCGGAGAGTATGGCCTGCTCACGGCGGTGAAATGCGGCGGGCACAGCCACTCCGGAAAGTCGACCTGCGACATGGGGCTTCAGATCGACCTGTCCTCGATGCGCGGGTCGCGCGTGGACCCCGTGGCACGACGCGCGCGGGTCGAGGGGGGATCGCTGCTGGGGTCGCTCGATCACGAGTCGATGGCGCACGGCCTCGTCGCACCGATGGGAACCGTGTCGCACACGGGGGTCGGAGGGCTCGTCCTCGGCGGCGGCTTCGGTCGGCTCGCCCGGCGGTACGGCCTGTCGATCGACAACCTGGTCAGCCTGGACATCGTGACGGCGGACGGCGAGTTGAGGCACGCGAGCGCGAGCACGAACTCCGATCTCTTCTGGGGTCTGCGCGGCGGCGGCGGCAACTTCGGAATCGCCACGTCGTTCGAGTTCGATCTGCACCCGATGCAGCGCACGGTCGTGGGCGGCCCGATCCTCTTCCCGTATTCGAAGGCGAAGGACCTTCTGATGATGTACGGGGAGTATGGACCCGAGGCGCCGGATGAGCTTCAGCTCGACTACTTCCAGGCGTTGCCTCCCGGCGGCGTCGACGGGGTCGCCGGATTCGGCGTCTGCTGGTCGGGAGCGGAGGACGACGCCGAAGCGGCGCTCGCCCCGCTCAGGAAGATCGGTACGCCCGTGATGGACGGACTTCAGGCCACGGACTACGTGGCCCTGCAGCGGTCCGGGGACATCAACGATCCCCGGGCGATGGGGAGCTACATGAAGGGCGGGTTCATCGACGAACTCCCGGCCGCGCTCGCCACGGCGATCTCGGAGGGGATGGTCGGTCACCCGCAGCGCTCGACCCAGCTGTTCTTCCAACAGTCCGGTGGGAAGATCAACCGGGTAGATCAGTCGGCGACTGCGTTCCCGAACCGGGGGGTCTTCGGCAACATGATGACCTCGGTCGATTGGCCGATGGGGGGTGACCCGAGCGAGCACATCGCGTCGTGCCGAGCCTACTGGTCGAATCTGGAGCCGTTCACTTCAGGGTTCTACACGAACGACGAGGACCCCGAATACTCCCGGGTGCAGGTTGACTCGAACTGGGGCCGCAATCGCGACCGGCTGGTCGATCTCAAGAACCGGTACGACCCCACGAACCTCTTCCGCTTGAACGCCAACATCGAGCCGACCGTCTGATCACGACGTCGTGAACGTCGGTTCCTGCTCGGGGAGCACGGGGATGGGGTCGCTGACGTCCTCCCCGTCTCCCCGGTCGACCATGATGTGGAGAATCCTGGCGCGGCTGATCTCCTCGTAGGAAGGCTCGGGGTATCCCGAGCGCCGCGGAGGGGGCTCCCCGGGGGCGATGTCCTGGAGCATCACCCGCTCGAGCACCGATTCGATCGCGAGAGCGGTGACGCCGTCCTCCGCGAAGACGAGGTCGATCTCCGCCGCCGCGAAGACCCGGTGGGCGTGCTGACGCGACCGGGCCGGCAGAGCCACGTGGTACGAGTCCCCGATCGTGTGGTAGTCCATGTCGTCGGTGTCTCTGGTCAGCCCGCGGATGTACCAGAGGTGCGGTGCGAGCCAGAACCCGGTGCCGTCCGTGAACCGACGGTTGGTCGCCTCCGCAAGGATCCGTCCGAGTCCCGCGAGCAGCCGGTGGCGGACCAGCTCCTGGTCGAGGCGTCGCAGCTCGGCCAGGGTCTCCACCGACGTGAGCGACGTCGCATCGACGAGGACCCGGGGGGCGAATGCCAGATACTCGGCCTCTCGATCGAGTCGCTCGACTCCGGCTCCGGAGGCTCCGCGACGAAGGCGGACCCGGACCGCCGGATCCGGCGGGTC
>JBDHIO010000022.1:0-50466 GCA_039587355.1 Gemmatimonadota bacterium | reverse complement strand
GGCGACGCTGCGCGCCGAACAGGCCACGTCGGCCCAGTTGAGCGACCAGGTCGCGTCGCTCGAGCTGGCCCTGACGGACTCGGAACGCAGGTACTCCGAGTCGCGGGCGGCCCTGCTCGATCGCCAGGCGAGGGATGCGCGGCTTCGCGAGACCAGCGCGTTGTTCACGGAGGACGAGGGCGAGGTCTTCCTCAGCGGCGACGATCTCGTGCTGCGGCTCCACGGTCTCACGTTCGAGTCAGGATCTGACGAGGTCGATGAATCGATGGAGCCGCTTCTGGCCAAGGTGCAGCGCGTCCTGATCGACTACTCCGACGCGACCATCCGCATCGAGGGGCATACCGACTCGCAGGGAAATCCGGACCGCAATCGGACCCTGAGCCAGAGCCGGGCCGTGGCGATTCGGGAGTACCTGCTGGGCCGGCTGCCGATCAGCTCGTCTCGCGTCGAGGCCGTCGGGCACGGCGAGGATCGTCCCATCGCCCGTAACGACACGGAAGCGGGCCGCGCGAGGAACCGTCGGATCGAGATCATCCTCACGGTCCCGCCGGGCGACTGACGCCGGGTTCCGGTGACGCCGGGTTCCGGTCGGCGACCCGGGCAGGCTACTCCGCGAGCCTGCTCCCGGTGCGCGCCTGTGGATCCACGGGCCGTGTGATCGGCTCGTAGAACGCCGGTTGTCGATCCGCGATCAAATCCAGCTCGTATTCGCCGGGGGACACGACCTCGCGAGTATCGTCGACGGCGGCGAGATCGATGTCGCACGCGAACCTTCCCGCCTCGGATCCCGCCTCGAGAATCAGCTGACCCTCCCGGTCGGCGGCGTGGCTCCGACCGCGGAACAGGACGCCTCGCTCGTTGCCTACCCGGTTGACCGCCAGATAGAAGCAGCGGTTCTCGTACGCCCGGACGCGCGAGACCTCGAGCTTCATGTCGAGCCTGGGCCAGTTCGTAGGGAGGATGAGCAGCTGCGCACCGAGCAGCCGCAGCGTGCGCGCCGTCTCGGGGAAGCTCCCGTCGTAGCAGATGTGGACGCCGATGACCCCGAACGGAAGCTCGAAGATCCGACCCGGCTCGTTGCCGGGCCGGGTGAAACGATCCGCGCCCAAGCAGAGGGTGTGGACCTTCCTCGCCCGCCCGATCACCCCCTCGGGGCCGAGGACGAAAGCGGAGTTGAAGAGATGCTCTCCCTCGCGTTCGATCGCACCGCAGATCGCGTACGTGCCCGTTTCGCCGCACGCCTGGGCCACCCGGGTGACGGGGGGGCCGCCGATCTCGACCGCGGCTTCCCGGGCCTCGTCGAATGACTGGAATACGTAGCCCGTCAGCGCGGCTTCCGGGAACACGATGAGCTCGGCGCCTTCGTCGGATGCGGCGTGGATCTCCGCGGCGACTGTTTCCCCGTTCCGGATCGCCGCGCCGAGGTGCGGTGCCATCTGGACCGCGCAGACCCGGGTCATGTCACTCCCAGGGGCGTTCCACTCGGGCCGCCGCCACGACGCCCGCGATGATGGCGCCGACCGCGAGCCCGAGGCCGATCCAGCGTCCGATGCGGGCCGCCGGTTCCTGGCGACCGTCTCGCCACGGACGCTCGAGTTCCTCGCGCCAGTAGTCGATCTCAGACGTCACCAGGTCGGTCGCGGCACTCGCGAGCGGCTGGATCGAATCCCGGACGCTCACGCCGTCACGAGCCCGGCGGTTTGGATCCCACGAAATCCTCGCCGCCGTCGACGCGGATACAGTTCCCCGTCATCCAGTGGGTACCGGGCTCGGAAAGCGTGATCATGCACTGCGCGACGTCCTCGGGAGTGGTGAGACGGCCATAGGGGTTCTGGGCTGCTGCCTCCTCGATCATGTGCTCGGCTCCCGGGATCATCCGGAGGGCCGGCGTATCGGTAACGCCGGCGCGGATCGCGTTCGCCGTGATGCGCTTGGGGGCGAGCTCGAGGGCGAGCTGGCGGCAGTGGGACTCGAGTGCGGCCTTGGCCGCGGAGACCCCGCCATATGCCGGTATGACGCGGTCGCCGCCCGAAGAGGTCATGGCGAAGATCCTGCCGCCCTCGCCCATCAGGTCGCGCTCCACGATCCCGCGCGTCCAGTAGACCAGGGAATGGGCCATGACGTCGAGCGTCATGTTCATCTGCTCCGGCGTCATCGTCTTGCCCTCGTCGGCGACGAACGGGAGGAGTGTCCCGAACGCCAGCGAGTGCATGAGGACGCGGATCGAGCCGGGTCCGGCGGATTCGGCGATCGCGTCGAGGACCGCCTCTCGCTTTGCGGCGGCTGCGGCGTTGCTGTTGAAGAACATCGCCTGCTGCCCCGTCGCCTCGATGGCCGCCTTGATCTCCTCGACGTGCTGGAGCCCGGCCCGGCGGTCGAGGTGTACGCCGTAGATGTCGTAGCCGGCCTTCGCGAATTCGATCGCGGCTCCTTCGCCGAAGCCGCTCGAGGCTCCGAGAATCAGCACGCCGGGGGAGGAAGCCATCAGCCCATCCTGTCAGACGTTTGTTGAGTTTCGGCAAACCGGGCCGCATCGTAGGACCCGTTCGGGGAAGAATAGCGGAGCGGTCGGGGGTTCGCACTGACCGTTTCTCCGCGAGCGGGTCGGGTTCGGGAGGGTGTGTGGGACGGGACGAATGGCGGGACACCCGAGCGATCGATGTCGTGGTCGTGGCGATCGCATTGGGGCTCGTGTTCGGTGGGGGAGAGGCGCTGGGACTCGCCTGGCGCAGCTATGTCCGCGGCGTCCTTACCCATGTCAGTCCCCACGCAGCGTGGATGGCGCCGCTCGGATACGCGCTCCTGTTCGGCGTGCTGAGTCTCCTGACGCTTCCCTCGAGGCGCCACCGGGGCCTGAGGCCGGTCGTGCTCCTGTGCTCGTCGGTCGGCCTGATCGGGTGGGTCACCATGCTTCCCTGGCCGCTCCACTTCGCCGCGGCTCTGGTCCTCGCGATGGGCGTGGCCGTCCAGCTGTCCAGGCTCGCTGATCGACACGAGGTGCGGGTCACCCGTGCGGCCCGGCGTGTCGCGCCCGCCGTCGCGATCCTCGCGGCCGTCGCCGCCGGCGTCGTGTTCTGGCGGTTCGCACGCATGGAGTCTTCCGCGTACGCCGCGCTCCCCGTCGCGGAAGAGGGGGCTCCGAACATCCTGCTCCTCGTGCTGGACACCGTCCGGGCAAGGAGTCTCGGGCTCCACGGAGGGGACCCGGCCGTATCTCCGGCGCTCGACGGACTCGCCGGGACTTCGGTCGTCTTCGATCGGGCCATGGCCACCTCGCCGTGGACCCTGCCCTCGCATGGGTCGATGTTCACCGGGCTCCTGCCACACGAGCTGTCGGTCGGCTGGACGAGCCCGCTCGACGACGCGGAGCCGACGCTCGCCGAGCGGCTGGCGAACCGGGGGTACGCGACTGCGGGGTTCGTCGCGAACCTCTCGTACACCGCGCGTCCCTTCGGGCTGGACCGAGGGTTCGCTCGGTACGAGGACTTCCCTGTCTCGTTCGGGCAGATGGTGCTATCGACCTCCATCGGTCGGACGGTCACGACCATGGACTGGCTGCGGGCCGTGCTCGATCGGCACGAGCTTCTCAACCGAAAGACGGCGGCCGACATCAACGAGGACTTCCTCGGTTGGGCGGACGATCGTCCGGACCGGCCGTTCTTCGCCTTCCTCAACTACTTCGATGCACACGAGCCGTACGAGCCGCCCGCCGACATTTGGGACGAGGTGGCACCCGGGTATCGACGCGAGACGATCGGACACCGGCACAATCTGCTCCGCGGCGTGAACGCCCGCCGGTTGGAGAAGTGGCAGATGCCGTCCGTGCACGTCCCCCTTGAGCTAGCCCTCTACGAGGGTGCCATCCGCTCGCTCGACCTGGAGATCGGACGCCTCATGGAGGAGCTCGAGGGTCGCGGGCTTCTGCAAAACACGGTCGTGGTGATCACTTCGGATCACGGGGAGCATTTCGGAGAGCACGACCTCTTCGAGCACGGGCAGTCTCTGTATCAGGCGGCGGTCCACGTTCCTTTGATCGTCCGCCCGGCGGGCGGGATCGCTGGGGGGCGCCGGGTCGTGCGACCCGTTTCGATCAGGGACATTCCGTCGACGTTGCTCGACATGGCGGGCGATGACGACCCTGCCTTCCCCGGCTCGTCGCTGCGGCCGACGTGGAGCGACGACCCCGCTGAGCGTGCGGACGCGACTCCGTCGCTCGCGTTCGCCGAGCTCTCCCGTGGCCTCGTCGAGCAGCCCTGGTATCCGATCGGGTCGGGGCTCGAGATGCAGTCCGTGCTCAGCGGCTCGCTCTACTACATCTGCAACCCGGACGCGTCGGAGGAGCTGTTCGATCTCGCGACGGACCCCGGCGAGAGCGACAACCTCGCCGGGACCGCGGTCGGTGATCGGGCGATCCGCGCGTTCAGAGCCGCAGTCGCTCCCGTCGGCGCGCCGCCACGCTGGTGTCCGCCTCCTCCCGAGGACGCTCCGCGGAGGCCGAATCGCGGTCGCTGAGGACCGGCGCGACGGACCTCGATCGGATCCAGTTTTTTCAAAAAATATCTGGCAGCCGGGCAAACGGGACGCTGCCGGGTCCGAGCGGCGTTTGGCCAAGAGAAACGGGGGCTTCCGTCACCCGGAGTGTCGCGCTATGCGACACCGCTGAATCGCAATCCACAGAGATGCGCAGTTTTCCACGAAGCTTCAACAGTGCTGTAACTCGTTGCTTTTCATGGCTTTGTGTGGCTCGACGCTCCCGCGCTCCCCGAAAGGCCGCCGCGACGCGTCTTGCTCGGTTCCGATGGCTCGCATATTCTCGACGCCCCACGATCGAGTGCGCGCCTTCGGGCCTCCCCCGGGGGCTCGCGCACTCGACGGAATAGCGGCAAAAACACGTTTTCCTCACCTTGCCGAGGTAGCCTGTAGATGATATCGGGAACCGAGACTCGCCCGGTGGAAGTCGTCGTAGACCTGCCCGTCGACCTTGTCGCGGATGTCGAAGAGGTTCGCACGAGCGATCCGGAGTTCCTCGGCCGCGTGATCCAGTACGCGCTGGCCCGCCGCATCATATTCGAGGAACTCGCCGGGGCACACGCCGAACCCCGCTAGGGGGCTCTTCGGCAGCCTGCCGGAACCACCCAAAATAACGGTCCGGGACCATGCGCCTGGATTGACCGCCGCCCCGCAGCGAGCTAAATCGCTCGCGGGGTTGTTGCGTGGCGCTTTCGGGGGGTGAGGATGGCGGTGTCCGCCGATACGGAGTTTCCCACCGGGTCGACAGACCGGGCGGATGATGCTGAGGAGACCGTCCTCCGGGCGAAGTACGCCGATTTCTGTTCCGCTCAGATCACCGAAGTGTTTCTGTCGCTGACCGACGAACGCATCTATGAGCTCGTCGAGGAGGAGGCGCAATCGCAGGGTGTCCGAAAGGGCAGCCTGGGGTTCCGAACGATGGTCAAGCTGGCCACGAAGCGACTCCGGGACAGCGTCCCGCTCCCTGATTACGTAACGTGGAAGAGGGACTACCAGGCGGAACCGGAACGGTACGAACGGTATCTTCTCGGGTTGTGGAAGCCTCTCGTGGCGGGCTCTTCGGACGGCGAGCCCGGGGAGGGTCAGGGGGTGTGATGGCGGGGTATCAGGTGAACGGCGGGGGCGAGGACGAGACGCGACCCCAACTCGGCATGTGGGACGACAGCGGCCGCGAGCAGGCGATCGGTTCTCTCGACGACGACGGTCGACTCTGGAAGACTCTTGTCGTGCTGGAGCAGGTGTCGGGCGATCTGGTGAGGGGGCGGCTCTCGTTTCGGGACGGAGAGGAACGATACGACACCGCACCCGTGATCCTCGAAGAGACGGCAGCCCGGGTGGTTCAGCGGGCGAGCGAGTTGCCGAAATCGATGCTGCAGCAGCTTCTGCTGTCGGCGCGGAGCTAGCTCCGGCGCCCTCCCCCCCCGCCGGGCTTCCTCAGGATCTCGACGGTCAGGGTCCTCAGCATCACCACTCCCGCGCGTATCGACGCGATGGGGTTCCCCGATACCTTCGACTTGCCCACCGAGCGGCGCTCGAACTCGACCGGCACCCCGATCACCCGAAGCCCGGAACGCAGGGCCCGGACCTGCATCTGGACGTACCACCCGTAGTTCCGGTCGTCGAGGGACAGGGAACGCAAAGCCTCCCAGCCGATCGCCCGAAACGGCCCCATGTCGTGCACCCGCGATCCGAACCGCCGGTTCATGATCCCGGTCACGAAGTGATTGCCGAGCCTGGCGTGCCAGCGGACCCCGGCATCGCCGGAATCGTGCACCCTCTCGCCGACGACCAGGTCGGCGTCACCGGCGATGAGTGGCCCGAGGAGGAGCCGGATCTGGGTCGGGGCGACGAAGTCGTCTGCGTCGAGGAAGACGACGGCGGCGGGCGGGTCGTCCAGAAGGTGACGGAGACCGGCGAGGCACGCCTGCCCGTACCCCGGCCGCGCCTCGTCGACCACCTCGGCGCCCAGACCGCGCGCGACATCGGCAGTCCCATCGGACGATCCGTTGTCCACCACCACGGTGCGCCAGGGGCCGTCGGGCCCCAGGTGGCCGAGGGCCTCGAAGAGATGCGGCAGCGCCGCGGCTTCGTTTCGGGCGGGGATCAGCACGGCGTACCTCATGCGGCCCGCTCACGGCGTTCGACGCCTCGTTGTGTGGTCGGCGCGCCGTGATCTGGTTCGCATGGATGGCGGCGGCCCTCCTGGCCATGGCGTGGGTCCCCGGTGCGTCGAGCGCGCCGCTGCCGCTCGTCGGGTTGTGGGGGCTCGCGTTCGCGGCATACGCGCTCGCGGCCCGGTCGGCCGAGTCGATCTCTCCACGGACGATCTGGGCGGGCGGCGTCGTGGTCCGGCTGGGCCTGGTGGGCGCAGCCCCAGTGCTCTCCGAAGACGTGTACCGGTACATCTGGGACGGGTGGGTGGCACGAAACGGCACGAACCCGTTCGCGTATCCGCCGGCCGCCGGAGAGCTGACCGCGATTCGCACCGACTGGTGGGAGCTCATCAATCACCCGACGGTCTCGACGATCTATCCTCCGGGCGCTCAGGCCCTGTTCCTCGGCCTCGCATGGATCGCCCCAAGCGTGCTGCTCTTCAAGCTCGCGTGGTTGGCCGCGGACCTTCTCGTCGCGTGGCTGACCTCGCGGCTGTCCCCGGAAGGATCGACGCTCCCGCTGCTGCTCTGGTTGTGGAGTCCTCTCGTGATCGTCGAGGTCGCGTGGAGCGGACACTTCGAGCCGGTGGGGATCGCCGTCATGCTGGCGGCCGTGTTCGTCGCACGGACCCGCGGCTGGGCCGGCGGAGCGCTGCTGGGCTTCGGGGCGTCGATCAAGTTCGCGCCGCTCGCCGCGGTGCCCGCGCTCTTCCGCCGGCACGGTGCGGTCGCCGCCGGGCTCGCGGTCCTCGTCCCGGCGGTGTTGTATCTGCCGTACGCCGGGGCGGGCGCTCGCCTGTTCGAGGGCCTGCGCACCTACGCCGACGTCTGGCAGTTCAACGCGGGCCTGTTCACCCTTCTCGATGCGTTGCCTTCCGCCTTCGGGCTCGATCTCGGACGTATCGTCGGGGCGCTCGCGGTCGGTGGCGTCGCCCTGTTCGCCGCGGCCCGCCGATGGGAGCTCGACCGAACCCTGTTCCTGACGATCGGCACCGCGCTCGCGCTGTCGCCCACCATCCACCCCTGGTACGTGCTGTGGGTGCTGCCGTTCGCCTGCCTCTCGGGGAGCCGGGCGTGGCTTCTGTTCAGCGGTACCGTGTTCTTCGCGTACGCCGGCCGGGACGCCTACCTGGCCACCGGAACCTGGCCGGAGCCGATCTGGCTCCGCGTCTTGATCCACGCGCCGTTGCTCGCTCTACTGGTGCGCGAGCGCGGCGCCGCCGACACCGGAGCGTAGGGACTCGACCGTCGCCGAGGCGTACCCGGCCGCGAACAGCACCGTGAAGGGAAGCGACGCGGGAATGCTGGCCAGCAGGAGGTTCGCGCCGGCACCGACGAGGGTCAGAGCGAGGAGTGCCCGTACCCAGTCCGCCGAGGACCATCTTCTGGAGGGATATCCCACACGCCCCGCGAACCCCTCCTTGGGTGTTCGGACGAACGGCGTGGCGGAACCGATCGCCCCCCGCAGGACGGCTCGCGTGAGCGGCACGCCGAGCCCGAGCCCCAGAAGCAGGGCCTCCCCGATCCGCCGCGGCAGGGTACGCCCGGTCACCCCCCGGATAATCGCGGCCGAGCCGTAGAACAGGATGAATGGGACCGTGGCCATGAGGACCGCGAGAACATGCACCTCTCCGGGTAGCGCGACTCCGCCTGATCCGATCCAGCCGGCCGTCGCGAGCGCGGTTCCCAGCAGCAGCGTGAGTGGATGCATGAAGTGCCCGAGCAGGTGCGCCGATGCCTCGATCTTCTGTCCGCGTGACGCCGAGGACCGCCATACGTCGGGCAGGAGTTTACGGGCGGACTGAACCCCGCCCTGGGTCCAGCGCTCCTGCTGGATCTCGACCGATCGCAGCCTCGACGGCAGCTCGGCCGGCACTCGCACGTCGTCGAGGTAGGCGAACCGCCAGCCCGCGAGCTGCGCCCGGTAGCTGAGATCGACGTCCTCGGTGAGCGTGTCGGCTTGCCAGCCACCGGCGCGGTCGATACACCGCTTCCGCCACATGCCGCCGGAGCCGTTGAAGTTGAAGAAATACCCTGCCCGGTACCGGGCCTCGTGCTCGATCGCGAAATGGGCGTCGAGAAACAGCGCCTGCGCCCGCCGCAGCCAGCTCGAGTCGGCGTCGAGGTGCGCCCACGCCGCCTGGACGGCCCCGACCGCAGGATCCGTGAACGGACCGAGGAGGTCGCGAATCAGACCCGGCGGGGGGACGAAGTCCGCGTCGAGAACCAGAAAGAACTCACCCCGGGCCAACGCGGTCCCGTACTGCAGGGCGCCGGCCTTGAAGCCCTCTCGATTGCCGCGCCTTACCTGGTGGATGTCCACGCCGCGTTCACGCCAGCGCCGCACGGCCGCGGCAGCGATCTCCGTCGTGACGTCGTCGGAGTCGTCCAGCACCTGGATCTCGACCCGGTCCGCCGGGTGCTCCAGGGCGCATGCGGCGTCGATCAGACGCTCGACGACGTTCGCCTCGTTGTAGACCGGGAGCTGGACGGTCACGACCGGCTGCTCGCCGGACCACTCGCGGATCTCGCGTCGGGCCGGTCGCCTGAATCGCAGCCACAGGAGACGCAGCCGGTGGGCTCCGAACGGGAGCAGACACACCAGGATGATCAGGTACCCTGCCGCGACCAGCGTGCTCATCCGGGGCTCACGACGACCGGGTGTCGATCAGTCCGCGGTCCCGGCCTCGACGTAGAGCTCGCTTCCGCGCGCCCTGAACTCGTCGGCCTTCTCGCGCATGCCCGTCTCGAGCGCCGCCTCCGCGGCGACGGCGTTCGCCTTCGCGTACTCCCGCACGTCCTGCGTGATGCGCATCGAGCAGAACTTGGGGCCGCACATCGAGCAGAAGTGCGCGATCTTCGCGCCCGCCGCAGGGAGGGTCTCGTCGTGGAACTCCCGTGCAGTCACAGGGTCGAGGCTCAGGTTGAACTGGTCCTCCCAGCGGAACTCGAACCGCGCCTTCGACAGCGCGTCGTCCCACGCCTGCGCTCCGGGGTGCCCCTTCGCCAGATCGGCCGCGTGCGCCGCGATCTTGTAGGCGATCACGCCCGCCTTCACGTCGTCCCGGTTCGGAAGCCCCAGGTGTTCCTTCGGCGTCACGTAGCACAGCATCGCCGTGCCCGCCCACCCGATCATCGCCGCCCCGATCGCGCTCGTGATGTGGTCGTATCCCGGTGCGATATCCGTGGTCAGCGGCCCGAGCGTGTAGAACGGCGCCTCGTGACACCACTCCAGCTGGTTGTCCATGTTCTCCTGAATCATGTGCATCGGAACGTGACCCGGACCCTCGCACATGACCTGGACGTCGTGCTCCCACGCGACCTTCGTCAGCTCGCCCTGTGTCTTCAACTCGGCGAACTGCGCCTCGTCGTTCGCGTCGGCGATCGACCCCGGCCGCAGCCCGTCCCCGAGAGAGAACGACACGTCGTAGGCGGCCATGATCTCGCAGATCTCCTCGAAGTGCGTGTAGAGGAAGCTCTCCTGGTGGTGGGCCATGCACCACTTCGCGATGATCGACCCGCCGCGCGACACGATCCCGGTGAGCCGCTCGGCCGTCATCGGGATGTAGCGCAGCAGCACGCCGGCGTGGACCGTGAAATAGTCCACGCCCTGCTCGGCCTGCTCGATGATCACGTCCCGGTATACGTCCCACGTGAGATCCTCCGGCTGCCCCCCCACGCGTTCCAACGCCTCGTAGATTGGAACCGTTCCGATCGGGACAGGCGAGTTCCGGAGGATCCACTGCCGCGTCTCGTGGATGTCGCTCCCCGTCGAGAGATCCATCACCGTGTCGGCGCCCCAGAGCGTCGCCCAGCGGACCTTCTCGACCTCCTCTTCGATCGAGGACGTCACGGCCGAGTTGCCGATGTTCGCGTTGATCTTCACCCGGAAGTTGCGCCCGATGATCATGGGCTCGAGCTCGGGGTGGTTGATGTTCGCCGGGATGATCGCGCGGCCGCGCGCCACCTCGTCGCGAACGAAGTCGGCCGGGAGCCCCTCGCGGATCGCGATGAACTCCATTTCCTCGGTGACTTCGCCCCGCTTCGCATACGCCATCTGCGAGACCGGGCCGGTTCCGCGGAGAACCGTCGGACGTCTGAGTGCCGACGGGATCAGCTCGGACGTCCCGATCTCTCCGTAATGCGCGTCGACCTCGGTCACGTCGCCGCGGCGTAGGATCCATTCCCTCCGCACCCGGGGGAGCCCCTCGTTCGGGTCGAGCTCGAGGGGGCCGCTCGTGTCCGGGACGCGAACCGGCGGCTCGCCGTCGGAGAGCGAGATCTCGCGCATCGGCACGCGGATCCCGCGCGGACCGTCGACGAGCACCTTCCGCGATCCGGGGAAGCTGTCGCCGTAGGTCGACTCGGCGTCGGAGGCGCCCGCCGCGCCGTTCGCGCGTCTGTTCGCAGGTGCTTCGTTCAGGGCCATGGCCCGGGGCCTTTCTGTGGCACGTCGGGGCGGTGGTGGGGTCGGTCCGCCGCGCTCCCTACGCCGGTATCAACCGGATCAGGTTACAGGAGACCGGTGCTCCGAGTCCGCTCGAATCACGGGTCTCCAAGGGTATATCTCAACCCGCGTCCGCGGGTACCCCTGGCAGCTGGAGGCCGGCTAGCCGACATCCGACTGGAATGGTAGACGGCGGCCGATTCGGGGGCAACGAGAGCCTCTCCGTGCGGTGGGCTGTTGCAGATCCGTTACCTGTCCTTCATCTCTCGTTACGTGGCCGGCGTCCCGGCCTCGACAGCTCTCCGTCACGGGCGTGGGCATGGAACAACTCGATGTCTCGGGAATCACGATAGGCCTCGCCGGGGGCCTGGCGTTCTTCCTGTACGGCCTCGACCAGATGACGGAGGCCCTGAAGGTGGTCGCGGGTGCCCGGATGCGAGGGATCCTCGCTCGCGTCACCCAGAACCGATTCAAGGGGCTGCTCGCCGGCGCATTCGTCACTTCGATCATCCAGTCGTCTTCCGTGACGACCGTCCTGCTCGTGGGGTTCATCACTGCCGGGCTGATGACGCTCCAGCAGTCGATCGGGGTGATCTTCGGGGCGAACATCGGTACGACGGTCACCGCCCAAATCGTGGCGTTCAAGGCGACGCAGTACGCGATGATCATGATCATCACCGGGTTCTTCATGCACTTCGTCTCGAAGGACATGCGCGTCAAACGCTGGGGTCATGTGATCCTCGGGTTGGGCATGGTGTTCTTCGGGATGGAGCTGATGAGCGACGGGGCGCGTCCGCTCCGTACGTATCAGCCGTTCATCGACGCGATGGGGCACATGGACAGCGCGTGGCTCGGGATCCTCGCCGGCGCCGGGTTCACGGCCCTCGTTCAGAGCTCCTCGGCCACAATGGGCATCGTCATCGTCCTGGCGACCCAGGGGTTCATTACGCTCGACGCCGGAATCGCGCTGGCCCTCGGGGCGAACATCGGTACCTGCGTGACGGCGTTCCTCGCCGGCTTCGGGAAGCCGACGAACGCGAAACGCGCGGCGGCGGTCCACATCCTCTTCAACGTCCTCGGGGTGCTGTTGTGGGTGGCGTTCATCGACGAGCTCGCGGTTCTGGTCCGCACGATCTCACCGACCGCGACCTCGCTCTCGGGTACCGAACGGCTCGCCGCGGAAGTGCCGCGCCAGGTGGCGAACGCGCATACCCTGTTCAACGTGGTCAACACGTTCCTGTTCATCGGGTTCACCGGCCCGTTTGCGCGACTCGCCACCTGGATGGTTCGCGAGCCGAAGGACGGGCGTGGAACGGCCGTGAAGCCGAGGTACCTCGATGATCTGCTGCTCGACACACCCGGCATAGCGCTCGACCGGGTCCGCCTCGAGCTCTCGAGGATGGGAACGCTGGCCCTGTCGATGCTCGATGTCGCGCCGCGCGCCATCCTCGAGGGGTCGCAGGCAGACCTGGATGCCCTGCAGACGATGGACGACGACCTCGATCTGTTGCATGGAGCGGTGGTTCGGTACGTGGGAGAGCTGTCGCAGCGGGACCTCTCGCGAAACGAGTCGGCCGAGCTCGCCGATCTCCTCGCCGCAGCGAACTACATCGAGAACATCGGCGACATGATCGAGACCAGCCTCGTGGAGGCGGGTACCGAGCGTGTCTCGGCGAACGTGATCATCAGCCCGGAGACCCGGGTCGTGATGGGCGACTTCTTCGTGCGCGTCGAGTCGCTCGTGAAGCGGTCACTCGACGCGCTGGCGGACAACGATGTCGAGGGCGCGCGAGCCGTGATCGGCGAGAAGGACGAGATCAACGAGCTGGCGCGGAACGCCGAGGCGCACCTGACGGCGCGACTCGTCGCCGACGCGCCGAACCGACTCGAGGCGTTCAGGCTCGAGACGGATGTGGTGGAGAATCTGAAACGGGTCTATTACTTCGCGAAGCGGATAGCGAAGATCGTCGCCGACCGTGGCGAGGCCGCAGTCGAGGAGTCCCCCGCCGAATCGAAGACGGAAAACGCGACAGAGGTGACATGAGCGCACGACCTCCAAGACTCGATTCGAAGATCTACGAGGCCGAGCTGCGCCGGCTGCAGATCGAGCTGGTCCGGCTGCAGGACTGGCTGGTCGATTCGGACTACCGGATCTGCGTGCTGTTCGAGGGGCGCGACGCGGCCGGGAAGGGCGGGGCCATCAAGCGAATCGTGCAATACATGAACCCCCGTGTGGTGCACATCGCCGCCCTCGGGAAGCCGACGGAGCGCGAGCGGTCGCAGTGGTACTTCCAGAGATACGTGACCCACCTCCCGGCCGTCGGCGAGATGGTCCTCTTCGACCGGAGCTGGTACAACCGGGCCGGCGTCGAGCGCGTGATGGGCTTCTGCACCGAAGATGAGGTGGACGAATTCTTCGAGTCCTGTCCCCGTTTCGAGCAGATGCTGCAGCGCTCCGGGATCCATCTGATCAAATACTGGTTCTCGGTGAGCGACGAAGAGCAGGAACGTCGATTCCGGAAGCGACTCGAGCGACCCCGGCGGCGTTGGAAGCTGAGCGACATGGACCTCGCGTCCTGGGAGCGCTGGGAGGACTACTCGGCGGCGAAGGACGACATGTTCGAGCGCACGGACACGGACGCATCGCCGTGGTGGGTCGTCGAGGCGGACGACAAGCGGCGGGCCCGGATCAACTGCATCTCGCACCTTCTGGAGCAGATCCCGTACGAGCACGTGCCATGGCCTGCGGTCGATCTGCCGCCTCGCCCGCCGGCGCGCAATCTCGACCGGCTCCCGCTCGAGAATCAGAGGTTCGTGCCCGACCGTTTCTGAGCCCCGCGGGTGACCCGGGACACCGCGTCTCGAGGGTCGTGCCCGGCGCACCGCACGCCTAGTTTGCGCCCCCTATGACGATGCCGAACGGGGGCGCACCCGAAGGGGCCGTGACCGCTGGATTCCCGATCCGGGTCGCGGCAGTGGACGTGGGGTCCAACGCGATCCGATTCGTGGCCGCGGAGTTCGTGGACGCCACGAATTGGCGCGAGCTCGCCTATGAGCGATTCCCCGTGCGCCTGGGTCACGGCGCCTTCCTGTCTGGCCAGCTGACCGAATCGGCGGTGGAGCGCGCCGTCGAGGCGTTCGCCGGGGTTCGCCGGCAACTCGACGCCCTCGGGATCGAGCACGTCCGGGCGGTCGCGACGAGCGCGGTCAGGGAGAGCCGGAACGGCCCCGAGTTCGTAGAGCGGGTCCGTGACGTTTCCGGGCTGTCGCTAGGGCTCATATCGGGCAGCGAGGAGGCCCGGCTCGTCTGGCACGCCGTCCGACGGCGAGTCGACTTCGGGACGAACAAATGGATGCTGGTCGACCTCGGGGGCGGGAGCGTCGAGGTGTCGCTCGCAGACGATGCCGGGATCCTGTGGAGCGAATCCCATACGATGGGCTCCGTCCGGCTTCTGGAAGAACTCGCCGAGGCCTCCGACGCGCCCGGCCATTTCTCGAAGCTGCTGGCCGAGTATGCGGCAACGCTACGGATCCCGGCTGCGGCGAAGCACTGGATGCCCGTCGAGGTGATCGCGACCGGCGGAAACATCGAGGCGCTCGCCCGCCTCGCCGGCTCCCTGGCCGAAGAGGACGGCGTGCCGGTGGTCACCCGCACCGACCTGCGGCGCGTGATCGAGCAGCTGTCGAGGCTCTCCTACGCCCAGCGAGTAGGCGAGCTCGGCCTGCGCGAAGACCGGGCAGACGTCATCCTGCCCGCCGCCATCGTGTACGACCGCGTGGCCGAGCTTGCCGGAGCCGAACGCATCCACGTGCCCGGCGTCGGGGTCAAAGAGGGCGTCCTGCTCGATCTGGTCGACGAGGTCACCGGTGAAGGGGCACTCGGTCGCCAGGAACGTGTCGTCGCCGAGGGGGCACTGACGCTGGGACGGCGGTACCTGTTCGATGAAGCCCACGCGCGGCACGTGACCGGGCTCGCGATCGAGCTGTTCGATCAGCTCGAAGAGCTGCACCGGCTGGACGCGGGCGATCGCAAACTGCTGATCGCGGGGTCCATCCTGCACGATATCGGGCAGCACATCTCGTACAGAAAACACCACAAGCACTCCCTCTATCTCATCCTGCATTCCGAGATCCCCGGGATCTCCCCCTCGGAGCTTCCGCTCGTCGCGCTCATCGCGCGCTACCATCGGCGTGCCGAGCCCCGCGCGGATCACTATCTGTTTCGAGACCTGAGCCGGGAGGACCGGCTGCGGATCGAGCGTCTCGCGGCGATCCTCCGAGTGGCCGATTCCCTCGACAGGGAGCATCTGCAGCGCGTTCAGGGGGTGACCGCCACGCTCGGGCCCGAGGGGCTGGAGCTCGAGTTGTCGGGCGGCGGACCGTTTCTGCTCGAGCAGTGGGCCCTCCGTCACAAGGGCAGCTTCTTCTCATCGGTTTTCGGCGTCGAGCCGTCGGTCTCAATCGCCGAGCCGGCCGCGGTTTAGGCCGCTGGCGGGCAGGGGCGGAACCCGCGGCGCGACGGCGCGTAACCTGCATACCTGATGCGCGGATCCGAACCCTGGAGATGAGCCATGTCGTCCGACCCGAAAGATAGCGGGCAGAAAAGCCCCATCGGCCGGGGCATGCGGCGCCCCGAACGTTCGGGCGCGTGGCCCGTCGAGCGGGAACGGCGACCCGGCGATCCCGGTACGGCTGCTGGCATCCCGCCACAGTGGGCGATTCCCGCCCCCGAGAAGGCTGTCCCGAGAGAGACCGATCCTTCGCGGTCGTTCGAGGCCCCCGAGCCTGTGGAAGACCTCGACGTCAGCGGGTTCATCCACGTTCCTCGGGCGGTCCGCCCAGGCACGGTTCCGCCTGACGCGGGACAGAACGACCCATCCCTGTTCTTCAATCGCGAGCTCAGCTGGCTCGATTTCAACTGGCGCGTCCTCTACCAGGCGCTGGACGACGACATCCCGCTGCTCGAGCGCGTGAGATTCCTGGCGATAACCGAGAACAACCTCGACGAGTTCGTGATGAAGCGCGTCGGCGGGCTCAAGCGGCAGCGCGAGGCCGGCGTGATGCAGACGTCGGCCGACGGACGGACCCCGGCCGAACAGCTCGAGCTCGTACGGGACGGCGTCCGGGTCATGCGCGAGCGCATGGCGGAGGCCTGGGAGTGCGACCTGCGGCCGAGCCTGCAGAGCGATGCGGGGGTGGTGCTGCGCGACTTCGTCGATCTGTCGGACTCCGAGCGGGAGGAAGTGCACGACACCTTTCGGAAGCGGATCTACCCGATTCTCACGCCGCTGGCGGTCGATCCCGGGCACCCGTTCCCGTTCCTCTCGAACCTGAGCCTGTCGCTCGCGTTGATGCTGGTGCACCCCGATCGGAAGACCCGCCACTTCGCGCGGCTCAAGATCCCGACCGGGATGCGCTGGATCGTGCTTCCCGAGTCCGGCCACTACGTGCCGGTCGAGCAGGTCATATCGGGGTTCGTCGGCGAGCTGTTCCGCGGAATGACCGTCGAATCGGCTTCGCTTTTCCGGGTCACCCGCAACGCGGATGTGTCGCGCGACGAGGAGGTCGCCGACGACCTGCTCCGCGTGATCTCGGAGGAGCTGCGGGAGCGGCGCTTCGCTCCGGTCGTCCGGATCGAGGTCGAGCCGTCGACGCCCGCCGAGGTGCGTGACTTCCTGCTGCGGGAACTCGGTCTGGACAACGAAGACCTCTACGAGATCCCCGGTCTCATGGCCTTACAGGGACTCAATCAGATCGTGGACGAGGGCCCGTGGGAGCACCGGTACGAGCCGTGGGAGCCGATGATCCCGCCCCGTCTGCTCCGGGAGGGCGAGACCGAGGACGCTCCGGACCTGTTCGCCGTAATCCGGGCCGGTGACCTGATCGTCCACCACCCGTATGACTCCTTCACCGCCACCGTCGAACGGTTCATCCAGGAGGCGGCCGACGATCCGACCGTGGTGGCGATCAAGCAGACGCTCTACCGGACGTCCGAGAACTCGCAGATCATCGATGCCCTGGTACGAGCTGCGGAGGCGGACAAGGAAGTCGCGGTCCTGGTCGAGGTGACGGCCCGCTTCGACGAGCAGGACAACGTCGAGTGGGCATCCGTCCTGGAAGAGGCAGGGGTCCACGTCACGTACGGTCTCGTCGGCTTGAAGACGCACGCGAAGATCGCGCTCGTGCTTCGCGACGAGGACGAGGAGATCCGGCCGTACTGCCACATCGGAACGGGGAACTACAACTCCGAAACGGCCCACATCTACACCGACTTCGGGGTGTTCACCGCGCGGCCGGAAGTGGGCCGGGACGCGGTGAACCTCTTCCACTACCTGACCGGGTACGCTCCGGAACAGGAATACGAGGAGCTGGTGGTGGCCCCGCGAGCGCTACGCCGCACGATTCTGGAGCGGATCGAGACCGAGACCGAACTGGCCCGGGCCGGAAAAGACGGTCGCATCGTCCTGAAGCTGAACGGCCTGGACGACCCCGAGATCGTGAAGGCGCTATACGCCGCGTCCAACGCGGGCGTCGAGATCGACCTCATCGTTCGGGGTCAGTGCATGCTGCGTCCGGGCCTGCCCGGGTGGAGCGAGAACATCCGCGTGCGCAGCATCATCGGCCGGTTCCTCGAGCACGACAGGATCTACTGGTTCGCCAACGACGGCGATCCGGTGGTGTGGATCGGAAGCGCCGACTGTCGTCGTCGAAATCTGGATGGGCGGGTGGAGGTCATGCTGCCGATTTGCGACCCGCGGGTCCGGAAGCGGCTGCGCAAGACCCTGAAGCACGCGCTGGCTGACAATCAGCGGTCGTGGGATCTGCAGGCGTCCGGCGAGTACGTGCACGCGGTGCCGCTGCCGGGTGGACCGGTCGTGGACTACCACCAGAAGCTCATGCGGTCCGTGAAGAAACAGCGCCGGAAGGCCGATGCCCCCTGGGACATCGACCGCGGCGACTGACCGGCGTCAGCCGCCCCAGTTATCCGGAGCCAACGGGTAGGTCGCACTCCCTGGCCGCCATTCCGGCACCGCCCCCATCGCGTCGAGAAACGACATCACGAACTCGCTCGACGTCAGTCGCCCGAGACTCCCGCGTGCACATGCCGTTTCCCCGAAGTCCGCATTCCCATCGCGACGCCCGCCCGGGGCGTTGAGAATCGTCGGGACGGGATCGCCCGCGTGGTTCCCCGTACTGCTGTCGCTCGAATGATCACCGGTCACGCCGACGACCAGGTCGTCGCGGTCGAGCAGCGGTCCCAGGGCGGAATCGATCACCTCGAGAAAGTCCCGTTTTCCCTCTGGTGCCATATCGTGTGAGCAGATGTCCGGGCCCTTCACGTGGACGAACGCGATTTCGTCCTCCTTCAGCGCCTCCAGCCCCGCTGCGACCTTCCCCGCGACATCGGAGTCCGGAAGCCCGGTGAAACCGGGATCGGTCACGGATTTGAGCCCGAGGAGGGCGGCGAGCCCGAGCACGGTGGACTCTCCGGCCACGACCGTCGCGGTGAGTCCGAGTACCTCGATGATGCTCCTCGCGGTCGTCGCGAGCCCGGCGCCGCGCGTGAGGATCCCGTTCGCAGGGAGGTCCCCACGCTCGATTCGCTCGAGGTTTACCGGATGGTCGCGGAGGATCTCGTGCGCCTCGTGGACGAAGCGGCTGACGGCCGCGGCGCTCCGCGATGCACGCGCATCCTCCCGTTGCCGGGCCTTGCTTCGAAGGACACGGGCGGGGAGAGGCACGACGCCCGGATCGGTGTCACTGATCGCCGCCGAAAGCCCCTGACCCGAAAGCCGCAGGACGGCACGATGCTGCGTAGCGGGCATGACCGTCGCCGTGATGTCGTCCCCGAGATCGAGGTCGCTGAGACTCTCGGCGAGCTCTGCCGTCCCGGACCGGATGCGGCCGGCCCGTCGATCGACGATGACCATGCAACCCTCGACCATGTCGACGGTGGCGAAGTTGCAGCGGAGCGCCAGATCGCCGGGTGCGATCTCCAGTCCGACTCCCGCGGCCTCGACGGGCCCGCGGGACAGACCGGCGATCGATTGCGGGGGGGCGCCGAGGAGGAGTCCGGTACCGGTCGCCGTATCGACAGGGACGCCCGGAGAGAGCGGGTCGACGAGACCGCACTGACCCGAAGCGGCGAGGAGATCCAGGTTGGGCGTAGCCGCGACCTCCAGCGGTGTCTTGCCCGCGAACGACTCGATCGGGCGGTCGCCCAATCCATCCAGGATGATCAGCAGTCCCTTTCGACGCGGGGTCACTCGCCCACCTGCGCTCGGGTCGGAACGGCGAGCGCCTTCGAGAGGGCCCGCAGCACGGCCGTCATCGCCTGCTGCACCGTCTCGTCCTTCTCCTCGTTGAAGATGATGGGAACGCCCGCATCATCCGCTTCCGAGAGGAGAAACGACTGCAGTTGCCAGATCGCGTCGAAGTTCGAGAGGTATCGTTCGGCTCTCCGGTCGGGCGCGGCGCGGCCACGCCCTGTGATCCGACGCCGAAGCTGCTTTCGGCTCAGGACCGCAAGCATGATCGGGACGACGATCGCATCCGTCTCTTCCGTGATCTTCGAGATCCAGCTGGGATGCACATGGACTCCCTCGAGGATCAGGGAGACGCGTTCCTTGAGGGCCCGCTCGACGACGGCCTGAAACGCGAGCGATACGGGATCCGCCTGACTGAGGTAGCCTTCCGCAAGCAGGGCCTCGCTGGGCTCGACGGGGTTTTCCGTTCCGGGGATGGCGCGCCAGGCCGTGTACGTGGATTGAAACAGCACCGGGAGAAGCTCCCTGGGGATCAATGACCTCATAACCTCGCGCAGCATGTCGGTGGACTGAATCCTCACGATTCCGGACCGGTGCGCCAGCTCGGTGGAGATCGTGCTCTTCCCGGTCCCGACCGTTCCGCCGATGAGGACGATGAGCGGCCGGTCGCTGGCTTCGAAGTCTCGCCACACGCTGTAGCGACTCGCCGCCTTCTCCCCGACGGCCTCGCGAATCGTATCTCGCGTGAGATCGTCGAGCGCGACCGAATCGATCCTGGCCTCGCCGCGATCCGCCAGCGTCCGATAGACGTCGTGGACGATCGCGGCGGCCTCCTCGGGTCTCAGACCTCCGGAGAGGAGGTCGATCCGATGACGCCCGCGCGAGTAAGGTCGCGCTTCTCCGTCGGGTGAGATGACGAGGAGCGTCTCGGCTGTCGCGAATCCCGACTGATACCGTTCCGCGACCTCGGGGTCGGCGTCGAGGAGGCGCTCGTGAACGCGCCTCCTCAGCTCGGCGTTCGTGATCTCGGCGGCGTCGCCGAGTGCCTTGCGGACGCCGTTCGCGAACCGATACGACTCGTCGAAGGTCAGTCCCGCGTTCTGTAGCGACCGGGTGAGGATGCCGCGCAGAAACGGGACCCTCGTCTCCTCCTCGACATCGATCACGATCAGACTGGCCATGGTCCTCCCCGGAAGTCTTCGCGGGCGTCATCCGCTCCGCGTCCTGGACCCTCGTCGGACAATGATACCCTGCTGCCACGATCGTACCAGCCCCCGGACTCGCCTCGGCAATCGCCCGTGTCCGTTACAATCGTTACAATTCCCACCTGATCGTTACATCGGTAGTCCTTCGTCGCCTCTTGGTACGGGGTGAGCGCCCGATTCGGGTCGCGAAGCCCAGGAGAATGCCGCCATGCGGACCACCAGTCCGATTTCCGCCCTCTTTGGAAAATCGCCGTTCCGACCCATGCAGGAGCACATGCGCGCCGTCGAAGCGTGCGCCGAAGAGGTCGTCCCGCTTCTCGAAGCTCTCAGAGATCGGGATCACGACCGTGTGCGTGCCCACAAGGACACGATTTTCACCCTCGAGGGCGAGGCGGATGATCTCAAGAACGAGCTTCGGTCACATCTGCCGCGCAGCCTCTTCATGCCGGTCGATCGTCGCGACCTCCTGGACCTGCTGAACGCGCAGGACTCGATCGCCGACACCGCGCAGGACATTGCCGGCCTCGTCGTCCTGCGAGGCATGGAGATCCCGGAGTTCATGAGCGACGGCCTGTTGCCGTACGCGCGGCGTGTCGTCGATGCCGTCCACAAATGCCGCGAAGTCATCAACGAGCTCGACGAGCTCCTCGAGATGGGATTCCGCGGCAAGGAGACGGACAGGGTCATCGAGAACATCCAAGAGCTCTCGGTGATCGAGACTCACACGGACGATCAGGGGATGGCGTTGATCGGACTCCTCTTCGAGCACCAGGATCAGCTCAACGCGCTGGAAGTCGTGTACTGGGATCGCCTGATCGATCTCATCGGGGACATCGCCGACTACGCCGAAGATGTCGGTGACCGGCTGAGGCTCCTGATCGCCCGCTAGGTATTCGCTGACGCGTTAACCGGAGGCATTCTTGGAATCCGCACTGGTCTTCATCGTCCTCGCTTCGATCCTCGGGCTCTACATGACCTGGGGCGTGGGAGCCAACGATGTCGCGAACGCCATGGGCACGTCCGTGGGCTCGCGCGCAATCACCGTTCGGAAGGCCATCATCATCGCCGCGATCTTCGAGTTCGCGGGGGCGTTTCTGGCCGGTGGGCACGTCACGGGGACCATCCGGAAGGGGATTATCGACGCCGCGTTCGTGCCGGCGCCGGAGGTCCTGATCTACGGGATGCTCGCCGCGTTGCTGGGGGCGGGCATCTGGCTCATGATCGCGAGCTACTACGGGTGGCCGGTCTCCACCACGCATACGATCGTCGGCGCCCTGGTCGGCTTCGGTGTGGTCGGGCTCGGCGTCGAAGCCGTTCAGTGGGGTCAGGTGGGGCAGATCCTGGCGAGCTGGATCGTTTCGCCGTTGCTTGGCGGTACGATTGCCTTCCTCCTCGCTCACAGCGTGCGCCGCCTGATCCTCGAAGACGATGACCCGATGGCGGCGGCCCGAAAGTGGGGGCCCGTCTACGTCTTTCTGATGGGCGTGCTGATCGCGCTGGTCACGGTCTGGAAGGGGCTCTCGCACATCAACGTCGAGCTCACGACGCTGCAGGCCTTCGGTGTGGCCCTCCTGATCGGTCTCCTCACGGCACTCGTCGGGCGGCTGCTCATCTCGAGGGTCAGGGTCGACCCCGAAGCGGAGCGTGACTTCCACTATGCCGGAGTGGAGAAGATCTTCGCGCCGCTGTGCGTGTTTACCGCCTGCTCGATGGCCTTCGCGCACGGATCGAACGACGTTGCGAACGGGATCGGTCCCCTCGCCGCGGTCGTGAGCATCGCGACGAGCGGCGAGGTCACGCAGGAGGCGGCGCTTCCGTTGTGGATCCTGTTCCTCGGCGGCGGCGGCATCGTCCTCGGGCTGGCGACCCTGGGATATCGCGTGATGCGGACGATCGGGACGAAGATCACCGAGTTGACCCCGAGCCGCGGGTTCTGCGCGGAGCTCGCCGCCGCGAGCACGGTGGTCATCGCTTCTCGTCTCGGGCTTCCCGTTTCGACGACGCACATCATCGTGGGCGCCGTGCTCGGCGTCGGATTCGCGCGCGGGATCGCGGCGATCGACCTGCGAGTGGTCTTCAAGATCGTCACGTCGTGGATCGTGACGTTGCCGGTCGGGGCCGGACTCGCCGCGTTCTTCTACTTCTTCTTCCGCGGGGTGTTCGGGTAGCAGACCGCACATGCGCCGCGTGCGGACCACGGCGGGACACAGGTCTCAGCCGTATCGGCCCTCGATGTAGTCGGAGGTCTGCGGATCCTCGGGAGACAGGAACACGTCCTCGGTCGCCCCGTGCTCGATGACCTTCCCGAGCAGCATGAACACGCACTCGTCGCTGGCCCTCCGGGCCTGCGCCATGTTGTGCGTGACGATCAGGATCGTGTAGTCGCCGCGAAGCTCCCAGATGAGCTCCTCCACGGCTTCCGTGCCCTTGGGATCGAGCGCCGAGCAGGGCTCGTCCATGAGCAGGACCGCGGGCTTTACCGGAAGCAGCCGGGCGATGCAGAGCTTCTGCTGGGATTCGAGGGGGAGGTCGATCGCGCGGCCACCGAGCTGGTCTTTCACCTCGTCCCAAAGCAGGACGTCGCGAAGCGCCTTCTCGACGATGTCGTCCTCACCGGACTTCGAGGTCTTCGTCCCCGCATGATGGATCCGATGACCGAACAACACGTTGTCGCGGATCGACAGTGGCAACGGATTGGGGCGTTGAAAGACCATCCCGACCTGCTTTCGGACCTGCAGCAACTCGACGTCCTCCGCCAGGATGTCGTGTCCGAGGATGTCGATCGTACCGGTAGTTCGAACGTAGCCCAATCGCTCGGTGATGCGGTTGCAGCTGCGGAGAAACGTCGACTTTCCGCACCCCGACGGCCCGATCATCGATGTGATGATCCCGCTCTTGATTTGAAGGTCGACATCGAAGAGCGCCTGGAACGTGCCGTACCAGAGGTTGAAATCTCGCGTCTCGATCGCAAACGGAGCACGCGAGGCAGGCGCTGTCCCTCCTGGTGCGTCGATGGTCGTCGCCTGGTTCACGGCGGTCCCCTGATCCGAATCAGCCAAAGCGGCCCTCCACGTAGTCGCGGGTCCGCTGGTCGCTGACGGTCCCCGTGAACAGCTCCTCGGTTCCGGCCACCTCGATCAGATCGCCGGTCAGGAAGAACGCCGTCCGATCCGCCAGTCGGCGAGCCTGCTGGACCAGGTTCGTGACCAGCACGATCGTCACTTCCTCGCGGAGTTCCTTCAGGACGTCTTCGATCCGCATGGTGGTAACCGGGTCGACGGCGATGGAGAACTCATCCAGCAGGAGCAGGTCCGGGTCCTGGGAGAGCGCACGCGCGATCGTGAGTCGCTGCTGCTGCCCCCCCGAGAGCAGGCTCCCGAGCGAGTCGAGCCGGTCTTTGACCTCGTCCCAGAGGGCCGCGCGGCGCAGGCAGCGTTCGACTACCTCGTCGAGCTCCGCCTTATTCCGCACGCCCGACAGCCGGGGAGCCAGCGCCACGTTCTCGTATACGCTGAGCGGGAGGCCGACGGGGAGAGGGAACACGACCCCGATGCGGCGCCTCAGGCTGTAGAGGTTTCGCCACTTCGAGACGTCGTGACCGTCGAGGACGATCTGTCCGTCCACGGCCATCCCCGCCGTGAACTCGTCCATCCGGTTGAGCGCCCGAAGAAACGACGTCTTGCCGCTGCCTGCCGGACCGATGATGCCGAAGATCTCGTTCTCGTAGATGTCGAACGAGGCATCGTGCAGCGCCACGTCATCGCCGTATCGAATCGTAAGGTCCCGTACAGAGACCTTCACCCCGGGGTCCGCTACCATTTCTTCTTGCTCCGCAGGTAGACGCGGAAGGCCACCGACACGGCGTTCATCACCAGCACCATCGATATCAGCACCAGGGCGACGCCGTAGGGGAGCGCCTCGGGAACGTCCGGAACGGCGGTCGAGATCACGAACAGGTGCATCGACATCGCCATCGTCTGATCGAGCACACCCTGGGGCAGGAACGGCAGAAAGAAGGCCGCGCCGGTGAACATGATGGGCGCGGTTTCTCCAGCCGTCCGTGACACCTCGAGGATGACACCGGTCAGGATGCCGCTGACGGCGTTCGGGAGGACGACCTTGCGGATCGTCTGCCAGCGCGTTGCCCCCATGTTCCAGCACGCCTCGCGGAAGGCCCGCGGAACGGACTGAAGCGACTCGCGGGTCGCCACGATGACGACCGGAAGTGTCATCACCGCCAGGGTCAGAGAGGCCGCAAGAATGCTCGTCCCGAATCGGAAGAAGAGCACGAACGCGCCTACGCCGAACAGCGCGTGCACGATCGAGGGCACGCCCGCGAGGTTGATGATCGCGAGGTTGATGGCCCGAGTGAGCCAGTTGTCGGGGGCGTATTCGCTCAGGTAGATCGCCGCGGCGACGCCCACCGGCACGGACGCGATGAGCGCGACCGTCACGATCCACACGGTGCCGATCAGCGGAAACAGGATTCCACCCGCCGTCATGCCGTTTGTCGGGGGCGTCGTGAGGAACTCCCACGACAGCACGGGGCCGCCCCGCGCGATCAGGACGCCCAGGATGATCAGCACGGGCAGAATCAGGAGCACGGCCATCATCAGGAAGAGGATCCGGACGAGGCTTTCGACGCGGCGGCTACGCGCGTTGAGCGCTGTGGTCTCGAACATGGCCTACTTCTTCCGGATTCCCCGCACGACCAGGTCGGCCGTGAGGTTGATGAAGAACGTGACGATGAACAGGAGGATTCCGAGGGTGAACAACGCCCGGTAGTGGTCGCTCCCCATCGCCGTTTCGCCGAGTTCGGCGGCGATGGTGGCGGTCAGCGCCCGCACCGAGTCGAAGACGCTCCCCGGCATGTTCACCGAGTGACCGCTGGCCATCAACACGGCCATCGTCTCCCCGAAACCCCGTCCGACGCCCAGCAAGATCGCCGCGACGAGCCCGTTCTTCGCGGCGGGGAGGACGACTCGCCGCGTCACCTGCCAGCGTGTCGCGCCGAGCGCCTCGGCGGCCTCCCGGTAGGAATCGGGAACGGCTTTGAGCGCATCCTCGGCGATCGTCGTCATGATCGGAGCCGCCATCAGCCCGAGAATGATCCCGGAATTCAGGATGTTCAGGCCGATGGGGACGTTGAAGGTCTCGATGATCAGCGGGTTCATGATCGAAAGCCCGATGAAGCCCCAGACGACTGACGGGATCGCAGCGAGCAGCTCGACCAGGATCTTGAGCGCCTCGCGTAGCTTCCCGGTGGCGAACTCGCCGATGAAGATGGCGGCTCCCAGGGAGAACGGGACCGAGACGATCATCGCGAGGCCGGTGACGCTTGCGGTGCCGGCGATCAGAGCCAGAGCGCCGTACGTCGGTTCGCGTTCAGAGGTGGGCCTCCATGCCGGCGACCCGAAGAACTCCTTGAAGTCGAAGGCCGACGTCAGGAATCCGACGCCTTCCCGCGTGATGAACACGAAGATCCCGATGATGAAGATGATCGCCGAGATCCCGCCCACGAAGACGAGCCCCGCGACCGTCTTGTCGACGTACCAGGCGGCATCCCGCCGGTCGATATCGGTCGTTGCATCACCGACGGACCTAGTCGGCATTCGGGCCCCTGAGACTCACCATGAGCGAAGACACCTGCTCGGTTACGGCTCGATACATCCGGGAAGCCCCGTCCCCCGCATCCTCGCCGGATTCCGGCGCAGGCAGGTCCCAATGGAGCACGACGGTGCGATAGGGGACGTCGGGGATGCGTTCTCTCACGCCCTCGCCCATCGCGACGACGACGTGGTAGTCGGCCAGCCGCGCCGCGCTCGTCTCGAACGGAGTGGGCACGAGACCGGACAGATCGAGCCCCTGCTCTGCGAGGTGGTCCACGAACTCCGACGGCACCGCGTCCGCGGGATCCCATCCGGCGCTCTCGTATCTACCTGAATTCGGGAACGCCTTGCGGGCGAACGCCTCGGCGATCTGGGTCGCGGAATCATTCCGCCGGCCGACAAACAGGATGCGGAAGACCTTGGGTTCCTTGGTTTCGCCGGTGACGGTGAAGACGGTCTCCTCGCAGATGTTCTTCGCGTGGTCGGAGACGCGGCCGATGCTGGCGATCACGCCCAGAAGGGCGAAGAGATCCTTGACGGAGTGCTGTTCCCTCTCGCCCTCGGCGAGCAGATCGGCGTACACCTTTTGGAACGTCAGCTCGACCTGCGTCGTCTGCCCCATGGTCGTCCGGGCGAGATCCACGTCCCGTTCGACGAACGCGTGGAGTGCCTGGTCGAGCATCGCCCAACCCTGGTGCGCGATCAGCTGTACGTCGCTGAGCACCGACTCCGGCAACGGGTCGGTCAGCTGGATGTTCTCACGAGAAACGGTGACGGCGTAGTCGCCCATTCGCTCGAGCGCCACGCTGATTCTCAGCACCGACGAAACGAATCTCAGGTGCCCCGCACTGGGTGCGTGACGCACGACGAACGCGTGACAGGTCCGATCGAGCTCCCGGGACGACCGGTTGATGACCATGTCTCCCAGGATCACCTCGTTCGAGGCGTCCCAATCGTTCGCGATCAGGGCCTCGACGGCCTGCTTCAGGGACTCTTCTACGCGTTCGCCGAGCTTGAAGACATGCTGTCGAATCCCGGCGAGATCTCGTTCGAGCCTCTCTTCGTAGTGGCTCACGGCGACTCCGGCGGTGAATGTTTGGTCGATCCACGGCTCGGACGGCGGCGGTGGCCGCCGTCCGGCCCCGGTTCGTGCGTCAGGCGCACTCGACCGTCGTGGCGGGTGCGTACCCCAACTCGAGGATTATGCACTGTCCGTCTGCCGACAGCACCCAGTCCAGATACTCGCGGACCGCGCCCTCGGGCTGCCCCGCCGTGTACATGAACAGCGGCCGCGCGATCGGATAGGAGCCGTCGATCGCCGTCGGGACGCTGGGTGCGACACACGGGCCGTCCCCACTGACCACACAGGGCATCTTCGTGTGGTCGGTGGCGTAAGCCAGTCCGCTGTACCCGATCGCACACGGGGTGTTTTCGACAAGGTCGACCACATCCTTTGAACCGTGCATGTCGCGGGATCCGAGCTTGAAGTCGTTGTCCGCGAGGACTGCTCCACGGAAGTAGGCGTAGGTGCCCGAGTTGTTCTGCCGGCTGATCCGGATGACCTCGTCGCTGTCACACCCCGCGACAGAGACGCCGAGCTGGCTCCACGTCTCGATGGTGCCGCCCTCGCCGTAGATACCGGCGAGCTGGTCGATCGACACCTCGGAGAGCGGATTGTCCGGGTGGAGGAAGATCGCGAGCGCGTCGTACCCGACGATGAACTCGACGGGGTCGTTGCCGTTCGCACGGGCCGCCTCGAGTTCGCTGTCCCGCATCTGACGGCTCGCGTTCGCGATATCTACCGTTCCGTTGATCATGGCCGAGATCCCCGTGCCCGATCCGCCTCCCGAGACGGCGATCGCCACGTCCGGGCGGAGCGCACCGTACGCTTCCGCCCATGCCTGGGCGACGTTCACGAGGGTGTCGGATCCCTTGTTCTGAATCAGCGTCCGCGCGGCATCGGCACCGCCGCCACAGGCGACCGCGATCAGTGCGACGAGGGGAATGATCCGGGATTTCATTGAAGACACGTCTCCTTTTGCGACGCCTGAGCGTCTAGAAGTGGAACTGGTACCGCAGCTTGAACGAGTTCTCCGACCGTCGATCGTCGTCGAACGAGATGAAGTCCCAGTTCGCCATGATCTTGTTGCGGCCGTCGAAGAAGACCTGCACGCCGGGCGTGAACCCCCAGACGGACATCTTGTCGAGACTGGTGTTCGGGTTCGCTCGCGTGATCCGGAAGACCGGCTGGATCGCTTCGACCCAGAAGTTCTCGACGTCGAACTTCCAGCCGCCGATCGCCTGCCACGTGGACAGCGTCGCGAACTCGTCGCCGCCGGGCAGGTCGGGCTCGTCGCCCATCAGGTTCTGAAGCGAGTTCTTGCCGCCGATGAAGGCCGCCTGGACGTGCGGACCGCCGTTGAAGTCGCCCAACTCGGCGAAGATCTCCCAGCCCTCGTACCCCTTCGTCGAGATGCTCTCGTCCGCCTCCAGGTAGGGCTGGTTGTTGATGGATCCGGCCACGCCGAACTTCACCGGGAGTTCGCCGGTGGTGAGCTTCATCTGCGCACGACCGACGTACTGCTTCCCGCCGTCGTCGGCGTTCTCGAAGCTCAGCCCGCCGTTGAAGACGCCGAACCAGTAGTGGAACCGATCCTCGCTCACGCCACCGTCGATCATCACGCCCACGTCGCGATCGCCCCATCGGTTCAAGGCCGTGATCGCACCGTACGAGGTCGACGGAAGCCCGCGAGCCAGCACCGCACGCTCGACCGTGAGGAACTGTGTCGAGCTGGTCATCGCGAAGATGTCGAACGGACGCTTGAAGTGACCGAGCGTGATCTGCGCGTGAGTCACGTCGGCATCGGGCGCGAGATTCAACCGGCCGTAGGCGTCCGCGAGACGGAATCCGTTGATCTTCCCGAATTCCGGCTGGATCTTCGCGCTGATCCACTCGTTGAAGTCGATGTCGATCGCGAGACGGACGCGTCGAATGAAGGTGTCCGTGATCGGGACGTCTTCCTCGCAGGCCGAGTTGTCGCTGGAGTTGTTCGTGAAGTCCGAACACGAGCTCGTCCCGGCCTGAAGCTGGACCCGGCCACCGAACTCGATCTTCGTCGCGTTCGACTCGACCTGGACCTGCGCACTGACGGGTTGCGTCGTTGCGAGCGCCAGAGCCGCGAACAGGCTCAGCGCGGCCCTACGTATCCAAGGATTCAACTTGCTCCCCCTTGCTCTCGAATGACGATGGTTACCGGGCGGCGCCCCTCGTGCGGGGTCCGACCAGCACTCATCTGCGGAAGAGCAGCAAGGTCTGGACGCTTTGTAACGATTGTGTGGTGGTGTAGTAACGCTCGCGAATAAGAGGAAACGGCCGCGTTCCCGTGGGCGGTCTCGTTGTCAGCGCCCGGGGTGCGTTATGGGATGAGACGCCCCGCGACGGGGAGCGTAAACCAGACGGTGGTCCCGCGGCCCTCCTCGCTCTCGATTCCGACCTGTCCGCCATGTCCCCCGACGAGGTGCTTGACGATGGCGAGTCCGAGTCCGGTGCCGCCCTCCTCACGAGACCGTGCGGGGTCCACTCGATAGAATCGCTCGAAGACCCTGTGAAGGTGCTCCGGGGAGATCCCCGGTCCCTCGTCGCTCACGTCGACTCGAACGGAGTCGCCTTCCCGACGCACACCGACGACGATCCGTGTTCCGCCCGGCGCATATCGAATCGCGTTGCCGAGAAGGTTGCGCAGAATCTGCCGGACCGCGGAGTCGTCGGCCTCCAGGGCCAGCTTGTCGGGATCGTCGATGCGAAGCGCGATAACCTCTCGGCCGACGAGGTCGTTCCACACTTCGAGAGCCACGGCTCCGGGCATCACGTTCTCGAGCGTGGGGCTCCAGCTCCCCGACTCGATCAGCGACAGGTCGAGCAGATCGTCCACGAGCGAGCGCATGCGTGCCGCGTTGGCGAGGATCCGCTCGCCGAATCCGTGCGCCGTCTCCGAAGCCAGCTCGCCCCCCACGATCGCCTCGGCGAACCCCATGATGCTCGTCAGCGGCGTTCTGAGCTCGTGCGACACGTTCGCGACGAAATCGCGGCGGACTCCCTCGACACTCCGCAGCGTCGTCAGGTCGAGTAGCGTGAGTACCGCGCCGCCGCGATGGGGGCGGGTCGAAAGGAGAACGATGCGGTTTCCGAACCTGAGCTCCTCCGTGACGGTTTCGCCCACCTGTGCCCGGTTCACGGCCGAGATTATGTCCGGCGACTTGAACAGCTCGTCGAGCCGGTCGCCGATCCGCACCGACTGCCCCACCCACCGTTCGAGCGCCGGGTTCCGGATCTGCAGGGTCCCGTCGGCATCGACGAAGGCCACGGCATCCTCGAGCCCGTCGAAGAGTGCCCGCAGGTTGTCCGCTCGCGTGTCGGACTCCTCCACGCGTTCTTCGAGTGCATCGGCCAGGCGATCGATGGCCTGGCCGACCGACGCGACCCGATCGACTCCCGTTAGTTGAGCCCGGGCCTTGAGGTCGCCGCCGGCGAGATCCACGAGCGCGCCCTCGGCTCTCTGAAGCCGTCGCACGATACCGGAAGAAGCCCACCGGGCGATGGGGTATGCGATGACGAGGCCCACCAGCAGTACGAGGAACATCCACCAACGAGCCTTGGACGCGGCCCGATGGTCGGCCGCGCGACTGGATGCGAATCGGATCGCGCGACCGCGACTCGGTACGGCCACGTATACGAACAGGCGGTCGACGGTGCTGCTCATGCGCTCCGCGACACCGACCCGACCGTCCAGGGCCTCGGAGACCTCGGGTCGCCCGGCGTGGTTCTCCACCAACGACAGGCGGGAGGCCTCAACATCCGAGTCTCCGAGCACGGCGCCGTCGGCGCCGATCAGCGTCACCCTGAGTTCGTGAGTCGCGCCGAGAGAGTCGGCCAGGGCGTCATCGAATCGCCGGTCACCCATCAGCGACTCGACCAGCCTCCCGGTCTGCTCCAGGTGATACGCGACCTCGCCCTTCGCGGTCTCGGCGAGATCGGCCACCGCCAACGCCTGAAAGACACCGAACAGCGCGATGAGCAGGAGGGCAATCGCTGCGTACAGGCGGGTGACGAGCCGGACGTCGGCGCGGAGCGGGTTCATCTGCGTGACGCGGGACCTCTCGGCGCCGACCACCCTCGACCGACTATTTGTCGATCGCCCGGAATCGGTATCCGACACCGCGGACGGTTTCGATCAACGGGCCGGAGCTCCCGAGCTTGTGGCGCAGCCTCGCGACGTGCATGTCGACCGTCCGAGTCTCGATCGCGGCGTTGGTGTCCCAAACGGACTGTAGTAGTTGCCGCCTCGACTGCACACGACCCCGGCGCTCGAGCAGAACTTCGAGCAGTCGATACTCGAGAGGCGTGAGGTCCACCTCGTCGCCGTCGGAAAACGCCCTGTGCGCCTCTCGATCGAGTTCGACCGGGCCCACCACGATCCGCCGCGTTGGTGAGAGCGGCTCGGCCTTGGCTCGTCTCAGTAGCGCCTCGACCCTCAACGCCAGTTCTCGCGCGCTGAACGGCTTCGTGATGTAGTCGTCCGCCCCGACTTCGAACCCCTTCACTCGCTCCTCCTCCTCGCGGCGAGCCGTGAGGAGAATGACCGGTATGGACTGGGTTCGCTCGTCCTGGCGGAGGCGTTGCAGCACCTCGTATCCGTCCATCCCCGGCAACATGAGATCGAGAATGATCAGGTCCGGACGTTCCGTCTCGGCCGTCGCCAACGCCCCCTGTCCGTTCACGGCGGTGGTGACCCGGTACCCCTCTCGACTCAGGTGGTACACGAGCACACTGAGGATGTCGGGTTCGTCGTCCACGACCAGGATTTGTGCGTCTATCATCATTTCGCTGTCTACTCTGCGGTCAACGCTCCGCTCGGGAGCGGGTCTACTCTCGAGACCGAAAACCCACCGCAGTGATGCTGGCTAGCGCGTGTCAATACTCCGGTAACGTATTTGTAACGATCGTGTGACGCTCCCCCCCCGGCTTCCGCCCCCGGCGGATCACTGTTATCGCCGGCCACCCGCGTGACAGCCCCCGGTCAGAACCGTGACGACATCGTGACTGGTCCCCTCTCTGGATGTTACGGCCGCCCTCCATCATCGGCCCGGTAGCAGGCCCGTAGCACCCGGTAACCCCCTGATGGAGCACTCGTCATGAAGTCATTCCGTGCCTCGCCGGCCCCGCGTATCGCGGTCCGCCGCGCGATGGCCCTTTTCGCATTCCTCTTCGTTCTTCCGACGAAGATGATCGCCCAGGACACGGGTCGAATCTCCGGGCGGGTCCTGGACGAGGATTTCGCGAGACCGCTCGCGATGGCTCAGGTGTCGATTCCAGGTACGAACCTCGGGACGGTGAGCGACGTCGACGGTCGCTTCTCGCTGAGCGACGTCCCCGCGGGTACGCACGCGATTCAGATTCGCCTGATCGGGTTCGCCCAGAAGACCGTCACGGACGTCGTGGTGACGGCCGGTCAGGTCACGGTTCTGGACGTCAGCCTCCCGCGTGAGGCGGTCGAGGTGCAGGAACTCACGGTCTCCGTCGCGAGCGAGCAGGGGACGACCGCCGCGCTGCTGGAGAATCGCCGCACCGCGGCCGCCGTCACGGACGCGATCGGCCGTGAGCAGATCTCCCAGTCGCCCGATTCGGACGCCGCCGCCGCGATGGTCCGTGTACCCGGCGTGTCCGTCGTCGACGACCGGTACGTCTACGTGCGCGGGCTCGGTGAGCGCTACGGCGCGACCACCCTGGACGGCGCCGTGCTTCCCTCGCCGATCCCGGACCGCAAGGCGATTCCGCTCGATCTCGTCCCGGCCAGTTTCATCGAGAGCGTCTCGACCTCGAAGAGCTACGTGCCCAGCAACCCGGCGGACTACGCTGGTGGCCTCGTCGAGATAAAGACCCGGAAGGTGCCCGGCCAGAACTTCTTCACGATCGCCGGGAAGGCCGGTTACGACACGCAGAGCTCGTTCAAGACGGGGCTCGATTACAGCGGCGGCGCGAGGGATTTCCTGGGCTTCGACGATGGGTTTCGCGACATCCCGGGCCTGATTCCGCGAGATGTCGCCGTAAATCCGTCCAACTTCAGCCCTCAGGAGCTGGAACTCATCGGAGAGGCCTTCTCGCCCGCCTGGGAGGGGATCTCGAAGGACCTGCCGATGAACGGCGGGTTCGATCTCGCGATGGCGACGGACATCCCCGTGGGAGAGAAGAGCCTCGGGATCTTCGCGACCGTCGACTACTCTGATACGTGGGGCCGCCGCGAGGACTACGTGGAGCGCGTGTTTGCCGCTTCCGGGATCCTCGATCCGGAAGTCGACTACACCGGCCAGGCGACCACCCGCGAGGTCTCGCTCGGCGGGATGCTGAACGCCGATATCGCTCTGTCGCCGACGACCACCATTACGTTCTCGGGTCTGCTCAACCGGCTGACCGAAGACGAGTCGCGAATCCTCCAGGGCTTCAACCTCGACTCGAACACGGACCAGCTCAGTACCCGGATCCGCTACACGGAGAACAACCTCTTCCAGGGGCGGGTCGACGGGCGGCATCTGCTGCCTGCGTTCGGCGGCACCACGATGGAATGGCGCGGCACCTACGCGAAGACGAAGCGCTACGAGCCGAACACGCGCGAGGTGCTCTACCGGGAGACGACGGACGGGACCTTCCTGTTCGACACGTTCATCCAGAGCGGGAGCATCTTTCACCAGGAGCTCGGTGAGGACGCCTGGAACGGGTCGCTCGACTTCCAGGTCCCGGTGCGCGTGGCCGGCACGCCCGGAACGATCGAGTTCGGCGGAGCCGCCGTCAGACGCGACAGGGACGTCTATACCCGCCGATTCCGGTTTCTTCCGCAGGGCGTCCTCGGGGACGAAGTCAGGTCGCGAAGTCCCGACGAGTTGTTCACCCCCGCGACGATCTCGCCTGACAGCTTCCAGATCCAGGAGGCGACGTTCCGGCCCGACAACTATACGGGCGACCTGACCACGTTGGCGGGCTACGTGATGGCCGACATCGAGCCGATCGAGCGGATCCGTGTGGCCGCCGGCTTTCGGGTCGAGCGTACCGAGCAGAACGTCGACCCGCAGGACCTGTTCTCGACGAGCCTCGAGCCGCTCGAGGGCGCGCGCCTGAACAACACCGACTTCATCCCGGGCGGTACCGTGACCTGGGCGACGAACGACGCGATGAACGTCCGCGTGGCGGCCTCGCGTACGATCGCGCGACCCGAGTTTCGGGAGCTCGCCCCGTTCTCGTTCGCCGACTTCGCGGGCGGATACCTCCGGGTGGGGAACCCCGGTCTCGTCCGATCCCGCATCACGAACCTCGACGTCCGCTGGGAGTGGTTCCCTTCTCAGGGCGCGGTATTCGCGATCAGCGGCTTCTACAAGAACTTCACCGATCCGATCGAGGAGGTCGTGTTCCCCAGCTCGGAGTTCATCACGAGCTGGACGAACGCCGTGAGCGCCGAGAACATCGGGGCCGAAGTGGAGGCCCGCTCCAACCTCGCGTTTCTCACCGAGAGTCTCGAGAACGTCTCGATCAACCTGAACCTCACGCTCGTCGATTCGGAGGTCGACACGGGTACGGAGGCGCAGGTGTGGGTTCCGGGTGTGGGCGCGGTGCCGATCGGCATCGTGCCCCGCAAGCGCCGTCTCCAGGGACAGTCGCCGTACGTCGTGAACGCCGGCGTCAACTGGTTCGTCCCCACGACGAATACGGCGCTGACCGTCCTGTACAACCGATTCGGCGATCGAATCGCCTCGGTCGGAACCCAGTTCCTGCCCGACGTGCTCGAACAGCCCCGCGACCAGCTCGACATCGTGATCGAGCAGGGAATCACCGACCGCATCGAGGTGAAGGCGTCGGCGAAAGACCTGTTCGCGAGCAACGTCCGGTTCACCCAGGGAGGCGATGTCCTCCGGGGGTGGAGTCCGGGCCGAGTCTTCGAGCTCAAGCTCTCGTGGCAGCCCACCGGCGCCCCGAACCGACCCTGACCCGTGCACTCAATCGAAAGACGTCGGCGATCCACGATCGCCGCCTGCACCTCGCGACCCGCGCTCCGGTCGCGAGTGGAATCAGACGAAACGGAGCGAATGGAGAACAAAGAGATGAAGGCTTTCACACGTAACGGCCGAATCGGCATGAGCCTGGCCGTACTCTTCGGCCTGACGGCTGCGTGCTCGGACGACAACCCGATGAGCCCGCCGCCGCCTCCGCCGCCTGCGGACAACATCCTGTCCGGTACGATCACGACGACCAGGAATCTCGACTCGTCGATCGAGTATCTGATCCAGGGCACGGTGATCGTCGAGGACGGTGGCGTGCTCAACATCCCCGCGGGCACGACGCTCAAGGGAGACGTCAACTTCACCGGCTCGGCGCTGATCGTTCGCCAGGGCGGGAAGATCGAGGCCGTCGGGACCGCTGCGAACCCGATCGTGTTCACCAGCTCCAATCCAGTGGGCTCGCGCAGCCGCGGCGACTGGGGCGGCGTCGTCCTGAACGGCCGCTCGCTCTGCAACTTCCCGGCCGACGAGTGCATCGGCGAGGGCAACTCGGGCCCCTACGGCGGCACGAGCCTTTCCGACGACAGCGGTCAGCTGAGCTTCGTCCGGATCGAGTACGCCGGCTTCGAGGTCAGCTTCGGAAACGAGCTGAACGGCCTCACGCTGAACGGCGTCGGCTCGGGCACGCAGCTCGACCACATCCAGTCGCACATGGGTCTGGACGATGGCATCGAGTTCTTCGGCGGCACCGTCGACCTCAAGTACGCGGTGGTCACGGGCGCTTCTGACGATTCCTTCGACTACTCGACCGGCTGGCAGGGCCGCGGTCAGTTCTGGCTCGTCCAGCAGGATCCGGACGACGCGGACAACGGCTTCGAGATCGACGGAAACGAGGAGGACTTCGACGCCACGCCGCTCACCGATCCGGTGATCTACAACGTCACCCTCGTCGGTAAGGAGAACGGTACGGGCTCCTCGGGCGAGTCGACGAAGGGGATTCTCTTCCGTCGCGGAACGGCCGGCGAGGTCTACAACGTCGTGATTCTCGGCTTCGAGAAGGGGATCGACATCGACAACAGCCAGACCGTTGGACGGGTCGAGATCCGGAACAGCTACTTCTTCGGCATGCCGACGGTGTTCGACGGCGACGATGACAACATCGACGAGTCGGCGATCGTCCAGAACGTCGCGTGGAGCAACACGATCGGGACGGACCCGCAGCTCACGGCTCCGTTCAACCGGACGGCGCCGGACTTCAGGCCCGCCACAGGTTCGCCCCTGACGAGCGGCTTCGCCGCACCGCCCTCGGACGGGTTCTTCGATTCCGTCAACTACATCGGCGCCGTCAGCCCCGACGGCACGCCGTGGTACGAAGGTTGGATCACAACCGCGCAGCGGTAGGGCGCGAGACGTCTGGCAGGCGGTGGGGCCCCCCGGGGCCCCGCCGACGCACCCTGTTGGGTGAAGGCCGCGTCAGCCTCGTCCTCGTATTGGGTCTGCTACCGCTCCTACCAGGGCCCTGCGGAGGCGATTCGTCAGAAGGGCAGAGACTCATCGGATCGGCGAACTCACTCGACGAGCTAGCCACCGAAGTCCTCGCCGGGCTGGCGTCGGCCGACACCTCGCGTCTCAACGCGGTGCGTTTGACGGAGTACGAGCACAACGAGCTCGTATATCCCGAGCTGCCTGCGGCGCGACCGGAGAACAACCACCCGGCCGCGCTCGCCTGGTCGAACATCCAGGTCCGAAACTCGGCGTCCCTCATCGATTTGTTCTCGGAGTTCGACGGACACGAGCTGGAGTACGTCGGAGCAGAGTGCCGCGGTCCGACGCGGGCGTTCGAGAGCTTCGTGGTGCACACGGACTGCTTTGTCACGATGCGCATCGATCGGTCGACGGAGCGCACGGTGCAGCTCTTCAAGGACGTGCTGGACCGGGACGGCGAGCTGAAGATCTTCCGATACTACGAGCCCTGACCGAAGGGGCTCGGCAGCCCGGCATGATCCGAAGGGATGGCCCGCGAGGCGGGGAGTAGCGCGCAGCGCTACGCCGTGCCACCGTAGGCGCCATGCTGACTTCCGTCGTCGGGGGCCGAACGCGCCCGGGTTCCATCGTTCTTCGATTCCTGCTCGCCACCGCCGGGCTGGTGAGCGCGTTCGCGCTCCCCGACCCGGCGTCCGCGCAGAAGACCGACGTGGTCACGCTCATCAACGGCGACGAGATCACGGGCGAGATCAAGGAGCTGGTGCTCGGCAAGCTTCGCTGGTCCACCGATGCCGCGGGCACGATCTCCATCGAGTGGCCTGAAGTCGCCGCTCTTCTCACTGACAAGTTCCTCGAGATCCAATTCGCTTCCGGATTGAGGCTCTTCGGCAGCATCGAGCCCGGCGATGATGGGCTGCTCGCGGTCGTGCAACCCGGTCAGCGCATCCAGGTTCCGCTGGAGAGCGTCGTGTCGATCGCGGCGATCGAGTCGTCGTTCTGGGAACGGATGGGCGGTCTGATCTCGGTCGGGTATTCGCTGGAGAAGGCGAACGTGACGAGCACGCTCACCGCCGACGGCGACGTATCGTATCGCGCACCCTCGTTCGACATCTCCGTGAACGGCAGTGCCTACAGCCAGACCAGAACGGATGCGGATCGCACGCTCCGATACAACGCGAACCTGAACGGACAGTGGCGCTTCGCGGATCGGTGGGGTGTCGTCGGCCTGACGGGGCTCGAGCGGAGCGACGAGATCCAGCTGGACCTCCGGACGACGTACGCGCTCGGGGCGAGCTACATCCTGACCGAGAACCAGCACGTGCGACTCCTCTGGGTGCTGGGGCTCGGTGGCAACTCGGAGCAGTTCGTTGGGGAGCCCAGGTTCAACTCGGTGGAGCACATTCAGGCGCTGGACCTGGAGTGGTTCCTCTTCGGGGACAACGAAACGTCCCTCTCCGCACGACTCGTCGCCCAGCCCAATCTCACGGATTTTGGCCGTGTGCGGATCGACTTCGACACCCGGTTTCGCCGCGAGCTGTTCCTGGATTTCTTCGTTGCCCTGAGCGGGTTCAACCGGTTCGACAGCCGCACGCCGAGCGCGACCGGGGGAACTGGAAGCACGAACGACTACGGCCTCAATTTTTCGATCGGATACGACTTCTAGCGGCTAGAAGTCGATCTGCGCGTATGCGATGAACTGGTTGCCCGCGACGGTCGGAGCCGGACTGGAATCGCGCAGCGCGACCGCGTATTGCACGCCGATCTTCCCGTACACCCCCGGATAGAGGTTCACGCCGAACAGCATGAACCGGCGATCTCCGCCGTCGATCGGCTTGAACGCGTCGTAGCGGGCGACGAGGTCCACGACCGGGTCGATCCGGAACCCCGCCTCGACGTAGCCGCCGTGCGCTTTCGCATCGGCCGGTCGCGGATCTCCCGGGTCAGGCGTCAGGCTGGCTCCGTAGTACTCCCCGGTCAGCGCCCATTTGCGATACGTGGCCTTCACGTCCGCCCCGTAGAGCAGCCGCTTCCCGGCGTACAGCGGCTGGTCGGTGAAGAGCTCGGGAGTGGGGCCGCCGCCCAACCCGGTTCCGAGCGGGGCCTCGACGTCCTTCGAGTGCGCGACCGAAGCACCGACCTGAATCATGAGGTCTTCGTAGAACGCGATCGTCCCGATCGAGTTGTAGAGAGCGCGCGCCGAAAACATGAACCCGTCGCCGTCGTTCGTGGCGGATCGTCCGTTGCCGTTGAAGACGCCGCCGCCGTACGACAGGCGCCCGTCGAACGTGGATCCGCCGATACCGACGCCCAGCTGCCGTCCCGGGGCGATCGCCTCGGTGGCCTGTGCCCGCTCGAGAAAGGTCAGGTCGCCGCGGTCGCCGTCCACGCTCGCCTCGAGCCCGAACTGGGGCCGGAACAGGCCCAGCGAGACCTCGAACTCGGGGATCAGCGGGATGAGCGCCGCAGCGTCCAGCAGCCGGAAGGTCCGATCCGAGGCGTCGTACTCGACCTGCAGGAGGTAGTCGAAGACGAGGCTGACCTGCCCGCTGACCCGTGCGCGTGCGTCGAACAGCTCGAACCCGTCGTTTCGTCCGGTCTCCTCCGGATCCACCCGGAAGCCGGTCCGCAGGAGGGCACCGAACTCGATCGGGTCGCGGTCCTGCTGGGCCTCGAGAGGTCCCGCGAGAAGGAGCGCGACAGCGCCGCATCCCCACACCAGTCGCCTGCTAGCGATCATCCCATCTTCCGTTCTCGACTTCGGGTTCTTCCGGTTCCACATCTTCGAGCAGGAACTCCCACCCGCCGAGCCCGATCGCGGCGTTGATCCAGAAATGCGCGAGAATGGCGGGGAACAGGCTGCCCGTGATTACGGTGGGTACTGCCAGGAGCATCCCCATCGTTCCCGCCCGGAGGATGCCCGCCAGCTTCTGGTATCCGTGGGCCAGCCCGAACGAGAGGGACACGACCGCCGCCGCGAACCACGGGGATGCGACCCAGCTCGACACCGCCCAGAGAAGGTATCCCCTGAAGACCACTTCCTCACCCGCGGACGCCACCCCCGAAAGAAGCAGGAAGCCCCGTTTCTCGGCTGCCGTCCGGGGCATGAGCACGACCGCCAGAGGACTCTCCTGCAGCTTCAGGAGCCGCGCGCCGATCGTCATGATCCAGATCACCGCGAGCCCGACGAGCGACGTGCCGGCCCCCCACAGGAGCCCGGCCCGCGCGTCGTCCACCGACCAGCCGATCGTGGCCCCCGAGATCCCCTGCCACGACATGACGGCGAGGGCCAGCGATGTCATGATCGTCAGCGAGAGTGCGACTGACACGTACATGGCCCGCCGATGTCGCGCCGCCGCGACCAGATCGACCCCGCGACGCGCATCCCAGGCCGCCAGGACCGGCAGCCCGATGAGCAGGAGGAGCGCGAACGACGTCGCGACGATGGTGGGACCGTTCTCGTTCATCCGAGACGGGATACGGAAGTGGGAGCCGTGAAGCAAACCGCGCCGTTCGCGCGTTGACACCGGATCGCGTCGCACGGACGTTCCAGCCCATGAAGAAAACCGTGACGATCGCCCAGTTCCAGCCCACCAAGGGCGACCCCGATGAGACCATGGATGCCATGGTACGCACCCTCGTGGACGCACAGTCGGCGGAGCCTGCTGCCGACCTCGTGGTGTTTCCCGAGACGGCCCTCTCGGGGTATTTCCTCGAGGGCGGTGTCAGAGACGTCGCCCGTCCGGCGGCCGATGTGTTCGCCGATCTCGCCGGGCGATTCGCGGAGGCGTCCGGAGCGACGGTCGACGTGGCGTTCGGGTTCTACGAGCTGGACGCGGGCCACGTCTACAACTCGGCGCTCTTTGGCCGGCTCGGTCCCGATCCCGAGTTGATCCACGTGCACCGCAAGGTGTTTCTCCCCACCTACGGCGTCTTTCAAGAGGATCGCTTTGTCGAGGCGGGTGCCGGCGTGCGGGCCTTCGACACCGATCACGGTCGGGTGGCCATGCTGATCTGCGAGGACGCGTTCCACTCGATCTCCGGGACCCTGGCGGCGCTGGATGGGGCGCACCTCGTGCTCGTCCTGAGCGCTTCGCCCGCGCGCGGCGTGGCCCCGGGCGCGGGCGTTCCCGGGAACCTCGCGAGATGGGACCTGCTCGGGAGCGGTCTCGCCGCCGAGCACGGCGTCTACGCGGTCGTCTCGCAGCTCGTCGGGTTCGAGGGAGGCAAGGGCTTCGCCGGCGGGTCCGCGGCGTACGGTCCCGCCGGCGAACGACTCGCGGCGGGCCCGTTGTGGGAGGAGGCCGTCCTTTCCGTGAGCGTCGACCCCGACGAGGTCGCCGACGCCCGGCGTGGCGAGCCACTCTTCGCCGACCTCGAGCGCGCGTGGACGCGGTTGTTGGTGAACAGCCCGGGGTCGCGGATCGAACGCCCACGGCCGCGCAGCTCGTCGGACCCGGACGAGGCGTCGTGAACGAGCCGTCCCCGTGGCTTCCGCAGATCGGGACCTCGGCGTCTCTCTCTCCGGGCGACCGGTCGCCGCTGGCCCTCGATGCGGAGCTGGCCGCCGCCTGGCTCGAGGCGTTCCTGCGTGACGAAATCGTCCGACGGCGCGGCTTCGAGCGGGTGGTCATCGGGCTCTCCGGGGGGGTCGATTCTTCGCTCACCGCCGCGCTGTGCGTGCGAGCGCTCGGACCCGAGGCCGTACACGGCTTCCTGCTCCCGTATCGCACGAGCAGCGACGCGAGCCGCGACCACGCGATGCTCGTCGCCGATCGGTTCGGGATCGCGACGCGCGAGATCGAGATCACGGCGGCGGTGGATGGATACCTCGAGCAGTTCGAGCCCGATGCGGGCGGGCACCGAAAGGGCAACGTCGCCGCCCGCCAGCGGATGATCATCCTGTTCGACCAGGCCTTCAAGCTGCGCGGGCTACCGATCGGCACGGGAAACAAGTCGGAGCGGCTGCTGGGCTACTTCACCTGGCATGCCGACGACTCACCGCCCATCAACCCGCTCGGCGACCTGTTCAAGAGTCAGGTGTGGGACCTCGCGCGCGCCCTGGACGTGCCCGCCGAGATCGTGGACAAGCCGGCGACGGCCGATCTGATCCATGGCCAGACGGACGAGGGTGACCTGGGGATCTCGTACCCGGAGGCCGATCTCATCCTCCACCATCTATTGCGCGGGGTGACCCCGGAGCGCCTCGTCGTGGCCGGGTTCGGCGAGGACCGGGTCGGCACGGTGGTCGGTCGGCTCGACCGGACCCATTGGAAGCGACACCTCCCGACGGTCGCGATGCTGTCCGCGACGGCGATCGGCGAGTGGTACCTGCGCCCGGTGGACTATTGAAGCCGATCTCTCGTAAGCCGGCGATCCTGCTGGCGGCCCTCCCGTGCGTCGGATGTGACGCCGAGGCACCGTCGGCGGGCGGGGGAGTGGCGATGTCCGACTCGGCCGGGGTGCAGATCGTCAGATCCGAAGGCCCCGCCTGGACGCCGGAGACCGCCTGGCGACTCTCGGACGAGCCCGCCGTCGTGATCGGCGTGGTCGATGGCCCGGACCGCGATCAGTTGTTCGACGTGGTCGATGCCGCACGGTTCCCCGACGGCCGGATCGTCGTCGGCAACCGGGGATCATCGGAGCTGAAGATCTTCGATGCCCGGGGGGAGCACCTGAGGACTCTCGGTCGCGACGGAGAGGGGCCCGGGGAGTTCAGGATGTTGGCATCGGTTCACGCCGCAGCGGGTGATTCGGTGTTCGTCTGGGATCAGCGGGACCAGCGGTTGTCGGTGTTCTCGGCGGAGAGCGGGTTCGTACGCTCCCTGGGCCTGACGACCGCCGGCGAGGGGAGTCTTCCGCGGTTCGACGCCCGGTTCGCGGATGGGACGATCCTCTCGCGCCAGCAGACGTTCGTCTCGCCGGAGATCGAGGATGCCTCGGTGCAGGGCAGCGCCGCCACGTACATGCGGTATTCGGCGGACGGCGCACCCATGGACACGATCGGCACGTTCAGGGGGACGCGATCGCTGCTGAAGTTCTTCGATTCCGGCGGAGGTCTGTCGGTCCTGACGATCCCTTACGAGCCGGCGACGAGGATCACGGTGTCGGGGAACGCCGTCTATGAGGGGGACGGCGAGGACTACGAGATTCGCCGCTATCGAGCGGACGGTACGCTCGACCGCATCCTCCGGAGGCCCTTCGCGTCCAGGCCGGTCACGCACGAGATGATGCGGGCGCACTTCGAGGACGAGTACGCTCGCTTCGAAGACCAGCCCGACTACTTCGACTCGGTGCGCGAGGGGTACGAGGCGATGCCGCTGGCGGAGCGTCTCGCGGCCTTCGATCGTCTGCACGTTGGTGCGGACGGTGTGGTGTGGACGCGGAACTATCCGCTCCCGGGGGAGGCGATGCACACCTGGTCGATCTTCGATGCGGCGGGAGTCTGGCTCGGCGAGGTCGACGTCCCGGCGACGGTGACGGTGTATGAGGTGGGCCCGGGGTTCCTCCTGGGCCTTCAGCTCGATGATCTCGAGGTAGAGCGTGTCGTTCTCTTCGAGATCCTCGCGCCATGAGTCAGGGAATGCCCGGCAAAGAAAAAGCCGCCGGCGTAGCGCCGGCGGCCAAATACCCCCTAGGGGAATCGAACCCCTGTCTCCTGGCTGAGAACCAGGTATCCTAGGCCACTAGACGAAGGGGGCCTGCTGAAAATCGGGCCCCGAATCTCGATGGAGTAGCGTGTGGATGTCAACCCTCTGCCAAAACCCGCCCGTGAGCCGATGAGGTGGTGCCCGTGACGTGGGAGCACCTTCATCTGATCATGCATTCCTTCCCGATCGTCATGTGCGTGAGCGGGACGATGGTCGGTCTGTACGGGTGGATCCGCGACAACCGTGACCTCGAGGTGTGGAGTGTGCTCGCGCTCCTCATCGCTGGTGTGTTCGTCGTTCCAGCGTATGTGACCGGCCTGGTGGCCGCCGATGTCGTGGCCGACCGCACGTTCGTGCGGCCCGGGATCATCCAGACGCACCGGTTCGCGGCGACGTGGGCGGGTATCCCGGTCTTCACCGCGGGAGCGCTGGCGGCGTTCTCTCTCCACGAGAGCGAAGATCGACGGCTACGGCGTTTCGTGATCGCGGTCGGAGTCGTGGCGGCGGGAGCGATCGCCTACGCGGCCTGGATGGGGGCGCAGATCGAGCACGGCGAGGAAGCCGTTCAATCGACGGAAACGACGGAGGCGGCATGCGCTGGATCAGACTCGGCCTTCTTGCCCTGCTCGCGACCGCCGGCTGCGTGACGGAGGGTGAGCCCCCGGCGACGGCCGACGCGAACCAGGCGCGCTCGGAGGAGGCGGCCGAGCCCCCGGTGACGGCGGAGCACCCGGCGGCGGCCAGGACGGACCCCGCGGAGCTGCACCGCGACGCGATCGTCGTCGACGGCCACAACGATCTGCCCTGGCGGCTGCGAGGCCTGTACGACCTCGACCTGGATCCGGTGCACCTCGAGCAGCGCTGGACCGACGGTCACACGGACATCCCCCGGCTGCGAGAGGGGGGCGTCGACGTGCAGTTCTGGGCCGCGTACGTGCCCGTGCGGTTCATGGGCTCCGAGGCTCCGCGGGTAACACGCGAACAGATCGATCTCATACGTCGCCTCGTCGAGCGCTACCCGGACGATCTGGAGCTGGCGCTGGACACGGAGGATATCGGCCGGATCACCGGAGAAGACCGCATCGCTTCCATGATCGGGATCGAGGGCGGTCACGCGATCGACGGCTCGCTCGATCTGCTGCGCGAGTACTACCGGGCCGGCGTGCGGTACATGACGCTAACGCACTCCGCGACGCTGGACTGGGTGGATGCAGCGGGCGATGAACCGCGGAACGGTGGTCTATCCGAGTTCGGACGCGAGGTCGTTGCCGAGATGAACCGGCTCGGCATGCTGGTCGACATCTCGCACGTGACCTCGGAGGCCATGCACGCGGTGCTCGATGCGTCCCGCGCGCCCGTCATCTTCTCGCATTCTTCGGCCCGGGCCCTCGCGGATCATCCGCGCAATGTCCCGGACGACGTGCTGGTCCGCGTGGCCGAGAACGGCGGCGTCGTGATGGTGAACTTCTTCTCGGGCTTTCTGACGCAGGACGGCGCCCGCAACGTCGTCGGGCTGTTTCAGGAGGAAGCACGGATTCGCGCCGAGAACCCCGATCCGGCGGACTTCACCGCCGCCATGGACGCCTGGTACGCGGAGCGACTGTCTTCCCGTGGCACCGTCGCGACGATCGTCGACCACATCGATCACATCGTCGACGTCGCGGGGGTCGACCACGTCGGTCTGGGATCGGATTTCGATGGCGTGCCGATGCTCCCGGAGGGCATGGAGGACGTGTCGGAGCTCCCCGCGATCACGACCGAGCTCGTGGATCGGGGCTACTCCGATGATGACGTACGGAAGATCCTGGGAGGGAACCTGTTGCGGGCGTTGCGACAGGCGGAGGTGGTCGCGGCCGCGTCTGGCTGATGCAGGAACGTCGGCGCCCGGGAGGACGCCGATTCTCGTCGGGTGCGTCTAGCGGTGCGGTCCCGGCAGCATCGCGACGAGGCCGAAGAAGATCAGTCCGGCGGTCGTCATGTAGAGGGTCTGCGTGATCAGTTCCTTCATGGTCAGCTTCGCGAGCGTGCCGATCAGAATGGAGACCGCCACGGTGGTCACGAGCAGGACCACCAGAATCGTCGTCATCGTCGAATCCAAGATCTTCTCCTAGCTGGGTCCGAAGCGCGCGGAGTCTTCACCCGCCGCCCCACCCTTTCTCTGAAGCGCGACAAGCTCGGGCATCCCGGCGGCTTCTGCAATGCGTTGACCCGTCGGAGTCGTGGCGAGACCGCCGAGGGCCGTCTCGCGATATCGCACGTCCATCTTCCGGCCGACCTCTCCCATGACGTCGAGCACCTCATCGACCGGAATCGGAAAGTCGAGACCCGCGAGGGCCATCTCCGCCGCAGCCACGGCCTGGACGGCCGCCGTCGCGTTTCGATAGGCACAGGGAATCTCGACGAGTCCCGCGACCGGGTCGCAGATGAGACCGAGCATCCCCTGCACCGTTAGCGCCACCGCCTGGCCGATCTGCTCGGGCGTACCGCCCTCCGCGCTCGCGAGCGCCGCCGCCGCCATGGCCGCCGCGCTTCCCGTCTCGGCCTGGCACCCGCCGCCCGCGCCGGCGAGCGAGGCGCGCTGCGCGATGACCGATCCGACCCCGCCAGCGACGAGCATGGCGTCGATGAGCTGGTCGTCGGACCAGCCGCGCACCTCGGACATCGTGAGGAGCACGCTCGGCACGATCCCCGCGGCCCCGGCGGTGGGGGCGGCCACGATCAGCCCCATTCGGGCGTTCACCTCGAGGGTCGCGATCGCCCGGACCAGGAGAGACCGGAAGTTCGCGCCCAGCAGCGGGTCGCCCGCGGCGTCGAGCCGCTTCGCCCGTCCGCCGGTCATCCGGGTAGGGCTCTGCCGGTCACTCTCGAGCCCCTCGTCGATCGCTCCGCGCATGACGTCGAGGGTTTCGGCGATCCGGCGCCGGATCTCGTCGTCGGTGGAGCCCGATGAGTGCATCTCGCGACGTACCACGGCCTCGGCCAGCGTGTCGCCCTCGGCCGCCGCCGCATCACACCATCCTTCGAACGAACGAAACACGGGCTACTCCAGCCTGGCGATGGTGCGGATCCAGTGGACCCAGGGTTTGCCGATCAGTTCGGCGGCGAGGTCGTCGGAGATCTCGGCGTCGGCCTCGATCGTCATGAGGGCCCGTTCCCCGCGCCCGGTCCGGTCGACCCGCATCGTGGCCATGTTCAGGCCCCGCTCCGCGAACAGGCCCGCGATCTCCGCGATCGTGCCGGGGACATCGTTGGCCAGGATCACCATCGTGGGGAGGGTGCCCGTGAGCGCGACGTCCATGCCGTCGATCTCCTGCACCAGGATCCGACCCCCGCCGATGGAGCACCCACGCACCCGCGTCTCGTTGTCCCCGATCCGCACGGTGATGCGGGCCGTGTTGGGGTGCGTCTCGGGTCCCATGTCGACGTTCGCGAACGAGAACTCGAGACCCGCCTCTTCGGCGAGATCCAGACTCTCGCGCAGCGCCGGGTCGTCCGGGTGGAGTCCGAGGAGCCCGCCGACGATCGCGCGCTTCGTCCCGTGGCCCTCTCCCGTCATGGCGAAACTGCCGTGGAGCTCGATCCGGGCGAGGTCCGGCCGACCGCCCACGAGCGATTGGGCGACGAAGCCCAGGCGAGACGCGCCCGCCGTGTGGGAGCTCGACGGCCCGATCATGCTGGGGCCGAGGATGTCGAAGAGGTTGGCCAACGTCAGGCGACCGATCGTCTGTCATGCGGCGTCGCGGCGAGTTCGACCGCGACGCCCGGCATTCGTTCCGAGGCCTCTAGAAGATCGTGTAGATGAACGGCGCGAGAGCCGATCCCTGCGCGAACACCAGAAGCGTACCGACCAGGAAGAGTACCACCAGGATCGGCGCGAGCCACCATTTCTTGCGGACCCTCATGAAGGCCCACAGTTCCTTTGCCAGACTCATCCCACCACCTCGATTAGAACTGCCGCTCGAGATCGCTCGCCGGAGCGTCCCGTCGATCGTGCCAATACGTGCCGTTGTCCGCGTCGTGTCTCAGCGGGTTCCGGCCGATCGTCCGGCGCAGGATACCGGCCGGGGTCAATACCAGAAAATAGACGATTCCGAGAAAAATCGGAGTCGTGACCTTCGAGAGGACCAGCGCGAGGCCCATCCAGGCTTTCTCCACGGGCCGGAGCGCCGCGGGGGCGATCAGACCGCCGAGGATCAGGACGCCCGCGATCGAGCCCAGCACGGTCGCCGCCGTGGAATGTCCTCGCCAGATCGTGATGGCGGTGATCACGCCGAACGCGATTCCCACCGTCACGCCGAACTTCCTCAAGTCCTGCCGCGTCTTCACGGCCCCGAGTTCGATCGTCATCAGTCGAGTGCGATCTCCTCACGCCAGTCCGTCTGTTCCTTCCACTCGGGCTGGTCTGCCTTGTCGAGCAGGAAGGGGCCCACGACGAGATGATCCATCTCGGTACGCATGAAGCAGGTATAGGCGTCCTGGGGCGTGCACACGATCGGCTCGCCCCTGACGTTGAACGACGTATTCACGACGACGCCGCACCCGGTACGGTCCTCGAAGGCCTTGATCAGCGCGTAATAGTCGGGATTGTCCGCGGGGTGTACCGACTGGACGCGCGCCGAGTAGTTCACGTGCGTGACTGCCGGAATGTCCGACCGCGGGACGTTGAGCCGGTCGATCCCGAACAATGCCTGCTGCTCCTCCGTGAGCGGAATGCGCCGGTCTTCGTGGACCGGGGCCACGAGCAGCATGTACGGCGACTCGCGATCGATCTCGAAGTAGTCGCTGACCCGATCGTGCGCGACGCTCGGCGCGAACGGTCGAAAACTCTCGCGATACTTGATCTTGAGGTTCATCACCTTCTGCATCGCGGGGCTGCGCGGGTCGCCCAGAATGCTCCGTGCTCCGAGGGCGCGGGGGCCGAACTCCATGCGACCGTTGAACCAGCCGAGGACCTTCTCGGAGGCAAGCGCATCCGCGGCCCCGCCGATCAGCTCGTCCCGCGGGAGCTCACGGTAGCTCGCACCGAACCCGTCCAGGGCGGTCCGGATCTCGTCTGACGTGAACGACGGGCCGAGATAAGCGCCCTTCATCCCGTCCCGCTCGAACGATGGTCTGTCGCCGGAGCAGTGCCGGTGCCAGATGAGCGACGCGACGCCGAGCGCCCCGCCCGCGTCTCCGGCGGCCGGCTGGATCCAGACGTTTTCGAAGGGGCCCTCCCGCAGGATCCGCCCATTACCCACGCAATTCAGCGCGACGCCTCCCGCGAGACAGAGGTTCGTCGAGCCCGTGATCTCGCGGGCCGTACGGGCCATTCGGAGCATGACCTCCTCGCAGACGTCCTGAACCGAACGAGCGAGGTCCATCTCCCGCTGCGAGATCGGTGACTCCGGCTTCCGAGGGGGCGCGCCGAACAGGTCGTCGAACGCCCGGCTCGTCATCGTGAGGCCGGAGAGGTAATTGAAGTACTTCTGGTCGAGGGCGAACGACCCGTCTTCCTTCAGATCCATGAGGTTGTCGAGGATCGTCTGGACGTACCTCGGCTCACCGTAGGGTGCGAGCCCCATGACCTTGTATTCGCCGGAGTTGACCCTGAACCCCGTGTAGTACGTGAAGGCCGAGTAGAGGAGCCCCAGCGAGTCGGGCCAGTGGAGCTCCTTGATGATCTCGAGCTCGCTTCCGGATCCGCGACCGATCGATGCCGTCGCCCACTCTCCGACGCCGTCCATCGTCAGGACCGCCGCCTCCTCGAACGGAGAGGGGAAGAACGCACTCGCGGCGTGCGACTCGTGATGCTCCGCATAGAGGATTTCGCCATCGAACCCGAGCTCGCTCCGGAGCTGGCGATCCATGTAGAGCTTGTCCTTGATCCACAGGGGTCCGGCCATGAGAAACGAGCGGATTCCCGCGGGTACGACGCCGAAATAGGTCTCGAGAATGCGTTCGAACTTCAGCAGCGGCTTGTCGTAGAAGCCCACGAAGGCGAGGTCGGCGGGCTCGATTCCGCCCTCGCGCAGGCAGTACTCGACCGCACGGGCGGGGAAGTCCGCATCCCCCTTCTTGCGCGTGAAGCGCTCCTCCTGGGCTGCCGCGACGATGTGGCCGTCCCGCAGCAGGCACGCCGCGCTGTCGTGGTAAAACGCGGATATGCCGAGGATCCAGGTCGACGCCGAGGCGCCCGTAGTCGACTGCGATGACACGATTTGCGGTCTAGCCCCGGTGCCGGAGACGGAGGGATGCATCAGGCGGTCGCTGCCTCATGTGCAATCGACGTACCAACCTACGGCGCGGTGAGTGAATCGAGGAACGCGGTCAGCCGCGAGGCCACCAGGGCGTGTCCGCGCCGGCTGTAGTGGCCGTTGTCCGGAAGGAACGCCGCGGCCGAGTCGGAGTGAACGGTCTCGGTGAGATCCAGCATGGGCACGGCGTAACGAGTGGCGTACTGTCGGACCCAGCCACGTCTGCGGTCGTTGCCGCCACCCGACCACCGACCGGGCAGATAGAGCAGGACCGTCTCGAATCCGTTCTCGTCCCCGAGCGCCCGAAACCGGTCGAGGATGCGCTCGTTGATCGTCCACTCGGTGGCGGAGGGTGCGGACCGGATCCGGTTCTCGCCGTACAGCGCGCGGCTCGCGGCCTCGTTCAGGTGAGTGCGCTCCCACGGTCGGGGTTTCGGGTAGGGACGCAACACGAGGGTGTCCGCATCGAGCTCGAAGCGGGGAATCGAGAAACCGAGGCCGGAGTACCGTCGTCGGACCCTGCGGAAGTCGTCGAAGAACAGCGAAACGACGACGAGGTCCGGCTGGGTGCGGGCCACGACGGCCTCGGTCGCAAGAAGCATCATGTCGGGGCCCCACCCGGGAATCCCGAGGTTGTCGAGTCGGAGCCGGGGAATCGCGGCCTCGACGAGATCCGTGAACCGCTCGTCCTCCTCTACCCCGATTCCGTATACGTAGGAGTCGCCGACCACCAGCAGTCGGGTGCGGTCATCGACCTCGTCGAGCTCGCGAACCTGCCGGAATCCGTCGGAGTTGGCGTGGATTGTCGTCGTTCGGGGTGCCGCGGGCGGGTAGTCGAAGGT
>JBDHIO010000103.1:0-3908 GCA_039587355.1 Gemmatimonadota bacterium | reverse complement strand
GGAGGTTGGGCGGAGGCGTTTCTGGCCCACGAATCACAGCTATGGCCGATCCCCCCCGAGGTCTCGGACGAGGACGCGGTAATGCTCGATCCGGCCGCGGCCTCGCTTGCCGCAGTCCTCCGCCCTGACTTCGAGAACCGGCGCAGGACACTCGTGATCGGGGGCGGACCGATCGGGTTGCTGGCGGCGTATCTCGATCGGGCCCTGGGGGTCTCGGACGAGCTCGAGATCATCGTGCGTCACGAGCACCAGGCGGCATGGGCGCGCGGTCGCGGGCTCGATGTCACGGTTGTTGCCGGGCCGTCCGAGTTTCGCGACTGGGCGGACTCGCGCGGGATGAAGCCTCGTCGGGTGCAGGGATACGGATACGTCTTCGACGGGGTGTTCGACCGGGTGGTCCTCGCGGTCGGGAACCGGACCGGCGTTCGCTGGTCGCTGAATGCGGTGGCGCCGCGGGGGACGATCGTGCTGCTGGCCGCCCCCACTCACCTGCGCGGCATCGACCCGACCCGAGTCTGGTATCGAGAGGTGACGATCCGTGGTGTGTACGACTACGGCCCCGTTCCAAATGGTGGACGATCCGTGCACCCCTACGAGGTGATGATGCCCATGCTTCGGGACGGCTCGTTGCGGTTCGCCGACCTCGTGACGCACCGGTTCTCGATCTCGGACTACGCTGCGGCGTTCGGCACGCTGCTCGGGCGTCGTCGTTCCCGGGCCCAGAAGGCCGTCTTCGACTTCCGGGACGCCCGGTGATCGGGCGGGTCGGGCTCCGGCTGGGCGTCATCGCGTTCGTGGGGCCGGTCGTCGCCGCGTCGGATGCCCTGGGCCAGGACGCGGAGACCGTCCTCTCGCGGGCCGAGGAGGTCTACGAGGAAGTCGCCTCAATCCGCGCGTCGTTCGTTCAGGTGATCGACGTTCCGCTCGTGGACCGGCGACGCGAGGGACGCGGGACGTGGTACCAGAAGGGCACGAGCTTCTTCAAGATGGACTTCAGCGACCCCGACGGAGATGTGCTGGTCGCCGACGGGACGTACCTGTGGGCGTTCTACCCGAGCCGGGATCCCCGCCAGGTTGTCCGTTCGACCATCGACGAGACGCGCGCGGGCGAGGGGCCCGCCGACTTCCACGGCCGGATTCTGGAGGACATCGTCCTCTCTCCGACCGATCGTGGCGGCTACCAGCGCGTCCGCATCTGGATCGACTCGGACACGTACCTCATCCGCCGATTCGAGTTCACCGAGCTCAGCGAGACCGTACGGACGATCGAGCTCTCCGACATCGAGCTGAACGCGGAGATCGAGGACGCGACCTTCGAATTCGAGCCGCCCCCGGGGGTCGAGGTGTTCGAGGGCTGAGCGGGACCGCTGGCCCGACGCGTCGCCGGCGCTCTATGATGCCGCACGACGAGAGGCGAAAATGGAACGACACGACGCCCACCCGGTGGACAGGCCTGTGGACTCGCGGGACGCGGCGAGCAGGGCTCGCTCGTTCGCCGACCTCGTCGCGCCCTACCAGCGGTCGGACGATCGGAGAAGTGCCCTCCAGCTGATCGGAGCCTTCGTCGGGTTCATCGCGTTGTGGGTCGCCGCATACCGGAGCCTCGCGGTCGCATACCCGCTGACGCTGCTCTTCGCCGTACCGGCCGCCGGGTTCCACGTACGGATCTTCATCATCCAGCACGACTGCGGACACGGCTCGTTCTTCACGTCATCGGTGGCCAATCGCTGGGTGGGCAGGCTGTGCAGCGCGTTCACGGCCATCCCGTTTCGCTACTGGCAGCACTTTCACGCGGTCCACCACGCGACGTCCGGAAAGATGGAGGAGCGTGGAAAGACGGATCTCATCACGCTGACCGTCGACGAGTACAGGGCACGATCCACCTGGGGCCGGCTGCGATATCGACTCTACCGCAATCCCGTCTTCCTGTTCGTCCTCGCTCCGACCGTGCACTTCGTCGGCCTGCTGCGCCTGCCCTGGATCGCGCCCGCCGAGTGGACGCGAGAGCGCCGGAGCATACTGCTCACGAACGTCACCCTCCTTCTCGTCGTGCTCGTCATGGTGCGCTGGGTGGGCCTGTCGGCCTTTCTCAAGACGCAGCTCCCGATCACGATGATCGCCGCGAGCGTCGGCATGTGGCTCTTCTACGTGCAGCACCAGTTCGATGAGGGGTACTGGGTCCCGGGGCGCGACTGGGACTTCGTCGATGCCGCGCTCCATGGCTCTTCGTTCCTCGACCTGCCCCCGCTGCTCCGCTGGTTCACGGGCAACATCGGGTATCATCACGTCCACCATCTTTCGCCGGGCATCCCGAACTACCGGCTCCCCGACTGCCACAACGAGACGCCCGAGGTGCAGGACGTTCCGAGACTCGGATTCCGGGCTGGTCTGGCCTGCATGCGCCTGAAGCTCTGGGACGAGCGACGCCAGCGGCTGGTCGGATTCCGGGACGCGCGCCTCTCCGCGCCCGGGGGCTGAGATCCGGGTCACATGAGGCGGCTGGCTCTTTCGCTCTGGGTCGTGGGGCTCGGGCTCGCGGGGTGGTCGATCGGTACCCGGCTCGAGGTCATGAATCCCACGGGCCAGTGGGAACCCACGCCCACGCCGGAGGAGCAGCGTCGTTGGTCGCTCGCCCGGGAGCAGTTCGGCGATCGCGAGCTCGTTATCGTGGCCGTCCGCCTCCCGCCGGAGAGCCGTCGCGAGGCGGTGGCCGCCGTGGCCCGGCTGGAAAGCTGGGTCGCGGAGCAGCCGGAGATCGTCGACGTCTTCGGCCCGCGAGCCGTGGGCCGACTCGACTTCGAGCTTCGGCTGCCCCTCCGCCCCGACGAGATGCAGCGGCTCCAGCAGGCCGTTCTCAGTCCCGACGGCGGGCTCGCCCGCATCTTCGCCGCGCTCGTCCCCCCGGAAGCGCCCGGCTCGCTCGCCCACAAGGAGCGGTTCCTCTCCCGCGTGCGTGGTGAGGCGCCCGCGCTGATCCACGAGGACAGCGAGCTGTTGCTCGCGGGCAAGCCGGTTCTGGACATCGCCCTGAACCAGCTCGTGTCGCGGGATGCCCGGCTGTCCGTGCCGTTGGCCCTCGCGGGAATGCTCGTGATTCTCGTCGCGATCCTCGGTGTCGCCGGTCTCGCGCCCGTCCTGGCCGTGCTCGCGGCTGTGGTTCTGCTCGCGGGCGCCCTGGGAATCGCCGGGGTCCCGATATCGACGGCGACTGTAGTCGCGCTTCCTATCACGGCCGTGGTCGGTCTGAGCTACGGCCTTCACACGACGATGGCCGTGCGACGGCGGGGAAGCGCGCGCGCAGGTCTTCGGCTCGTGCGCGCCCCGATCACCTGGGCGTACGCGACGACCGTGTTCGCGCTTCTCGGGTTCGCGCTTTCCTCGATGCCGGCGATGCGGTCGTTCGCCTGGGCCACCGCGTTCGGCATGACCGTCGCCCTGATCACCGCGTTCGGTGTGGCCCCGCACCTCGTCCCGGCCGGCCGCACGTCGGGCCGCGCCGCGGCCCCTGGACGTGCCGCGTTCCGACTCTACGCCGCCGCGGCCCGGAGACCGAGGCTGACGCTCTCGCTCTGGGCCGCGGTCGCGGTTCTCGGCACTGCCGGCACGCTTCGCATCACGCTCGAGCCGAACAACTATCTCGGCTTCTTTCCGCCCGATCACCCCGCGATCGTCGCGCACGAGGAGCTCGACAGGGCGTTCGGCGGGAGCGTTCCCCTTTTCATCCTCGCCGTGGCCGACACCGGGGTCGCCTACGACCAGGCACGGGTCCGCGAGCGGCTCGTCGGCATGGTGGACGCGGGTGCCGATATCGTCGACCTCGGGAACGCGCTGCTGCCCGTCGACCCGGACACGCGCCGGCGCGAGGCCCTAATACAGGAGCTTTCCGCCGGCTGGTTCGAGGCCGCCGA
>JBDHIO010000102.1:0-2835 GCA_039587355.1 Gemmatimonadota bacterium | reverse complement strand
CGTCGTGCAGCTCAGCGCCGACGGTACGACGATCCAGTTCGCTCGTTACCTGGGGGGCAGCGGGTCCGACGCGTTGGTGGGTCCGACCGTCGACGCGAGCGGACGGATCTACGTTTACGGACGAACGTCGTCGCGTGACCTGCCGGTGAGCTCCGATGCGGTGCAGCGCTCGTACGGAGGCGGTCCGGGCGACGCGGTGCTCTATATCCTGTCTTCGACCGGAACCGTCGAATACGTGACGTATCTCGGTGGCGCCGGCGACGAGATCATTCGGGGCGTCGCCATCGGCGCGGATGGGGCGGTGCATCTAGCCGGACGAACCGATTCGCCGGACTTCCCGACCACGCCGGGCGCGCTTCAACCGAATCACGCCGGAGATGCCGACGGCTTCATCGTGAAGCTCGTGCCGAACGGCTGATCGCCGGGGGAACGGCGGGCCGTCCGATCAGGGCATGCCGCCGTACACCACCCAGCCGCAGTACACGAGCCAGAAGAACACCGTCGTCATCAGGGCGGGGTCCGTCAGCAACGTCTCGGTAGGGCTGCCCCGATCGTGCTGGTGCACGAGATACAGGTACCGGAAGATCCCGTACAGGACGAGCGGTGTGCTGTAGACGAGCGCATCGCTTCCGACCAGCGCCGCCGTATCCGAGACCAGCGTGTACATGATGTACGACACGACCGTGACCGAGAGCAGGACGACGGACATCTGGTCGAGGAGCTCCGCACCGTAGCCTTTCAGGACCTTCCGGTGCTCGCCCGACTCATCGCCGAGCAGGCCGAGCTCGTGTCGTCGCTTGGCGAAGCCCAGATAGAGGGCGAGAAGCCCGCCGCACAGCAGTAGCCAGATCGACGGGAACACGCCGATCGCGAACGAACCTGCGAACAGCCGCAGCACGAAGAACGACGCGATCGTGAACACGTCCAGCAGGACCACGTGCTTCAGCTTCCACGTATAGGCGATGTTGAGTGCCACGTACACGAGCCCCGTGACGGCGACCAGCCCGTTCACAGAGAAACCCAGGCCGAGCCCGATCAGGAGCAGGATCCCTCCCGTCGCCCCCGCCTGCCGGGGAGAGAGCGCGCCGGAGGCGACGGGTCGGAGTCGCTTCGTGGGATGGGCGCGGTCGGCCTCTACATCGACGATGTCGTTGAACGCGTATACGCCGCTCGCCAGTGCACAGAAGGCGAGCGCCGCCATGAGCGCCGCCACGGCGGTCGCCGCATCGAGCGCCATGCCCGAGAACAACAACGGCGCGAGAACGAAGGAGTTCTTGACCCACTGACGTGGCCGAATCAGCGCGAGCGTGCTCATCGTCGGCGTACCCGCCACCCGATACCGAATCCGGTGAGCAGAGTGAATCCGAGGACCCCACCGGTGAACAGCTTTGCCTTGCCCGTCTCCAGGAACGCCCAGAGGCGATCGAACCCGCCCTGGCGAGGGGCTCTGCGGCGAATCCGCCCCCACACCGACCGCCACAGCTCGGGTGTGAAATGCCCCGTCGAGATCTCGCCGACCGTGTGAACCGTCACGTTCACCGCCGGGCCGCGGACCGTCACCTCGAGGAAGTTGTCGAACTGCTGTGCCAGCAGACGATTCCACTCGTGCCCCTGGAGAATGCCGAGCGCCGGGTTGGGGGCGATGCCCGACTGGTAGTACTCGACGCCATCCTGCTCCTTGTAGGAGAACTTCTCGGGACCGTAGTCCCCCGTGAAGACATGGCCGACCCCGGCATCCGCGAGCAGGGGGTGCGCCAGTTGCCACCAGGGTTCGTGCTTCTCCTGCCAGAAAAGGATGTGGTGCATGAACACGAAGGCGTGGTCGTAGGTGCCCCCGTCCGAGAGGCTCTGCTCCAGGAACTCCAGCTGAGAGCGCCCGAGGTTGAAGCCACGGGTCGTCGAAATCGCTCCAGCGTCAGGGCTCCAGGCGGTGTTCAGAAGCACGAGACGCTGGCCCGCGATGTCGACGGTGCGCGGCAACTCCCCGTATCGCTCGACGAAGAGATCGTACGTTCCGGGGTCGCTGACGTCGTGGTTTCCAGGTACGCGGATGATCGGGATGCCGAGCGTCTCGAGGACGGCGTCGAGGCGATCGTACTCCTCGCCGACGATGGTCTTGTCCGCCAGCTCCGCGTCGGGGTCGCCCCAGATGATGTCCCCGGTGAGTACGGCGAACGCGGGGTCGATGCGTTCGACCTCGCTCAACAGCTCGTTAAGGAGGTGGCTGAGGCCGCGGTCCCGGTCTCCACGCAGGTGGCCGAGTACGACGAAGGTCACGGAGTCGCTCGCGGTCTCGACTGACTGGGGGACGGCCCCCCGCATCGTCGTCGGGCTCACGCCGGTCGCCGCCGCGAGACCCAGTACGAGCCCGAACACCTGTCCCCTGCCCATCATCGTCCCCCTGTTTCGTATAGTCGAATCCGCGTGATGTCGAGTCGTCCGCCGCGTCGCTCGCCCAACCCGCTGATGGGGTCGATCGAGACGGCCGCGTCGTCCGCCCGCGCCTCGAAGCGCACGCCGGTGTAGTCCCCCGGGGGGAGGGAAAGCGTGACGAGGCCGATGCGGTTCGCTGCCGCCGGCTCGAGCGCGTGTCGGACTTCGCCGTCGCTCGTCGTTACGATGACATGGGCCCCGAGGAGATCCCGCCCCGTGAACTCGATCGTCATCTCCGCCGCGCCGCCCGAGGACCAGTCGAGCGCGCGTGACCACGCGGCGACGCCGCGTTCGATGTTCGCCCGCAGCGATCGGTTCAGGTGTCGAAGTCTCAGTGCACCCTCCGTCATCCAGTCGTGCGCCGTCTCATCGAACGGTACGGGCCGGTCGAATCGGATCTCG
>JBDHIO010000101.1:0-2853 GCA_039587355.1 Gemmatimonadota bacterium | reverse complement strand
CTCGGCTCCGTCGCCGGTCTCGGCCCCGTGCCGGAACCCCGAGTCGCCAAGCGCCCTGGCGAACGCCTGGGCCCCGGTGAACCGGTCCGCCGGAAGCTTCTCGAGCGACTTCCGGATCGCCGCGTCCACGTTCCGCGGGATCGACGAACGGATCGCCGTCGCCGACACCGGCTCGCCCATGATGATCTTCCCGAGCACCGCCTGGGCCGTGTTTCCCGTGTACGGCGGCTCCCCTACCAGCATCTCGTACAGCACGCAGGCCAGCGCGTAGGTATCCGACGCCGGGCCGATCTGCTGGTCCCCCGTCGCCTGCTCCGGACTCATGTAGTACGGCGTGCCGACGCTCAGACCCGTCTCCGTGAGCCGGTTCCCACCCGCGGCGCCCACCGCGAGCGCGATCCCGAAGTCCGACACCAGCGGCTCGCCCTGCGACATCAGGATGTTGCCGGGCTTGATGTCCCGGTGGACCACGCCGGCGTCATGCGCCGTCTGAAGCGCGTTCGCCACCGCCGTCGCGATCCCGATCGCCTCGTCCACCGGAAGCTGCTTCTCGCGGTCCAACCGATCTCGAAGCGTCTCGCCGTCGATGTACGGCATCACGTAGAACAGGAAGCTGTCCGCCTCCCCCGAGTCGAACAGCGGAAGGATGTGCGGGTGCTGGAGGTTCGCCGTCGTCTCGATCTCGGCGAGGAACCGGTCCGCGCCGACCACGGCCGCAAGCTCCGGCTTCAAGACCTTCACCGCGACGTTCCGGTTGTGTTTCACATCGCGAGCGAGGTAGACGGTCGCCATCCCGCCCTCCCCGATCTCCCGGTCGATCTCGTACCGGCCCTCGAGGGCGGCGTTGAGGCGCGTGATCACGTCGCTCATCGGTCGTCCTCCCCCAGCGCGGCGCGGAGTTCCTCGAACCAGTTCGTCACCACCAGGAACCGCTCGGGCTCCACCTGACCCGGCGCATTCCCGGAACCGGCGGCCCTCGCCGAGATCCACCTGTCGCCCTCGGGGTGCAGATCGGTATCGCCCTGCTCCCACTGACCGGTGAAGACCGCCTCGATCGACTCGACCGCGAACGTCGGTTGTCGGCGAACGCTGGCGGCGTAAAGCGTGTCGACCGCCCCCCCCCGCCAGTAGTAGAGGGTGTCGCCGCTGGGGCTCCAACGCGGCCTGCCCCCTACCCCGCTCGAGACCAGCACCGGTTGACGTGGTTCGGGGAAGCTCCGGACGTAGATCTGGAAGAAGCCCGTCTCGTTCGACATGTAGGCGGCGAGGTCGCCACCGGGGGATACGCGCATGTCGAGGAGCCTCGCCTCGGCTTCGAGGTACGGCCGGGCGCTCGCGCTATCGGCCGGATCCATGACCCAGAGGTTGTCGCTGCCGCCATTCGCGTTCAAGAACACGAGCACGTCGTCGGCCGGCCAGTCTGTCGGGTACTGGAACCCCGGGGCGGAGAAGACCATTTGGGGAGGCGAATCATCAGTGACGTTCTTGACGAAGAGGTCCATCCCGTCCGTACCGCTTCGAGCGGAGGTGAACGCGACCCTCGTCCCGTCCGGCGACCACGGCCCCGCGCGATTGAACTCACCGTCGAAGGTGATCTGCTGGGGCGTCGTACCGAGATCGACGTTGTAGGTCAGCACCGCCCGCCCCTCAGCCACTGAGCTGGTGTAGACGATCGAGCTCCCGTCCGGCGACCAGAACAGGTCGTCGAACGGCCGCGGCGTCAACGGAGCGACTTCCTCTACGCCCGCCATGTCGATCATCACAAGTTCCCGGGTCTCCCCGGCCGTCGCACCCCCTCCGCCACCCCGCCCGTATACGAGCGTCCCGTTCCCCGCCACGCTGAAGCGGGGGAAGCGATTGAACCAGACGGTCACGCCCTCAAGCACGGGGACCGGTTCGCCCGAGACGGCCTCGGCTCCGGGATCGAACCGCACGGCCCACAGACCACCCGCCAGGTCGGCGTACACGAGGTGACCCGTCTCTACGTATCGCGCTCCGATCCCTCCCTCGATGAGCGTGGTAGCGGACCCGTCGTCGAGATCGAGAAGAAACGTGGACGCACTGTCGCCGTTCGTCGCGATCAGCTTGTCGCCCCCGGGGAGCAACCTCGGGTTGAGCGGTTCCATCCCCGGCCCGACCTCGAGCAACAGCCTCGGGTCTCCTCCCGTGTCCGCGACCCGGTAGATCCCCTCGACTCCGTCGACGTCCCCCCAGAACACGATCGTGCCGTCGTCGCCCCAGAACGCCTGGAACGCACCGACATCGGCCGTCACCACAGGCCGGGGTGCTCCGCCCGCGATCGAGACCTTGAGCAGGGACCCGGTCTGGTTGTCCGCGAAGGCGATCCAGTCACCCTGCGGCGAGAACGTCGGCCCGCGCGCGTTCTCCGTGCCCGGGACGGCGCGGAACACCTCCTCGTCGGCGTTCCGGATGTGAAGCGTGCCATTGCCTTCATCCAGGAAAGACGCCGCGAACATGGATCCGTCCGCCGATACGGCGACGTGGTCGACCGGGGCGACGGTACGCCCCTCCATCTCGAAGTGCGCGCGGAGCGGGGGCTGTCCGGGGGGCTCCGGCCGTGTCCACTCACGTGCCGCGACCGCCAGCGCGATGAGCGCGAGCACGCCGGCGGCGATCGCGAGTGGCTTCCAGAACCCGGCGGTTTCTCGCCCCTCGCCCTCTGCGACAGCCTCAGCACCGTGTCGGAACCCGGTGTCCCCGAGCGCACGCGCGAACCCGTGCGCGCCCGTGAACCGGTCCGCCGGCAGCTTCTCCAGCGCCTTCCGGATCGCCGCATCCACGTTCGCAGGGATCGACGCCCGGATCGCCGTCGCCGACACCGGCTCGCCCATC
>JBDHIO010000100.1:0-2863 GCA_039587355.1 Gemmatimonadota bacterium | reverse complement strand
GGTGCTGGCCCGTTCGCTGGAGAAGCTCCCGGCGGACCGGTTCCCGAACGCCGGCGAGTTCAAATCAGCGCTGGCAAACGAGAGCTATCGGTACACCGCCGTCCCGCAGCCCGTCCCGGACACGACCCCGCCCGCGACGCAGCCCGTCGCCGCACCGGTGGAAGCCGTTCCGACCACTGGCGTAGCGGGGCGCCGACGCACGTCTCCGGTCCTGCTCGGCGCGCTCGGGCTCGCCGTGGTCGCCGCGGCCTTCGGGTGGCTGCGACCCGGGACGGGGGGCACCACGACCAACATCTATCGGTCGGCGATCGAACTCGGTGAATACCGGTTCGACAACAACTCGTCCGAGATCGAGATTTCGCGAGACGGATCGATGCTGGTCGCGGCGCTGCAGGGCGAGGGCGGCGAAGGACTGTTCGTCCGGAACAGCGACGAGGCGGATTTTCGGCCGATCCCGGGCACGAGTGGGGCATGGCAGGCGACGTTCTCCCCGGAGGGCTCCTGGATCGCGTACGGTGGGACGGGCGGACTCTTCAAGATCTCGGTCGACGGGGGCGCTCCGCAGCCGCTCGTGCAGGAGGCCGCGCACTTCCCATCGTGGTCCGATGACGGGTGGATCTACTTCGCTCCGGATGCTGGCGGAATCGGGAGGGTCCGCGAGACGGGCGGAGTCGTAGAGGAGCTCCCTCCGGACATTTTCGTGTTCGGACCGAGAGTCCTTCCGGGGGGCGAGAAGGTCCTGTACACGGATGCGGAGATCCCCGCGGTGCGCATCCTCGATCTCGCGACCGACTCCGTGTGGACGGTCGTCACCGAAGCGCTCGAAGGTCAGTACGTGGCGGAAACCGGCCATCTCCTGTGGGTCGACGCGACGTCCGTGCTGTGGGCGGCGCCCTTCGACCCGGGACGAGGCGAGCTTACGGGCGAGCGGAGCTTCGTCCTCGACGGGCTGACGAGGTTCGGCAACTTGTTCGCGCGCTTCTCGGTATCGGAGAACGGGACGCTGGTGTACAGCGCCGGCGGAGGCGGCGGCGCGGGAGGCGCCGATCGAGAGCTCGTGCTCGTGGACCTCGACGGCGCGACGACCGTGATCGAGCTGGATCCGCGCGACTTTCGCGACCCGACCTGGTCGCCGAACGGCGACGTGATCGCGTACTCCGCGAACACCGTCGGCGAGCCGGGCGACGAGACGGACATCTACGTCTATGACGTCCTGATCCAGGACACGCCACGGCGCCTGACCAACGAAGGAGACAACCAGGTCCCGGTCTGGTCGCCCGACGGCAGTCGGGTCGTCTTTTCCTCCGTCCGCGGGGAAACCGACGGCCCCGACCTCTTCATCAAGGACGTGGACACGGACGAGCCCCCGCGTCTCCTCCTCACCATGCCCGGAGGGCAGTTCGCAAACGACTGGCCGGCGGAGGACCTTCTCGTCTTCCAGAGCTTCGAGGGGGGATCGGGGGGTCTCTTCCTGCTCGACATGGGCGACGGGGACTCCGTATCCGTGCGAGAGTACTACGACCCGGAGGCGAACGCGTTCGGCCTCGAGGTGTCGCCGGATGGCGATCTCGCCGCGTACGTCTCGAACGAGTCCGGCCAGCCAGAGGTCTACATCCGGAGCTTCCCGGAGCGGCGCGCCGAGACGATCGTGTCGGAAGGCGGCGGCCGTCAGCCGACGTGGTCCCCCGACGGGACGACCCTGTACTACCGGGGGCCGGACGGAGACTCGCTGATGGCGGCCGAGATCCGGCGCGATCCGACGCCGGCCGTGGCGCGCAGATACTCCGTCATCCCGTGGAACTGGACGGATTTCGACCTCGACCCCGCCGGTGAGCGGCTCATCGCCGACCGCGCCGTCGCCACGGGCCAGGCGAGCGCGAACATCCCCTCGCCCGAGCGTCACTTCCTCGTGACGAACTGGTTCCGCGAGCTGCGGGAGCGGACGGGCGGGGGCGGCAACTGATGGCACCCGGAGACACGCCATGACCGACGACGCGTTCGACACCAAGATCGAGGGGCTGCGCGCGGCGCTCGCCGACCGGTACGTCATCGAGCGCCAGCTCGGTCAGGGCGGCATGGCGACCGTGTACCTCGCCGAGGACGTACGCCACGACCGACGGGTCGCCCTCAAGCTGCTGAAGCCCGAGCTCGGCGCCATCGTGGGCGGCGACAGGTTCCTGGCCGAGATCCGCACCACCGCGAACCTCCAGCACCCGAACATCCTCCCGCTCTTCGACTCGGGAGAGTCCGACGGGCTGCTGTTCTACGTCATGCCTTACGTGGAGGGGGAGTCCCTCCGCGAGCGGATCGACCGTGAGAAGCAGCTCTCCGTCGACGAGGCGCTGACGCTCGCCCGCAAGATCGCCGACGCGCTCGACTACGCGCACGAGAACGGGGTCGTCCACCGCGACATCAAGCCCGCGAACATCCTGGTGACCGGGCGGGGCGAGCCGCTCGTGGCGGACTTCGGGATCGCCCTGGCCGTCAGTGAGGCGGGCGGGGGGCGGATCACCGAGACCGGGCTCTCGCTCGGCACCCCGCACTACATGTCGCCGGAGCAGGCGACGGGTGACCGGGACATCGACCCGCGGTCGGACATCTACGCGCTGGGCTGCGTGCTGTACGAGATGCTGGCCGGGCAGCCGCCTTTCGCTGCCCCGACGGCGCAGGGGGTGCTCGTGAGGATCCTGACCGAGCACCCGAGGTCGATCACGGACCTGAGGCACACGGTCCCACCGCACGTGGCAGGGGTGCTGGCCCGTTCGCTGGAGAAGCTCCCGGCGGACCGGTTCCCGAACGCCGGCGAGTTCAAATCAGCGCTGGCAAACGAGAGCTATCGGTACACCGCCGTCCCGCAGCCCGT
>JBDHIO010000099.1:0-2870 GCA_039587355.1 Gemmatimonadota bacterium | reverse complement strand
CTCGGCGTGCTGCCCGGACATGCCCCGCTGATCACGAACCTGGACGTGGGCGAGATCGCCTACCGGATCGGTTCGGAGCAGAAGTATGCGGCCTGCTCCGGAGGCTTCGCCGAAGTGCTGGGAGACAGCGTGTCGGTGCTGGCCGAGACCGCGGAGTTGGCCTCGGAGATCGACGTCGAGCGGGCCCAGATCGCCCAGCAGCGAGCCGAGGAGCGGTTGAAATCGGACCTTTCCGATCATGAGTTCAAGCGCGCCGAGATCAGCCTCAGAAAGGCGGTCAGCCGGATCCGCATTTCCGGGCGGGTCAGCGAGTAACTTGACCCCGACCCGGTTCGCGTTGTAGAAGCGACACACGTCAGGAACGGAGGAATCCCATGTCCATCTTCCGTCGCTTCGCTCCACTCGCCTGCTTGCTGCTGGCCGGGCTGGTCACCGGCTGCTCGTCCGAGGTCAAGATCGGCGCCGTGGTCTCCCAGACCGGGGCGGTCGCCCCCTACGGCCACCAGGTCACTCGCGGCATGGATCTGGCCCTGGAAGAGATCAACGCCGAGGGTGGGTTCAAGGGTGGGCCCATCCAGCTGGTTTACCGGGACGACGAGACCAGTCCCGAGAAAGGTCGTGAGGCCGCGCTCGACCTCATCGAAAACGAGGGCGTGAGAATCCTCATCGGCGCCGTGTCCTCGGCGGTGACGCTCGAGATCGCGCCGATCTGCGAGAAGAAACGCGTCCTGCTGCTCTCGCCGACCTCGTCCGCGCCCCGCATCTCGGAAGCGGGGGAGTACATCTTCCGCAACTATCCTTCGGACATCCTCGAGGGAACGGCAATGGCCGACTTCGCGCGCAAGGCGGGCGTCCGTCGAGTCGTCATCATCGCGCTGGACGACGACTTCGGCTCGGGCCTGGCCGAGGTCTTCACGCGAAAGTTCGAGAGCAAGTCCCGCGAGGTCGTCGAGACCTTTCGGATCAAAGAAGACGCGAGATCCGAGTTCCCCCAGATCGTGCAGAGGATTGGAGAGCTCGAACCGCAAGGCATCTACCTGGTCGCATACGTCGACGTCATGGTGGAGTTGCTGCAACAGCTCCACGAGCAGGAATCGAACGCGATCCTGATGAGCAGCGGGACCGTCACCGACCAGCTCAGGGAATCGGCCGGCGAAGCGGCCGAGAGCCTGATCTATCCACAGCCGGTGTTCGATCCGAACACCGACGATCCCTCCGTGAAGACGTTCGTCGAGGCGTTTCGCGCGAAGTACAGCCGCGATCCCGACATCTACGCGGCCCACGGATACGATGCCCTCAAGCTGATCGTAACGGCGATGCGCGACACGGGCTTTGCCTTCCCGGACGAAGTGCGGCGTGGCTTGCACGGTCTGAACGACGCGAGCGGCAAGCCGGGTTACGCCGGGGCCGCCGGCCGGACTCAATTCGACGAGCGCGGCGACGTGGTGCGCTATCCCCAGATCTTCGTGATCAAGGACGGACAGCCGATGCCGTACGAGAAGTTCGAGCAAGAGGGAGGCCGATTGCCGATCCCCCAGATGACGCGGTAGTGGCCCGACCCCATCTATCCATCGTCATCCCTGCCTACAACGAGGAGGACCGGCTCGGCGCGTCGCTTCCGCTCATCGAGGCATACGTACGGGACCGCGGACTCGACGCGGAGATCCTCGTGGTCGACGACGGATCGACCGACGGGACCGCTTCGATCGCCTCGACGTATGGCCGGGCCCTGAAGCAGCCCGAGAACCGGGGAAAGGGCGCCGCCGTCCGGCGCGGTGTGCTGGAAGCCGCCGGACGCTGGGTGCTGTTCACGGACGCGGATCTTTCCACGCCGATCGAGGAGCACGCGAAGCTGGCCGAGATCGCCCGCGACGAGGACCTCGACGTCGTGTTCGGCTCGCGCGGGCTTCCGGACTCCCGCGTGGAGATCAGCCAGAATCGGCTGCGCCAGCTGATGGGCCAGACCTTCAACCTGATCCTGCGGCGGATCACGGGCCTGTCCCATCGCGACACCCAGTGCGGGTTCAAGCTGATCGACCGCTCGCGGACGCGTCCCCTGTTCGAGCGAATGGTGGTCGACGGCTTCGCTTTCGACGTCGAGTTGTTGTTCCTGTGTGATCGATTCGGCCTTCGCGTGAAGGAAGTGCCCGTGATCTGGCGCAACTCGGACCGTTCGACGGTCGGCATCCTGACCGCACCGCCCAAGATGCTGCTCGACCTGCTGCGGGTCCGCTGGCGTTTTCGGCGCGGCCTGTACAATCCGTGACAGTTTCATGAGCCCGAGTCGACTCGCCACCGAGCGGCTGACTCTCTGGGACCCGCTGCTCGACGCGCCGTTCTTCCGAGACCTGGTCGCACGTACCGGTCGCGGTGAACGAGGACTGTGCCTGAGCGGACTCGTCATCGGAGCCCGTGCGCTGGTCACGAGCCTCCTCGTGGCCAGGGGTGGTCGCCCGGTGATGCTCGTCCTGCCGGACGACGCCGCGGTCGAAGCCTTCCGTCGTGACCTTGCCGCCCTGGCTGGCCTGACCGGTCACGATGCGACCCGGGTCGTGACCATGCCCGCCCTGGACGCCGACCCGTACTCGGCCATCCCTCCGCATCCCGAGGTGCTGCGAGAACGGGTCGTGGCCCTGGATCGTCTGGCTCGCGACGAAGTGGATGTCTTGCTCGTGCCGGTGCGGGCTCTGCTTCAGTGTCTCCCCTCGCCCGCAGACTGGGCCTCCTGGACCCGTTCGGTCCGCCCTGGCGCGAGCCTGCCACCGGATCGTTTCGTGCTCGAGGCCATGGGGCTGGGGTACCGCCGCGTCGACACGGTGAGCGCGCCGGGAGACGTGTCACGCCGGGGTGGCATCGTCGACATCTTTCCG
>JBDHIO010000021.1:0-87640 GCA_039587355.1 Gemmatimonadota bacterium | reverse complement strand
CAACGAAACCGCCAAGGGCGAGCAGTGGCAACATCGCGATCGCGCCGAAGGAAATGCGGCGCGAGAGCGCTTCCCGGGGCTCGAGGTACCCGGCCATGACTCGACCGACCTGCACGCCCAAGCCGAGGGCAAGAACGAGTCGGGCCACGCCGTGAAGTCCAGAGAACATCAGCAGCAGACTGAACGCGCCCAGAACACAGAGCACGGGCATCAGCACGCGCGGCGAACGTAGCGCCGGAATCAATCGAGACATGCCGAGACAGGCGGCGGTAACGAACAGGAAGACCAGCGCCTCGGCGGCCGGCTTCATCCACCACGCGTGCCGTCCCATGAAGACCATACGATCGAGGAGGAGCCGCTGGGTCTGCAGGAAAGACGCTTCGGCGAGCCCAGTAACGATGCCCGCCGTCGCGGCGATCAGGAAGAGAGAGCCGAGCCTCCACCGACCCTCATCGGAGGTTCGCCCGGTCATTGGGTCAGGAACGACCGAGCAACCGCCCGCAGGTCCGGGACACGAACTGTGCGAACCCCTTGAACATACCCACCGTCCTGCGCCAGAAGAGCATCAGAACGCCGGTGATGGCCGCCAATATCGAAGCCAGCGGCATCAGTGTCTCAGGACCGATATACATGTTGTTCCCCTCAGCCGATGGCCGTGTGTTCTCCTCACCGGCCCGTTTGCAAGATGGGGGCCGCCACCCGCGCTCCGCGAGGCGAATCTCCGGCCTGCACTAAGGCGCTGCAACAGAGGTGGTTAACCCCCGGTGACGCTAGGACCAGCTCCGGCCCCTACGGATCGCGCCGCGAGCTTCGGAATCGACCGACGCTCGAAGACCCCGAGCGTGTCGCCCGGACTCGACACTGAGGCGTCAACGCGACCGATCGATCGAGGGGCTGCCGCGAGGCCACCAGATCACCGCAATCACGGCCAGACAAGCGATGAACAGGCCGACTGGCGACGTCCCGTCCGCCCCGAATCCTACGTAGGCGCCTCCGGTCCGCTCCAAAGCGGCCAGAACGGGCAGCTCCGGCCCCTCCACGAGCAGCCGCACCAGCGGATCGAATACCCCGAGCGGCCGCTCGACCTCACGATACATGCAAAGCGCCCAGGTGAGACCGACCGAGAATACGCCGATCAGCGAACCCAGCATTCGGGGGAGCCGCGCCAGGGCCACCGCCGCCGGCACGAAAAGGAACGGCACAACGGGCGCGAGATACCGCATTCCCGTGTTGAACTGAAGCCGCGTGTAGTTGCTGCCGGCGAAGAAGACCCAGAGAGCGGCGAACACCGCGAGACACATCCACATCTCGAAGGTCGGGAGGTTCACCGAACCGATGGTCGAACGCCAGGGCCCCCAGGAGCTCGAGCTGGGGGGGACCATAGCCCTGGTATCCCAGCTCGATCCATTCCACCGGCGGCATCCAGTGCTGACCGGGGAGGAACGGGTTGCCGAACGCGCGCCACTGGTAGAACCACAACAGGAACACCGGCCCGGCCCCACCCACGCCGAACCAGAACGAGCGCTCGATGAACGCCCGTGCGTCGAGGGAATCGCGATTCCGGAGGATCGCGTATCCGAAGAGGAGCGCCACGAAGACGACGCCGCTGTAGTCGAAGAGGAGCGTCAACCCGGCCGCCAGCCCGGCGACGGCCATTTGCGCACGCACGCTCAGCGGCCGCGTCCCGGCGGGGTCCCAGATCAGGGCGAACGCCGCGAACGCGATGAGCCCCAGGACCATGTTGTGGTTCAGGAAGCCGGCACGGTAGAAGAGGGGCGTCCCGAACGCGAACAGAAGCGACATCCAGCCCGCGGAGCGATCCGACCCGAAGACGTGACGAAGCACTCCGAACATGAGCACGACCGCGCCCGCGCATACGGGGGCCATGAAGAGCACCTGCATGACGAGCGCCGCCAGGGCCAGCTTCACGTCGAGACCGCGACGCCATGCCTCGGCGAAGAACTCGCGCTGATTCGGCCACTCGGTATCGTAGGCCGGGGGCTCGGTCAGGCCGGCCGCCGCGCGACCCTCCTGGACGCGCTCGACGATCGGATCGATGAGGGGGCGGGCGACCGCATACGGGATCGCCGCAAACATGGAGATCCCGGGATTGTTGCCGATATGCCAGCCGCGACCCGGCGTCTCGAACAGATCCGGATGCAGTCCGCCGAATTCGTCGAGCCGGAAGGTCAGGTCGTCTCCGAGCGCGATGGCCGGATAGTGCTCGCGCACGATGTCCGTCGCGAAGTGGAGCGAGAATACGATCCACGCGGTGGCGAAGATCCTCCAGCGAAGGCTGCGGGGACTCCGCCGTCCCCAGGCCGCCGGCCTCCCGTCGAGCATCGCGCTCATCAGAACGCCTCCGTGCCGACGCGGACGGCGTTCGCCATCAGCGAGAATGTGATGTTCTTCGCCGGGAGGAACGGGAACGTGCTTCCATCCAGGACAAACAGATTCTCGACATCACGACTACGGCAATCCGGCCGGACGGTGAAGGGTCGGTCATCGCGACTCATCGGCAGGGTGCCCGCGTAATGGACGCTTGCACCCATCGGCCGCGCGTGGGTCGCCCCCGGAGCCACGACGCAACCGAGAGCACGGAGAGCGCCCCGAACCCGCTTGAGGGTAGCGCGAATGCGAACTGGCTCATCGTCCGGCGGCTCGTAGGTGGTCCGCAGGACCGGTCCTTCGTCCGGTCCCTGTCCCGGAACATCGAGCGAGACTCGACACGTGTCTCGTCGTCGATCGTGGAAATTCAGGTTCACCAGGCCCAGCGCGGCTCGTGCGTTTCGAAAAACGTATCGGGCGGTCCGCAGATCGAACGGCATCGTCTCCATGATCGGGTGCGCCTGCGCGCTGGTCAGCGTCGTGATCTGTCCGTGCACGTACTCGTCCTCGCGTTCTGCGGGCAGCCCCATGGACAGCTGGTGATACTGATACGAAGAGTCCTCGAACCGGGCCCCGACTCGCGGAAGGTGCACGAACGGCACCAGCACCTGCCGATTGTCCATGAGACCTGGAAGCTCGGGGCGCTCGCCGGTCGCCTCGAGCCAGCTCGTCAGAAAGAGGCGCGCCGTGGACAGCGTCCCGGCCGCCAGGACGAGGGTCTCGACCGGTCGCGTTTCCGTGGTTCCCTCCTCGAGCCGCCGTACGCGTACGGAACGAGCCCTCCGATCGGGTCCGAACGAGAAGGCCTCGGCCAGCAGACCCGGCTCGTACGTGAAACCGCCGTACTTCCGGCACTCCGTGAGAGTCATCTCGGGTGTGTAGATGGCCCCGATCGGACATCCCCACAGGCAGCGCCCCAGGTATCCGCAGCCCTCGCGCTCCGCGCGCCCTTTGGAGAGAACGGCGAGCCGCGATCGCCCCACGCTGCACCCGTACCTCGACCGGAGACGTTCACGCGACCGCGCATACCGGCCCATGATCGAGTCGGAGGTCGCGTCGAGACGGAGGGGAGAGTCGATGCCGTCGTGCCACGGCATATACTCGGAGAGGTCGTCGCGAGCACCGACGACGCCTATCCGGGCGGCCACTTCTCCGTAGCACTCGGCGAACGAGTCGTGTCGGAACGGAAACTCTGCGAGTTCGGCTTCACCGAAGGGATAGACGCCGGCCGTCCACGCTCGGGCTAGGCCTCCGGCCGCCCACGAGCTGAGCGGATCGAACCCGCAAGACTCGTCGCGGAGACCGGCGGGGCGCTGGAACACGAACCGCTTCTGCGGCGGAAACCCATAGAACTCCTCTTCGGCGCCCGGGAGCGCGAGACCGTAGAGGTCCCGACCGAGAAAATACTCGATGGGATCGGACAGGCCGTCCTTGAGGGCCGTCGCATCCAGCTCGGGCAGGACGGGCTCGGGGCCCGCACGCCCCGCGTCGATCATCCGCACCTCGAGCCCCTTCTTGAGGAGCGTGAGTGCGAAATGGACGCCACTCGGACCCGATCCGATCACCGTGACCGCAGTCACGAGCCGCTCCGACCGGCGCCTGCGAGCAGGCCGACTCCAACCAGGGCTAGCCCGGTGACGAGCGCGATCCCGCTCGCGATGCCGCGACCCGCGAGACCGATGAAGAACCCGACTCGAGATCCGACCCCGGGGGTCTCGTAGGCCTCGTGTGCCCCGGGCGCGTTCTCGAGAAGCGCCGTCAGGAACACGAGCCGCCGCCGCACCGCACCGCCGGGGGCGAGGAACCGGGCCGTCATGTCGACGCACCGGAGGGGGAGCCACGGACGCCGGCTCAACCGTACCACCCGCACACGTACGGCCCCGGCGGTGCGCCATGGAGATAGCGCCCGAAGCGATCGCATTCAGTGGACACGAAACGTGCTACCGGATCATCCGGTTATAGAGGGTCCCGACGACGCGGCCGGTCCCGTACCCGATGACGAAAGCGTAAACGAAACCGATGAACGCGCCGGGCACGGTCACCCGGTATCCCGGGAAGTAGTTCCCCAGAAGGCTCAGGTGCTGCCCGACGTTCGGCCCACCTTTCATCACCAGAAAGATCGTGGCCACGAACAGGCCGAGCCCGAGCACGAGGCCCGTGCTGATCCCCCAGGCGCGCACGTTCAAACGGCGAATCACCTCGCGGATGGCTTCCGTTTCACTCGTCGCTTCTGACACATCACCCTCCGGCGCGATTCCGCTCAAATGTGGTCGAGAAAGTCACGGGTCTGCCGCAGTTCCTCGCGCGTGCGCAGGAGGAAGATGTATGTGGCAACCGCGAAATTGTGAACGAAGGCCGCGAACCACGCGAACACGAAGCACGTGACGAAGCCCCAGAAGAACCCAATGAACGCCCCCACCCACGACACCTCGTAGCCGAAGAAGAACTCGCCGACCAGGCGCAGCCCGGTCGCGTCTCCTCCGAGAATCATGAGCGCGAACGCCGTCGCGAGAAACAGGAGGCTACCCCCCACGATCCCGCATGCCACGCCCATGGCACGCTTGTGGATCGGCAAGAAGGCAAGCATCGCCTCGACTGCTTCATCCTCCGGCCGCACGTTTACGTCGTGCACCTCAGGCCCCGTGCTCATACCAGACACTCTCCTTCGGACGGGACGGAAGCGGAGGCCAGGTTTCGACACCGACCTCGTCGAACGCCGCTACATCCGCCGGGGGAAGCGGTGCCCCGACGATCGAGTACGCGACCACACCGGTGATCGCAGACAATCCATTCGAAAAGTAGAACAGCAGGTGCAGCGGGATCGACCCGAGGGCTACCCGCAGGCCCGCCGCGCGCCGCACAGTGTGGAGGAACCGGCCGTTGAGCGCCACGACGATTGAAAGGGCCAGCGCCGCCGTGATGATGGGCCACCAGGTGCGGATGACGAGGGCGGTCGGCAACGCGCCGAACGCCAGCCACGTGAGCGCGACGCAGATTCGGTTGATCGGAGTCACGTTCAGCGTGTTCCCGGCACCGCTCGCCCCTTCGTGCAGGATGAGACGGGTCCACGGCACACCGCGGTGCTTCAGGTCCGTGCGAACGACGTCCGACAGCGTCCAGCGCTTGAGATGGCACGCCTGAATCGTCGGATCCAGCCTGATCTGGTGCCCCGCCCGTCGGATGCGACGACCCAGCTCGATGTCCTCGATCTGCGGGCGGGCGAAGTGCCACTCGTCATACATCCCGACATCGTGAAAGACCTCGGCCCGGATAGCGCCGCACCCCGCCCAGAACGTCTCCGCCGGTCCCCCGCCCTTCTGATGGACGAAGTGGTGCAGGAGGTTTCGGTACTGGGACACGACGGACCGAGCCGCCGGCTGGTCGTCGTAGGAACCGAACGCCGCCGCCAGATCCGGCGCACCGTCGAACAGCGCCAGGAAGCGGCTGAGCGTGTCCTCATGCACGCACACGTCCGAGTCCACGAAGACGAGGACATCGCCCCGTGCGACCTCCGCCGCGCGATTGCGCGCGTACGCCGGCCCGCGCGGTCTGCCGGGAAGACGCACGACCACGTCCGCAACGTCCATCGCGATGTCCGCGGTGGAATCTTCGTCATGCCCCATCGAGTCGCCGTCTATGGCGATGACGAGCTCCCACTTCGAGCGATCCAGGTCGCTCGCCTCGAGCGCCGCGACGGCGCGAGGGAGGACCAGTCCGGCCTTGTGCGCCGGCATGATCACGCTGAGCCGCACGTCACTCGGATCCCGCTTGTCGATGACGGTGCGTTCGCGGCTCACTGAAACGCGTTCAGTCATGCGCCCCTCCGTCCGGCCCAGCGGCGAGCATCCCGGGCCGCCCGTCGGACGCTGAGCCGCGCCCGGAACGTGGTGGTCCCCCAGGCCTCGAGCTGACCGGTACGTCGGTAGTAGTATGCGTCGAGTCGGGGCAAACGGTGCGGCTGCGACCGATCGTCGAGCACTTCGAGTTCGGTGGTGCACGCCCATGCATATGCCCCCGCGACGGCGGCTTCGCTCGCCCCGTGCACGTCCCCGTAGGGGTAGGCGAACCCTGCCGGACGAAAACCCAGCCGACGCTCGATGTCCGAGGCCGCGCCTTCGATCTCATCGACGAGACGGTCCCCGTCGAGCCGGTCGAGGTGCGGGTGAGTCCGCGTATGCGATCCGATCTGCACGCCCTCATCGGCCAGCCGGCCGAGCGTATCCCAGTCGAGGAGCGGGAGCGTCGGGATCTGCGGATCCGCCGTACCCTCCCACGCGTTATCGCCGCCCGCCCGTCGGGTCACGGCGAACACGGTCGCGGGCAGGTCGAGGTCGCGCAGAATCGGCCAAGCCGTATCGGCGAAGTTCTCGTAGGCATCATCGAACGTGATCGCGATCCGGTCGTCGTCCGGCGACGTGAGCAACTCATCGACGGTGACCGCCCGTGTCGATGACGCGGCCAGCCACTCCGCCTGTCGTCGAAACGTCGTCTTGTCGACCGAGATCACGGACCCGGACGGGTCGATCGAGTGATACGTCAGGATCGCGCGCACGCTCTTCATCCCCTCAAGCCGGCAACAGCTCGGCGCGCTTCTCGGCGACGACGTCCGCGACGATTTTCTCGAGCGGCGTGTCAGGACGAAACCCCAGCGCGGCCTCGAGCTTGGACACGTCAGGCACCCGGCGCTGCATGTCCTCGAACCCCTCCCCGTAGGCTTCCGAATAGGGGATGTGCCGGATCTCGGAGTCGCTGCCGGCCTCGGCGCGCACCAGTTCGGCCAGTCCGTTCATCGTGACTTCACGGTCGGCCCCGATGTTGAAGACCTCCCCGGCGCGGGACGGGCCCGTGGCGAGGGCTTCGATCGCGCGCACCGCGTCCAGGACGTGGCAGAAGCAGCGCGACTGTTCGCCGGTTCCGTAGACGGTGATCGGCTCACCGGACACGGCCTGGGCAGCGAACGTCGGGAGCACCATTCCGTACCGGCCCGTCTGCCGGGGTCCGACGGTGTTGAAGAGCCGGACGACCGTGACAGGGACGCCCTTGTCGCGGTGGTAGGCGAGCCCCAGCCACTCGTCGAGCGCCTTCGAGCACGCATACGCCCACCGGGCATGCGTCGTGGCCCCCATGACCAGGTCGTCGCCTTCGGCGAAGGGGATCTTCTCGCTCTTCCCGTACACCTCGGACGTCGAAGCGAGGATGATCGGCTTCTGCTTCTTCGCGACGGCGTGCAGGACGACTTCGGTGCCGTGAACGTTCGTCTCGATCGTGTGAACCGGTTGTTCGACGATCAGGCGGACACCGACGGCCGCTGCGAGGTGCACCGCGACGTCGCAACGGTCCGCCATCTCGCTCACGAGAGGCCCGTCCGTCACCGTGCCGATCCGGTACCCGAACCTCGGATTGTCGATGAACGGCACGAGGTTCTCCATCGCGCCGGTCGACAGGTCGTCCAGAACGAGCACCTCGTGCCCCCCGTCGAGCAAACGCTCAACCAGATGGGATCCGATGAACCCCGCCCCTCCAGTTATAAAGAACTTCAAGTCCGCCTCCTAGGCAGCTTCGGCGATCGCGCGCGCGACCTCCGGGTGTCCTCCCCGTTCCGCAGCACGCGCCACCAGCTCCAGGTATTTGGGCACGACCGCGTTCTCGGACCAATTCTGTCGGAACCCATGCAACGCTGACACCGCACACTCCCGGCGATGTTCGGGGTTCGCCCGCATACGCTCCATCGCCTGCACGAGCTCATCCGGCGTCTCGAACAACTCGCCTCCACCACACGCCTCGACGATCTCGGGGAACGGACCGAGCCGCCGGGCGACCACGGGCGTGCCCTGCCGAAACGCCTCGATGAGGATGATCCCGAACGTCTCGAAACAGATCGACGGGACGACGAGGGCCTCTGCAGAACGGTAGTAGCGATCCAGTTCCTCTGGATCGAGCCGCCCGAGGAATCGAACGCGCGGGTTCCCGCCCGCGAGCCGTTCGAGCACGCCGCGGTAGTTCCCGTCGCCCGCGATCAGCAGGTCGGCGGCCTCGTACTGCTCGAACACCGGGATGACATCGTCGAGACCCTTGATCTCCTCGAGCCGTCCCACGAACAGGAAGTACGGACGGTCATGCGGACTCTCCCCGGCCGACTCGACCACCTGCTCCCCGTCGAGATCGGGCAGGAAGTACGGGAGAACCTCCATGTCGGGGGAAAAGCCGAACTCCGCGTGCTTGCGGCGACTGAAATCGCTCTTGGCGATGAACACATCGATCTCGGGAAGCCTCTTCTCAAGTGCCCCGGTATACCTCCAGAGCTGCGGCGGTCGGCGGTACGTGAGCACGCAACGCAGACATTCACGCCCCGTGCACACCTCTTTGTTGTGGCGCCACAGCACGTGCGAGGGGCAGACGAGCCAGTGCTCGTGCGCCTCGTACACCTTCACGGCGTCACCCAACTCGAGCAGCCCGGGGCCGCCGATCAGGGAGACATTGTTGTAGTGGATGATGTCGAAGTCGCCCTCGTCGAGCAGACGCCTGATCCGCCCTCCATTGAGCACCGGACGACCGAGCTGCTGGGTCAAAAGCGACGAAGCCGCCGCGCTGCCGGTCCTCAACCCCACGACTCTGAGGCCTTCCGGCTCGTCACCCGGCGGGGGCTCCGCGCCCGAGTTGAGCAGATCGTAGGCGTCCACGTCGTGAACGACGGTGACCTCGTGACCTCGTCGCACGAGCGCCCGCGACATCCGCTGAATGGCGATGCCGTCCCCGCCGAAATTGTGCGGAGGGTAGAACGTCGTGAGCATCGCGATCCTCAGTGGTCGGGCCATCAGGCCGCCGCCTCACGGAGCGCGTCGAGCGCCGCCATGGCACCGCGTTCCCAGCTGAGCGCCCGCGCCCCCTCCAGGGCAACGCGGCCCATGCGGGCTCGGAGAGGCGGGTCGTTCGACAGCAGTCGCAGGGCCCCCTCGAGCGTGTCCTGATCGCCGGGGGCGACGAAGATCCCGCCGCCGGCGAGCAGATCCGGGAGAGGGCTCTGGGTCGTCGCGATGACCGGGGTCCCGCATGCCGCGGCTTCGACCGCCGGCAGTCCGAATCCCTCGGCCTCCGATGGCAGCACGAGCGCGATCGCTCCCGTGTGCAGATGGCGCAGCTGTTCGTCTGGGACGAACCCCGTCCACAGGATCTTCTCGGCCGTCCCGGCCTCGGCGATCGTGTCGTGAATGCGCTGCAAGTTCTTGAGGAACGCATCCGATCCGGGGTCACCCACAAGCAGCAGGTAGGGAGCGTTGTCGCGCTCTTCGCGAACCACGCGGGCGTGCGCCCAGACGAGAGACGTCACTCGCTTGTGCGGGTTGAAGCCGCCGACGTACACGAACCACCGCGCACCATCGGGAAGCCCGAGATCGCGCGCAGCCTGCTCCACATCGCCGTTCTGGCTGGGCCGATACAGCTCCGCCGGAGCCTCTCCGGCGACTCGAATGCGCGTCGGGGACACTCCGAGGAACTCGTGAATGGCCCGGGCGGAGTAATCCGAGACGGTCAGGATCAGCCGCGCCTGCTGCAGCGCCAGGCCAACCTTCATCTTCCAGAAGAGGCGATCGCGCCGCGTCGGCATCGTGAGGTGCGGATACCGATCCGCGATCACGTCGTGAATCGCGACGACCGCACGCTGTCCAGGCGGCAGAGGGAAATAGCTGTAGACCGAAGGGGAGAAGAACACGTCAGGCCGGTGCCGCCGTACCGCCGCGGTAAGCCGGAGCATGTCTCCGACCCGCCGGTTAGAACTCGCGGACGCGGCCTCGACGGGAGATTCCCGCACATCGACCCGTTCCATCCGAACGTTGTCCGCCTCGAGATCGACGCACTCGTATGCGTCCGGATCGACGAAGAACGTGAACTCGTCCTCGGGCGCGTGCTCCACCATCGAGCGAAGCAACTCGCGCGTAAACCGGCCGTAGCCCCGGCCGTTTGCCCAACAGCAGGCATCCACGCCGATCCTCATCGCGACCTTCCGTGCCGCTGCGTCACGTCCTATCGACTCGCAACCGCGGCGGTCTTCACCGGCGCTGCGTCCCGCGGACGTTCGAGGCGCTGCTCTTCGTGATACTCGAAATCCGTATTCACGGACCAGATGTCGTGCTCCGCCCCCAGCATGTTCCAGACGGTCATCATGGACGTCAGCATCGAGTGGTCCTGGTTGTTGTACTTGTGCATCCCGTTCCGGCCTACGGGGTGCAGGTTCTGGATCGGGTCGATGTGGTCGCGGATCGTGTCGAGGTGCTCGCGATAGGCCCCGTCGTAGATCGGATACGCCTTCGGCATGCGTACGACGGCACCATCCCGGACGAGGTCGGGGTTCGCCAGGCCGAGTTCTCCGACTTCCTTCTTCGCGAGTTCGATCAGATCTTCATCGCTGCTCGCCCAGAGTCCGTCTCCCTCGAAGCAGAAGTACTCCATTCCGAGGCACGACTTCTCCGGGTCGCCGAGGAGGTGGGGACTCCAGTTCCCGAAGTTCTGGATCCTGCCGACCTTCACGCCGGGCGAGTGGATGTAGATCCAGTTGTCCGGGAACAGGTCCTTCTGGTCGACGATCAGGGCGACGACGAGGAAATCCCGGTAGCGCAGTCCTTCGCCTGCGTCGACGACCTGCTTCGGAGGCGCGGGCGTGAGGCTCCGCACCAGTCCGCGCACATCCAGCGACGAGATGACGTGGTCCGCCTCGAGCCGCATGTCCCCATCCGGCCCGGTCGCCAGCACGGCGGTCGCGCGATCTCCGTCGACCTCCACGCCGGTCACGCGCGTGTTCATGAGCACGCGGCCACCGTTGTCCTCGATCGCCCTGGCCGTCAGCTCCCACATCTGCCCGGGACCGAGACGAGGGTACCGGAACTCGTTGATCAGCGTCTTGATGTCGGTCGATCGCTTGTTGAGCGACGCCGCCGACAGAATCGCCTTCGCGAGCGAGAGCCCCTTGATACGCTGCGCGGCCCATTCGGCGCGGATTTCCGTGCAAGGGATGCCCCAGACCTTCTCCGTGTACGTCTTGAAGAACGTCTCGTACAGCTTCTTGCCGAACCGATTCGTCACCCACTGCTCGAAGTTCTCCTCGACCGGACTCGGCCGCAGATGGGCCTTCAAATAGCTGAGCACGAGTGCGATCGCCCGGAAGATGCCGAGACCGAACAGCGCGTTCATCGGCTTCAAGGGGTAGTCGAAGAACTTCCCGTCGTAGTAGATCCGCGAAAGACGCGGGACCGTCAGGAACTCGTCCTCCAGAACCTCATCCCACATCTGCTGGACAGGCGCGATCTTTGTGAAGAAGCGGTGCCCGCCGATGTCGAAGCGGAACCCGTCGTAACGGGCCGTCTGCGAGATCCCTCCGACCATGTCGGTGGCCTCGAATACCGTCACGTCCACCCCTTCTCGCATGAGGGCGTAGGCGGCTGTCAGCCCGGCGGGCCCGCCGCCGAGGACGGCGACGCGGTCACCTTCACTGAGCGGCGCAAACGTCCGCAGGGGTCGTTCGTTGGTTTCCGTCATCCGATCCGACGCATCGAGTGTCCGGGTTTATGGGGACTCGGACGGCTCCCTTTCGGGCCTCCCAACCGTCCGCTGTCGCGCACTCGCCACAGTTCTGCGGGTCCGGGGTGTCGCTCGGAGTCGACCTCCTCCGGGGATACCGCGCACCGACTGCCGTACCGGGCGTGTTGCACAGGTGTTCAAGGGGAGCGGGGTCGCAAAGGCTATGCCCGATGAGGTCGGGCGGAGTAAAGCGACGCGCGGAGGGCCAGAATGGCGCGCGCGGAGGGGGTCAGCGGGGGATCTGGACCCAGGCTCGCCGCCCATCCTCGGGGCGAACGAGAAAATAGTCGGAGAAACGACCGACGACGGGGATCGGGGCTCCTTCGGACGCCACTCCGCTACGAGCCGCTGCGGGGTCCGGAGCGGAAAGAATCGGCTCGCCTGCCGCGACGTACGCCTCGTCGATCGGCGTTTCAAGAGACTCCAGGCCTCCGCGGATCAGGGCCGACCGCCCGTCCGGAAGCCGGACCCGCAGATCCCGTCCCGCCGCGCCCAGGACCCGAACGACCGTAAAGGCGCCGACATCCTCCGCCTTATCGCCCCCCTCGGGTGACGTCAGCGTGATACGCATGTCCGTTCGCGTTCTGAGCCACTCCCCGAGGCTCGCGGAGTCCGCTCGCAGTCGAGGCGGATTCTGCGACGGCATGTCGAGATAATCGAAAGGATCGATCGGTCCGCGTCTTCGGACGTAGATGCCGAAGTGGAGATGCGGTGGTGTCGTCCGGGCGTTCCCGGTATTGCCGACGAGACCGAGCGTGTCACCGGCCCGAACCCGCTGGCCGCGCTCGACGAGCTGTCGATCGAGGTGCGCGTAGTACTGCGAAGTGCCACGCCTCTCGTCGCGAAGCCAGACCACGCGCCCTCCCAACCGCTGGTCCCCGACCCGCGAGACCGTGCCGTCCGCCGCGGCGAGAACCGGCGTTCCGCGGGGGGCAAAGATGTCGACCCCGTGGTGCTCGCGGCGGCCACCCTCCCGCTCGGCGCCGAAGAAGCTCTGGATGTCGCCCGCATCGTGGTCCATGACGGGAAACGCGAGGACCGCCGCCTTCACGATGCGCAGGCGAACCCTGACGTCGCGCAACAACTCCGGTTGAACGCGGACGAGGAAATCGCCCTCGTCCGACGGCTCGAACTCGAGCCCTGTCGCGTCATCTTCCGCGTGGGCCACGTGCGTCGGCGGACCGGTGGAATCGACACGATAGATGTCGATGAAGACGCGCCCCGACCCGGGAGGATCCGCGGCATAGGACACATGGATGTTCTGTCCGCGATCGATCCGGATCAGATAACCGGCGGCCGTCGGCTCCTCGGCCGGATAGAAGGCGACCTCCTCGAATGGGGGCGCCAGCCGTACCGGAGAGCGCAGGGCCGCAGCCGCAGCTTGCTCCCATCTCGTGGCCAGCGCGGTGCCATCGAGGCCCGCATCCGCAAGGGAGACCAGATAGGCCTCGTGGGGCGTGGCCGGAACGGGGCGCACTTCGTCGAGCACCGCCTCGATTCGCGTACACGACGGGAGGACGACGAGACTCGCCAACAGGACCAGCGTGCCGGCCCACCCCCTCCTGCGCTCGTGCGGCTCCATACCCACGTCTACGGCATCCCGATTCCAGAGTTCCGGAAGCTCGACCGCCGCAACCTCCATGGGACCGGGGCGGCAGACAAGCGCCCGGTTCGTGGAGGTCACTACCTTCCGACGTTCGGAGAGAGGCAAGAGGGTCGGGGGCGCTGGTCGGGAGGACCCCAGATGTCGAGTGAAGCGAAGCGAGACTTCGAAACCGTATCCTCGAGAAGCGGGCCGTACGTCGCGGGCCTCGGGGCGATCGTCGGTGTGGGCTTGCTCCCACCGGTATTCGAGCGACTTCTGGCGATGGCCCCGCTGGACGCCGGGTCCCGGATCGCGCTCTGGGTCGCCGCGGCCTTCCTCCTCATCCTCTCGATCGCGTTGGCCAAACGGAAGGCCGGAACCCTCCTCGGCTCGAGCCTCGTCGACCGCTACCGGAACGCTTGCGCTCACTGGCCGACAGGATCCGTCCCGGCGCAGTACCGGGACGTCGTCCGGTCGGGCAAGCCCGCGCTCATCGTCTCGGGCGAGCGTGACCCCGTCACGCCTGCCATATGGGGCGATGAGACGGCGCAGGGGCTCACGAACAGCCGGCACCTCGTCGTCCCCGGAGCGGGACACTTCCCGGTGAGTCCCTGTATCGAGCTCATTCAGAACACGTTTCTTCTGTTGGGCGACCCGGGGGCAGTCGCGACCGAGTGCGTCCAGGGCTGATGACCCGGCCGAGGACCGCAGCCAGATGAGCTCATCCATCTCCGGAGTGTCCGGGCACCGCCGCGGACTCGTGCTCGGCGCCCTCATTCTGGCGGGCGAAGCCGTCTTCCTCCTTCCGTTCGTGCTGGCGCGCGTCTTTCGCCCGACGCTGCTCGATGTATTCGGAATCACCAACCTCGAGCTCGGGACGGCGTTCTCGGTGTACGGCATCGTCGCGATGATCGCCTATTTCGCGGGAGGCCCCCTCGCCGACCGCTATTCGGCACGGGGCCTGATGGCGACGGCCCTCGCCGGAACCGGGATCGGCGGCGCGGTACTGGCGAGCGTTCCGACGACCGGCATCATGAACGCCCTGTGGGGATTCTGGGGACTCACCACGATTCTGCTGTTCTGGGCGGCGATGCTGCGGGCGACCCGCGAGTGGGGCGGCGCGTCGAGCCAGGGGCGAGCCTACGGGCTGCTCGAGGGTGGGCGCGGCCTCCTCGCCGCCGTCATCGCCTCGGCATCCGTCGTGCTGTTCGCGGCAGTGCTGGGTGGAGATGCAGCGCTGGCCTCGCCGCAGGAGCAGGGCCGCGCCTTCAGGATCGTGATCTGGCTGTTCACCGGGCTCACGCTCCTCATCGCGGTCGTCGTGTGGTTCGTCGTGCCCGGGGGAGCGCCCGAGGTGGACGCAAGCGAACCGCGTCTCTCACTCGACGGGGTGAAGCGAGCTGCTCGCATGCCCGTCGTCTGGCTTCAGGCGGTCATCGTGATCTGCGCCTACGCCGGGTACAAGGCGACCGATGACTTCTCGCTTCTCGCCCGCGACGCCCTGGGATTCGACGATGTCGCCGCCGCGAGCATCGGCACTCTTTCCTTCTGGACGCGCGCGGCGTCGGCCGTCGCCGCCGGGTACGTCGCCGATCGGATCGACCCGTCGCGCGTGATTCTCTGGGGGTTCGTCCTCCTCATCGGGGGCAGCTGCCTCATCGCGCTCGGCGTGATCCCCACCGTCCCGTGGATCTTCATCGCGACGATCGTCACGACGAGTGTCGGCATATACGCCCTTCGTGGCGTTTATTTCGCCCTTCTCGCGGAGGGCGCGGTGCCGCTGGCCACGACCGGTAGCGCGATCGGACTCGTCTCGGTGATCGGGTTCACCCCGGACGTGTTCATGGGGCCACTGATGGGCGTCCTGCTCGACCGGTCACCGGGGTTGACGGGACACCAGCACGTGTTCGCTGCCGTGGCCGTTTTCGGGGTCATCGGCCTGATCGCGACCGTCGCCTTCCGGCGAGCCGCGTCCCGTGCACCGTAGTTCCGACCCAGGCGCACGGACGGCGGGTGAACCTTTTGCCGCGTCACACGTAGAGTCCGTGTACCTCTAACCAGGGATCCGACGTGAAGCAGCCTGCCATTCCCATGTGTGCTCTTCTCATTCTGGTCTCATGCGCACCGGTCGCGGACCAGGCGGCGAGTCTGTCCGAATCCGACGAGTGGTCCATGTTTCGCGGCGGACCGGCCCACACCGGCGTCTACCGCACGGCCGGCATCGAGGCCTCACCAACCGTGCGCTGGACCTTCGCGACCGACGGACCCGTGATTTCTTCCCCCGCTGTCACGCAGACCGTGGTCTACTTCGGGAGCGATGACGGGGCCATGTACGCGGTGAGCCGTGAGGACGGGCGCGAAGCCTGGCGCTTCGAGACAGGCGGCCCGGTGCGTTCTTCGCCCGCGGTGGCGGACGGCAAGGTCTTCTTCGGGAGCTACGACGGGAGCTTCTATGCTCTGGACGCGAGCTCGGGCGAGGTCGTGTGGAGCTTCGCGACGGACGGAGAACGACGGTGGCGGGCGCGGAACCTCGACGGCATGACACCGCTGGATACCGTCCACGACGATCCCTGGGACTTCTTTCTGTCGTCCCCCGTCGTTTCGAACGGCACCGTCTTCTTCGGGACCGGCGAAGGGACGTTGTACGGACTGGACGTGGCGACCGGGGCGGTGCGCTGGGCGGTGGAAACCGACGACACGATCCACTCCTCACCCGCAGTCGTCGATGGCGTCGTGTACGTCGGGAACATGGAGAGTCGGCTCTACGCGGTAGCTGAAGCCACGGGCGAGGAGCTCTGGCATTTCCAGGCAGGGACGGACAGCGCGTACTTCAATCAGCACGGGCTTCAGTCCTCTCCGCTCGTCGCGAACGGCCGGGTTTACGTGGGCGGTCGGGACGGAGGGTTGCACACCATCGATGCCAGCACGGGCGAGGCTCTGTGGAAGCTCGACACGAACGGCTCCTGGGTGCTCGGCTCCGCCGCCCTGGATGGGAACCGGCTCTACCTCGGGACGTCCGACACGAATGTCCTCCAGGCCGTCGACGCGACGACCGGCGAATCGTTGTTCAGCACCTCGCTCGGCACCTACGTCTATTCCTCGCCGGCCGTCGTCGGTGAGACGATCTACGTCGGGACGTGCGCGGGGGTGATGTTCGCCATCGACGCGGACACGGGGGACGTACGGTGGCAGTTCCGAACGGAAGCGAGCCGCCGAGACTCCCGGGGCATCCTCGGCCCGGACGGCGGGTGGAACCTCGCGGCGCTCTTCGCCGGGGAATACACGGCCGACGCGGCGAGCGCGGCCGTCTCGAAGTTCCTGGACCTCGGGGCGTTCATCTCGTCGCCGGTCGTTCGCGACGGAGTGCTGTTCGTCGGAAGCGGGGACGGCAACCTGTACGCTCTCGAGAGCGGCTGACCGCCTAGCCGCCGGGCTTGTAGGTCCGCTCGGCGTTCGCCGCGATGTCCTCGGGATAGAAGTAGACCGGCCGGAGATCCCCGTCCGCATACAGCTGCGCCTGGTCATTGAAGTGCGGCGACGCCGGATCACCACTCTCGCCGCCCGCCGTCACCGCGACCGCACGTACGCGGTCGCCGAACTCCACGACCGCGACGAACGAGTTTCCGCTCGTCCCGTAGCGGCGCACCGTCCCCGGATACCGACGTGCCCCGAAAGATGCCAGCGAGCCCCAGCGCCCGGAGTGGAATCCCACGGCGATGCTGGGCTCTTCGTCGCTGAACGGCTGCACGATGTCACCGTTGAGACGCTGATATCGGTTGATCTCTCCCCACGGCGTACGCCAGTCGCCGAACTCCGTCGTCAGCAGGGCCACGGCATCCTGGAGGGACTGCAGATGGTCATCGTCCGAGGCCCGCGACACGATGTAGTCCGTGGTGGACACCCCGGCGTCCCGGGCAGCTCCGGCGACACGCTGAATCATGTCCTCGGCCCAGTACGTCGCCAGTGAGGTCGCCACCGACTCGACGCCCCAGCCATAGTCCCAGCCACGGATGATCTCGATCGGCTCGGACAACCCGTCCTTCAGGGAGCCGGCCGGGGCGCGATCGTACGCCCGGAGCAGCGCGGGCACGATCGGCTCGAACCCGGGCATGATCGGGTCGTAGGCGGCCTCGACCAGCCGCTCGACGGTGAAGTCGGTCCGGTCGCTCAACACCCGCACGGCGTGGATCCCCCGCGCGTTCTCTCCCCCGCGCTGGAAGTACGGAGCGTAATCGTCGGGATCCGGACTGTCGGGGCCGGCGGCGCTGTACGGCCAGTTGTTGGTGTTCTGAACCCAGCCGACGGACGGGTTGAACACGTTCGGCGTCTCGTCGATCGAATGCACCTCGCCCCAGTCGTTCGCGGAGACGCTTCCATCCACCGGTCGGGTCCAGTCGAGCGCGGGGTTTCGCTTGGGCACGAAGTTCGAATGCCAGTAGGCGATATTCCCGTCGGCATCCGCGTAGAGCGTGTTGTTCGACGAGTTCGTGTGCATCTCCATGTTTTCCCGGTACTCCGCCAGTCCTCGCGCCTTCGTACGCGTGTACGACTGCATTAGCGCCGAGAGCGGCTCGTTCATGAGGGCGACCGTGACCCACCGATCGTCCGCGGCCCGGACGACGGGCCCGTGGTGCGTACTGAAAACCGTGAATTCCCGCTCTGCCAGGCCCTGTCCCGTACGATAGGGGACCACGATCTGGCGGGTCTCCACGGGGCGCTCCTCCCCGTCCACCACGTAGAAGTACTCCTCGTCCCGCTCGACGACGGTCTCGAGGTATTCATCGATGTTGTCCACGCCGCTCGACGTGTGCATCCAGCCGGCGGTCTCGTTGAACCCCTGATAGATGAAGAACTGACCCCAGGTCGCGGCGCCGTAGGCGTTCAGACCCTCGTCGCTCGACATGTGGAGCTCGGACCGGAAGAAGAACGACGTGTGCGGGTTGATGAGGAGAAGCGCGCTGCCGTTCTCGGTATTGGAGGGCGCAATGGCGAATCCGTTCGACCCGCGGGGCTCCTCCCAGTCGACGAGCGGCGGTACGACGTCCAGCGAGGCCATCGCGATGCCGTCGGGTCCGTCGTCGTAGAACGCGCGCAGCTGGTTCAGGTTCACGCGCTCGATGTCGCCGCCGATGCTCCCCTCGCTGAACGTCAGCGCCATCCACGGCTCGAACCGCGTTAGCACCCGCGGAGACACCTCGGGATGGGCGTGCAGGTAGTAGTTGAGGCCGTCGGCCCAGGCGTCCATGAGGTCAACGAGCCACGGCGGGCTGGCGGCATACATCTCCTGCATGTCCGCGGGATCGATGAAGAGCTTCATCCGCAGGTCGCGCCAGATCTCCGACTCGCCCTCGGCCTCGGCGAGACGGCCCTGCGAATTCAGGAAGTTCACCTCGATGCGATTGAAATCGTCTTCGGCCTGAGCGTAGATCATGCCGAACACGGCATGGGCGTCAGTCGGGCCGTGGACGTGCGCGATCCCCCAGTCGTCCCTCGTGATCGTGATCTCGTCGGCCATGGCCTCCCAGCGCTGGAGATCGGGATCGGCCGAGCCGCAGCCGAGGGCGACGAGGGTGAAGGGGAGGAGGAGCTTTTTCATCGAACAGATCCGGTGACAGGGCCATGGGAACAGGTCGAGGGACAAAATAGGAGACCACCGCACTGGTCGGCCATGTAGCCGCAGGTCATGTTCGGGGATGGACCCCTGCCGAGGACGCCATCCGATGCCCCCGACCCGCCGATTGTCGCTCATCATTCTGCTCGCGCTCGTTCCGACCCGGGCGGAAGCGATGGGCGCCCCGTCGGGAACACAGGTCCCCACCCAGAGCCCGCCCACCGAAGACCGTACCGGGCCGACCGTGAGTTTCGACTTCAACCGCGCCGTCCAGCCGACGCTTCTCGCAACCCCCCGGGCCAGGGTCCTGGGGACGCCAGATTTCGTCGACGGCATGCAGGGCGAGGCGATGCGCATCGGGCGAGAGAACGCCTCGACGCTGGTGACGCTGCCCGACGTCGCGTCCCTCGACCCGGACCGGGACTACTCCGTTCGATTCTGGATCCGGACGGAGGCCGAGGCCGGCCAGCGCTTCGTCGTCCTTTCGCAGAAAGAGTTCGAGGACAACAGTCTGGCGTCACAGAGGAACGCGGGCTGGGTCTTCTACGTGTCGAGCGGGACGTGGGCGTGGAGCCTGGGTTCCGGCTCGCGCCGCGTCACGTACGAGCGAGACAACGGGCAACGGATGCCCCTGAACGATGGGGGGTGGCATCAACTCGCGATGACCTACCGGGCGGATCGATCCGAGATTCGGCTTTACTACGACGGCGTGAACTGGGTGACCTACCATGTGTCGGACTCCGGCGGCTTCGATTTCTCGAACTCCAACCCGGTGACCCTGGGTTGGGATGCCAACGGAGCCCGACACGTGCCCGACCTGCTCCCCTCCATCGAGGACGGGGCCTCGACTCTCCAGACGTTCGTCGACGCCTTCAATGCACTGGTGGAGCGCCCCATCGAGTCCGACGAGTTCCTGCGTCTGATCGTCGACCCTCGGGACATCTACGAGGAACGGATGGGCCACGAAGTCGATGTCGAAGCCTGGCGTCCGGTCGAGGCCGCCGAGGCAGCCCTCATGGAAAACCCCTACACGATTCATCAGGCGCTCGAGTTCATGAGAGCGGCCCCGCTCGCCAGGATCTACGCGCTCGTCGACGGCCGGGTCGTGATACGGCAGGACGTCGCTGCGCGTTATGCCGCGAAGGAGAGGCTGTCGACACCGGAGTTCGACATCGACGAGCTCGGGATCTGGGATCGTACCCTATCGCCCGAGGAGATCCGGGAGGGGTACGCCGAGCACTTCGAACTCGACCACCCTTCCCTTTCCGAAGACATTTCGACATTGACCGCGGCTGCCTGGAACATCTGGCACGGCGGCAAGCATTTCACGCGGGAAGCGGACGGTTGGGATTCCCGCAAACGGGTCGCAGAGATGATTGAAGACGAGGGCGTGGACGTCGTGATGATGCAGGAGACGTACTCGTCGGGGGACTTCATCGCGGCCGAGCTCGGATACTACTTCGCTACCACGGTCGATTGGGACTACCTGAACCAGGGGTCCAACATCTCGGTCCTGAGCCGCTACCCGATCGGGGACATACACGTCGAGGCGGAGTCACCGTTCAACAACGTCGGAGTGAAGGTCCACCTCAGTCACACGCAGGACATCCACGTGATGTCCAACTGGTACGGGATGAACCAGTTCCCCACCGTCTTCGACTTCCATCGGGGACGGTTCTCGGAGTCCGCAGATGTCCCGGTCCTCTTCGGCGGGGATTTCAATGCGATCCCACACACGGATGGGGGAGACAGCCCGGCGTCGGTCGCGTTGCTCGATGCGGGGTTCGCGGACGCGTTCCGCAGTCTCCACCCGGACGTCGCGAAGCGTCCGGGTGCGACGCATCGAAACGGGCGGCGGATCGACCAGCTGTACTACAAGGGCGCAGGTCTTACGAATACGGAAACGCGCGTGATCTCGACCCGGGATCGGGGGTTCCCGTCGGACCACTTCATGATTCTGTCCCGTTTCGAGCTGGACTTCCGGACCCGCGGGGTAGGCGGAACCTCAGGGTAGACGGCGGGGGTCGTGCCGTTAGTTTTCGCCCATGTCCTCGACCGACCGCGACCGCCGAGCCCTGGAGTTGTTCCAGGCCGTAATCGAGTTGCCGGCCCTCGCCCGCGAGGAGTGGCTCGACGAGCACACGGACGGGGACGCCGAGCTCCGCGCGAACGTCGAGTCTCTCGTTTCCAACCACGAGAGGACCTCGGGGATCCTCGATGCGCCGCTCGACCTTCCCGTAACCGGCCCACTGGAGGCGGACGCGATCAAGGCCGCCCTCGGCGATGGGCTTTCCCACCGCTACGAGATCGGTGAAGAGCTCGGCCGGGGAGGAACCGCCATCGTGTTTCGGGCGCAGGAATCGAAGCACGACCGCAGTGTCGTGATCAAGGCGCTCAGGCCGGACGTCACCTGGGTCGCCGGACCCGAGCGGTTCGAACGCGAGGTGCAACTCGCCGCACAGTTGTCGCACCCCCACATCCTGGGGCTGATCGACTCGGGGTCGGTCAACGGGATCCTCTTCTACGTCATGCCGCACCTGGTCGGCGAGACACTGGGTCATCGGATGAAACGCCCGGGGAGGATCCCCCTCGAGGAGGCGATTCCACTTCTTCGCGACACGGCGTCGGCGCTCTCGTACGCACACGCTCTGGGTGTGGTCCACCGCGACCTCAAGCCGGCGAACATCCTCGTCGTGGGCTCGCATCCATACCTCATGGACTTCGGGATCGCGAAGCTCCTGGATTCCGAGACCGAGCAACTGACCGGAGTCGGGCACGCACTCGGAACGCCACGGTACATGCCGCCGGAGCAGTTCCTGGGGACCGCGCATGTCGATCACCGCACCGACATCTACGCCTGGGGACTGATCGCGTACGAGCTGCTGACGGGGGAGAGTTGGGTGCGTGGGGCCGCCCCGTCGCCTGACCGCGTCGTCGAACGTCTGGAGGCGGTCGAACCGGCGCTGCCTAAAGGGCTGATCGAGTTGATCGCGAGGTCCGTCGAACCGCGGGCCGACCACCGGCTTTCGGACATCGATCAGGTCTTGCTGTACTTCGAGTCGGGCGACTTCAGCCTTTCCACAGACAGCTGGAAGCAGCTACAGAGACGGACAATGCGTGCCTCTCCGTGGGCCTGGATCGGTGCCGTGGCGCTGGTGGCCGTGGCGGCGGGCGCGGCCGCGTTTCTCGCACTCCGATCGGATGGCCCCGCCGCCGACGCCCCCGGGGCCATCGCCGTCGCGCCGTTCGTCAACGAGACGGGAGATCCCTCCCTCGATCCGCTCGGCAACCTCGCCGGTGATTGGATCGCCCAGGGTCTGATGCAGGTCGGCGCGCGTCCGGTACTCCCCTGGCCGACGGTGCTGGAGGTGGCGCGCAACGCGGAGGCGGACGGCGCCCCCGCCGATCTGGTGAGGCACCTCTCCGATGAGACGGGTGCGACCACTGTGGTCGCCGGGGCGTTCTACGCGGTCGGTGACGAGATCCAGTTCAGCGCGACCGTGGCCGACGCGGTGACCGGCGAGGTGCTTGCAGCGCTTCCGCCCGTGTCCGCGCCGAATGACGTACCGCAGACCGCAATTCGCGAGCTGCGCGATCGGATCATGGGTGCCCTGGCCCTCGCCTCGGATGAGAGAGTGGCCTCCGTGTTGAGCTCACCCGACCCTCCGACGTTCGATGCCTATCGCACGTTCGACCGCGGACAGCGGTTCTATCTGGAACAGGACTACGCGGCGGCTGCCGACGAGTTCGCCGACGCGTTTCGGGAGGACTCGACGTTCGTCGCCGCGCTCGTATACGAGGCGACGATGCGTTTCAACACCGGACAGCTCGCCGAGGTCGACTCGATCGTTCGTTTCCTCGACGCGCGACGTGATCGACTGGGCGACTATCAGGAGAACCGCATCGACTTCCTGGGCTCACTGCTGGAAGGCGACGGAGAGCGCGCCCTGAGGCTGGGGAGGAGAGGGCTCGAACTCGGGCCCGGGAGCAGGTCGGCGTACAACTACGCCGCCCAGGCGGTCAACCTGAACCGGCCGGCCGAGGCCCTCCAAGCGCTCGAACGCATCGACCCCGACCTCGGCGAGATGCGTGGCTGGGCGCAGTACTGGACGCAGGTGAGCCACGCGACCCACCTCCTCGGACTGTTCGACCGCGAGTACGAGGCGGCCAGCGAGATGCGCAACCGGTACCCCGAGCGACGAGTCGCGACTGTGCTTCAAGCCCGCGCGCTGGGGGCCCGGGGAGACGAAGCGACGCTCGAGACGTTGCTCGGGGGAATCAGCGCGCTTCCGCCCCGCACCTACTGGTCCTACGGCGCCGCGCTCGTGGTTGCAGGCGAGGAGTTGGCCGCGCACGGCGATCCGAGCACCTCAACCGCGTACCTGGAACGTGCGATCGACTGGCTCGACGCGCAGTTGGAAGCGGACCCGGGCGACCGACCCCACCGGTACTGGTTAGGCTCGGCCTATTACGACTTGGGGAGGTTCGCGGAAGCCCGGGACGTGTTCGAGAGCCTGGCCGAGGAGTTCCCCGACCGCGTCGACTATCGAGGCCTCGCCGCGCTCGCGATCGGACAGGTCGGGGACCGCGATGCGGCGATCGCCGTCCTGGGAGATCCTCCTCGCTACGACCCGGGCGATTACCTGTCCTATCGGGCGCGGCTCGAAAGCGTGATCGGTGATGGGGAACGGGCGATCGACCTGTTCAGTGAGGCCCTCGACCGGCGGGTTACCGGACTCCCCTGGCTTCACGCATCTGCCCGGCAGGACCTCTGGACGCTCGCGGAGGAGCCGCGCTTCGTGCGACTCATGGAGAGGGCTAACGAGGTTCCCTGACGGGACGCGGGGACTAGTTGGCCGTCTGTCCGCCGCCGGCGGCACCGCTCGTGACGATCACGCTGGACAGGTCGAGCTCGACGAGTGTTCCCTCGATGTCGACCTCGCCCCGGAGTCTCCTGAGGTCCGTGAAGAAGATCCGCGGGGGCTGCGGCGGTCCCGCGGGGCCAATGCCGGGGGGGGGGACCGGGACCGACGTAGAAACCCGCTCCTGCGCGACATCGAGAACGACCTCACCCGGCAGACCCACACCTCCGTCCATGTAGAGGGTCAGTCTGCCGTCGGGACGACGTTCCCAATCACCGTAGAAGCGAACGTCCTCTCCGACGGCGTTTTCGTAGCGGCCCGTCAGGTTGTAACGGGTGCTGAGGACGAGCCGCACGTTCTTGGCCGACCCCTCCGCGGGCGTGTAGATGCCGGCCAGATCGTAGCCCAGGCTCGAGTAGGGCACCCCCGTCGGGTTCGATCCGCCGCACCCGACGACGAGAAGGGCACCGGAGATCGTGATCGAAGCGGTACGCGCGAAGGCGGAGCGGGTCTGACTCAACGGTCTACCTCGTCCATGTGCTTTTCCAATTTGCTTTGCGGAAACTGGTGGCAAACGACCCCGCGTCGCGAAGTCACGCAAGTGAGTACCCGCGGAATCCATCCTGTTTCGCCCCCGCGGCCCTCTCGATAACGATTCTTAACTGGCGCCCGGGGCCTGTCGCCGTATCACGACCGTGGCAAACCGCCCGGGACGACACCCGAGCGGCTATCTTGGCCGGCGTCGATACGAACGAAGGAATGAACAGGGGTGACGTTGGAGAAACGACGGAAGGCCACGCGGGGAAATCGGCGTCGCATATCTGCACTCGGGGTCGTCACCTACGCGGCGCTGTCGAGTCTTGCCGGTTGCGAGTCGCCGGGCATTCGCGACAACTCGGACTCCGAGCCGGGCGGCACCGCCGTCGTGGGCGTGCCCTCACCGGCATCTACCCTGCTGCCTCCGCTGGCCGCGACGGCACTCGATTTCGAGGTGGGCGGCTTGCTCTACCCTGGTCTAAACGTGGGGGTTTGGGAAGATAGCCGTCTCCATTTCGAACAAGGTCACCCTGACGGGCTGGCCACATCCTGGAGCCTTGAGGGATCTCGCCTGACGTATCGCCTGGACCCATCGCGGACGTGGTCGGATGGAGCACCCGTAGAGGCACGGGACGTAGTCTTCACGTTCGAGCTGCTGTCCGATTCGTCCCTCGCCCTACCGCTTTCTTCGACCATTGAACGCATCGACTCGGTAACAGCTCCCGATGCCTCGACGGTCGTGTTTCATTTCGATGCACCGTATCCGGGCATGCTGTTCGACACCGGGGTGGGGATCCTGCCCGAGCACGTATTCGGACAGGTCAGCCGAGATCGATTCGCAGGCGGGATCCCTCTCCCGGACGGAACGGTCGTTTCAGATCTGCCGGTTGCCGGTCCTTTCCGCCTGGTCGAGTGGATCCCTGAAGACCGAATCACGCTGGCGCGGAACAACGCGGCTCGCTCACCGGCTGTCCTCGACCGCCTTGTGATTCGGGTCATCCCTGACGAGGGTACTCGAGCCGCCGAGCTGAGGGCAGGAAGCATTCAGGCGGCGGCCCTCAACTCTTACCGAATGGCGAAGCAGCTGGCCGAAGTGGGCCTGGCTCTGCTGCGAGTCCCCCAGCGTGGATTCGACTACATCGGATTGAATCCGGCCGGGCACCCGGCCTTCGCCGATCCGAATGTTCGGCAGGCGCTCTCACTAGCCGTCGACCGTTCGGCCATGATCGGCGCGCTCGACATGACCGGATTCGCCGAACCCGCCTGGGGCCCCTACGGGTCCCTGTTCGCCGATCTGCGCGCGCCCGCCCCCCAAGAGCCTCTTTACGATCTCGAGCGCGCCAGAGCGCTTCTCCTCGAGGCGGGCTTCGACGACTTCAATGCTCTCGAGTTCGAGTTGGCCGTCCCGGCGGGCAACGGCCGTAGAGAAGACGCAGCGCAGATCGTTCAGGCCCAGCTGGCCGAGGTTGGAGTTTCCGTCTCGATCCGGCCCCAGGAGTTCAACTCACTACTCGGACGGATGATAGAGGGCGACTACGAGGCAGCCTTGATGGGTTGGCAGGTGGCCCTCGACCCGGACATCTCGCCGTTCTGGTCTGACCCGGCCGCTCCGCTCAACGTCGTCGACTTCGCCGACGCGCGCGTCACGAGTGCGATCTCATCGGCGCTGGCCCAAACGGATCGGGCCGCAGCAGCCCCGTATTGGCGTGAGGCTGCAGAGGGGGTAGCGGCAGCTTACCCATACGTATTCCTCTGGTACATAGATCTGCCCTTTGCCGCGCACCCGAGCTTGCTGGACGTGTCGGTCGACGTAACGGGATGGGCCTCGGGGGCCCGTCGCTGGAGGGTTAGGCAGTCCTCGAATGAGGATGCGGGCCGACCCTGACCTTGCTCTGGCTCACTCTTCAATTGCTCCGCCCTGAAACACCTGTATCGAATCGATACAGGTGCAACCCGCTCCGGATCACCCTCCACAACCCCACAACCCGTTTCTCTATAACAGGTTAGCTACCTGCGTCGAACAGGCGCGACGCTTGCACGCCGCCACTCCAAGAGCGGCCGAGCCTGGCCGCGAGGCTAACCGACCCGTTCGCGAGGCGGACGCACACGATGGTTGAGGCGGAAAGATGATGAACAGACAGGTAGCGACGCTCCTGGCCCTCATGGGATCGACCGTCGCTTGCGGCGATAGCGCGCTGGGGCCGTCTTTCGACGGCACCCCCACGTTCTCCGAAGCGATCAGTCTCGAGTCGTTCGAGAGCAGCATCACCGGAGGGAGCGCGCGAGTGGAGATCAAACTCGTGCCGGGGACCCTCCTGGCTCGTGAAGTGGAGATCAAGGAGCCTGAGGAATTGAGCGATCGTGAGGAGATCGAAAGCCCCGTCACCGCGGTAAACGGGGCGCTCGGGACGGTCACCCTGGCGATCTCGGGCTTCATCGTCTCCTTCGACGGAACGACCGAGTTCAGGTCTGAGACTGGTCAGGCCCTGACGCAGTCGGAGTTCGTCGGCCGACTGGAGACGAAACTCGCGAACGGACAGCAGCCGGCCATCGAGGCCAAGCGGCCCGCGCCGGCCACTCCCCAGGCCCCGACGGATCCGACGTTCCTCGCCACAAGAATCGAGTTCGACGACGAGGCCGACGAGCCCGAGATCGAGATCAACGTGGACGTCGACAATCTGATTCCGAACGATTCGCCTCCACCTGACGCGTGGCTTCGGCTGCTGGGCATGGAGATCGCGATTCGCGCGAGCGACGGCACGACGGAACTTGAGAAGGAGAGGGATCGGGACGAGGAAGAGGTCGACTTCGAGGGGATCATCTCGACCGTCGATGCAGCATCCTCGACCGTGACGCTGGCCGATGGAACCGTCCTGATGCTTGTCTCCGATACCGAGATCAAGCGTGAAGGCGACGATGACAATCTTCCGAGCCTGTCGGCGGTCGCCGGGGCACTCGATCGGGGAGCGCTCGTCGAGGCGGACGGAGAGGGTCTGATCACCTCCACGAACCCTCTCACGCTGCTCGTATCCCAGGTCGAGTTCGAGATTGAGGATGACGCCGACGACGTGCCAGGCGAAGTCGATTTCGAAGGTCGAGTCGATTCGGTAGAAGAGGTCGCGGGGACGCTGACACTCGCGAATGGAACCGTGATTCTGGTCGACGCCAACACCCGTTTCGAGGACGCCGGAGACGACGACGAGATCTCGTCTCTTGCCGACGTAGTCGCGGCACTCGCTCGGGGCGATTTCGTCGAGGCTGACGGTGAAGGTGTTGTCGAAGGAACCGACCCACTGACGATTCGAGCCGTCGAGCTCGAGCTGGAGGTCGACGATTGAGCCCCCGGTCGGTCGGGTGTCCGAATCGCCGTTTCGTATCGGCACGACTGACCTGAGATGATACAGGTCGACGCGGCTGGGTCGCATTCCGCAACTCATTGCAACACAAGCGCTTGTGCGAGCTCACGGCCCCGGCCCGTGGCGTGCCGACCCCTGGTACCATCCGGGAGAATGAACTCGCGGACGAACCGAAAGGTGCCACGATGAAGAGCACGAGAATCCCCGCCGTTGTCCTCTTGATGGTCGGCTCGTTCCTGACGGCATGCTCCGACGCGACGGGGCCGGAGTCCTTCGACGCCGACCGAGCCGCGACCCGGCAACACGATCGGTCCGAATCCGACTCGTCGTCTGACGACGCGTCGTCCTCGTCAGATTCGGGAGCAATGACCAACGCCGTCCTTCAACTACGCTGCGAGGTCAGGATGCGCGGCCGCTCGCAGATCTCGGTCGACGGCAAGAACCTCGTCTCCGGGATGTACAGCGCGGTCGTGAGCTCCGGAGGAATCGCTGCTGCCACAGGCCTCCAGTCCACGGTCGGCGATGAGGTGGAGTTCGACTTCGACAGCGACCCGGACGACATCGCGGATGGCGCGAACGCCATCGCGGCCGATTTCATCCGAACAAGCGGTTCGCCGCACGTGTCCGCTTCCATTCTCGATGCTCAGGGTCAGACGGTGGTGTCGGCAGGTGGGAACTGCGACATCAGGCGGTAACCGCCCCTGGCGGTCGGGCCATCCTCGCGAGACGGGACCATGTACTCAGCGGTCCCGTCCGCGATCGTCACCAAGCCCCATGGCGAGGTATCCGTTGCGATCCTCGGATTCGTATCATCTCCGAGCGGGACAACCAACGGACATTGGCCTTCGAAAGATAGAATGTGGCTTCTCTGACGATTCTCGAGACGAGCGACGCCTTCTCCGCGGAATGGGAGAAACTGGCCGCCCGCTTGGAGGTCGAGCTTTTTCGTACGGAGGAGCCGGCCGAGGCGGTAGCGCGGCCCGCAATCGGGCTGGTGGTCGCCTGCGGTGGCACGGAGGACCGTTCGCTCGACGTTCTCAATCAGCTCAACAGACTCGGCGCGGAGACGCCGCTCTTCGTCGGGGCGAGCCCGGATCATCGGCTCGCAGTGGAGATCATGAAACGCGGAGCGGGCGGGTACTATGCCCTGCCCGCCGACATCGAAAGCCTCGAGACACATCTCCGAAGTCGTGTCGAACGGATCACGGCCGATGCAGCCGAACGGCCGTCTCCTGCCTACGACTTCTCGGCGATCGTGGGTACGCACCCTTCGCTGCAGGAAGCTCTTCGTCTGACCGCCCTCGTAATCCCTTCTCCCTCGGCGACCGTGCTTATCACCGGCGAGACGGGGACGGGGAAGGAGCTGTTCGCCCGCGCGATCCACGACAACGGGCCGAGGGCCAGCAAGGCCTTCGTAGCGGTGAACTGTTCGGCAGTCCCGGCCAACCTGCTCGAGTCGGAGTTCTTTGGCCACGAAAAGGGGGCCTTCACCGACGCACGTGCGACGAAGCCAGGACTGTTCGAAATCGGGGAGGGCGGGACCATCTTCCTCGACGAGATCAGCGCGATGCCATACGAGCTGCAAGGCAAGCTCCTTCGGTTCCTGGAGACACGCGAGCTGCGAAGAGTGGGGGGCGTAAACGAGCGGACGGTCGACGTGCGAGTTCTTGCGGCGGCCAATGCGGAATTGCCGGCGTTGGTCAGGGACGGCGCGTTTCGCGAGGACCTGTACTACCGGCTCGCCGTCGTCCGCATCCAGCTGCCACCTCTGCGCGAGAGAGGGTCAGACGCTGTGCTCCTCGCCCGCCACTTCGTCGCTTCGATCGGCGAGTCATACGGCGGCGCGGGAACTCATCTGACAGAAGAGGCGGTTCGCGCGATCTCGAGTCACGGGTGGCCCGGGAACGTGCGGGAACTGAGGAACGCGATCGAGAGAGGGATCCTCCTGTCCAGCGCACGGGAGATCAGCCCCGAGCACCTGGCGATCGAGTCGACCCCTCTGGTCGAGCCGGGGCAAGCGACGACTGCCGGGTCGCCATTGCCGTTCCCCGCATCGATGGAACAGTTGGAAAGCGCCGCGGCGCGCGCGGCGCTGGACCACTGCGGCGGGAACAAGAGCGAGGCGGCCAGGCTGCTGGGCATCACCCGAGCACGCCTCTACCGCATGCTCGAGCGCGCGCAGAGAACTGACGGTTGAACGATGGACCTGGGCCCGTGTGGTCAGGACTGATTGAAAGGAATATGAGTTGACGCTTCGAGAGCAGGTGTTGACCGGAAGAGCGAAGGCGATGTGGGCGGCCTGCCTGGCGGTCGGCGTGACCGTGGTGGCAGCGGCATGTCAGGACGGGGGACCGACGACGGTGACGCTGCCCCCCCCGCCACCTCCAGTCCTTCCCACCGAGGAGCTGACCTTCCTGAGGCAGGACGCCAGCGCACCCACCCTCGTGACGACGGACACGACGCTCGTGGCCACAGCCGGGGAGGATTTTCGGCTTCGGATCTTCTACGCCCCTGAGGGAGGCAGCACCGAGGGGGAAGAATTCCTCGAGCTGGAGTGGGATGACGATTCCCTGTTGAGGTACCCCCCGGGCCACCCGATGGCGAATCAAACGTTCGCTCCTGGTGACACGATCACGATTCAGGTCTCCGTCGACCCAGCACAGCTCATCGCCACGCTCGAACCGAGCGGGATCGTGTTCAACCCGAGCGATCCGGCCGAACTCGAGTTGCGGTACGTCAACGCCGATGACGATTACGACGAGGACGGCGAAGATGACCCCGAGGACGAACCCCTGGTCGACATGTGGCGGCAGGAGAACGTGGGCGACCCGTGGACGCGAGTGGGTGAGATCAAGGACGCCGACGAGGACCGGGTGCGCGCACGCCTCACATCGTTCTCGCGCTACGCGCTCGCGTTCTGACCGCCTCCGTCCAGCAGCGTCAAGGCGAGATAGCACCGTGGCCGGAGTGAGCGATTCGCGGGAACGCCGTTGGGAGACCCGTGCGGCCGAGCTCAAGGCAGCCGACGACTGGGTCGGGCTCTGCCGCGAGTTCGATGCGGTCGACCCGGCGGCTCTCGCCCGGTCGTCGACCGCGGCGTACGCCTACGGCGAGGCTCTCTACCGGCTGGGACGTCCCCGAGACCTGGCGAGCTTCGCCGATGTGTTCGAGGCGGCGTCGCGCTCGAATGCCGACGCGGCGGGTACGCGAAGGGCGCTGAACATGGGGGGCGTCGCCGCGTTCGAGCTCGGACAGATGGACCAGGCTCGGAGACGGCTGGAGGCCGTGCTCGAGATGGCTTATGCAGAGACAGACCATGAGATGCTGGCGCCGGCGGCGAACAATCTGGGCGCCATCGCGGACTTGGAAGGTCGGACGGATGAAGCCCTCTCGTACTACCGTCTTGCGCTGCCACTTTATGAACAGGCCGGAAAGCCGCACGGGCTTGCGCAAACATACCACAACCTGGGCATCTCCTATCGAGCGCTTCGGCAGATTGAAGAGGCGCTCAGATCCCATGAGAAGACACTGGAGATCGCCGGCGGAATCGGCTATCGCCCGCTCGTAGCGCTTTCCTTGTCGGCCAGGGCCGAATGCGAGGTCGACCGGGGTAATACCGATCTCGCGCTGGAGCTGTCGGAGCGTGCGATCGGAATCGCCCGCGAGAGCCAGGATCCCGTTTCCGAGGGCGAAGCTCTTAGGGTCCGCGGGGTCGTACATGGGCGAGGGGGACGAGGCCCACAAGCGCTCCGTGACTTCGAGGCCGCGGAGCGGATGGCATTGGAAACCGACAACAGGCTTCTGCGCGCCGAGATCCTCCGAGACCGTGGCTACTATCTGACGGCGGAAGGGTGCGTGGAAGAAGCAAGGCCGTTGCTCGCGGAAGCCGCCCACGAGCTGCGCAGTTTGGGCGCAGAGGCGAAGGCAGTCGAGATTGAGAGCCGGATCACCTGAATCCCGCGATCCCGCGTTGCCGGAGTTCGATTGAAGACTCTGGAGGGGCACCGCTTGTGGCCCTGGGCGCGGTCAAGCAACCAGGACTCCCCGGTTCATTCCCAACGCGCGGGGTGAGGGCAGAGCGTCCCTGAAAGTGCGCGTGTTGTACGATGACCCCGGCTGGACTCGAACCAGCGGCCTCGGGATTAGGAATCCTGTCGCAGCGTCGAGGGGCCGCCGGGTCCACCCTCATCATCGATCCACAGGTCCTCCATGCGCCATTCGGTGTTGTTCTGCATCCCCTTCACCCGGCGATGCGCTGCACGGAACCGGACATCGAGATGCAGGTAGGTGATAGGGGTGTCGGCCTCGACGATCCTCCAGATCTCGCGGGCGTGCATGTCTGCTGCCGTTTGGTCGATCTCGGACACCGCGTAGGCAGACGTGTGGCGAGAGAGCTCGGGGTTCTCGTATCCCGTGAGTCCCGGTAGCCCGGCATTCCGAATCCTGAGTCCCCGGGCGAGAATCGCCGCGTCGAACTCCCCCTCCCGCGCTCGCTGACCCACGACGTTGCCCGCGTACGTGCCGACCTCCATCCGAATCCCTGCCCTACGGAACTGGTCCTGCACGTAGACGGCCTCCGTGGTGTGGCCGGAGGTGAGGAGCGTGAACTGGAAGTCCCGTCCTTCCTTGTCGAGGATGCCGTCCCCATCGGTGTCTTCCCACCCCGCGCTGGCGAAGAGTCGGACGGCCTCTTCGGGGTCGAACGGTAGCGGATCGGGCGCCACCCCTCGCACGTGATGTCTCTCGTGAATCGGCACATCGTAGATCGGGACGTCGGCGGGGTAGTTGAGGACCTGATGAAGCTCGCGCCGGTCGATCAACATCGTGAGCGCACGCCTCACGGCGACATCTCCGAACAGGGGGTTACGATGGTTCCAGACGATCGCTACCGGGGCATATCCAATGTCATGGTAGATCCGGAACCGGGGATCCTCGCCGAGGCGTATTGCGTCCAACGCCGAAACGGGCTCCGCGATGTCCACGTTACCGCCCAGCAGCTCGGTGACACCGCTCCCTCCGTACCTCAGCACGATCCTCGGAATCTTCGGTGAGTCCCCGTAGTAGTTCGGGTTCGCTTCGAGCTCCGTCATGATCGTGGGTGCGTGTCGCACGTACCGATACGGCCCGTTACCGACGGGCTCCAGCCAGAACGGCCATTCCTGTATGCGGGCGGGCTCGAGGTTCTCCAACAAGTGCTTTGGATTCACCATTGCCCACCAGTTGAAGTCCGACCAAATCGTGTACCGAGGCGGGTCGGGGTAGTTGATCTTCAACGTGTTGCTGTCGACGACCGTGATCGAGTCGAAGAACCGGCCCTCGTAACCCACATCGGGGTGTGTCCAGAGCTCGATGCCGAACTTGACGTCCCCGGCGGTCACGGGAACGCCATCGTCCCACACGAGACCCTCCCGCACGTGGACGGTCCACTCCGTGTAGTCGGGTGTGTGACTCCAGCGGTCTAGAAGTCGTGGTTTCGGGTCCTCGCCGTCGGCGGTGTCGAGGGCAAGGTGGAGGAACACGAGGCCCATGTACGGGAATGTGAGCGCACGTTCGTCGCCGCTGGCTACATGCAGCGTCAGCGTGTCAGCGACGCCGTCCCCACCGGTGCCCGGACCGCACTGGACGCTGAGAAGTGCGAGCAGGAAGCTGGCGACGGCGACGACCGCTCGGTTGTTTCGACGTATGCCTCGGCTCCATTTGCCGCCGAACTGGCGTACCGCCTCTCCGGGTCTACCTGTCCGATCCGTCGATCCACGGGTCCTCGACCCACCAGGGAAAAGCGTTCTGAATCCCCTTGATCGTCCTCCACGCAACGATCGCTCAGGACGGCGATGAAACCTGCCTGCGCCACACTCGAGAAAACAAGACCCGCGGGTCTTTCTGCTTGGACGAAGTACGCGCTTTGCAATCGCAGATGGCGCAGACACAGCCGAGCATGATGTGACGACTGTAGGATAGTAGGCTCGTCCCCGTGCTCGTCCGGCTCTAGTACCTCAGGGGCGATCCACGCTCTCGAGCGTCAGAAACTCGAGCCCTCCGAACGGCCAGCGCCAAGCCGGAGGCACCCAACCGTCGCGACCGAAGCCCCGCACGCGTCGATCGACGACGATCGGGTACGCCAGAGCACTGAGAAACGTTGCCGGCAACTCCTCGCGGAACGCGAGCGCGAGGTCAGCGTAGACGCGTTCTTGTTCGGCCGGGTCCGGCTCCCCACCCGACCCCACTCTCTTCAGAAGCGCAGAGATCTCAGGATATGCGGTTCGGAACACGTCGCTGCTCGGCGTGGGCGAGGTCGGCGAGATGAGCATCGACGGCAACACCGAGGGGAAGATCCCCGCTTCGAAGTCGCCCGACTCGAGCCGCCCCTGCGCCGTCGGGCGCTCCAGCTCGAGGATCTCCATGTGGATTCCCACGTCGCGGAGATTATCCTGTATCAGGACGGCGGCGGGCACGTCGGTGCGTGTTGTCGTCAGGGTGAACTGAAGTGGGCGCTCTTCGCGGTCTCTCACGCCATCTCCGTCGGCATCCACCCACCCGGCACTTTCAAGCAGGCGGCCAGCCTCGCCGGGGTCGTAGGGCCAGGGCTCGACGGTCGTCCGGGAGTGGAACTGGCACACGCTGTACGGAGCGTCGGTGAGCGGGCTCCCGTCAGGCAGAAGAAGCGCCTCTTGAAGGGTGCGGCGATCGATCGCCTGCGTGATCGCTCGGCGTACACGGGTATCGCCGAGAATCTCGGAGTCCGGGTGATACAACAGCCAGCGCGAATGGCTGCTCGACACCCTGGGCACGACTTGAAACCGTTGATCGTCGGCGACGGCCGCTAGTTCTGAAGGCCTGGCGCTTATGAGGTCTACTCCTCCGCTGGTGAGTTCGATCACACCAGTCGCGTTGCCGGCGGCCGTGACCTTGATGACGACATGCTCGATCTCCGGCGGTCCACGGTAGTAATCCGGGTTCGCCTCGAGTTCGATCATTGTGCGGGGGAGATACCGCACGAAGCGGAACGGTCCGTTGCCGACCGGCGCCCGCCAGAACTCCCATTCGTAGAAGTCCGCGGGATCGAGATGTTCGAGCAAGTGTCTTGGCAGGAAGGTTACCCATCCACCGAGCGGCCAATTGCTCGGCTCGCTCAGGAACAGCCGAACGGTTCCAGGACCGAGGGCCACGGCCGAGTCCACTGGCCCCGCGAGGTAGCTGAGTACGTCGGGATGCCCATAGATGTCCAACGAGAAGACGATGTCCGCGGCCGTGACCGGGACACCGTCGTGCCACAGTACGTCCGGTCGGAGTTCGATCGTCCACTCCCGGAAATCGGCGGAAGACTCCCAACTCTCGGCCAGCGCGGGCGTCGGCTGTCCGCAGTAGGAGCCCGGTTCGTAGTTCACGAGCGGCAACGAGATCAGAAACTTGGGGACGTCATCCGAGGCGGGTCCCAGCATGCTTATGTCGCCAGGATAGAGAACGGTGATCGTATTCGCCTCCGGGAACGAGCTGCGCGCCTCGCCGCACGATACCAGCGCCAACGCAATCAGAAGCGGAGCGACCACGGACCTCGGCTCTCTAGCGAAGATGGCAGGCTACCAGGTGGCCGTCGTTCTTATCCTCGAGCGGGGGGGGAGGCTCTGCTCGACAGTCATCCCGCACCTCGGGACACCGCGAGGCGAACGGGCAGCCGACCAGCGGCTCAGTGGGTGACGGCAGCTCTCCCCGGAGGCGAATCCGCGTTCTCCGGTGGTGCGGGTCGGGATCCGGAACCGCCGACAGGAGCGCCTGAGTGTAGGGGTGCAGCGGCCCCTGGATCAGCGTTTCCGTGGGCGCCGCCTCGACGACTCTCCCCATGTACATGACCGCGACGCGGTCCGCGATCCGTTCGATCACGCTCAGGTCGTGCGAGATGAACAGCAGCGCGATCCGGTGGGCACGCTGGAGATCGAGCAGGATGCCCAACACCAGGGCCTGAACCGAGACATCGAGTGCGGAGACCGGCTCGTCCGCCACCAGAAGATCCGGCTCGACGGCCAACGCCCTGGCGATCGCGATGCGCTGTCGCTGCCCGCCCGACATCTCGTGAGGGTAGCGATACATGAAGTACGGCTCGAGGCCGACGGCCTGCAGCAGCGAGGCGACGGCGGGCTCGATCTCCGCCTTCGAGGCCAATCCGTAGAGTTTGAGTGGCTCGGAGAGGATCTTGCGGATCTGGAGTCGTGGGCTGAGCGACGCGTAGGGATCCTGGAAAACGATCTGCATTCTTCGCCGCAGCGGTCGGATCTGGCGGTCGCGCAGGGGCACGATGTCGGTTCCGTCGAGGCGGATGCTGCCCTCCGTCGGCTCGACGAGCCGCAGCACCGAGCGCCCGAGCGTGGTCTTCCCGCTGCCGGACTCGCCGACCAGCCCGAGGACCTCGCCCCGTTCGATCTCGAGATCCACCCCGTCGACGGCGCGCACCCAACCGCGTGCACCGACCCACCGATTCCCGAACGGAAACCAGGTCTTGAGATCGGATACCTGGAGCAGGGGCCCGTCTGCGGCGTTCACGTGATCTTCGCCTTGTAGCAGGCACACTCGCGCGCTATCCCCATGACCCGCTGCTCCGGAAAGAACTCCGTGCACTCCTCATCTGCCAGCGAACAACGTGGGTGAAACGTGCAACCCGACGGAAGATCGAGAAGATCGGGGACTGCCCCCGGAATCCCCGTCAGCGGGGCGCTCTTCCCGAGACCCAGGCGCGGGATGGCGCTCAGGAGTCCCTTCGTATACGGGTGCCGGGGATTCTCGTACACCCGGGCGGTGGGCCCTTTCTCGAACAGCTTTCCGGTGTACATGACGAGGATGCGATTCGCCATGTCCGCGACCACGCCGAGATCGTGCGTGATGAGGAGGATCGCCATCTGGTGACGCTCCTGAAGATCACGGAGAAGATCCAGAATCTCGCCCTGTACGGTCACATCGAGAGCCGTCGTGGGTTCGTCGGCGATCAGCAGCGCCGGCCGGGTGCAGGTGGCGATCGCGATCACGGCCCGTTGCTGCATCCCCCCGGAGAGCTCGAACGGATACGCCTTGAACCGCTTCTCCGGTTCCGGGATGCCGACCCCTCCGAGCACGCGGACGGCCTCCCGCTCGGCATCGTGCCGCAGCATCCCGAGGTGCAACTGGAGGACCTCGGCGATCTGGCGGCCGATCGGAAACACGGGGTTGAGCGCGGCTCCCGGCTCCTGAAACACGATCCCGATCTGGCCTCCACGGATCTTCCGCAGCTTCTCGCTCGACACCTTCTGCAGGTCCTCGTGCCGGAACAACACCCGCCCGCCGACCCTTCGGCCCGGCGAGGCGACGAGATCGAGTATGGCGAGGGCGACGATCGTTTTGCCGCATCCCGATTCGCCCACCAGGGCGACCGTCTCGGCCTCCTGAATGTCGAAAGTGACCCCGTCGACCGCCCGGAGCTCGCCCTCATCCAGGAAGAAGGACACCGCGAGGTTCTCGACACGGAGGAGCACGTCAGATGTACTTTCGCATGAGCGTCTTCGGGTCGAGCGCGTCGCGGATGCCGTCGGCGAGCAGGTTGAACGAGAGCACCGTCAGCGCGAGCAGCAGGCCCGGTGAGAGGGCGACCCACCACGCCACCAGGAGGGCCCCCTGGCCCTGCCCGATCATGTTCCCCCAGGACGGCGTGGGGGGGCGAATCCCGATCCCGAGGAAGGAGAGTCCGGCTTCCGCCCCGATCATCCCGCCGACCATGAGCGACGCGCTGACCAGCACCGGAGCGGCCGCATTCGGGATGAGATGTCGGAAGATGATGATGCGGTGCGGGAGCCCCATCGCGCGCGCCGCTTCGATGAACTCCCGCTCCTTCAGCGAAAGGATCTCGCCGCGGATGAACCTCGCGGTGCCCGTCCACGATGTGAGACCGAGGATGAGCACGAGAACAACGAGACTCGCCTCGAAGACCGAGACCAGCATCAACATCAGGAAGAACGTCGGGAAGGCGATGATCACGTCTACCAGGCGCATGAGGGCGTTGTCGACCATACCGCCGAAATACCCGGCCACCGACCCGTAGACTGTCCCGAAAGTGACGGCGACGATGACGGCCAGGAACCCGACCGAGAGCGAGACTCGCGCCCCGTAGACGGCCCGGCTGAACCAGTCACGCCCGAACTCGTCGGTGCCGAACAGATGTGCCATGGACGGCGCGAGGTATCTGGTGTTGGTGGGGTCCTCGATAGCAGCCGGGTCGTACGGAGCCAGCAGAGGGGCAAGGATCGCCACGAGACAGAAGAGGAGGATCGTGTAGAGAGCAGCCACCGCCAGCGTGTTCTCCGCGAACCGCCGCATGGCGACCCGGTAGGGGCTCCGCGCCTTCGCGCTGGCGGCCGTGATATCGGATGGCGCAGACGTATCGGGAGTCGATATGCGACGGGCATCCCATATGGAGAACACCAGACAACCCAGGAGCGCGATGAGAAGGAAGCGAGTGGCGACCCAATCGTCGATGGCGGAGCTCGAGAACGCCTCGCGGAACGCATCCCACCGGAGCGCGAGGATGCTCGCCAACAGGACGGTGAAACCGAGCAGGTTCAGGCCCGCGCGCCATCTCCCCATCAGGAGGTGCGCGACGCCAGGCATGGCCGCGAACACGCGAAGGCTGGGATCCGGCAGGTCGGCCGGGGGCCGCGAGACGTCGGGGCGCCGGTTCATGCCGGCTTCCTCTTCTCGAGAGAAATCCGTGGGTCGACGGCCGCGTACGTGACGTCGGCGAGCAGATTGCCGAGAATCACGAGGACCGCCGCCATCATCGTGGTGGCGAGGAGCAGCGGATAGTCTCGCCCGCCCGCCGCTTCAGTCGCGAGCAGTCCGAGGCCGGGCCAGGCGAACACGTTCTCGATGAGTACCGCACCGCCCAACAGAAACGGGAGGTTCATCCCGAAGATGGTCAGGATCGGGATCATCGCGTTTCGGAGCGCGTGCTTCAGGATCACGGTCTTTTCGCGGAGCCCGCGCGCGCGGGCCGCGGTAATGTACTCCTCGCTCAACACCTCCAGAAGCCGGTTCCGCATGTAGCGCGCGGTGCCCGCCGCCTGCGCGACGCCGAGCACGAAGACCGGGAGAACCAGGTGCCACAACCGGTCCCCGATCTTCCCCCACGCCGAGAGCGTGTCGTAGTCGAGGGACCTCGACTGCGACGTCGGAAACCAGCCCAGATGCACCGAGAAAACCATGACCAGCATCAACGCCAGCCAGAACCCCGGTATCGAGTAGATGATCAGCGATGTGACCGTAAGGCCCTTGTCCACCAGGGAGTACTGCCTGACCGCCGAGTAGATCCCGATCCCGATCCCGATCACCGCGTCGAACAACAGCGCCAGAATGGTCAACTGGAGGGTGTACGGGATGCGCTCCGCGATGAGGGACGCGACGGGGCGGCGATATCGGAACGACTCTCCCAGGTCCCCCTGGGCCACGTTGCCGATCCACTTCACGTACTGGACGTGGACCGGCTGGTCCAGGCCCCACTTCTGACGGAGCAGCTCCTTCAGCTCCGGTTCCATCTGTCGGCCGCGGCGCTGCTCGAGGAACATGTCCATCGGGTCGCCCGGGGCCAGGTGCGCAGTGAAGAACGTGATAGTGGCGATCCCGATGAGGATTGGGATCGCCTGCAGAAGGCGCTTCGCGAAGAAGCGGAGCACCGGTCAGGACCGCCCTGGACAGGCGCCGCGTGCGGCACCGGGGAGATCGCCGACAGTCGGCGGCGCGCGCCGTCGGCGCCCCGGGGTTCCCGGCATCGAGTCGCTGTCGGACATGCTCATGAGGGAGTCCGCGCTGTGAGGCCCCTCCCTGCTCCGGGCGACCCGGATTCATGGAGGCGCGACTCCAGCAAGTATAGTGACCCCGGCTGGACTCGAACCAGCGGCCTCGGGATTAGGGATCCTCTTCGACTTCCACCGGCAAGCCTAACGGGGCGGCGGATCGGCGTAGCCCGCATGGGCAGTCTCGAGAGCTCCAGTGTCGTCCAGGCGTACGACTGGAAGCGTGCCTTGAGTCTCAACGCTTGTTCCTCGCGATCATTTCCACGGGCGTGACTCTGCCCCGGGCGATGTTCTCGCCGCGCGTTGTCCCACCGGACTTCCCATGGTCTGCCCCGAGCTGCCGCTCTTTCAGGGGCTGGTCATAGTTCTGGGAGTCAGTCTCGCCGCGGGCGTCTCGGGGGAGATGGGTTTTAGGGGCTACGTGCAGGTGCCCCTCGAACGTCGTTACGGCCCGATGGCCGCGATTGTGGCCACGGCCGCGTTGTTCTGGCTGGCCCATTACAGCAGCCCCTCCTTCCTCCACCGGGCACCGTTGCTCATGGGAGGCGGGTTGCTCGCCGGATCGCTCTCCTACTTCGGCCGACCCCTGGTACCAGCCGTCTTCGTGCACGCCATGGCGGACAGCATCGGTTTCGTGACCGCGTCGGGATTCTTCGGATTGCGCCCGATCTACACTTCGTACACGGTGTGGGAGACCGGCATCAAACCGGGCTTCGTCACGGCAACTTTGATGCTCCTCGTCGGTGGGGCCGTCACCGTCCACATCTTCAAGCGACTGGCCACTCTCGATGAGTGAGATGTCCAACGTCATCAAACCCACGCAGGCCCGCGGCGAGGCCACGCTCGAGCGCATCCTCGGTGCGACGGAGCGTCTCCTCGCCGAAAAACCTTTTGACCGCCTGTCGATCACCGAGGCGGCGGAGATGTCGGTCGGAAACTTCTACAACAGGCTGCCAAACAAGAAGCGCCTCCTGCTTGCACTCTACGAGCGGTACGAGAACGACCGTACCACAGCTCTGCTCGCAGAGCTCGAGGAGGAGCGGTGGGAGACCTACGGACTCGATGAGTGTATCGAGGCCATGGCCCGCCGAGTGGTCGGGTTCTTCAACGACCGGAGGCACCTCATCCATTCGTACGTGCTGCACCACCGCATACACCCGGAGTCGGCACGCCTCGAAACCGGACCGAACCTGAGACTGCTCGCCGACCGATTCACCTCACACCTTCACGCGGCACCGGCGCGGGATGGTCGAGCCATCAGCGATCGAGACGCAGCGCTAGCCCACCAGCTAATCCTGGCGTTGAGTGGCGAATTCGTGCTCTTCTCGGACGACCCCTCCAAGCAACCGCTCGATCTCGACCGGGAATCGGTCGTGCGCCTCGTGTCGGACGCGACAACGGGTATTTGCGCGAAACCGGCTGATCCGCCTGCCGAAGTGCACCTGCCACGCCCGGTACCGTCAACTCGAGCCCGAGCGTCATGCCGAGGCGCGTCGCCTGAACGCCGATGAAGGCGTCCGGCGAATCGTCCGGAACCCCCGGACTACCGGGCAGCGGCTGGATGTTGAGGAACGGATCGCGTCCCGTCTGATTCGACTCGACGACGAACTGTCCGAAGAGGAAGCCGTAGATGTCGAGCGTCAGGCCGACCTCTCCGGACGTTCGCTCAGCCACGCGGATCTGTGTGTGAGTGATGTCCGGCAAACCCGCGAGCGACCCCGGAACCAACCCCGCGGCGAGGGCGCCCGAGCGACGATGGAAGTTGAGGCGCGAGGCACGCATCGCTCAGCCCTCCAGGGCGCAGACTTCCTGGATCGTCTCGGCCAGCGTCGCCCAGAACGGATCGACGTCGACCTTGCCGATCGCGTCGGCGAACTCCGGCAGCCACCGACCGAGGTGCTCGCGCCAGAACCTCGTACGACGCGATGTCCATACCGCGTCACCGGTCCTCGCCTCCTCGAAGGCGAGGAAGTACATGAATTCGAGCTCACGGGTCACGTGGTCGGGCGCTTCCCTGGAGTCGCCCTTCGGGGTCAGACCGGCCTCGGCGTACGCGTGGGCCGCGTACGCACTCGACGGGCCCATGAGCCGCGGCTCGTCTTCCAGATAGAACGACGCCCAGGGGGCGGCGAGGATCTCGAACGGACCGAAGAAGAGCCTGGCATAGTCGAGCACGGCCGCTCCCCGATCATCGAGAAGGCGCTCCATGTGCGCGGCGAGATCCGCCCCCAGGCCGGGAAGCGGGTCCGGCAAGTCGGCGGTCGCCCGTGCAAGCAGCTCGGACAACTCGCGATCCCAGGACTCCGGCGGGCCGAATGCCGCGGCAAGCCCGAAATAGACGTTCGGACGCGCCGCAGCTAGCGGATCGACCCCCACAATCGATTCGGTGGTCATTTCGGGCCTCCGTCAGAAATCTCTGATGTAGAAGACCCGGGGACCCGTGCCCTGCTCGGGCTTGAGCACGCGGCCTCGATGGCGCGCGAGTGCCTTCCTGGGCGCACTATCGGGATCGTTCAGATCCCCGAAGATCCGTGCGTCCGCCGGGCAGGCCTCCACGCAGGCCGGAAGCTCGCCCCGGGCCAACCGGTGATCGCAGAAGGTGCACTTCTCCACGATCCCGCGGGGCCGGACGCCAGGATAGGTCAACTCGCGGAACGGATTGTAGTAGGGAATCGGTGCCGCCGTGCGTTCCGCCATCTCCCTGCCCGAAGCGGTCGCGTCGGGAATCAGCGCCTCGTCGTCTTCCGTGAAGCGCGGATGGGGTGTGTGCTTGTTGAAGTAGATGGCCCCGTAGGGACAGGCCTGCTGACATGCGCGACACCCAATGCACTTGTCCGCATCGTGCAGTATCAGCCCACCTTCCGACTTGTACATGGCGGTCGTTGGACAGGCCGCGACGCACGGCGCGTTCTCGCAGTGGTTACAGAGCGTCGGGATGTAGCGGTACTTCGTATTCGGGAACGTGCCCGTCGTCTCCAGGATGTGGTTCGACCAGGCAAACTCGTCCGGGACGTTGTTCTCGCTCTTGCAGGCGATGTCGCATCCGGCGCAACCCACGCATCGGTGAAGGTCGATAACCATCCCATATCGCTTCGCCATCGGTGTCGTCTCCTCCCTTAGGCGCGCTGGATTCGGACTCGCGTGACGCCGCCGTGCCTGGCCGTCGAACCACTCAGGCGTTCGTATTCAGCCGGCAGAATCACGTTGTTGTTGCCACCCCGGGGGATTCGTCGGTGGAAGTCCGCTGCCGCCACCCGGCCGTAGGCCCAGTGTCCCTGCCCATAGCACTTGGCGACGGTGCCCGGTCGGACCCCCTCCCACAGCTTCAGGCGGACCGTGATCTCGCCGGTCGGCGAAGTAACGGTCACCATCTCGCGATCACGCAGATTCAGCCGATCCGCATCGACGGGGTTCATTTTGAGCACGTCGTCCCAGCTCTCGTCGCCCGGATCGACGTTCTTGTTGGCCTGGTACCACGTGCAGTTGGCCGATCGTCCCTCGCGGTTGAGCCGGCTGCGGTGCTCGAAGAAGATCAGCGGATACTCTTCCTCTCCACCCCAGCGCAGGGCGGGCTCGAAGTGTGGAACGAAGGCCAGCTCGCCCCTCGCAGTGTAATTGCTGGCCGCCAGCACTTCGTCGATGGACACGCGGTGTCTGTCGGCGTGCCCCTGAAGGGCGTTCTTGAGCGTCTCGCTGTAGAACTCGAACTTGCCCGTGGCTGTCGCGAAATTCCCCCACTTCTGGCCGTACTCGTACCGGTGGGAGTTCCACACGCCCTTCTCGACGAAGTCGTCCCACCCCTCGAGCGCGTCGCCGTACTTGCCATAGTCGGCGTGCGTGGAGTCCCAGCACGGGCGCGTGAGCGTCTTCGTTGCACTGAGAGCGAATTCGGCGCTCGTCGTGGGGGCGCGTCTCGTCTCCGGCTCCGCGAACTCCGTCTGGAAGTAGCGCAGCATGTTGTCGAACCCGCGCTCGGCGAGCGCCTCGGCGAGAAGCCAGGGGACTTCCGTCTCGTCCTGCCGGACATCCCACACCGGCTCGATCACCGGCTGCGTGATGCTCGAATATCCATGGAGGTTCTGCTTGGACTTGAGGAAGCTCCACTTCTCGAAGAGCTGGTGGGCCGCGGGCAGCACGACGTCCGCAAAGTGCGTCATTTCGGACGGGTTCGTCGTTATGTGTACGAAGAACGGAAGCTTCGTGAGTGCCGCCTCCCAGCGATCGGTCCCGGAGCACGAAAATGTGAAGTTGGCCCAGTAGGCGATCGCGACCTTGAGGTCGTACGGGTCCTCCGCGAGCATCGCGTCCGCGGCGTTGTTGGTGACCACGCCGCCGCCGCTCGCCCCGCCGTTGAGGGCGGGGAACGGAAGCGTCCCGCGCTGATCGATCTTCGGCTGCCCGGACAACTCTCTGGCGAGATTGTCCTGATAGGCCGAGAAGTCGGGCAGGTCGTCCTGCACTACCTTCGTCTTCTGCACGGTCCCGCCCTGACTGTCGGCCGAGCCCACAAGCCCGTTCAGCGCGTGGGCCGCGAGCGCGGCGTACCCGCCGCGCGCCTGCATGGCCGTCCCGGGCGAGACCCAGCTGATCGACGCGGGCGCCGCCCGGGCAAACCCGATTGCCACGCGCCGGATCTGATCCGCCGGGATGCCGCAGATGTTCTCGGCCCACTGCGGCGTCCGGTCCTTGAGCTCGAGATTCCACCAGCCAACGACGCCGTGCGTGTGGATCTCGTCGAACGTCGCCTCGTCGACCGGCCGGCGCGGCACGAACCGGTTGACCCCATCGGCGAAGTCACCGACGAACTCCCGGCTCCACAGCCCCTCGGCCAGGATCGTGTGCGCCATCGCGACGGCTAGCGCGGCGTCTTCGCCCGGAATGACGGGCAGCCACTCCTCGGCCTTCGCCGCCGTCGCCGAGAGACGAGGGTCGACCACCGCGATCTGGGCGTTGTCCCGGACGTGGCCCCAGATGTTGATCGCGTGCGGAACCTGACGGTTGGACGACAGCGGATCCGCACCCCAGCACAGCACGTAGCGGGTGTGCTCGAGGTCGTAGTCGCGATAGTCCCAGTACCCTTCCGTGAAGAAGGCGCCGAACTTCTCGGCCTCCGCGCAGATCGCGGAGTGGCTGATCCCGTTGGGCGAGCCGAAGATCTTCGGGACCGCGCTGTAGATGATGTCCCGCATATAGCTGTAGCGGCCGCGGAAGACAGCGAACTTATGCGTCTCCCGGGTCTCCCTCAGCTTCATCATCTCGTCCGCGATGAGGCCCATCGCTTCGTCCCAGCTGATCGGCACGAAACCGGGATCCTCGTCCCGCCCCTTCCGGGGGTTGGTACGCCGCATCGGCACCTTGATCCGGTCCGGATCGTACACCTGCTGAAGTGCGAGGTGGGGCCGCGGGCAGATCTGTCCGTGCGTGGCCAGCGAGTGCGGGTTCCCCCTCAGGTGCACGGCCCGGCCGTCGACCACCTTCACCTGCACAGGACACCAGCTGGTGCACCCCTGGCAGGTCGTCGAGATCCAGCGCGCAACCAGATCCGCCGGCTGGGCCCCCGCGTCGCGCGCGAAGAACCGCAGCAGCGCGGATCCGCCCGCGGCCGCTACGATTCCGACCGCCCCTGCGCCCTGTACGAATGCACGTCGTGAGATCCCCTTCGGGGTCTCCGTGCCAGAATCTTTCGACTGCAGCGCGGTAACCATGCGACGTTCCTATGGAAGCGTGGTGAGCACGGGGTTCAGCTGGCCCGCGAGGACCACCGAGAGTCGGAATAAGAATCCGCCAAGCAGGATCAGCGCGCTGGTGACGCCCACGCTCCAGTAATGAAGCCGCGGCCGGGCAGCGCGCCTCAGTTTGGACACGCTCGCGGCTCCGATCACGAGGGGTAGCACGACCCCGACGCCGATTCCGAGCGACCAGAAAACCGAGCCATAGCTCGCGTTCGCGGCCTCTATCGCGGCGCGATCGGCCAGGTTCCCAAAACGCAAGCTGGTCCACCAGAAGAAGAAGATCCCGAGCTGGAGCAGGAGGGCGACCGTGATCGTGTAGCGAGCCGGACGCATGTCGCCGAGAAATCGCTCGACATGCTCGCCGTCCTTCAGACGCCCCCCCAGCTTCATCCGTATGAGGTGCGCGACCATCACGGCCGCGATTCCCGTCGTGACGAACCCGGCGAGCGATGCCAACACCGTCGGGCCGGTGTTCCAAAGCGGACGTGAGGGCATCATCGCTAGCAGCATGCCGTGGTACGCACCGACGATGCACGCGACCGGAGTAAGAGCCCAACCGAGAATGCGGCGCGTCCGGTCGGCGGCTCGGTCGCGCCACCGCCAGGCGAATACGACGGCACCGATGATGAAGACGGTCTGGAACACGCCGCCCCACCAGAGCGGTGAGCGTAGCGAAACGTTCAGGAACGTCTGATAGATATGGAGCGGCCGGCCCAGTTCCAGCAGCAAGAAGAGAAGACCGCCGCCCACGAGCACGGGGGCTAGGTAGGCGGCGGTTTGCGGAATCCTACGGTATTTGGTCCCGACGACCTCGTAGATCACGACTCCAAAGACAAAGGCACCGACACCAGCGCCTCCGAGGAACAGGTCTACGGCGATCCTCCAGTCCCAGTAGAAGCCGCCCTGAATGTTGTACGTGATCTCCTGGCCCATGCTCAGATCTCCTTACCTGTACCTGCTTGGCTATAGGCGGGCTTGGCAGTTTCCGTTCCCATCGAGACCGATCGTGTAACTCATTGCTTTAGAAAGGTGTTACACGATTTTCGATCCACGTGAAGCACCTACACGTCGGGCCAGTTTGCCCCGGTGTGGGACCGGCAGGATCCCAGTCCGGCCGACGGTCCCTGGTGATCCCCAGATTCATATCGACCTGGACGAACTGGAGCGTCGTCACCCAGGGGTGTGGGAGAGACTCATCGGGGAGACCGGAGAGGCGGAAGACCCGTGAGTCGAGCTGTCGCGTAGCGCGGGGGCTGCGAAGGAAGCGCGGCGGCACGGGGTAGCAGTGGGCTGGGCGGAGCAGGCACTCGACGCGGGAGATAGAGAGGACAGGTCTCCAGCCGTAACTCTGCCGCGCTGCCTGAAGGGGTGGCTAAGTGCCAGAGATTCTCTGAATCGTTCCCATCGGTTGCGGCGGCAAGCGACGCCCGCCGAAAACCCCACGCTCTACAAGATGACCCCGGCAGGACTCGAACCTGCGGCCTCGGGATTAGGAATCCCGCGCTCTATCCACCTGAGCTACGGGGCCGACTTCGGCGGCGAAGATGCACACATCGGCTCGACGACACCAGCGACCTCACCACCCCAAAAACTTGCGAGTGCACAGGCGAATCGGGGATATTCACGCTATGACGGGCGACAAAAACGTTGAGCCCCTCCAGCGTCCGTTCGCGGAGTCGTAATCGGTGGAAGCCAGCTTCAAGAAAGCCAGCGACAGGGTCGCAGCGCTTTTTAGCCGCCGTCCGGAAGATAACGAGGCGCATTCTCTCGTCGTCCCGGAACCGGCCCTCCCTCGGGATTGGCCGGAGAAGCTGCCGTTTCGGAAGCGCCCGAAGCCCTACACGCGGTCGATCGCCTGGACTCCGACAGGGGGCGAGGACCGCACGGCCCCGGATCGTCCGTACGAGCTTTTCGTGGCGCAGGGCGTGCTGGCAGAGGTCCGCCAGCACCTGATCACGGCCACTAGCGGCGAGCCGTTCGGCTTCCTGATCGGGCAGGTCGTCTACTGTCCCTGGGCCGAAGCGCCCTACATCGTCATCGACTCGTTGCGACGCGAAACGCAGGACCTCCCGCCGGCTGACGACATGGATCGGTTCCGGCACGCCTGGGTCGCGGCCTCTCGAGACGCCCGCCACCGACGGGGCGAAGTGCTGGGATGGTATCACCGGCACGGCGTCCTGGGCCTGCGTCTTTCCGAATGGGACCTCCACCTTCAGGAGGAGTTCTTCCCGGAACCCTGGCACTGCGCGCTGGTCGTCGCCTCGACGAGACGCGGGATCATCGGGGGGTTCATCCAGCGGAGCCGACGGGCCCGGCTGTTCAGGAAGGGGCTCGCCCCGTTCCACGAGATGGTCGAACTGGACGCGAAGCGTGTGGACGGCCTGCGTCCGTCGGTGGTCGACTGGGAGAACTACTCGGCCGGCGAGACCGTCAGCGTCATCCGGGCTAAGTGGCCGGGGGCGAAGTCACGCCAACAGAACTGGAAGTCCGAGCAGCACGGGAAGGGCGTCGCTCTTCCGACCCGACCGGAATCCGTCGCGCCCGCCGGGAAACCCAGGGGAAGGGGCGGGTTCGCGGGTCGGAGCTGGCGCCAGGCGCCGCCTGACAAGCCGACGAAGAAGAAGCCGGCGGCCGCCGCGGAGATCACCGAGGACGACTTCACGGCGGCGGTCGGCCCCGATCGAGACATCGTCTTCGAGTCGGAGTTCACCCTGGACGACGAGCGGGCGGCCGCGCGGTCGAAACGCAAGAAGATGCCGCCGCGCGGCAAGTCGGAATCGAAGACTGGAAAGGCCGCGTCAGGGACGTCTACGTCCGGGGCGAGCAAGTTGCAGAAGAAGTCGGATCCCGAGGAACCTCCGGCCGGCGAGGCCGGTGAGGGTGAGACCGCAGACATACAAGAGGCCTGGTACAGCTCAGACTTCCTCGATGCGGTTTGGGGGCCTCCACCCTTCGACCCCGAGGTCGAAGAGTCGCGCGTCACCGAGGACGAGGCGGAGGCGGAGGACGCGGAGAAACCCGTCACGGACAGCCAGGGACGCCCCCGGTTCGAGCTCGTCCCCACGCACGAGCCGGAGCCGCCGGAGACCGACGAACCCGGGTCCATGGACTGGCTGCTGTCGCTCATCGGCGACACGCTCGCCGCCAGACCATCCGCCGACGAGCCGGCCACCGATGTCGAGCCGACTCTGTTGCCGGACGCGACGGGGGAGGTCGCGCCGACGACCGACCGGACCGAGCGTCGCCTGCCGATGCCGTCCGCGGACAAGCGGACCCGGCGGCCGACATACGTCACGTCGTCGCACCATCCGGATTCGGACCCGGAGGCGCCGATCCCCGTCGTGTTTCTCGCCAGCGCCGAGAAATGGCGTCCGTCGAACCGACAGAAGCAGGTAGCGGGCACCCTGCTCGCCGTCCTCGTCGCGGCCCTCCTGTGGCAGACCTTCTTCAGCGGCGGAGGTCCGGCTCAGCCGCCGGGTTCCGCTCAGGGTCCGATCGTCGCCCCGGCGCCGAGTCCCGAGTTCGTCACGCTCGCGGACGATTTCCTCACGGTACTCCAGACCTTCCGCGAGGACCTGGTCGCGTTCCGTCTCGACAGAACCGATTGCGCCGGTCTCGGATCGAACCTCGCGGCCCTGGCGGCGGCCCGGGTCGCGCTCGCCGACTACGTCGCCGGCGATCCGGAGGTCGCGGACCGGTTCTCCCGGCTCGACAGCGATTTCAACGTCGCTTTCCAGCGCTTCGCGTCGACGGACTGCCCCGTCCCTCCCTCGGTTTCCAATCCGCCCGGCGACGGCAGCTAGCCACTGGAACCCGTCTTGCCCCATCACCTGTCGGAGACGCGATGTCGCCGGCAGGCAGCTTCCGTGCGCACGGACCCAAATGCCCGTCATATAAGGCGTTCGGGGTAGTGCGGCACCGGGACCTGAGCCCGTCGGCGTCGTCACGAAGTGATCAACGACCCGAAAAAGATGCGCACAACCGTGTCCGAATCAGCCAGCAGCTCCGATCGTCACGAGGTTTCCTCGGCCGCTCCTCCGTATGTGGACTGCATCCAGTGGGTGCCGCGCCGCTTCTCGGGGGGAGCTTCGCCCTCCACCATCGCCGATCTCGTCTTCACGCAGTCGGCGCTCGAAGCCGTGCATTCCAGCATCGCCGCGGCCCCCGCGTCGCCGGTCTTCGGAGCGCTGATCGGGTCGGTATTCGAGGACCCGACGTGCGCGCGACGCTGGGTACGAGTCGAGCGAGTCGTTTCGGGGCCCTCGGTAGCGGAAGACGCGACCGTCGACGAACTGGCGCAGGCGATCCTCGGGATCGGCTCCGTCGACTCACCCGCGTCGGTCGTGGGTTGGTACCGGAGCCACCACCAGGCGGGTCTCTACCTCTCTCCCGAGGAGGCCGAGTTCCACGAGCAGCGGTTCCCGGCCCCCTGGGCCCTCGCCCTGATCGTGGCCGGAACCGGCGACCGACTCGCCGGAGGCGTGTTCCAGCGGACGGACCCCGAAGGGCTCAGCCGTTCGGTATACACGCCGTTCTACGAGTTGACGGACGAGACCGCCCGGGTGAGCGGGAACACCCGCCGCACGACGGTGGCGTGGACCAACTACCAGACCGAGGCTCGCGTCGTCCGCCCGGGAGAGCCGGAGTCGCCCACGGTGATGACGATGCCGGGGCTTCCGCAGGCCTCTCCGGAGCCCGCCCCCGCCGGTCTCGCCGGAGACACCGCCGATGCGGCGGCGCAGCTCAGAGTCGTGGAAGACGAGGCTCCGCCTACGGAGGCTCCTCCCGCGGTTCTGAGCGAGGCCGAGGCAGGCGCGGCAGAGAACGTGAGTCCTGCGGTCGCGGGCCTCCCGCTCCTGAGCCCGACGCCCGTCACACCCTCCGAGCCTTCCGAGCCGAGCGCCGATGAGCTCGCGGAGGCGGAGTCGCAGCGGGAAGCCGAGGCGGAGTGGGAAAAGGTCCAGATTCAGCGCTCGCTGATGGCGGTCGGGCGCTCGCTCGGCCCGAGCACGATCAGCGAGCTGGGCGCACCGGCGCCGGAGACTCCGGTCGAGAGGCCACAGGAGCCGCCGGTGGCGGACAACAAGCCCGAGTCCGTGCCGCCGGAGCCGATGGCCACCCCGAGACCCGATTTGCGGGTCATCGACGGCCAGGGGAACTCGTCCGAACCGGCCGTGTCGGATGGGATCATTCCGATCACGGGCGGTGTGCCGATATCCGATGCAGGGGGGCTCGTCGGGCGGTCGAGGAGGAGGAGGAGGCAGATCCCGGTGGCGCGCATCGCGATGGCAGCGTGCGGAGTCACTCTGATGCTCACGGCGGGCTGGGTCGGCACCCAGACCCTGGGCGCCCGAGGAGCCGGTGTCGCCGATGGCGGAGACGGGTCGGGCGAGTCGGCCGTGGCGGGGCTCTCTCTCGCGCCGGGCGACATGTTCGCCGAGAACGAGCGTGACGAGAGCGAAAGTCCAGTCGATCCCGAGATCGATACGAACCAGGCCGCGGACCCGACGTCGAACGCCGATACGCAGGCGTCGCAGACGGGCCAGCAGCGTCCGGGAGAGACATTCGAAGAACTGTCTCCGCTGACCGTCGTCGTGGACAGCGGGACGGAATACGAGTCGGTCCAGAACACCGCCACGGCGAACGACGGCGACGCTCCGCCGATAGAGGCCCCACTCCCTCCCGAAGTCGTCGAAGCACCGGTTCTCGACTCGCTCGAGATCGTCGACCCGACCGTTTCCGCCTACGAGACGGCGTTGACGATCTTCCGGGCCGAAGTCGAGCGGTACGAGGAGGTGCGGCGCGAGTTCGATGAGGGACTCATGACGTGCAATCCGCTCAACCTCGCGTTCCGCGGAGCGCTCGAGACATACGGACGGCTGGAGCGCCGCCACGCCGATATCCAGCCGGGACTCACGGGTGCGCGCGCCCGGGCACACGCCGCTGCAGGGCGCCAGTACGCGGTCACCCGCACGCACTACGAACTCACCGACTGCCCGATGCCCGTCGGGGGCTGATACATTTGCCGCCGGTTAGCGAGTCCGAACCGGCGGCGTCTCTCCGCTTCGCGACTCGCACGACGATACACCCCTGACGCGGAGCCCCAGTGCCACAGGGCGAGTCCGAAACCAGCGCGCTTCTTCCGGTCCTCTGTGTCCGGCCCGCGGACCTTACGCCCGTCGCGATCGTCGTCGGGGACCCGGCCCGTGCCCGCGCCGCGGCATCTTTCCTCGACGACGTGCGGGAAGCGGGATCCAACCGGGAGTACCTGACGCTTACCGGTACCCGGGCCGGTCGGAGACTCACCGTCGTATCCCACGGTGTCGGCGCTCCAGGCGCCGCGATCTGTTTCGAAGAACTGATCAGGGGCGGAGTGCGCACCCTGGTCCGCGCAGGGACCTGCGGCGCGATCCGCGAGGGGATCCATGACGGAGACACGGTGATCGCGACGGCCGCGGTGCGGGAGGACGGGATGAGCGAGCAGCTCATCGCACCTCCCTACCCGGCGGTGGCGGACCGACGGGTCGTCTCCGCCCTCGCGGCGTCGGCGGACGGCGCAGGCAGGCTGTTCGACGAGGGACTCGTCGTGACGGAGGCGGTCTTCTATCCAGGTGCGTACCCACCGCGTTGGCAGAACTATGCTCCCTACGGAGCGCTCGCGGTGGAGATGGAGATGTCCACGCTCTACGTGATCGCCGCCATGCGCGGCGTACGCGCGGGAGGCATCCTCACCGTGGACGGCAACCTGGTCGAGGAGCGTGACGCGGACATGTCCGACTACGATCCGCACCGGGCGGTCGTCGCGGACGGAGTCACGGCGATGCTCGAGATCGCCGTCGATGCCGCGGCCGACCTGGCCGGCGAATCGGCCTGAACCGAACCCGAACAGGAGAGCCTGCGCGTGCAACCAGCGGACCTGGTCATTCAGGGGGCCACCATCGTCACGATGGACGGCGAGGAACGCGTCATCGAGGACGGCGCCGTGGCAATCACCGACGGCGAGATCACGAGGGTCGGATCGCGCGACGATTTCGGCGGACCTGGGTCCGGTGAGACGATCGAGGCCGACGGGGCACTGCTGATCCCGGGCCTGATCAACGGCCACGTGCATATGGGTGATTCACTGTTCCGCAGCCTCGTCGAGGACCTGCCACTCGAGCCCTGGCTCGAACGCCTCTGGATCTCGGAACGCGAGTTCGTCACCCGGGAAAACGTGCACCTGGGCGTCCAGCTCGCCCTGGCCGAGATGATCCGGTCCGGGACGACGTGCGGCCTCGACATGTTCTGGTTCCCCGAGGCCGCCGCGGAGGCCAGCGTCGACGCGGGCTTCCGGGTCGTGACCGGCCCGATCTTCTTCGATTACGAGGGGCCGGATGGCGTGGCGAACGATGATCGGATCGAGGTCGGCGAACGGTGGTTCGAGCGGTTCGGCGACGAGCCCCTGGTCACCCCCTGCGTCGAGCCTCACAACGCGCTGACGGTGTCGCCCGACGGGCTGCGTGCCGCGCGGTCGCTCGCCGATCGCCATGGTGCGCTGTTCCACACGCATTGCTCGGAGACGGCGACCGAGGTGTCGACGACGCTCGAGCGGTTCGGCGCGACTCCGGTGGCGCATCTGGACGAGCTGGGAATTCTCGACGGGCCGACCGTGCTGGCCCACTGCGTCCACCTCACGGACGACGATTTCGCGCGCCTCCGGAGAACCGGGACCGGCGTGCTCCACAACCCGCTGTCCAACCTGAAGCTGGGATCAGGCATCGCTCCGGTGGCCCGGATGCTGGACGAGGGCATTCCCGTCCTCGTCGGAACGGACGGACCGGTGAGTTCCAACGATCTCGACATGTGGACCGCGATGCGCTTCGCGGCCCTCCTGCAGCGGGGAGCCCACCAGGACCCGGTGCTCACGCCCGCGATCGAGATCATGCGCATGGTGACGAGCGTGGCGGCCAACGCGCTCGGCCTGGGAGATGTGACGGGGTCGATCGAGCCCGGGAAGCGCGCGGACCTCGTCCTCATCGACCTGGACCGACCTCACCTGGCGCCGATGTTCGACGTATACGCCCACCTCGTCTATTCGATCGGGCGGGACGACGTACGGTCGGTCATGATCGACGGGGACTGGGTGATGCGTGACCGGGAGCTCACGACGCTCGATGAATCCTCGATTCTGGACGCCGTCGGCGAACTGGGCCGACAGATCGAGCGGCACGCGAGCGAGATTGCCTGAGGCCTGGTTCCCCGGCGTCGCGCCGGAGCGGCCCGAGGAGGTCTATCTCAGCGCGGCCGCGATGTTACCACCGTCCACGGTGAGGATCGCCCCCGTCGTCTTTCGCGCCAGCGCCAGCGCCACGAACGCCTCCCCGACGTCCGACGCGAGGACCTCGCGACCGAGCAGATTCCCGCTCATGTAGTCCGCAACGCTCACGCCTCGAGCCTGCGCGCGCTCCGACACCATGTCTACCGTCAGGATGCCACTCCGGATGCGGTCCGCGTTGATACCGTTCGAGCGAATGCCGTCGCGTCCGTGCTCGATCGCGTACTGGCGTACGAGACCGAGGGTCGCGGCCTTGGGGAGACCGTAGGGCCCGAAGTCGGGGCCCGGGTTCACGGCCTGCTTCGAGACGTTGAACAGCAGCATCCCGCCCGTCCCCTGATCGAGCATCACTGAAACGGCCGCGCTCGCCACATGCTGGTGCGCGAAGAAGTTCAATTCGAAGCTGGTGCGCAGCGTCTCCTCGTCCACCTCGGCCATCCGGCCCTGCCACGCCGCTCCGGCATTCGAGACGAGCACGTCGATTCCGCCGTACTCACGGACCACCGCGGCGAACGCGTCTCGCACCGATCCGACGTCCGTGACATCGCAACCGATTCCCGGGCAGCCCAGTTCGGCTGCTGCGTCCGTCAGCGCGTCCCCCGGCAGATCGAGCAGCGCGATCTCGGCCCCACGAGCCTTGAACGCCCCGGCCGTGGCGCGGCCGATCGCGCCCGCGCCACCCGTGACGGCGACGACGTGGCGGGCCAGATCACCCTCGCGGCGACCGGCCAGCTTCGCCTGTTCGAGAGACCAGTACTCGATGTCGAACAGCTCCGCCTCGGTGATGCTCTCGAACGTGCTCATCCGCTCCGCGGCCGTGATGACGTCCACGGTGGTCTCGGCCAGGTCGGCCGCGGCGGACGCAGCAGATGCCGAGGCGCCCGATGCGAACAGTCCCAGACCGGGGACGAGCAGCACCCGGGGACTCGTATCGAGCATCCGCTTCTCGCCACCGTATCTGGGATTGTGGCGCTCGAAGTAGGCGGCATAGTCGCGTCGGTACTCCTCGACGACGGTGCGCGCCCGATCGCCCCACTCCACGAGCCCTCCGGCGGGAGGATGCGGCAGGACCGCCGGCAGCGGCTTCGTCCTGATCGCGTGGTCGGGGGTCACCGTGCCGACGCCGGCGTAGCGCCCGACCTCGGCCCCGTTCACGTAGTCGAGGATCGCGGGGCCCGTCCTGAAATCGAGGATGAACCGCTCGTACCGACCCTCCGCGGGATCCGTCTCGTTCGCCAACAATCCGCGAACGATCGGCGCGACGTCCGTCGCGCTCGCCGTCTCGCCGGGCAGATCGACCGCGACGAGCGGTGCGCCGAGCCCGTTCGCGATCCGTTCCTCGGCAAGGGTGACCATCTCGATCATCCGGTCGTACGCCGACCGCGCCGTGTCCCCGAACGTGAATAGCCCGTGCTTCAACAGGACGAGCCCCTCGGCCTCCGGGTGCGCGTCGGAAATCTCCTTGCACGCCTTCGCCAGGTCGAATCCTGGCATGATGTAGGGGACGATCGCCATCCGCGCGCCGTACAACTCGCGGCACATCGCTTCGCCCCCGGGCTGATCGGTCAGGACGAGTGCGGCGTTCGCATGTGTGTGGTCGATGAACTTGTGGGGAACCCACGCGTGCAGGAGGGTCTCGACCGACGGATTGGGGGCGCTGGAGTCGAGGAGGTTTCGACGCTGGAAGTTGACCATCTCCTCGTCGGAGAGAGAGTCGAGCCCGGCGAGTTCGAGAAGCGGGTCGAGTTGTACCGCAGGGAGGCCCGGCGGCTCGATCGTTCCCATGTCCCACCCGCTGCCCTTCACGAAGAGGACGTCGAGCTCCCGACCCGTGAGATCCGTGGCGGTCGATTTTGCCGACGTGTTCCCGCCTCCGTGCAGTACGAGCCTCGGCTCGGACCCGAGCAGCCGCGTCGTGTAGACGCGAAGGGCCAGGTCCTCGCCGATTCCCGCCTCGCCGTATTCCCGCACCGCCCGTGCGGCGTCGTCGTCAGACCAGCGGTTTTCCATTCCCTCTGTACCGTCCCATTGATTGTCCGCGTTGCGCCGACTCGTTCGCGCGCGAGGCACGGTATCCCACGGGGCGGACAGGGCGCCAGCGCTGGTTCGGGGTGAAACCGTGAAGCCCGCGGGCACGTCCGACTCTATGTTGGGTCGGCTCCGGCCGACTGTGCGGCAATCGTCCTGGCCAGGGAGAACCGATGGATCCGCTCATTCAGGGCTCGATGATCTTCGCCATCATCATGACCGTCATCCTCGGTGGGTTCATCGTGACGTTTCCTGTCATGCGCCGACTGGGACGCGTGATGGAGGAATCGCTCCGCGACCGGCAGCGGGCGCGGTTGGGGGACGGAGACCGTGCACGGCTCGAGGGCGAGATCACGGAGCTGCAGCGGACGGCCGGAACGGCTTCCCGACGGCGAGAACTGGAAGGGCGGCGGGTCCTAGGCCCGAGGGCTCAGCCCGCCGCGGTTGCCTTTCGCTTTGCCTCGGGATGCACCGGCGACGTCTCCCACTCGTACTCCTGCTCGAGCACCCACCGGTAGAACCAATCGAGCTCGACGTTCGCCTTGAACAGACGCTGCTGAAGCTCTCGCCACCCGTGGCCCTGGTTCGGCGCGACATACAGGTGCGTGGGCACTCCGTTCGCCTTCAGTCCCTGATACAGCTCGACGGACTGCGGCATCGGGACGCGGGGGTCGTCCTCCCCGACCAGAATGATCGTCGGGGTCGTCACCCGGTGAAGATCGAACAGCGGTGACGCCTCCATGTACGCGTCGATGGGAGCGTTCTCGCCCCACGGCGTGTCGCCGAACCACGGCGTCCGGTAGATCCGGACGTCGCTCTGCGCGTACATCGACATCCAGTTCACGGCCCCCGCCCCCGAGGCGGCCGCTTTGAACCGATCCGTGTAGGTGATGATCTTGTTCGTCATGTGGCCGCCGGCGCTCCAGCCCATCTTCGCCATCCGGTCGCCGTCCACCAGCCCGCGATCGATCAGGTAGTCCACACCCGTCATCACGTCCTTGTGCGCCTGGTCGAAGTAGTGCCCGACCATGTTCCGCAGGAACTCGTCGCCGTATCCGGTGGACCCCCGGTAGTTCGGCTTGAAGACGAAGAACCCCCGGGCGGCGAGCACCGCTTCGTAGTTGCCGGAGCGCGAGAAACCGAACTTGTCGGACGCGGGCGGCCCGCCGTGCGTCTGAACGACAACCGGATACCGGGTCCCCTCCTGGAAGTCGATCGGATAGAAGAGGAGCCCTTCGACCTCGACGCCGTCCTCGCCCCGCCAGCGGACGTCCTCGACGCGCGGCAGGTGGAAGTCCTCCGCCAGGTGATCGTGCAAGCGGGTTACCCGAGAGGGCTGGAATCCGCCGCGGCCCTCGGTGAAACGCCACAGGTCGCCCGGGTTGGTCGGACTGTTGACGCCGTACACGTGGACGCCGGCCGCCGGCTCGTAGTCCCAACCACCGACCGTGTGATCGCCCTCCGTCAGGTGGATCAGGTTCACCGGATCGGCCCCGGCCGCTCCCGTACCGGAGCCGGCAAGACCCTCGAACGGAGTCGCGTAGAGCTGCTGGCGGACGCCGGAGTTCGCCCGGAAGTAGATGGTGCTGCCGTCCGCGGACCACTTCGCGTCGTTCACGTCGAGGTGCCCGCCGGGGACGATCGGCACCGGGTCACCACCATCCGTCGGGACGACGAAGAACCGCTGGTTGTAATAGAAATCGTCGAGATCGTCGTTCGTATTCGCCACGAACAGCGCGTATCGATTGTCCGGCGACAGCGTGGCACTGCCCTCGCCGACGTGATTCCTGGTGATCCGTCGCGCACCGGTCCCGTCCGCGGCCGTCACGAACAACTCCGAGTTCATCATGTCGTCGAAGAGCGGCGTCGGAGCGAGTTGCAGCAGGAGTCTGGTCCCGTCGCGTGAGACCGAATAGCCGCGGACGTGGGACTCGCCATCAGAGATGAGGGCGGTCTCTCCGCTCGACACGTCGACCCGCCACAGGTCGCTACGGCGCATGTCCTCCTCGTAGCGGAACACGTTGTCGTTGACCTCCGCCCGGGCCTTCTCGGCCTCGGTCGCGTCTCGCGTCGCGACGAAGTAGATCCGCTCACCGTCGCCGGACCACTCGACCGCGCGGACCGCCGTCGGGTGATCGGTGAGCCGGCGCGCCTCACCTCCGGCGTTCCCGATCAAATAGATCTGGGTACCCTCGTCATCGGCGCGTCTCGCCACGAACGCGATCGTCGCCCCGTCGGGCGACCAGCGCGGGTTCGACTCGCCGTACTCACCGTTCGTCATCTGGACGGTGCCGCTCCCGTCGATCCCGACCCGCCAGATGTGGGTAACCGTGCCGTTGGCGTCCCAGTCCGTGTCCGTCCTCGTATAGAGGACCTGCGTCGCGTCGGGCGAGATTTCGGGGGCTCCGATGCCCGGGATGTCGATGAGATCGACGATCGTCATGTCTCGTCGATCCTGGGCGAACAACGGTGCTGCGAAGATCAGCGTAGCGAGAAGCGGGATGGGGGTGACCGCGCGATGCATTGTCGTCTCCGGTGTTGGAGGGGGATCGCGCATGTTGGGTACGGGTCAGGGGTCTGACAAGACGCTCCCCGACAGTCTCGGCATGAGTCGTCCGTCAGGACCCCGCCGTTGGGATGACGAGGAAGGTGCCGGAAAAGGCGGGCAGCCCGGCGACCCGCTCGCCGTTCTCATCGAGGATCCAGACGTTGATCCGGTAGAAGCCCTGGAAGGCGAACGGAGACAGCGGCGGATCGAACGTCTCTGTCGCGCCGGGCGGGATCTCCACCATGAGAGACCTGATCTCGTCGAGGTCGACGTCGGCGCCGCACCGAACCGTCGGCGAGTAGAAGATCTCGAAGTCGGCGTCCAGGTCGGTCTTTCCAACCGCCTTCATCGAACAATAGCCCACGCGGACCGTCTCCGACGTCGTGTTGCGGACCGTCGTCTCGATTTCGTCGGCCGGGCTGTACTCGCCCCTCGCGACGCAGACCTCGAGCCCCTGACTGGTCGCGCAGAGGGTCGCCGGGTCCGCTCCGACCGGCGAGTCGCCGCACGCCGTCGAAAACAAGGCGGCGCCCGCGAGAACCGTCATGGTCAATGCTGTGTGGCGCATCATTCCTCCAGCCGTGGGGCTCTCTTCCCCTGTCACGACACCCGGAAACGATCCGGGTCGGCGACATGCTACAACGTCCGGTCACCATCGTCACGGAGCCGGGCGGCTTGCACGCGGACGTCGCGTTCGAGAACGTACGCGGCCGTCTCGTGCGCGGGCCTCCTCGAGGAGCGCGGCCGAGCCCACGAACGCCTTCCGGAGAGAACGTGAGAAGCCACCGACTCGCTCGAATCGGGAGCATCCAGGCGTTTGCGACGCTCGCGCTCGTCGCGGCCTGCTTCCCATCCGGCGGCGGTGCGCAACAGGGCACCGACGGCGAGTGGCGCAACTATGGAGGCGACGCCGGATCGACGCGGTACTCGTCGCTGGACCAGGTCGACGCGAGCAACGTCGCGGACCTCCGCATCTCGTGGCGCTGGACCTCCCGCAACTACGGCCCACGGCCGGACCCCGACCTCAACGTGACGCCGCTCTACGTCGATGGCGTGCTCTATACGACGGCCGGGACACGCAGGTCCGTCGTCGCGATCGACGCGGGCACGGGGGAGACGCTGTGGGTCTATCGGCTCGATGAGGGAGCCCGGGCACGCAGCGCACCGCGCCCCGGAGCAGGGCGTGGCGTGTCGTACTGGACCGACGGCGACGAGGCTCGAATCATTCTTCTTTCGCCCGCCTACCAGATGGTCTCGCTGGATGCCCGAACCGGATACCCGGACCCCGCGTTCGGCGAAGACGGCCACGTCGATCTACGCGATGGCCTTCTGCGCGAGATCGACCCCGAGACCGCGAGAATCGGGGCGAGTTCACCCGCCATGGTCGTGGGAGACGTGCTCGTTGTGGGTTCGGCGCTCGACCGCGGCAATCGGCCGCCCTCGCCCGAGATGCCCCCGGGGCACGTGCGAGGGTACGACGTCCGGACGGGCGAGATGCTCTGGCGGTTCAATACGATCCCGCGGCCCGGGGAGTACGGTCACGAGACGTGGGACGAAGGTTCGTGGGAGTACACGGGGAACACGGCCGTCTGGCCGCCCATGAGCGCGGATCTGGAGCGCGGACTCGTCTACCTGCCGATCGAGGCGCCCACCGGCGATTTCTACGGGGGCCACCGGCCGGGCGACAACCTCTTTTCGCAGAGCCTCGTCTGCCTGGACGCGCGCACTGGCGAGCGGATCTGGCACTTCCAGATGGTCCACCACGGCATCTGGGACTATGACCCGCCCCAGGCGCCCATCCTGATGGATCTCGAGGTGGACGGACGGGAGATCCCCGCGGTGGCTCAACTGACGAAGCAGGGGTTCACGTTCGTGTTCGATCGGGTCACCGGCGAGCCCGTCTGGCCGATCGAGGAACGCCCGGTCCCGCAGACCGACGTACCGGGCGAATACACGGCCCCAACGCAGCCCTTCCCGACCCTGCCGGTCCCGTTCGAGCGCCAGGGTGTCACCGAAGACGACCTGATCGATTTCACGCCCGAATTGAGGGCGGAGGCGCTGAAAAACCTCGAGAACGTGACGTACGGGCCCCTCTACACGCCGCCCACGGTGATCGAGGAGGGTGGCAACCAGGGCACGGTCATCTTCCCGGGCGAGCTCGGCGCGGCCAACTGGCCCGGCGGCGCCGCAGACCCGGAGACGCGGCGCCTGTTCGTACCGTCGGCCTCGTACGTCTCGATCGTCGGAATGGCGAACGATCCCGAGCGCTCGGAGATGCGGTACGTGATGGGCCGATCCGATGCGTCGTCGACCGTCGGACAGCCACGGATTCCGATGTTCAAGCCGCCCTGGGGCAGAATCACCGCGATCGACATGACGACCGGACAGCACGTCTGGTCCATCGCCAACGACGACACCCCGGAGTATCTGCTGGACCACCCGCAGCTCGAGGGGGTGGAGCTACCCAGGACGGGGCGCTCCACCCGGGCCGGCCTCCTGGCGACGAAGACGCTCCTGTTCGCCGGAACGGGTCAGGGTGGTGCGGGCGCCCCCCCGGAGGGAGTGCTCAGAGCACACGACAAGGACACGGGCGAGATCCTCGCCGAGATCCCGCTCCCGGCGCACCAGACGGGCGGCGTGATGACCTACCTGCACGAGGGCGATCAATACATTGCCGTCGTGATCACCGGACGGGACCTGCCGGGCGAGATCGTCGCCCTGAAGCTCCCGTAATGACCACGAGCTCGCGGCGCGATGCCGCATCACGGACAGGCTGAATGCTCCGCGGAACTCCCTTTCACGCCCGAACGGCACCCCTGTGCGAAGCCAGCGACTGGCGGCGCTGGGGCGGGTGCATCGCGGCCGGATCGTACGAACTGACGCACGAGCACGAGTACGCCGCGATCCGGGGGACCGCGGGTCTGATCGACGTCTCTCCGCTGTTCAAGTACCGCGTCGGCGGGCCCGATGCTGCCAGGCTCATGGACCGGATGATCACGCGGGACGTGCAGAAGTGCGCGGTGGGGCAGGTTCTCTATACGCCCTGGTGCGACGGCGAGGGAAAAGTCCGGGACGACGGCACGGTCCACAGACTGGGCGAAACGGACTTTAGACTGACGTCGGCCGAGCCGAACCTCCTTTGGATGCAGGACAACGCGTCCGGTCTGGACGTCTCGATTCGAGAGGAGACGGAGGAGGTCGGCGCGCTGGCCCTGCAGGGGCCGGCGTCCTGCGACATCCTGCGAGAGATCACCGATGCGACGATCGAGGACCTCGGTTTCTTCCGGGTCATCGAATCACGCATCGGGGGTGTCCCGGTCGAGATCTCGCGCACGGGCTACACCGGCGACCTCGGGTACGAGATCTGGGTGGGGGCCGACGACGCGGTCCGGCTCTGGGACACGCTGATCGCTCACGGGGAGACGTTCGGCATCGCTCCGGCCGGGTTGACCGCGCTGGACATGGTGCGGGTCGAAGCGGGGCTCATACTGATCGACGTGGACTACGTACCCGCTCATCGCGCGGTCATCGAGGACCGGAAGTCGTCCCCCTACGAGTTGGGCCTTGGATGGACCGTCCGACTCGACAAAGCCCCGTTCGTGGGCCAGGCGGCCCTCGTCGCCGAGAAGGCTCGCGGTCCGGAGTGGCAGCTTCGGGGCCTGCACGTCGATTGGGAATCGATGGAGGTCGCCTATTCCGAGTTCGGGCTGCCGCCGCAGCTGCCGGGTTCGACGGTACGTGACAGCGTGCCGGTCTACCGCGATGGCGCGCAGGTCGGGTACGCGACTTCACGGTGCTGGTCTCCGACGCTGAAGCGCTATCTCGCCCTCGCCCACCTCGAGGTGCCGCACGGCGAGGTGGGCACCCACCTCGAGATCGAGGTGACGGTCGAGCACAGACGGCGGCGGGCCAGTGCCACGGTGGCACCGACCCCGTTCTTCGATCCGCCGCGCAAACGGGTGACGCCCGCCCTTCTCGCCAACGGAGGGCCCTCATGAGCCGTCAGGACTACGATGCGATCATCGTCGGGGGCGGCCACAACGGGCTGATCACGTCGGCGTACCTGGGCCGGGCGGGTCTGAAGACGCTCGTCCTCGAACGCCGGCACCTGGTCGGCGGAGCCGCGGTCACCGAGGAAATCAACCCCGGGTTCAAGTATTCGGTCGCATCCTACGTCGTGAGCCTTCTCCGGCCCGAGATCATCCGCGACCTCGATCTGCCACGCCACGGGCTCGAGATCCTCCCGCTGGAGAGCACGGTCACTCCCCTTCCCGACGGCGATTACCTCGGGCGCTGGGCCGACCACGATCAGACGCGACGCGAGCTCTACCGGCACTCGCCGCGAGACGCGGACGCTTACGACGACTTCGGAACCCTGATGTACCAGCTCGCCTGGGCGGTGAAGCCGATTCTTGCGATGGTGCCGCCGGACCCGCTGTCGATGAGTCCCTCGGACTTGAGAACGATGCTCCGTCTCGGGAAGCACGTTCGCGGGCTCGGCGAGAAGCAGTTCCACGCCCTGTACAAGCTGATGACGATGAGCTCCGCCGACTTCCTCGATGAGTGGTTCGAGTTCGAGCCGCTCAAGGCGACGATGTCAGCGAGCGGGATCATCGGGACGTTCCTCGGACCGCGATCACCGGGAACGGCGTACGTGCTCCTCCACCACTACATGGGCGAGATCGACGGCGCGTTTCGCGCATGGGGGATGGCCAAGGGAGGCAACGGTGCAGTGAGCGAGTCCATCGCATCCGCCGCCCGGGAGCACGGAGCCGAGATCCGGCTCGAGGCACCGGTCGACCAGATCATCGTTCGGGGCGGTAAGGCCGTCGGGGTCGCGCTCGAGAACGGCGACGAGCTGTACGCGAGGACCGTCGTGTCGGGGGTCGATCCGAAGCGGACCTTCCTCGACCTGATGGATGAGGGAGATCTCCCTGCCGAGTTCGTGGATGCGATCCGTCGCTTCCGGATCCGCGGGTCATCGGGGAAGGTGAACCTCTCGCTCAGTGAGCTCCCCGATTTCACATGTCTCCCCGGACGTGGCCCGCACCATCGCGGTGCGTTCTCGATCAGCCCCTCGATCGAGTACCTCGAACGGGCGTACGACGACGCGAAATACGGCGATTTTTCTCGCCGCCCGTACATGGACATCATCATCCCGTCGATGATCGACCCGGGGATGGCGCCGCCCGGGAAGCACGTGATGTCGATCTTCGTGCAGTACGCGCCCTTCGACATCAACGGGGGCTGGGACGATGCGAAACGCGAGGCGTTCGGCGACGCCGTGATCAACACGCTCGCCGAGTACGCCCCGAACCTCCCCGAGGCGATCATCCACCGGCAGGTCATGACGCCGATGGACATGCAGGAGGTCATGGGGCTGACGGAGGGCAACATCTTCCACGGCGAGCTGTCGCTCCATCAGCTGTTCTTCTATCGGCCCGCCCCGGCCTGGTCGGACTACCGAACTCCCGTTCGCGGCTATTACCAGTGCGGGTCGGGAACCCACCCCGGCGGGGGCGTCTGCGGAGCGTCCGGCCGACTCGCGGCCCTCGAGATCCTCAAGGATCTGGGCCGATGAGCGCCGGTCGTTACGACGCCATCGTGATCGGCGCGGGCCATAACGGTCTTGTCACGGCGACCTGCCTGGCCCGGGCCGGGCGACGGACCCTGGTGCTCGAGCGGTCGGACCGCCCCGGCGGCTGCGCGGTGACGGACGAGGTGTGGCCCGGCTTCCGGGTCGACTCGGGGGCGCACGAGTTCGTCGCGCTCGACCGACGCGTGATGTCCGAGCTCGGGCTGGGGCGCAACCTCGAGACGGTGGCGATCGACCCGATGGTCGCCTCGCTGCAGTCGGACGGGCCCGCGCTTCGGCTGTACCGGGATGCGTCGAAGGCGGTTGATGCGATCCGCGCTTTTTCGGAACGGGACGCGACGAGGTGGCCGGCGTTCGTGCAGGCGATGGGAGAGGCCTCGCAGGCCCTTCGCGTCCTCTCCGAAGCGGCGCCGCCACGTGTCGCCGGGGCCGACAGGGCGGACCTGTTCGAGCTGGCCCGCCTGGGGATGCGTCTCGGAAGGGTCGGCCGCGCGGACACCATCGAGCTGATGCGGCTGCTCCCGATGACCGTCGAGGAGCTCCTCGACGAGTGGTTCGAGGGCGTCGCGTTGAAGGGCGCGCTCGCCGCTCTCGGGTGTCGGGGAATCCGCCAGGGCCCGCTGGGAGCAGGCACGGCCTTCATGCTGATCCGGGGCCTCACGCCCGACGCCCCTCCGCGCGCGGCAAGCTGGCTTCCTGGTGGCATGGGCCGGCTAGGCGAGGTACTGGCCGATGCGGCATCGGGGGCCGGGGCCGAGATCCGCTGTGACGCCGCGGTGGCGGAGCTCCTCGTACAGGACGGAGCCATCGCCGGCGTGGCGCTCGAGTCGGGCGATGTGTTCGAGTCTCCGATCGTGGCCTCGAGTGCCGATCCGCGCAGGACCCTGTTCGGGCTGATCGACCCCGTCCATCTCGATCCGGACTTCCTGCGACAGGTCGCCAACTATAGGGACCGCGGGACCTGCGCGAAGGTGCACCTCGCGCTGGATGCGATGCCCGGGGTCCCGGGAACCGACGAGGCCTGCCCGTCGCTGTGCGTGGCCCCGAGTATCGAGTACCTCGAGCGGGCGTACGACGACGCCAAATACGGCGGCGTATCGCAGGCACCGCACCTCGAGGCCCTGGTCCCGAGCCTGCTCGATTCTTCAATGGCGCCGGAGGGCCGGACGGTGATGTCCGTCCTCGTGCAGTACGCCCCCTACGACCTGCGTGACGGGGAGTGGGACGATGACCGGCGAGACTCCCTCGCGGACTCGGTCGTGCGTACGCTCGACGCCCGGTTGCCCGGGCTGGCGAATCGGGTGGTGCACCGCCAGACGCTCACGCCCGTCGATCTCGAGACCCGCTTCGGGCTCTCGGGGGGACACATGCACCACGGCGAGATGACGCTGGATCAGATGCTGATCGGTCGCCCGGTGCCGGGCCGGGCGCGGTACGAGATGCCCGTGAGCGGGCTCTACCTGTGCGGTGCGGGTACGCACCCGGGCGGCGGACTGACCGGTTCGCCGGGCATGAACGCGGCCCGCCGGATTCTCGGCTGAAGAAGCCTGCGGCTCAGAACCCCACGAGAAGGTCGCGGTCCAGGTCGGCGATGGTCGGGGCGCCTGCGAACTGCATCGCGAGGGCGAGTTCGCCCCGCAGCATCTCGAGTACGCGCTCGACGCCCGGCTGACCGAAGGCCCCGAGCGCCCAGAGATAGGGACGCCCGATCTGGACCGCCGTCGCCCCGACAGCGAGCGCCTTCAGGATGTCGTTGCCCCGCCGGATGCCGCCGTCGACGATCACGGGGATCCTACCTCGGACGGCGTCGATGACCGCCGGGAGGCTCTCGATGGTCGCCCGGCCGCTCTCTTCGGATCGACCCCCGTGGTTCGAAACCACGATCGCGTCGACTCCCTCGACGGCCGCCCGGTCGGCGTCGTCGGCCCGCACGATGCCCTTCAGCACGATCTTCATGTCCGTCGCCTCGCGGAGCCGGCGCACGTAGGCCCAGTCCATGGAGGGGTTGAAGATGTCGAGTCCGTCCATGTCGATCCCGTCGAACATCGGCTTCCGCTCGAACGGCACCGCGTGGCACCGGACGCAGTCCCGGGTGTCCAGCCGCGCCGCGCGCTCCCCCGGATCGCGATCGCTGCCGGCGGGAGAGTCGACCGTCAGGACGAGCGCCGGTGAACCTGCGCCCTCGGCGCGCTCGATCAGCCGCTCGGTGATCGACCACATGGGCGTCGGGTAGAGCTGGTACCACACGGGCTCCCCCCGGGCCTCCGCAACGTCCTCGACCGACGTCGTCGCAACAGTGGACAGCACCTGCAGGTGGCCCTGCGATTTCGCTGCTCGCGCGGTCGCGAGCTCTCCCTCGTCGTGAAAGGCCCGCTGGCTCCCACACGGGGCGATGATAATCGGCGAGTCCCACCGGCGGCCGAACAGCTCGATGCTCGTGTCCACGTTCGTTACGTCGACCAGGCGTCGTACGCGCAGCTGGATGTCGCCGTACGCCTCGTGATTGCGCGTAAACGTCCGCCCCGCCTCTACCCCCGTCTGGATGTAGCCGAAGTGCGCCGGCGGGAGCGTCGCCCGCGCGGCCTCGCGGAACTCGAACACGTCGAGCGCCTCCTCGGGCGAACGGATCACGAAAGCTTCCTGGGCGCCGGCGAATCGGGGCATGGTCAGCGTCGCGGCGAGGGGGCTGGCCGCGAGGTACCGCAGGAACGTACGCCGTGTGTGATCCACGTTCTCTCCAGGTTCGAGTGGCGGCCAAATCTAGCAGGCCATCCGGGCGAGGCATATCGAATGTTCGGGGCCCGGGTCTCGCACTTCCGTGGAGCGGGGCCAGCGGCCATCGTTGCCATGCAGTCGCACCGCAGCCGACAAGCAAGGAGCAGCTCACGTGACTTCGCGAGACAGACCCGGCCGCATCGCCGTGCTCGGCGGGGGCAACCTCGGACAGGCGCTCGCCATCGGGTGGTCGCGGTTCGGAGGAGTGCCGGCCGAAGACATCGTCGTCACTCGTCGACAGCCACATGCGGCCACGGCCGCCGCCAGAGAGGGCATTCGAGTGACCGCGGACAATCGAGAGGCGGTGGAGGGTGCCAACGTGGTCGTCCTGGCCGTGCAGCCTCAGCAGCTTCCCGCCCTGTTGGACGAGATCCGGAACTCGTTCGGCGAGGGGGCCCGACTGATCGTCTCCGTCGCGTCGGGGGTCGGCCTCCACTCGATCCGAGAATCGCTCGACACGGCGATCCCGGTCGTGCGCGCCATGCCGAACACCGGCGTGTCGATCGGAACGTCGATGACCTGCCTGGCCGCGGATGACTCGACCGGCGATGCGCTGCGGGATGCCGAGGCGTGGTTCCAGAGAATCGGCGAGACTCTCGTGATCCAGGAGAGCATGATGACGCCCGCGACGGCACTGTGTGCCTGTGGTGTGGCCTTCTTTCTCCGCTGTATCCGGGCCGCTTCACAGGGGGGGATCGAGGTCGGGTTCCACCCGGAGGAGGCGCTCCTGCTCGCCGCGCAGACGGCCCGGGGCGCCGCCGCCCTGCTGCTCGAGGGCGAGGGACACCCGGAGCGAGAGATCGACCGGGTAACGACGCCGCGCGGGTGCACGATCGCGGGGCTCAACGAGATGGAGCACCACGGACTGAGCTCAGCTCTGATTCGCGGGATCAAGCTGTCCGCCGACCGCGCCGCCGGGCTCGCGGAGTAGGATGCTCGGCCCGCGACGACCGTTCCCGGCGCCCGGCCGCTTCGTCGGGATACTGATCGGCCTCACCGTGGCGTACGCTCTGCCCGTCGGTGGACAGGTGTCCCCGGGCGAGCGCGGCCTCGCCCCCGGCCGATTCGCCGGCGATGGCATCGTGATCGGTCTCGAGTACGCCCTGCTCGACAACCCCCGCGTCTCGGCCGGCATGGCGAACGCCTTCGCGGAGACCGGCATGCCCGGGATGAAGCACTACGTCGAGGCCGTGCAGTGGGGCAGCATGCAGAGCGGCCCGCAAGAGGAGATCGATTTCGAGAAGTTCGATCGGTTCGTCCTCGATTATCAGCGACGCGGGTTCACCGAGCTCACGATCTCGCTCAGGCCGCACAGCCGCTGGGCCTCGAAGGACGTCCGTCTGTTGACGAGCACGAACGGAAGCCCGAAGCCCGAGTACGAAGACCTGTTTCAGGAGTGGGTGGAGGCGGTCGTCGAGCGCTACGACGCCGACGGAGTCGACGACCTGGAGGGGCTACGCTGGCCCGTGAGGTACGTCGAGATCGGAAACGAGTTGTCCAGCTACCAGCCCGAGACGGTCGAAGAGTACCTGCACACGTTGCGGCTGGCATACGAGGCGGCCCACGCGGCGAACCCCGACGTCCTGGTGGGGCACGCGGCTTTCCTGTTTGCGCCCGTGAACATGGATGTCGCGGATCCCTCCGAGTACGACAGCGTCTGGGGTCGGACGCAACGGGTGGACAACCATCACGACATCGCCGACATGCGGGTCATCCTGGACAACCCGGACGCCTTCGATTTCATCAACATCCACAACCTCGGGGACCCGTACGAGATCGAGCACATCATGCGCTGGATCGAATACGAGACCGACCTGCGTGAATACACGAGACCCGTCGTGATCAGCGACACGACCCCCACCTCGTATGTCGGATGGGGGCCCGCCAACCGCTGTACCGGCCAGCCACTGGGGGTGATCGGAGCTCCCGCCACCGAGGAGGATCGGTGTCGACTCGCCGCGTATTTCTCGCGCCTGCTGGACGCCGACCCGGAGACGCTCGCATGGACGCGCGGGTTCGTCGCCGCCGACCACGTCCAGCGGACGATCGTCGCGGCAGAGCAAGGAATCCGCCTCATCAACCTCGCGTTCGTAGCCGACATCGCATGGCTCACCATGAAGCCCATGAGTGCCGGCGCGGGGATCTCCGCCTGGGGCGGCGCGATCCGCATCAACCCTTGGACCGGCCGCGTCATGAGCCGCTACCCCGCCTTCTTCGCGATACGCCAACTCGTGGAGTACCTGGACGGGTACCGTTCGATCGAGCGCGTGGAGGTCGTCGACGAACGCGTGCGTCTCTATCGAATCGAGAACGACGAGGGGCACTTCTTCGTCGCCTGGCGGGACCCGCAGCGGGCCCTCACACCCGAGGACGGCGCCCCATCCATCGAGTTCGAATTGACCGTCGATGCCCGCCTCGTCGCGATCGAACCCGTGATCACGGCCATAGGACAGGAGGAGTCGGAACGCTGGACGGAGCGGACCGCATCAGGCCTTCTCACGATCTCCCTTACACACACCCCGGTCTACATCACTCCGCGGTGACGGAGATCGACCGCGTCAGGCCTCCCGAACGAGCGGGCGGGTCAGACAGGTCGGTCCGCCCATCCCCTTCCGGCTGATCTCGGCGCCCTCGTACATCAGGACCTCGACACCGGCCTTCTCCAACCGGCGGCGCGTCTCGACGTTCGCGGCTTCGAGCAAGACCCGACCGGGCGCGATCGCTACGGCATTCGGTCCCATGTCGACCTCGGCCTCCGGCACCTCGATCAGCTGGAAACCGCGGTTCAACAACTCGCTCCGCAGCCGGACCGGCATCAGCGGCGAGTACACCAGGGCGCGATCGGCATCCACCGGACTGAGCACGGACATGAGGTGGAAGACGTCGCCCGATCCGCGCCAGTGCGGAAGATCGTAGGTGATCACGTCGACCGATGGGTCGAGCAGGTCGCGGAGTTGCCGCGCTCCCTCGACGTTGGTCCTGTACCCGAGCCCGACGAGGAGCGTCGATCGGTCCAGCCACACAACGTCCCCGCCCTCCACGCGCCCGGCTCCTCCGATCCGTCCGAGCACGGGAACATCCAGCCGCGCGAATGCCCGGGCCTGCGCGTCCGGCTCGCTCGCCCGGGCGGCCTTGCCCATGCGACAGGCGATCGCGCCCGCGTCGCTCACGATCGAGGCGTCCCGCACGTAGATCGAATCGAGCGTGAGTTCCGGTTCTCCGGGCAGCCACACGACCTCCGCCCCCGCGGAGGTCAGGAGTTCCACGAAGCGCTCGTACTCGTCGATGGCGCGGGACAGGTCCGGGCACGCCGTGAAGCCGAGGTCCCGCCACCCGGCCTCGACATGTCCCTGGTCGCGCCAGGCCTCGCGCGGGTGCCTCAAAAGGCAGCGGCGGAGCGATCCCGTCTCGGATTGGGCTGTCATCGGGTGAAAGTACGCGGGTGAGCGGTCACGGCACATCTCGTGGCAGACGCGAACGATGTTGTGATGTGTGCAGATATTGCCGCCCCAATGACCGATCGCGGTCCGTAACCCGTTGACTGGAGCGGACCTGCAAAGGGCGCGGATCTTGTATACAAGGGTCACGTCTAGCGGCGCCACCACATGACCAAACGGAGACCTTATGAGACGAGCAATGTTCGGCATCTTCGCAATCGTCCTCGCCGGCTGTTCCGGTGAGACTGTCGGGCCCCTGGGCGGCAACGGGTCGGCCTCGATCCTGATCGGCCGGGCCCCAGCGGCCGCCACCTCTATCGCGCTTTCCGTCGCGAATGGCAGCAGCGTCGACCCGGCGGATCTCGCGAGTCTCGAGCTCGTGATCGACCGGGTCGAAGCCCACCGGACGGGCGGTGGCGCGTGGACGTCCGTCGATGTCGAGCCCGTGACGATCGATCTCGCCGCCATCGCCCCCGGCACTGCGGTCGAAGTCGCGGCCGGAGCGCTCGCCGAGGGGAACTACAACGCGATCCGACTCTTCCTGCAGAGCGCCACCGTGACGTTTCTGTCGGACGTCACGGTCGGAGGCGAGACGTTCCTTGCCGGTCAGCCGTACCCGCTCGAGATCCCCAGCGTCGAGAACAACGGTCTCCGGGTTCCGACTGCGCACTTCACCGTGGGTGCCGGGGAGGAGTCCGTCGTGGTTCTCTTCGACCCGGCCGCGACGACGGCCTCCGTCACCGCGACCGGGAGCGGAGTGGTTCGGATGAGTCCGGTGCTCCACGAGGCCGATGAAGCCACCGAAGCCGACGTGGAAGACGAGGAGGAAGAAGAGGAGTCGAGCGAGGAGGGCACCGGTAGCGCGAGCGTGCTGATCGGATCGAGCTCCTCCGTGTCCGCCTCCTTGATCGCATCAAGCACCGTTCCCGGCGGCAAGGTGGACCCGGCAGACGTCGTGTCGCTGCGCCTGGTCCTCTGTGAGATCCGTGCGATCCGGACGGGCCCGAAGGGCGATGACGACGAAGGCGCGGGCGAGGATGGCGGGTCCGAAGGCGAAGCCGCCGGCGAAGAAGGCGAGTCGGAGGGCGACGCCGAGGCCGACGAAGCCCCGGCCTGTCAGGGGAACGCGGGCGGAGCGGCCTGGACTCGCATCCCGCTCGAGCAGACGGAGATCGATCTATTCGCGCTCGGGGATGGCGAGGTCGCCCAGATCGCTCTCGGCGAGCTCCCGGCGGGAAGGTACCGGAACGTCCGTCTGTACCTCTCCGAGGCCTGGATCACTTTCGCCAGCGACATGACGTTCGGGAGCACGACGGTGCCGGCGGGCGAAGAGGTGCCACTGAGCATCCCGAGCGCCGCCAACAGCGGGCTCAAGATCCCCGCTTCCCACTTCGACGTGACGGCCGATGGTGAGGAGGCCCTGGTGCTGCTGTTCGATCGCGGTTCCGTGTCCTCGATCAAGGCGACCGGGAACGGGATCCGCATCTCGCCGATTCTCAGGGAGGCGGACCCGGCGACGGAGGAAGCGCTCGGCGAAGACGCCGCGGATGAAGCCTCCGACGAAGGCTCGTCCGGAGACTGAATCCGGACGCGGTTGCGGGGGCTGATCGGAGGGCGCAGCACCGGTCGGCCCCTGCCCCATTCACGCGAGCCCCCCCGGGCTGAACCCACGTTGCGCCCGCGTCTGGTGTCAGCATGAACCCCCGACTCCCAAAACCCCGTGTCATTGCGTAATGTGACTCGGGTGGTGTCACACAATCAGTCCACACTCTGGAGACCGGGGAGATTCGAATGACATCTCGAAAGCTACTTTCTCTTGCCGCAGCCGCGCTCTTCTTCCTGCCGGCGAGTTCGTTTGCGCAGGTATACGTCGGGTTCGGCGGTGCGGCCCCGACCGGCGACTTCAAGGAGGTCGCGAAGACCGGCTGGATGGCGATTCTCGGAGCCGACTTCGACCTCGGTGAGAGCGGAGCCGCGATCTACGGCGAGGGCTTCTACGGCGAGAACAAGCACGAGACCGAGGGCGACAAGACGAATCCGTACGGCGCGATGGCGGGTCTGCTGTACAACTTCAGCAGCAACCCCGACGCCGTCGGCGTCTACGTCTTCGGCGGTGGTGGTCTGCTGGTCCACAAGTTCAGCAGCTCGAGCGAGGCGAGCGATAGCGAGTCACAGTTCGGCTACCAGGCTGGCGCTGGAGTCGGAGTGCCGCTGGGTGGAGCTCTCTCCCTGTTCGGTGAGGGCCGCTTCATGGGGTCCAAGGACACCACATACTTCGGGTTCCTCGCGGGACTCGGGATCGACTTCTCGGGCGGCAACTAGCCACACTCGAGAACAGCAACACGAGCGGCGGCGGCCTTCGGGTCGTCGCCGCTTCTTTTTTTGGCACCCGGCGCGGCCGCAGACACCGCACTATGTTCGTGTGTCCGCCTGACTCACCCACCTCAGCTTCGCCGCGAGCCGCCCCGCATGGCCCAACCCAGACGCAAGGCCAGATCGTTCGACCGGTCTATCGTCGAAGGTCCGATCCGCGGCGCCGTCTGGAAGCTCGCCTGGCCCACGATGCTACAGAACGTCATCGGCGGCCTCCAGGGGATCGTCGACCACGTGATGGTCGGGAACTTCGTGGGCTATACCGGGAACGCCGCGATCGGCGTGTCCTGGCAGATCTTCCTCGTCGTGATGGTGTTCATCGGCTCGCTGTTCACCGGGATGGGCGTACTGGTCGCACGGTTCACCGGGGCCGACGAGGGGGAGAAGGTCAATCGGACGGTGTACCAGGCGTTTATCACCGCCGGCTTTCTGTCGATCGGCGTGCTCGCCCCGGTCGGTTACTTCCTCGCTCCGTCGCTGCTGAACCTGGTGAACGCGGCGCCGGCGGTGCAGGCCGAGGCGCTTCCCTACATACGGATCCTGTTCGTTTTCAGCTACGGAATGATGATCTTCTTCATGCTCGGCGGCGCGCTCCGCTCCGCCGGCGATGCGAAGACCCCTCTCCGTTTCGGAATCGGCCTCACGGTCCTCAACCTGCTGCTCAATATCATCCTGATTCGGGGGATGGGCCCGATCCCGGCATTCGGGACCAAGGGCGCCGCGATGGGCACGGTGATCGCGGGCGGAATCATGGCGCTCGTCGCGGTCTACTCGCTGTTCGCCGGACGCTGGGTCGTCGCGTTCCACCGCGGGATGAGCCTCCGCCCCGACTTCAAGATCATCCGGGAGCTGTTCCGCTTCGGCCTCCCCGCGGGCATCCAGGGCGTGGCGATGAACGTTGGAGGCGTGCTGCTTCTCCGATTCATCGGGTCGCTGCAGCGAAGCGCCGAGGCGCAGGCCGCCTATGCGATCGGCTACACGGAATTGTTCTCTCTCATCACCTGGACTTCCGTCGGGCTCATGGGCGCCACGGCGGCAGTCGCGGGGCAGAACCTCGGTGCCGGAAAGCCGGAGCGCGCGATCGAGGGGGTCCGCGTGGCGTCGCGCATCGGGCTGTTCATCGCCGTGCTGGTGGGGATCCTTTTCCTGACCATGCCCCGATTGCTGCTGAACGTGTTCGGGATGGACGATCCGGAGGTCGTGGAGATCGGAGTCCAGTTGCTCGCCTTCCTCGCGGCGTCCGGCCTGTTCATCACTGTGGCGCTGACGTATACGGGAGCACTTCAGGGCACGGGGGACACGCGTAGCCCGCTGTACATATCGCTCGTTTCACAGCTGATCATCCCGCTCGGCCTCTGCTGGATCATCCAGACGTTCTGGACCCTCGAGGCGCACCACATCTGGGTAGCGATCGTTGTCGGGCACATGACGAGAAGCACGCTGACCGTCATTCGTTTCCGCCAGGGCAAGTGGCGAAAAATCGAAGTAGGGATCGCCTGAGCCGAAACGCGGAGGGGAGCCGGATGTTCGATCGCTTGCGGCGGGCGACGTCGCGAGGGTGATCCGGACGGAAGGGCTGGCGCCGGGGTCGACGCTGCCTGGTCAGTGAATCTCGGGCTGAGACCCCTGCCGCCCGGGTCGAGACATCCGGTGTTCCGCCAGGTAGGCGACCCACGCGTCGCTGGGCTGTGGCTCCGCGATGGCCTCTTCCCGGTGAGACCGCATGCGCTCGAGCGCGAGCAACTCCTGGAGCCGGGCGGTTTCCTTCTCGGCCGATGCCCGTGTCTCCTCAGCCAGCCCGTGCTTCTGCCGCCGCCCGACCATCCAGCCCCCGAGGACCAGACCGACTGCGACCACGACTGTGATGAACTGAATCACATTGACCACCACTGAACGCGAACTCCCGAACCGGCCCCAAAATGCAGCGCTGCCCGCGCGTCCCAACCTGAACCATGGTGCGCAGACCTCCGTCTCGCCAGCGTGGAAGCAATGTCACGGGACGACCGTAAAGCCCCTCCTGCCGCGTGGGGATGCGGGCGGTAAACTCAAGTGTCGGCATGACAACTCCTTGAGAGGCCTTCGCCTCGACCTGATGGAGCGCTCTTGGCAATAGCCACCACCGTACGCGAGTTGATCTCGGGCGCCGACGAAGCGATCGCGATCGCCGCCGCCGGCCGCCCCTCCCTCACGTACGCGGGGCTTCGGGGGCAGCTCGAGGACACCGCTCGCGCGCTCGGTCGAAGCGGCGTCGGACGGGGCGACAGGGTCGCGATCGTCCTTCCGAACGGTCCCGAGATGGCGTCCGCTTTCGTGTCCGTGGCTTCCGCCGCGACCCCGGCTCCCCTCAACCCCGCATACCGGCGACCCGAGTTCGAATTCTACCTGTCCGACCTGGGCGCGAAGACCCTCATCCTTCCGGCCGATAACGATTCACCGGCGCGCGACTGCGCCGCGGCCCTCGGCATCCCCGTCCTCGAGCTGTGCTTCGACGAAGCCGCGCCCGCCGGCACGTTCGAGCTCCTCGGCGATGAGACGGGGGAGTCCGGCGCCCCCGACTGGGCGGAGCCCGACGATGTCGCTCTCGTGTTGCACACTTCCGGCACGACGTCCCGGCCCAAGATCGTCCCTCTCGCGCACCGCAACGTGTGCGCGTCGGCCGCGAACATCCGACGCACGTTGGCCCTGACGAGCGAAGATCGGTGCATGAACGTGATGCCGCTCTTCCACATCCACGGCCTCATGGCGGCAACGCTCGCCCCGCTCGGCGCCGGCGCATCGATCTTCTGCACGCCGGGGTTCAACGCGCTCAGGTTCTTCACCTGGCTAGACGAAGCTCGACCGACGTACTACACGGCGGTGCCTACCATGCACCAGGCGATCCTCGCGAGAGCGGAGAGAAATCACGAGGCGATCGCGCGGGTGGATCTCCGTTTCATTCGGTCGTCATCGTCGTCGCTGCCCCCTCAGGTGATGCGTGAGCTCGAGGCCGTCTTCGGAGCCCCCGTGGTCGAGGCCTACGCGATGACCGAAGCCTCGCACCAGGTGACGTGCAACCCGCTGCCACCCGCCGTGCGGAAGCCGGGCACCGTGGGGCCCGCCGCAGGCCCCGAAGTGGCGATCATGGACGACTCGGGCCGCATCCTCCGCACCGGAGAAACGGGTGAGATCGTCATCCGCGGAGCAAACGTCACAGATGGGTACGAGGGCAATCCGTCCGCGAATGCGGAAGCGTTCACGGACGGCTGGTTCCGGACGGGCGACCAGGGCGTGATGGACGTAGACGGCTACGTGACGATCACCGGCAGACTCAAGGAGATCATCAATCGAGGCGGAGAAAAGATCTCGCCCCGCGAGATCGACGAGGTCCTCATGGACCACCCCGCCGTCCGGCAGGTCGTGACCTTCGCTGTCCCCCACGACAAGCTCGGCGAGGAAGTAGGCGCCGCCGTGGTCCTTCGCGAAGGCATGCAGGCCGAGCCGGCGGACGTCCGCGAGTTCGCCGCGACCCGCCTTGCCGGCTTCAAGGTCCCGCGCACCGTGCTCATCCTCGACGAGATCCCAAGGGGGCCGACCGGCAAGCTCCGGCGGATCGGCCTGGCGGAGCAACTCGGGCTGGGTTGATGCGTGCGAGGCCACGGGCGGCTCCATGAAGATCTGCATTCCCGCGGTTGACGTGATTCCATGGCGGCCGGCATCGTCCGAGTCCCTCCGATTCCATCGCTGGAGAGATCAATGAAGACCTTCATCCCCGCGGCCGCGCTCCTGCTCGCGCTTTCCGCCGCCTGCGCCCCCCCGGGCCCCGAGAACCCGGCGGACCTCATTCTCGTGAACGGGAACGTCTACACGCTGGACGACACGGTGCCGTCGGCGCGGGCGATCGCCATCCGCGGCGACCGGATCGCCGTTGTGGGCTCGGAGGACGACGCGCTCTCTCTCCAGGGCTCGGAGACCCGCGTGGTGGACCTCGAGGGTGCCTTCGTGTCTCCGGGGTTCAACGATGGTCACGTCCATGTCGAGAGCACGGGAGCCCTCATCGTCGGAGTGAACCTCCTCGACGTCCACGAGCCCGTGGCGTTCGCCGAACGGATCGAGGGAGCGGCCGGCCGGTTGCCCGAGGGCAGCTGGATCACGCGGGGGGATTGGGGCGCCTACGAGCAGTGGGAGGCCGGTTCGACCGGCAGAGAAGGTGAGGCCGGCGCCGCGGAAGGACCGTTCACGCCGCATCGGGACCTCATCGACGCCGCGACGCCGAACCACCCCGTGCTGGTCAACCGCTTCGACCGTTCGATGTTTCTCGCAAACTCTGTGGCCCTGGAACTGGCGGGAGTCGACGAGTCGACGCCCGTTCCCAGCGGCGGCACGATCGAGAGGGGGGACGACGGACGCCTCACCGGCATTCTGACGGGGTCGGCCGTCGGGCTGATTCGTACGGCGATGACCCCGAAGTCCTTCGAGCAGCGACTGACCGAGGTCCGGGCCGTCCTGCAGGAGGCGCGCGAGGGCGGCGTCACGACGATCCAGGACATCACCTCGTCGGACCAGTTGCGCGCCTATCAGGAGCTGAAGCGACGGGGAGAGCTGACCGCGCGCATTAACATCCGTCCGTCTCTCGATAACGTCACGCACACCGGCGGGCTCGGGATCTCGAAGGGGTTCGGGGACGACTGGCTGCGGTTCATCGGGTACAAGGCCTGGGTCGACGGGATCATGGGCGGCAGCAGCGCGATGTTCTACGAGCAGTACGACCACGCGCCGGGCAACTTCGGGGCGATTCGTCAGATCATGCTTCCGGAAGGCGTCGAGAACCTCGCCATGTCGCTCGGCCGTGATCAGGCGTATACGGAGTTCCCGAAGGGCAATCTCCAGGTCCTCATCGAGGAGTCGATCGCGACGGGTATCCCCCCGCACGTTCACGCGATCGGGGACAAGGCCGTCAGCATTCTCCTCGACATCTACGAGGCCGTGCTGTCCGAGAACGACATGATCGACACCGACCACCGGTGGCGCATGATCCACGCGCAGGTCGTCGAAGAGGACGACTTCCGACGCTTCGGGGAGCTGAACCTCGTGGCCGAGGTCAATCCCTATCACATCTCCGACGACATGCGGTGGATGGAGGAGCGGATCGGTTCGGAGCGGTCGAGGGGTGCATACGCCTTCCGGGACCTCAAGGATGCGGGAGCGGTGCTGGTGTTCGGCAGCGACAGCCCCGGGACCAACGCCGCCCGGTACTTCCTCAGTCCGATCTACGGTCTATACGCGGCCGTGAGCCGACAGACGCTCGGTGGTGACCCGGCCGAGGGGTGGTTTCCGGGGCAGCGGCTCACGATCGAGGAGGCCATGGAGGCGTACACGAGGAACCCGGCGTGGGCTTCGTTCGAGGAGGACATCAAGGGCACGCTGACGCCCGGGAAGCTGGCCGACATCGCGGTGTTCGACACCGACCTCATCGAGGCGGGGCGGGAGGGACCGAGCCGGATTCTCGACGCGAAGGTGCTGTATACGATCGTCGGCGGGGAGGTCGTCTACGAGGGTACCCGGTAGCCTCGAGCGAAAGCGTCAGGTGATCCGGTCGCCGCGGGTCAGGATCACGGCGGCCGCGACATCGGCCGAGACGTTGCCCAGAGTGATGAACATGTCCACGACCAGGTCGAGGGCGATGAGGATCCCGATTCCCTCGACCGGGAGCCCGAGCGACATGTAGATGGGCGTCATCACGAGCAATCCGCCGCTCGGAATCCCCGGCGAGTAGAAGCTCAACACCCCGATCGCCGCGGCGATCGCGGCGATCTCGGTCGGTCCGAGGTGGATCCCATAGAGCATCGCGACGAAGTAGGTCCCGGTCGCGCGCCCGATTGGGGATGACCACTTGAACACCGACACCGCGACCGGGAGGACCATCCCCGAGACCTGGTCGCGCAGCCGCAGTTCCTCGGCGGCCGCGAACATCGCGGGCAGCGATGCCAGCGAAGAGCGCGTGCTGAACCCCACGGCCTGAACCGGCGCGAGCGCCCGCGCGAGATCGCGCAGACCCACCCGGCCGACAAGCACGGTGAATGGGTAGAGGCCGGCGGTCCCGAGCAGGATGAGGCCGCAGGCGACGACCACCGCGTACCCCATCGCGCCCGCCGCGGAAGCCCCCATGCGCGCCGCGAGCGGGAGGATGAGCGCGAACACGCCGATCGGCGCGGCCGCGAGAATCCACTCGATCAGGACGAACATCGCTTCCTTGATCGATGAGAAGAACCCGACGAGCGCCTCGCGGGCCTTCGCCTCGATCTGTCGCATCGCGAAGGCGAAGAAGACAGTGAACACGATCAGGGGCAGCATCGCGCCGTCGACCGCGGCCTGCAGCGGGTTCGATGGGACGAGATCGACGAGCCAGTCGCGGAACGGCGGGAGTTCGACGGCGACGACGTCGGCCGAGGCCGTCGTCGCCCTCAGCGCCTCGGCCGTCGCCGGATCGATCTGGATCAGCGCGAGCAGCGGCGGTGCGAGCAGGGCGGTGAGAACACAACCGGCAAAGACCATGACCCCGAACACACCGATGCTGCGGGCCCCGAGCGCGGCCACGGCGCTACCGCTTCCCTCCCCCGCGATCGTCACGATGAGGAGCGACACCACCAGCGGAACCACGGTCATCCGGATCGCATTCACCCAGATCGCACCGATCGGCTCCACGACCGCGGGGATCCAGCCGACCGCCGCCGCGTCCCCCTCGTAGACGGACAGGGCGATTCCGGCGAGCAACCCCAGGATGAGACCGGTGAGCACGCGCGTCGTGAATGACATACGACGAAGCTACGTCCGTCGACTGCGTCCGTGATACCTTGACCGAATGACGCTCGACATCGCGCTCGTCCTCGGCATCCTCATCATCGCGATGACTCTGTTCGTGACCGAACGGGTCCGCGTCGATGTCGTCGCCCTCATGGTCATGGTGTCGCTGGCCCTGACCGGGCTCATCACGCCGGAGCAGGCCGTCTCCGGGTTCAGCAACCCGGCGGTCATCACCATCTGGGCGGTCTTCATCCTGAGCGGGGGGCTGTCTCGGACCGGCGTAGCCGGGATTCTGGGGCGTCAGGTGCTTCGACTGGCGGGCTCGAGCGAGATGCGGCTCGTCGCGGTGATCATGCTCATCTCCGCGTTCCTCTCCGCCTTCATGAACAACGTCGGCGTGGCGGCCCTGCTGCTGCCCGTCGTCATGAACGTGGCTCGGAGGACCGGGACCCCTCCATCGAAGCTCCTCGTACCGCTGGCGTTCAGCTCGCTGCTCGGCGGCCTCACGACCCTTATCGGAACGCCTCCGAACATCATCGTCGCCGCGTCGCTGGAAGAGGCGGGGTTCGCGACGTTCGAGATGTTCGACTTCACGCCGGTCGGCGTGGCGGTGGTGCTCGCCGGAACACTCTATATGGCGTTCGTCGGCCGGCGGCTCCTCCCATCGCGCGATTTCGCCCGCCAGGCGAGCGGAGAGGGGATCGAGCTGGACGAGGTCTACGGGCTCCGCGACCGACTCTTCGCACTGGACGTCCAGCCGGATTCGTCGCTCGTCGGGAAGAGTCTGCGCGAGAGCCGGGTCGAAGGAGCCCTCGGTCTCCACGTGATGGGCGTGATGCGCGAGGGGGAGACCGAGCTGGCCCCGGACCCCGAGTTCGTCCTGCGGGCCGGCGACCGTCTGGTCGTGCAGGGGCCGGACGACGCGATTCAGGAGATCGGGGCGCGCGAGTTCCTGGCCCTCGAGTCTGACACGGCCCCCCTCGAGGAACTGGTCACGGACGATGTGGGACTGGCCGAGGTCCGTTTGTCGGCGAACTCGAAGCTCGCCGGAAGGACCATTCGCGGGCTGGACTTCCGTCACCGCTTCCACGGCTGCCTGGTGCTGTCGGTCTGGCGAGCGGGCTCGCCCCTGCGCACTCACCTCGCGACGACGCGCCTCGAGCCGGACGACGTCCTTCTCGTGCACGGCTACCGAGACATGCTCCGACAGATCTCCGAGTCGGACGACTTCGAGATCTCGCCGATCTTCGATCCGCTGGTCTACGAGATCGAGGAGCGTCTGATGTACTGTCGCGTCCCCGACGAATCGCCTCTCGTCGGCCAGACCCTGTCGGAGAGCCGCCTCGGAGACGTCTTCAGCCTCGGGATCATGGGCATCGTGCGTGGCGGTCGAAAAGAGCTGATCCCGCTGCCCGAGGAGAGGATCGAGGCGGGAGACAGGCTCCTCGTGAAGGGGCGCCCCGAGGACCTGGACACCGTCGAGGGGTTGTGGGGCATGCCGGTGGACGTGACCACGACCCGCGACTTTTCCGATCTGGAGTCGGACGACGTATGTCTCGCCGAGATCGTCCTGTCGCCGCGCTCCGCGGCCGCCGGAAGCACCCTCGTGGAGCTCAACTTCCGCGAGAAGTACGGTATGAACGTGGTCGCCGTGATGAGGGGTGGGGTCGTCTATCGAGATCTCCGCTACTTCCCGCTCAAGCTCGGGGACGCGCTGTTGATCCACGGTCCCCGCTCGAAGCTGCCGCTCGTCGCGACCGACCGCGATTTCCTCATCATCGTCGGCGAGGTCGAGGAGGCACCGCTGACCAGCAAAGCCCCGCTCTCGGCACTGCTGATGGCGGGCGTCGTGGGGTCGGTCATCCTCGGCTGGGTACCGATCTACATCGCAGCGGTCACGGGGGCCCTGCTGATGGTGCTCACGCGCTGCCTCACGATGGACGAGGCATACCGTGCGATCGAATGGCAGGCCGTGTTCCTCATCGCGGGGATGCTCCCACTCGGATTGGCGCTGCGCGAGACGGGCGCCGCCGAACTGCTAACCACCGGCGTGGTCGAAACCGTCGGAGAGCTTGGTCCGCTGGCGGTAGTGGCGGCGATCTACATCATCTGCGCGCTCTGCGCCCAGGTGATGCCGACGGCGGCCGTGGCCATCCTCGTCGCCCCGATCGCCCTCAACACCGCAGCCGAGCTCGGCCTGTCCTCCCAGGCGCTGATGATGACCGTGGCACTGTCCGCGTCGGCGAGCTTCATGAGCCCGGTCGCGCACCCGGCTAACGTTCTGGTGATGGGGCCAGGCGGGTACCGGTTCATCGACTACATCAAGGTGGGACTCCCCCTGACGATCGTGTGCCTGATCGTCACGCTTCTGCTCCTGCCGGTGTTCTGGCCCCTCACGCCTTAACCCCCCGGGGGACTCTGGCAGTTTGGCGGCCGAATTCGCAGCTTTCGGTGTCCCGGAAGCCCAGGAGGTAGCATGCGCCCCGCTCGTTTCGTATCCGCCGCAGTCCTTTTCGCCGTGTTCACTGCGCTGCCGGCCGCCGCACAGGACGGCACGCCGAGTACCATCTCGCTCGACATGTATATGGATCTCGAGCGCGTCTCCAACCCGCAGATCTCGCCAGATGGCCGTCAGGTCATCTTCACGCGCGGGTGGATCGACAAGATGAACGACCGCTGGCGGTCGGACCTGTGGATCATGAACGCCGACGGCTCGCGGAAACGCGAGCTCACCGAGGGATCCGGCGCCATCTGGTCGCCGGATGGCACCCGGATCGCCTTCACGCGTGAGGGAGAGCCAGAGGGCTCGCAGATCTTCGTACGCTGGATGGACGCGGAGGGCGCGGAAACCCAGATCACCAGGCTGGAACGCTCGCCGGGGAGCCTGCGCTGGTCGCCGGACGGCACTCGGATCGCCTTCACGATGTCGGTGGAGGACGGGGAGAACTGGAGCGTCGACATGCCGGGCCGGCCCGATGGCGCGACGTGGACGGAAGGCCCGCGGATCGTGACCCGGATGGACTATCGGCAGGACCGGGTCGGGTTCATCGACAATTCCCACCGGCACATCTTCGTCGTGCCGGCCGACGGAGGGACCCCGAGGCAGCTTACCGACGGCATGTGGAATCACAGCGGTCCGCAGTGGACGCCGGACGGCAGCGAGATCTTCTTCTCGTCGTTGCGGGAAGAGGATTCCGAGTACAACTGGCGCGAATCCGAAATCTACGCGGTCGACGTCACGTCCGGCTCCATCCGGCAGGTCACCACTCGACGCGGGCCGGATGGCGGGGCGTACCCGTCTCCCGATGGCCGCCTGATCGCCTACTCCGGTCAGGATTGGAACGACGACACCTACCGGAACTCGCACATCTACGTCATGAACCCCGACGGGTCGGGTGTGCGGCAGATCTCCGGCGACTTCGACCGCGGTCTGCGTGGCAGTCCGAACCTGATGTGGGCGCCGGACGGTTCGGGCGTCTACTTCAACGTGAGTCGTGAGGGTACGCGGAATCTGTACTTCGCGGCCGCGAGCGGAGGCGTTTCGGAGGTCACCTCCGGCAACCACCTGCTCTCGCTCACCTCCTTCACGGATGACGGCTCGGCGGTCGGCGTTCGGACATCACCGCACCAGCCCGGCGATGTCGTGGCGTTCGACCTCGATCGGCCGGCACAGATCTCACAGATCACCGATGTGAACGACGACCTTCTCGCCGGAGTCACGCTCGGCGAGGTCGAGGAGATCTGGTACAAGTCGGTGGACGACTGGGACATCCAGGGGTGGATCGTGAAGCCGCCCAACTTCGATCCGTCGAAGCAGTACCCCCTCATGCTGTCGATTCACGGTGGCCCGCACGGCATGTACGGCGTCGGGTTCAACTACGGGTGGCAGGACCACGCCGCGAACGGATACGTGGTCCTCTACACCAACCCGCGCGGCAGTGCCGGGTACGGGACGGAATTCGGCAACGCGATCAAGAACGCCTATCCGTCGAAGGACTTCGATGACCTGATGGCAGGCGTGGACGAGGTCGTCGGCCGCGGATACATCGACGAGAGCAACATGTTCGTCTACGGGTGCTCCGGTGGCGGCGTCCTCACGTCGTGGGTCGTGGGGCATACGGACCGGTTCACGGCCGCGTCGGCCAACTGCCCGGTCACGAACTGGCTCTCTTTCGTCGGCACGACGGACGGTCCGGGGTGGTACCGGAACTTCGAGAACCTCCCGTGGGACGACCCGACCGAGCACCTGCAACGATCGCCGCTGATGTACGTCGGGAACGTGACCACACCCACGATGCTGATGACAGGCGAGAACGACCTCCGGACGCCCATGCCGCAGACGGAGGAGTACTACCAGGCGCTGAAGATGGAGCGCGTGCCGACGGCGATGCTCCGGTTCCGGAACGAGTGGCACGGGACGTCGAGCACGCCGTCCAACTTCCTGCGCTCGCAGCTTTATCTGCGCAGCTGGTTCGAGAAGTGGGGCACCCACGACGATGAGCCGCGTCGGACGGTCTCGCAGGGCGGCTGAGACCGAACGCGGAGGACCACCGGGCGGCGCCCTGGCGTTTCAGCTGAAACGCCGGGGCTGCGGGCCTGCAACGGCCCGACGTCTTTCGCGTGTTCATCATCTGGTGGAGGTTGATTCCACCTCGAACCCCTGCTGTCACGCCCCGGAGGTCCAGCATGTTTCGCTTGTCGCAGTTCCGGCTCAACGCGTCGCTCCTCGCAGTCTGCGTCCTCGGCGCCCTGGCGCCGGTCGCCCCCCTTGCCGCGCAGAGCGCCTCGGAGATGGCCGCGCAGGCCGCCTCCAGCATGGAGTTTCGCGAGATCGGTCCCGCCAACATGGGCGGACGCGTCGCCGATCTGGCCGTGGTCGAGAGCGATCCGCGGATCTTCTACGTGGGACTCGGAGCCGGCGGGGTGTGGAAGACCGAAAACGACGGGATGACCTGGGATCCGGTGTTCGACGATCAGCCCACCGCCTCGATCGGCGCGGTGTCCGTGGCCCCGTCGAATCAGAACGTCGTCTGGGTCGGGACCGGCGAGCCGCAGAACCGGCAGTCCTCTCCCTGGGGAATCGGAGTATTCCGGTCCCTGGATGCCGGCCGGACGTGGCAGCACATGGGCCTCGAGGACACCCGCCACATCGCCGGGATCTCCATCCACCCGACCAACCCCGAGATCGTGTACGTCGCCGCCATGGGGCACCTGTGGGGGCCGAACCAGGATCGCGGGGTCTTCCGCACCATGGACGGCGGCGAGACATGGGAGAAGATCCTCTTCGTCGACGAGCACACCGGCGTGATCGACATGGTGATGGACCACCAGGATCCCATGACGCTCTTTGCCGCGACGTACCAGCGGCAACGCACCGGGTTCGGGTTCGCAGCCGGCGGCGGGGGATCCGCCATCTGGCGAACGACGGACGGCGGTGACAACTGGACGCGCCTCGAGAATGGACTCCCGGAAGGCGAGCTCGGACGGATCGGGCTCGACGTCTACCGCCGGGACGGAAATCTCGTGTACGCGATCGTCGAGGCCCGCGAGGGACAGGGCGTGTACCGCTCCACGGATCGCGGCGAGACGTGGGAGATGATGAGCGACCGCAACCCGCGCCCAATGTACTTCTCCCTGATCCGGATCGACCCGAACAACCCCGAGCGGATATACCTCGGCGGCGTCCAGGCGTCGGCGTCCGATGACGGCGGGCGGACGTGGTGGCCGGGGAACGCGACGGACCAGATTCACTCGGACCACCACGCGCTGTGGATCAACCCGAGCGACTCGAATCACCTGATCGACGGAAACGACGGGGGGCTCGCGTTTTCGCGGGACGGATCGAAGACGTGGCGTGCGATCACGAACATGGCGATCGGCCAGTTCTACGAGATCGGCATCGACTTCAGCGAGCCGTACAAGGTCTGCGGCGGGCTGCAGGACAATGGCAACTGGTGCGCTCCGCACCGGACTCAGTCGACATGGGGGCCGCGCAACCGCGAATGGACCCACGTCTGGTTCGGCGACGGGTTCTACAACAAGCCCGACCCGACCGACCCCAACATCATGTACTCCGAGTCGCAGGGCGGGAACATGGCGCGGATCGACGTCACGACCCGCGAGTCCCAGTCGATACGACCGATCCCCCGCCCGACCGGTGACGAGGAGGACGGCGAGACCCGCAGGTATCGGTTCAACTGGAACTCTCCGATCCACATCTCGTCGCACGATCCCGCGACCGTCTATCTGGGCGGCAACCACCTCATGCGGACGCGCGACCGCGGCACGACCTGGGAGGAGGCGAGCCCCGACCTGACGAAAGCGATCGACCGCGACACCATGCCGATCATGGGGAAGGTCGTGACGAACGAGACGCTGTCGCGAAACGACGGCATTTCGACGTACGGCAACATCACCGCAGTCGGCGAGTCCCACCACGACGCGAACACGATCTACGTCGGGACGGACGACGGGAACGTTCAGGTCACCCGCGATGGCGGGACGACGTGGGCGAACGTGATCGACCGCGTGCCCGGAGTGCCGCCGCTCACCTATGTGAGCCGAATCGAACCGTCATACGCGGTCGACGGACGCGTGTACCTGACGTTCGATGGACACCGGAACGACGACTACGCCGCTTATGCGTTCGTCAGTGAGGATCATGGAGACAGCTGGCGTCGGATCACATCGGGGCTGCCGGACGGCTGGTCCGTGAACGTGATTCGGGAGCACCCCGCGAATCCGAACCTGCTGTTCCTCGGGAACGAGGTCGGCGTCTTCATGTCGGTCGATCAGGGGGCGAGCTGGGCCGCGCTCAAGAACAATCTCCCGACCGTGCCCGTCGACGACATCGTGATCCACCCGCGCGAGAACGACCTGGTCGTCGGTACGCATGGCCGCAGCATCTGGGTCATGGACGACATCACGCCGTTGCAGGAAATGTCCGGTCAGATGCTCGCGCAGGAGTCGCACCTGTTCGGGCTGCGGCGGGCCACGATGTGGTCCATGGGGATGGACTGGCCGTTCCAGCCGGCGGTGTTCGTCGCGGACAACCCCGTCGCCGGGGCCCCGATCCGATACTTCCTGCGTGAGCCCGTCGCGGCCGACGCGAGCGTAAGCGCGGGAGAGGGCGACGCGGCGAACAACGGGCTTACGGCTGGACCCGACGCCGGCGATGGCGACGTCAGCAGGCCCGGAGCGGCCGGGATCTCGCTCGAGATCCTCGATTCGAGCGGAGACGTGATTCGCACGCTCGAGCCTTCCAACGAGGCCGGGGTCCAGGCAGTCGTCTGGGACTTCCGCGTCGAGCCGGCGTTCACGAGCCCCGCAGGCGGTGGCGGCGGAGGCTTCCGTGGCGGAGCGGCACCGGGGGCCGGGCCGCGCGTCCTGCCGGGGACGTACACGGCGCGACTGACCGTGAACGGCCAGTCGCAGACACGCGATTTCGACGTGCGACTCGACCCGAGACGCGAGGCTTCACGGGCGGATCTCATGGCCCGTCAGGAGGCCCTGATGGACGCGTACGCGCTCCAGAAGCCCCTCCGGGAGGCGGGAGAGCGGCTGCGAGCGATGAACGATCGGGTCGCGAGCGTGCGAGAAGCCATGCAGAGCGCCGACCTTGACGACGGGGCGCGCGAGGCCCTGGAGGAGGAGGTCGAGGCGATCAGCGAGGCCATCACGGAGGCCGGACAGGCGCTCGGCCGCGCGAGCGCGGGCCGTGCCGGCGCGATGGAGAACTGGTCCGGACGCCCGACCGCGGATCAGCTGTGGTCGATCGAGGCCGCCTGGGAGGAACTGCCCGGCGCCATCGAGGGAGTCAACGAGTTGCTGACCGACCGCATGCCTGCGTTCGAGGATGCGGTGGCGGCGGCCGGCCTTCGTCCGGCGGCCGGAAAGCCGATCGCGGTGCCACGACGCCCCTAGCGGAGGTCCTCAGCAGCCCGCTGGACGACCGTGACGTCGGCGGTTCGCACCTCGCGGACCGTCGGCCCGCGGTGTTTACCGCCTCTCGGACTATCGGATGGATTCCGCGATCGAGTCGAGACGGACGTTCGTCGCCGATGCCTTGTCCTGAGCGCGCATTGCCGCGCCGACCCCCGCAGCACCCGGCAGCCTTGATTCCGCGATCAGGCTGTCTCGCTCGCGGTCCGTGCGTTCTGGCTCATCCGGTCGTTCGCCGGCGCACGCGGCGACGAACATGATGAGCAGAACCGGCGCCAGCCGGGCAGTTCGCCATCTGTTCAATTGCTTCCTCCCCTCATCACCGTTCCCGAGAGCGGACAGTGCAAGAGCCGCACCGGCTATGGCGGGGCTGCTCGTCGAGGAAGAGGCGCCGAGCACC
>JBDHIO010000056.1:0-14082 GCA_039587355.1 Gemmatimonadota bacterium | reverse complement strand
CCTGATCATCGGTCTCTGGCTGTTCGTGTTTCGCCAGATGCAGGCCGGCGGATCCCGTGCCTTCAGCTTCGGGAAGTCCAAAGCGCGGTTGTTGAGCGGGGATACCCCCAAGGTGACGTTTGCGGACGTTGCCGGGTGCGATGAGGCGAAGGACGAGCTTCAGGAGATCATCGAGTTCCTGAAGGACCCGCAGAAGTTCTCGCGGCTCGGCGGCCGGCTTCCGAAGGGTGCGCTGCTCATCGGTCCCCCCGGCACGGGGAAGACGCTCCTCGCCCGAGCGGTCGCCGGCGAGGCCGGTCGGCCATTCTTCTCCATGTCCGGATCGGACTTCGTCGAGATGTTCGTCGGAGTCGGGGCGTCCCGTGTCCGCGACCTCTTCGAGCAGGGCAAGGCCCACGCCCCGTGCATCATCTTCATCGACGAGATCGACGCGGTCGGTCGACACCGTGGGGCAGGTCTCGGTGGTGGACACGACGAACGCGAACAGACGCTCAATCAGCTGCTCGTCGAGATGGACGGCTTCGAGTCGAACGAAGGCGTGATCCTGCTCGCGGCCACGAACCGGCCGGATGTGTTGGATCCGGCGCTGCTCCGGCCGGGACGCTTCGACCGCCAGATCATGGTCGGCAACCCGGACGTGAAGGGGCGCGAGGGGATCTTCCGCGTCCATGTCCAGGACATTCCGCTTGCGGAGGACGTCGATGTCGCCGTTCTCGCGAAGGGGACGCCGGGGCTGTCCGGCGCGGACATCGAGAACGTCGTGAACGAAGCGGCGCTGCTCGTCGCAGCCTGGTCGTCTCCGACGAGGAGCGTCGCGTGACGGCATACCACGAGGCCGGGCACGCCGTCATCGCGATGCGGGTGCCGGGGCTCGACCCCCTCCACAAGGTCTCGATCGTACCGCGCGGTCAAGCCCTCGGACTCGCCGTGTCGCTGCCGGACCAGGATCGGCACATGATGACGCGCGACAGCCTCGAAGGGCGGCTCAAGATGCTCTTCGGGGGCCGGGTGGCGGAGGAGATGGTGTTCGGCCACGGCAAGATCACGACGGGTGCCGGAAACGACATCGAGCGAGCGACCGACCTCGCGCGCCGGATGGTGACGCAGTTCGGAATGTCCGATGCGATCGGGCCCGTGTCGATCGGCGAGCGGGACCACGAGGTCTTCCTCGGTCGAGACATTTCGCACCGGCGCGAGACGAGCGAGAAGACGGCCGAGCTGGTCGATACGGAGATCAAGCGAATCCTCGAGTCTTCGTATGATGCGGCGAAGTCGGTCATCGGCGAGAACCGACAGCTCCTCGAGGCGATGGCCGAGTCGTTGCTGGTGCGGGAGACCCTCGACTCGAGCGACATCGCGTTGCTCGAGCAGGGCCGCCCGCTTCCGCCGCTCGAAGTCTCACCGCCACCGGCGACCCCGGAGCTGCCGGCCCCGGAGCCGGCCCCGGCCCGCGACCGACCGATTGAGGGCGCCGGCGGAGAACCCGCGCCGGCACCGGCCTGACGACACCCGCGGGCGGCTGGCCGGGCGGTGAACGTCACGGCGACGCGTGAGGCGAGGGGCGACCGCGACGAGCGGGTCGGCCCCGCCACTCGCTGGGAACTTCGTGGAGTCACGATCTCCCTGGATCGTCCCGTCATCGCGGGAGTACTGAACGTCACGCCCGACTCCTTCTCGGACGGCGGCGTTCATTTCGAGCCCGGGCGCGCCATCGATCGAGCGTTCGAGATGGTGGAGGAGGGGGCCGGTCTCATCGATGTCGGCGCCGAATCCACCCGGCCGGGGGCCGACGATGTCGCGGCAGCGACGGAATGGGCTCGGCTCGAGCCCGTGCTCGAGGGGCTGCGGGATCTCCCGGTTCCCCTGTCCGTCGACACGATGAAGATCGAGGTGGCCGAGCGCGCGCTCGATGCCGGAGCCGCAGCGATCAACGATGTCTCGGGGGGGCGGTCCGCCGGGCTCGTCGACCTGGTCGCCAGGGAAGGGGCGGGGGTCGTTCTGATGCACATGCGGGGGAACCCTCGTACCATGCAGACGGACACCCGTTACGACGATGTGGTTTCGGAGGTGAGTGCCTCGCTCGGTGCCGCTCGGGACGCGGCGGTGGTCGCGGGCTGTGATGCGTCCACGATCGCGCTGGATCCGGGAATCGGATTCGGGAAGGCGCTCGAGGGGAATCTGGAGCTCATGGCGCGGCTGGACGAGATCGTCGCGCTCGGGTCGCCCGTCTGGATCGGGCCGTCCCGGAAGTCGTTTCTGGGGGAGTTGCTGGGAACGCCCGCCGAGGAACGCGTCGAGGGGACGATCGCCGCATGCGTGGCGTCGCTCATGCGGGGCGCGCGCGTCTTCCGCGTCCACGACGTCGAGCCGGTGGGGCGTGCGCTCGCCGTCGCCTGGGCCGTGATGGCTGCGGGCGCGGAGCGCGACAAGCGGGGAAGGACCTAGGCGAAATGAGCGGCTTGCTCGACTACATACGGTTCTACCTTCCGGACTGGCGGGATCTCCTACAGATCGTCGTGCTGGCGTTCCTCATCTACCGGGTGCTCATCCTGTGGGCGGGGACGCGCGCGTTTCAGATCCTGTTCGGTCTCGTCGTTCTCCTCGGGATCTGGGTCATGGCCGGGATCCTCAGGCTCGAGGTGTTCGAGGCCGTCCTGTCCCAGTTGTTCACCTACGGCGCGTTCGCGTTGATCGTCGTGTTTCAGCCCGAGCTGCGCAGTGCGCTGGCCCAACTGGGCAGGAGCCGGCTCCTCACGTTTCTGACGCGGCTCGAGCACCGCGGTGAGGTGGTGGCCGACGAGATCGCCCGGGCGGCCGAACGGCTCTCCCGGAAGCGCATCGGCGCGATCATCGCTGTTCAGCAGGAGCTCGCGCTCGATCTCTACGTCCAGAAGGAAGGCACGCCTTTGCGGGCGGACGTCTCCGCCGACCTGCTACTCGCGATCTTCACGCCCAAGTCGCCGCTCCACGATGGGGCCGTGATCATCCGTGGCGGAGAGATCATCGGGGCGGGCGTCACGCTTCCGCTCAGCCAGTTTCCGCCGCCCGACCGTTCCCTGGGAACCCGGCACAAGGCCGCTCTCGGCCTCTCGGAGGAGACCGATGCATTCGTGATCGTGGTGTCCGAGGAGACGTCGCAGATCTCTCTCGCACGCCGCGGAGTGTTGCGTCGCGGGCTTCAGCCCGAGGAGCTGCGCGCCCGTCTCGCACCGGATACCGAAACCGGCGAGGGGAGTCGCCCGGCGCTCCCGTCGGAGGGCGAATCCGTGGCGGTGGCGGGAGATCCGGCGATTACGGCCGCCGTCGACCCTGCAGCTTCGCGGAAGGCCGCGAGCGACGCGGCTTTCGACGGGGACGACGAGGTCGCGCAGCCCGTTTGACGGTACCATGCCGCTCCCCTAAAATCATGCGCTAGCCGCGATATGGTGGGGTGGGGCCTCCGGGTATGGGACGTGCCGTCGATAGCGGCCGAGAACCCTTGCGGGCAGGCGATATGAGCAATCAGTACGAGTTGATGACGCTCTTCACGGACGGCGGATTCATGATGTACCCGCTCGTCCTCTGCTCCCTCGTCGCACTGGGAGTGATTATCGCGAAGGTATGGACGCTCTTCATCGCGCACCGCGATTCGAAGAAGCTTCTCGCCGAGATCGAAGACCTCACTGCCGGCGGCCGTCTCGAAGATGCGATCGAGACCGCCCAGAACACCCGCGGTCCCGTCGCCGCGATTCTCCTCGCCGGCCTGCGCCGGGTCCAGGAGAAAGAGACCCACGGCACCGGCAGCGCCAAGGACCTTCAGAAAGCGATCAGCACGACCGGGATCATCGAGCTCGACTTCCTCGAGCGCGGACTCGCCGTCCTCGGCACGATCGCGAACGTGGCTCCGATGCTCGGGTTCCTCGGGACCGTGATCGGGATGATCCTCGCCTTCCAGGCGATCGAGATCGCCGGCCAGGTCGATCCCCAGCTCGTCGCGAGCGGCATCAAGGTCGCCCTGATCACGACGGCCACAGGCCTGACGATCGCCATCCCCGTCAACATCGGGTACAACTACTTCGTGACCCGGATCGATCGCCTGATTCAGGACATGGAAGAGGGTGCACAGAAAGTGCTCGGCCTCATCTGGAGCCTCGAGGACCGCGCGGCGTAAGCGAAACCCTGCTCGGCCTCGAGTGTAGAGGGCGAGACGGACAGCGAAAAAGAGACGACGTCTATGGCGATCATGAAGCGAAAGCAGAAGGTGTCGGATGAGATTCCGACCGCCTCGATGGCGGATATCGCCTTTCTGCTACTCGTGTTCTTCCTCACGACGACCGTGTTCAACGAGGAAAAGGGCCTCCCGATCGTGCTCCCGGAGCAGTCGGAGGAGCAGGACGTTTCCCCGAAGAACCTGATCTTCTTCATGGTGCAGCCCGACGGTCGCGTCGTGGTTCGCCGCGGGGAGTCGGAGCAGGAGCAGACCATCGCGTATAGCGAGGTCGAGGGGATTCTCAGGCAGGAACTCCTGGCCAACCCCAACCTGATCGCCGCCGTCCAGACGCACCCTCAGGCTGCCTACCGACACATGGTCAACGTGCTCGATGAGGTGAAGGCGTCCGGCGCCGAACGAATCTCGCTTCAGGAGTTGGAGAACTAATGGCCATCAAGGGTGGCGGCTTCAGCCGCAAATCCGGTACGGGGAGCGAGATCCCCACGTCGTCCATGGCGGACATCGCGTTCCTTCTGCTCATCTTCTTCATGGTCACGACCGTGTTCCGAAAGGAGCGCAAGGTCACGATCGACTGGACCGAGGCCGAGGCCACCGAGAAGATCGACGAGAAGCGCAAGAACATCCTTCACATCTGGGTTGATAGGGCCGGCGTGGTCCACATCAACGACCAGTTGATTCCTTTCGAGGATATATCGGAGATCGTGCGACCTCTGTACGCTGAGAACCGCGAACTCGTAGTCGCCCTCCGTGGCGACCGGGAGGTTCCGTACAGCCAGATCAACACGATCACGGAGGAGTTGCAGGAAGCGGGTGCCGTTCGGGTCACGTTCGCGACCCGCCTCGAGCAACGCGCGACACGCGCCCGGCGCTGAGCGGAGGAGACCAATGTCTGAACAAGAAGGCGTACGCCTGACGGCGAACGACCAGTTCAAGCGGGGGAACAACACGACGGTGCAGGTCGGAGTTCTGACGGCCGTCCTGTTCCACTTCGGACTGTTCGTGCTTGTACGGCCGTTCGAGGCCGCGGATCTCGGCATGGTCGCGGATGAGATCGAAGCGATCTCGCTGCCGCCCGAGGTACGAATCCCGCCGCCGCCGGAGCAGATCGCCCGGCCCGCGACGCCGCGTGTGGCCGCCGTCGACGTAGCCGATGACGTGACGATCGAGGCGACCACGTTCGAAGCGAACCCGGTCGAGAACCTGCCGCCGCCGCCTTCGGGGGGAAGCCCGGCGGACCGGCCGTCGTTTATTCCTTATGACACGCCGCCCGCGATGCGGAACCGTGGCGAGGTCATGCAGCTGCTACAGCGTCTCTATCCGCGAAACCTGAAGGACGCGGGTATCGGCGGTCGCGTCGAGCTCTGGCTATACGTGAACGAACAGGGGCGCGTCGAGCGCAGCGAGGTGAAGACCTCGGCTGGAAACCCGCTGCTCGATGAGGCGGCGCAGCAGGTTGCCGCGGACATGCAGTTCACTCCCGCGAAGAACCGGGACAAGGTCACCGCCGTGTGGGTCTCCCAGTGGGTGACGTTCGAGGTCACCTGACCCCGGACTGATCGGCTGACACCACGTGGTCAAGGCCTGAAGTGGGCGCCCGCTGTCGCTTTTGCGACGCGGGCGCTTCTTCATCCTGCAAACGCCGTAGCTCGCGTCCACTCCCGCGTTTGGGTAGACTGTGCCGGTGATCGGTGACCGTATCGAAGAGCGGCTGGCGGGGGTCAGGGATCGGGTGGAGCGGGCAGCGGTTCGCGCTGATCGCGCCCCCGAAGACGTCGAACTCCTGCCGGTTACGAAGGGCCATCCGGCCTCGACGATTGAAGCCGTGATCGCGGCAGGTTTGCCGAGAATCGGCGAGAACCGTATCCCGGAGACCGCGGAGAAGCAGGAAGCGCTCGGCGGCCGAAGGGGGGTCGCCTGGCACCTGATCGGCAGGTTGCAGGGGAACAAGGCTCGCAAGGCCATGGGCCTCTTCGACGTGATCGAGTCGGTGGACAGCGCGAAGCTGGCGCGTCGACTCAGTCGGCTGGCAGATGAAGCGGGCGGCGTTCCGGTCGAGGTGCTGCTTCAGGTGAACGCCTCGGGAGAGGGAAGCAAGGCTGGCTGGACGCCCGAGGATCTCGCGATCGATCTGGCGGAGATGTGCGCATTGCCGGGGTTGGAAGTGGCCGGGTTCATGACCATGGCTCCGTTCACCGACGACGCGGCGGTGTTGCGGGCTACCTTTCGGCGGGTCCGCGAGTTGCGCGACCGTTGTTTGGAGGAAGTGCCGGGGTTTTCCGGCAGGGTGCTCTCGATGGGCATGAGCAACGACTTCGAGCTCGCCATCGAGGAAGGAAGCACCAGGGTGCGGTTGGGTACGGTGCTACTGGGGGAACGATGATCGACCTGACTCCGCTGGACGTCAGAAAGAAGCGGGACGACTTCAAGCGTGCGGTGCGGGGCTACGACCCGACCCAGGTGGATGCGTTCTTGGAAGTCGTTTCCGATCGTCTGGAACAGCTGGCGCGCGAACACGGGACGTTGACCGACCAGGTCGCGCACATGCAGAAGCAGCTCGACACGTACCAGGAGCGCGAGAGGGCGCTGAACGAGGCGCTCCTGGCCGCGCAGGAGCTTCGGGAGGAGGCGCGGTCGCAGTCGGAGCGCGATGCCGCGGTACGGCTCCGCGAGGCTGAGACGCATGCCGAGGCGATCCTCCTCGATGCCGATCAGGCGATCCGACACTCCGGCCGTCGACTCGACGACCTGCGCGCCCGCCGGCGACAGTTCCTGAAGTCGCTCCGCAGCGTCATGGAGAGATTCGAGGACTATCTGGAACTCGAGGAGAGCCGACTCGAGACCGAGCCCGAGGACCTCGGGGACCTTCTCGAACGGCTCGAGAGCGATCTCGTTCCCGAGAGAGAGGAGTCGAGCGTGTCGAGCGAGGCCACGCCGACTTTTGCCGTGGCCGATCCCGAGACGACTCCCCCGCCCGAACCCGTCGCGGAGACGGAAGTGTCGGATGAGGGCGACTCGGACTCGGGCCCCGTCGCCATGGCGAGCGATACGACGGCGCCGGCGGACGAGACCGCCCCTCCGGAAGTCCTGGGCGTTCCGTCGACCAACGGTCATTCGGAAGAACCCGCACAGCACGCCACGGATGCCGTGGAGGAGGCGGATACAGGGTCGCGCATCGCGACCCACCAGCCGATTACGCCCCCCGACGCCGGAGGGCCGGGAGCGCCAGCGAGCTGACGCCGCGGCATTCGCCCGAGGACCTCTTTCTGGTGGTTCTCTGACCGACTTCATACGGAGAAGGAAATGGCCTATCGGCCACTGAACGAGTCCGTGACGGGGCTCGAAGAAGAAGTCCTGCGTACGTGGGACGAGGAGGACACCTTCCGACAGAGCCTCGCCGACCGCGAGGATGCGCCGGACTTCGTCTTCTTCGAGGGACCCCCGACCGCGAACGGCCGCCCGGGCGTCCACCACATCCTCGCGCGGACCATCAAGGATCTGATCGCCCGGTACCGGGCGATGTCAGGGTATCGCGTGACGCGGATCGCCGGGTGGGACACGCATGGTCTCCCGGTCGAGCTCGAGGCGGAGAAGGAACTCGGGATCTCGGGGAAGCCGGAGATCGAGAAGCTCGGGATCGCCGCGTTCAACGACGTGTGCCGGAAGAACATCTTCACCTACCAGGACGAGTGGGAGAAGATGTCGCGGCGAATCGCGTACTGGCTCGACTACGACCACCCATATGTGACCTGTTCGCCGGACTACGTGGAGTCTGTCTGGTGGGCGCTGTCCGAGATCGACCGGAAGGGACTGCTGTACCGCGGCCACCGCATCGTGCCGTACTGCCCGAGGTGCGGCACGGGTCTGTCGAGCCACGAGGTCGCGCAGGGATACCGGGACGTAAACGAACCGGCCGTCTTCGTGAAGTTCCACCTGGTCGATGATCCCGACGATGCCCGCATCCTGAGCTGGACGACCACACCCTGGACGCTGCCCGGAAACCTGGCGCTCGCCGTCGGCGAAGACATCGAGTACGTCCGGGTTCGCGTGCTGGCCGACTCCCCCGACGAAGACGGAAGGCTGCCGAAGCGCGGCGGGCCGGGGAGCGCCGCACCCGGCGAAGTCCTGATCCTCGCGAAAGCCCGGGTCGAGGCCGTGCTGAACCACCCGTTCGAGGTAGTGGGCGAGCTCTCGGGCGCCGATCTGGTCGGTCGGGCCTACGGGCCGCTCTTCCCCGGCGCGATCGACCGGAGCGGCGCGGAGGCGGCCTGGACCGTGCTCGGAGCCGACTTCGTGACCACGGAGGACGGCACCGGTGTAGTCCATACGGCGGTGATGTACGGCGAGGACGACTACCGGCTGGGGGTCGAGGTCGGGCTCCCGCAGCACCACACCGTCGACGAGGAGGGCTCGTTCGTCGCGGGCGTGCCGGGGGGACTCGCCGGAATGCACGTGAAGGACAAGGAAACAGAGCGGGCGATCCGGGAGTGGCTGGTGGAGAACGACCTTCTCTACCACCGCGAGATGTACGAGCACAGCTATCCACACTGCTGGCGGTGCTCGAGCGCATTGCTCTACATGGCCCGGGATTCCTGGTACGTGAGAACGACCGCGGTGAAGGACCGGCTGCTCGAGAACAGCGACGGCGTCGACTGGCATCCGCCCGAAATCGGTTCAGGCAGGATGGGCGAGTGGCTGGGGAACAACGTGGACTGGGCACTCTCCCGCGAACGGTACTGGGGCACCCCGCTGCCGATCTGGGTGTGCACCGAGGACGACGGTCATCGGACCGTCGTGGGGTCCTTCGAGGAGTTGGGCAGCCTCGCCGGCGGGTTCGCGGAGGACTTCGATCCGCACCGGCCGGGAATCGATGAGATCGAATGGGGCTGTGGGGCGGACGGCTGTTCCGGCACGATGCGGCGGGTGCCAGAGGTCGCGGACGCGTGGTTCGATTCGGGCTCGATGCCGTTCGCACAGTGGCACTACCCGTTCGAGAACGCCGACGAGTTCGAGCGGCACTTTCCGGCTGACTACATCGCGGAAGGGGTCGATCAGACGCGCGGCTGGTTCTATTCGCTGCTCGCCATCTCGACCATTCTCTTCGACCGGTCGCCATATCGGGCCGTGGTCGTGAACGACCTGATCCTCGACGCCGATGGACAGAAGATGTCCAAGTCGAAGGGCAATGTCGTGGACCCCTGGCAGGCGATCGGCGAGTATGGGGCCGATGTGATCAGGTATTACCTGATCGCCGGGTCGAACCCGTGGCTGCCCAAGCGCTGGGATCCGGCGGCGTTGAAGGAGACCGAAAGGAAGCTCTTCTCGACTTTACGGCACACCTACCGGTTCTTCGCGCTCTACGCGGGCGAGGAGGGTTGGTCGCACGGGGACGAAGCGGGCGAGCCGACGGATCTCGATCGGTGGATTCTCGGACGGCTCGATCGGCTCAGCGGATCGGTGCGCGAGTCGCTGGAGGCGTACGACCTGACCCGCGCCGCCCGGCAGATCCAGGTCTTCGTTCTCGACGACCTGTCCAACTGGTACGTTCGGCGGAGTCGCGACCGCTTCTGGGCGACCGGCGATGACCCCGACGCGCTTGACACGTCGCAAGCCTTCACGACGCTGCACGAATGCCTGAGCACAACGGCTCTGGTGCTCGCTCCGTTCGCTCCGTTGCTGTCGGATTGGCTTTACCGGGCGCTGCAGGATGGGGCGTCCGTGCACAGGGCGTCATTCCCTGCGCCGGGCGATCGATTCGACGCGAACCTCGATCAATCGATGCAGGATGCTCGCGAGCTCGCCGCCCTCGGTCGGGCGGCTCGGGAGGAGGCCGGAGTCCGGACCAGGCAGCCGCTCGCGGAGGTCCAGGCGGTTTTGCCCGGAGGGCGCAAACTGCCCGAAGCCATGAGCGCGCTCCTCGCCGAGGAACTCAACGTAAGAAAGGTTGTGTTTCTTGCGGACAGCGGCGATCTTCTGCGGCTGTCTGCGAAGGCCAATTTTGGCGTTCTGGGCCCGAAACACGGGGGCAAAACGCCTGAGTTGGCCCGGGCCGTGGGAGGGCTCCCGGAAGAGGCGCTGCTGCGCTTGAGGACCGGGGATGCGGTCGAGCTGGATGTCGGTGGGGTACTCGTCGAGATCGAGCCCGAGGATGTCGAAATCCTGGAGCACGCGCAGACCGAGCTCGCCATGGCGAGCTCGAGGGGGTACGTGGCTGCCCTCGATACGGAGATCGATGCGGATCTCCGGTCGGAGGGGCTGGCGCGCGAGTTGGTGAACCGGGTTCAGCGACTCCGGCGGGAGACAGGGCTGGAAGTCGCGGATCGGATTCGTCTCACGGTTTCGGGAGCCGAGCCGATCGAGAACGCGGCCAGAGAGCACGCGTCCTATATCGCAGGTGAAACGCTTGCCGTCTCGGTTGACGTAGGTGAGGCGGCGCCGGAGGGGCAGGGCGCGATCGAGATCGATGACCTGAACGTGGTGATCGGGGTTGAGCGGGCGAACGGCTGAGGCCGTTCCTAACAGGTGTGGAATGAACAAGAAAGAACGCACGCACCTCGAAAAGCGATTGCTCAAAGAGCGGTCGCGGGTGCTGAAGGAGCTGGGGCATTACGACGAGTCCTTCTCCAATACGATACAGGGCGCCGACGGAGCGCTGTCGGCCTACAGCTTCCACATGGCCGATCAGGGCACGGACGCTATGGAGCGGGAGAAGCAATTCCTGTTCGCGTCCAAGGAAGGGCGGCTGCTCTACCACATCGATGAAGCGCTGCGACGCCTGTATCGGACGCCGGCGGCGTTCGGTGTCTGCGAGGAATGCGAGGAGAAGATCTCCTTCGAGCGGTTGGATGCGCTCCCTCACGCTCGTCTTTGCATCAAGTGCAAGGAACGTGAGGAGACGGGCGCCGCTCGCTGACCCGTGACCTCACCCGAGCACGCCAACGAAGGGGACGCGCGCGGGGGCCACAGGCTCCTGATCACGATTCCGATCCTGCTCGTCGTCCTCGCCCTGGACATAGCCACGAAGGCCTGGATCGTCCGAACGATGCCGCTGTACGACCGGCGGTCCGTGCTGGGTGACTTCTTTCGGCTGACCTACACGCACAACCCCGGTGCCGCGTTCGGCATCCAGATCGGCGAGCACTCGCGGATCTTCTTTCTCGTTCTTTCGCTCGTCGCCCTCGGTGTACTGTTCGTCATCTACCGCGGAACCCCTTCCTGGGATCGCCTGCGCATCGTGGCTCTATCGCTGGTGGCGGGCGGGGCCCTGGGCAACATCCTCGATCGCATCCGGTACGAGCGCGGAGTCGTAGACTTTCTGGATTTCGGGATCGGCGACAGCCGCTTCCCGGTGTTCAACATCGCCGACTCGGCCGTGACGGTAGGGGCGACACTGCTGCTGATATCCTTCTGGCTCGAGGGCCGTCGCGAAGAACGCGAAGAAGCGGCACGGAGGGCTGCCGAATCCGGCGGTCTGCCCGACCCGAGTCCGGAACCCGCGGACTGAGCGCCGCGACCCGCGATGCGGGTCTACGCCCATGACACCCGACGAGACACTCCACCGGTTCGACATCGATGAGCCGGTCTCCGCACGACTGGACCGCTTTCTTTCCGAACGACTGTCGCTGAGCCGGACCGGCATCGCGGCGCTCATCGCGGAAGACAGGGTGCTGGTGAACGGCGCATCCGCGAAGAAGCGCTACGTGCCTCGACCGGGGGACGTGATCGAGGTTCGCGTCCCCGTCCCGACCGAGACGTCGCTGGAGCCCGAAGACATCCCGCTCGTTATCCGGCACGACGATCCCCACCTCGCCGTGATCGAGAAGCCGGCCGGGCTGGTCGTCCACCCGGCCCCGGGTCACGAGTCCGGAACGCTCGTGAACGCGCTACTCCACCACCTGGATCGGCTGTCCACTGTCGGAGGAGACACCCGGCCCGGGATCGTACACCGTCTCGACAAGGACACGAGCGGTCTCATGCTCGTCGCGAAGCAGGACGCCACGCACCGCGACCTTGCGAAAGCGCTCGCCGCGCGAGAGGTGAGGCGCGGCTACGTGACCGCGGTGTGGGGGCACGTCGACGAGGACCGGTTCACCGTAGACAAGCCGATCGGACGCGACCCCCGGGAGCGCAAGCGAATGGCCGTCGTGAAGGGCGGCAGGCGGGCCGTGACCCACGTGAAGCTGCTCGAGCGCTGGGTGGCGGCCGATCTCCTCGCGATCCGGCTGCAGACCGGCCGCACGCACCAGGTGCGCGTGCACATGCAGGCGACCGGTCACCCGGTCGTCGCCGATCCGATCTACTCGCCCGGCTGGGAGCGCGGGTTCGCCGGCGCCGGGGCTCGCTGGGCCTCCGAACTCGTGCGGAAGGCCGGACGGCTCTTCCTGCACGCCGCCCATCTGTCCTTCACTCACCCCGTGACCGGCGAGACGCACTCGTTCTCGGCCCCGCTCCCGCCGGACCTCGATTCGGCCGTCGAGTGGGCGCGTAAGACGTCTGGCTGATCTGCCCGCCATTTGACCGCGACCACGCCCATCTCTAACGTCCGGCCATGACCGACACCGACAAGCAGCCACGCCCCGGACCGTTCGCCTTCGGACCCGTGAACTACGCCCTGATTCTCGCGGGCGTGGCCGCGGCCATCTACGGGTACGTGCTCCTCAACCAGGGCTCGGTGACGGCGGCCCCGATCCTCCTGGTCCTGGGCTACGCCGTGCTCCTCCCCGCCGGGATCATGCTCGGGTGGAAGTCGCTGCGCGCGGGCGACGAGGTCGCAGAAGACTAGCACGACCCTCGGGCGAATAGCTCAGCTGGTTCAGAGCGCCTGCCTTACAAGCACCGCAACGCCGGTGCCGTTCCCGCAGTGGCCATCCCTCAAAGGCCATGAGTCTCAAGGGCCCTCGGCCCCGGCGCCTCCGCCAGCGGACAACGGCTATACATGTTGAGTCCACATGTTGGGCGTGCCTTCGATCCGCTCCATTCGTATCTGCCCTTGAGTCTCAAGGGGTCTCGCTTCTTCTCGGCTTCGGCGTGTTGGGGAGGTTCTACATGTTCGTTCTACATGTTTTGCCATGCGTCCTTCGGCATGTCTTCCTGGCCAGGCACCGCGAAGGCATGAACCAAATCCTACATGTGGAGTAGCTTGCTGCCATGAGCCAGATCCCCGACACTCGCCACGCTCTCGGCCATATGACTCGGCACGCCTGTCGGCTGCTAGCGGATGCCCAGCTGATCTCGGCCTACCGCGACCGGGAGTTCTTCCAGTACAACCGGGGCCGCGGTGAGTATCTACTCAGATTGATGGCGCTTGAGATTCTCCTAAAGGCTGGCAGCCTTCGGGAGAGCGGCGAACTCAAGAAGTTCACTCACAATTTCAAGCGCATGTTTGAAGCACAGGCGGATCGGGTCCAGGCCTCAGTCCAAGAAGAGTTCGGGGCACGCGGTATCGCTGAGTCCATCACCGACCATCATGAGCCCCTCGACCAACAGCTGGATCGCCTTCGCTCGAACTACACACGTGCGCGCTACTTGTATGAACCGTCGATCGAGGTCACGCCGGAGGTAGTCGACGAGCGAGTCAATGCGTTCCTGCAGGGGGACCTTCCGATTGAGGAATGGGACATCGTTTACCACACGGAGCTAATGGAGCTCCTACTCGAAGTGATGCTAGGTGAGCTGGGCGAGTGGGTCCCAGATTGGTTTCCTATCGAGCCCGAGTAGCTATCCAACACGCTTTGCTGCTGATGAGCCAGCAACCCGAGGTCTGGAGTTGTCCCCTCTCCGTGGACAGGTTTGCGTTTGAGATTCAAGCGGCTGAAGCGAGGCTCCTTTCGTAATTGAGGGGCGACATCTGGCCCAGGGCCGAGTGCCGCCGGTGG
>JBDHIO010000006.1:2500-267908 GCA_039587355.1 Gemmatimonadota bacterium | reverse complement strand
TGATCATCGCGGAGGACATCGAGGGCGAGGCGCTGGCCACGCTGGTCGTCAACAAGCTGCGCGGCACGCTGAAGGTGTGCGCGGTGAAGGCACCCGGGTTCGGCGATCGCCGGAAGCAGATGCTCCAGGACATCGCGATTCTCACCGGCGGCCAGGTGGTTTCCGAGGAGCTCGGCTTCAAGCTCGAGAACGCGGTGGTCAGCGATCTCGGTGAGGCGAAGCGCGTCGTGATCGACAAGGACAACACGACGATCGTCGACGGGGCCGGTGAGACCGCCCAGATCCAGGGTCGGATCAGCGAGATCAAGGTCGCGATCGACAAGTCCACGTCCGACTACGACCGCGAAAAGCTGCAGGAGCGGCTCGCGAAGCTCGCCGGCGGTGTCGCGGTGATCAACGTCGGCGCGGCGACCGAGACCGAGATGAAGGAGAAGAAGGCTCGGGTCGAGGACGCGCTGCACGCGACGCGCGCAGCCGTCGAAGAGGGAATCGTCCCCGGCGGTGGTGTTGCGCTTCTGCGTTGCCAGGCGGCGCTGGACGAGTTGAGTGGCGCGGACACCGACGAGGACATCGGGATTCAGATCGTCCGCCGGGCGATCGAGGGTCCGATCCGTCAGATCGCTCAGAACGCGGGCGCCGAGGGCTCGATTATCGTGGAGAAGGTCCGCGAGTCCAATGACCCGGCGTTCGGCTACAACGCGGCGAGCGACGAGTACGAGGATCTCGTGAAGGCCGGTGTCATCGACCCGACCAAGGTCACTCGCACGGCGCTTCAGAACGCCGCCTCGATCGCGGGTCTGTTGTTGACTACGGAAGCTGTCGTGGTCGAGCGGCCCGAGCCCGAGGATCCGGCCGCGGCTGCAGCCGGCGGTATGCCGGGTGGCGGCATGGGCGGGATGTACTAGAGACCCCTCGAGCGGCCCAGCGCCGCTGAGGGTTGAAGATCCGGCGCCCTTTCGAGGGCGCCGCGGAGGGCCCGGCCGTCGTGCCGGGCCCTTTCCGTTTCAGGCGATCGAACCGGTGGGCGATTGTTACACCCGTAACGGCCCGCCGTAATACATTGGCGTGACGTCGATGGGGTGGTGTGTCGTCATCACCGGGGTCCGTCGAACGTTTGTGGAAGGGTGGAGCGCGCGCATACGGGCGTAGTCAGGCGATTCGACCCGAGCCGACAGATCAGAGAAACCGAACGAGGGGCGTAAGTTGACGAAGCGAATCAGGCTGTGGGGTGGTTGGGCTGCGGGGCTGGCGACGGTCTTCGCGGCGTGCGGTGGCGAGGGAGGACCGGTTCAGCCGCCACCACCGCCACCCCCGCCACCGGGGCCGGCGATCACGCTGGATCTCGACGTGGGCGAGTCGGTTACGCTGACGGATGCCGCCGAGATCAGGTCGTTCGGAATCGCCGCCGCGGCAGATAGCCGCGGATATAACGTTATCGTTCAGAACACGTCGGAGAGCTTCAGCGGCTCGTTCAGCGGACGCCTCGCGATCACCGCCCAGAGTGCATCGCCCAGCGTCGTCGACGCGGGTCCGTCCAGGGTGCGTCGTCCCGGCTTCAGCGCGATGCCACGTCACCTCGCGCGGCGGCAGAATGCGCTCGCGTTCGAGGACCGACTGCGCCGCAACACCCGTGCGGAGCTCGACCGCCGAAACGCGAGGCCGTCGCGAGGCGGGGCAGGGCGCGCGAGCGGGGCCCAGTTCTCCGTGGCATCGGCTCCGCCGGTCGTGGGAGACGACGTGACCTTCAAGCTGGCTGTCACGCAGGAACTTCAGGTCGATTGCAACAGCTCCATGACGATCGATTCCAAGATCAAGTGGGTTGGCCAGAACTTCGCCATTGCCGAGGACGTGCAGTCCGCGGGGCATTTCACCCAACAGGACTACGACGACCTGGGTCAGCTGCTGGACCAGACGATCTACCCGATCCAGACGGCCTATTTCGGCGAGCCGGCGGACATCGATGGAAACGGCGTCGTGATTGCCCTGATCACCGCGGAGGTGAACAGGATGACCCCTCGGAACGCTTCGTTCCTCATTGCCGGGTTCTTCTTCGATGGAGACCTGTTCGACCCGTCCGACTGTGCGGCGAGCAACGAGGGAGAGCTGTTCTATCTGATCGGTCCCGATCCGAGTGGCACGTACTCCGACAACATCAGCATCGATGAGGCGGTCAGCCTGGCACGTACGACCGTCGGGCACGAGTTCCTGCACCTGTTGAACACGCAGCAGCGGATCACGATCGGTGGTGGCGGGGCCCTGGCCGACGAGGACGCATGGCTCGACGAGGGGCTTGCCCACTTCGCCGAGGAACTGGTGGGGCTCGCGGTCGCCAACCGGAATCTGAGATCGAATCTGGATCTCGACGGCGTCTCGCCGCCCGGTGACCTCACGGCCGGCGTGGCGTTCAACGACTTTCATCTACTCAATCTTCAGCGAGCCGCCCGGTTCATGCTCGATCCGGAGGGAACCCGGACGCTCGGGAACTCCACCGGAGGGGATCCGTCGGGGGCCGAATCGCTGAAGATGCGAGGGTTCGGGTACCTGTTCGCTCGATGGCTGGGAGACCAGTATGGTCCGGCTGGTTCAGGGCCCCTGCCCGGCGCGGCGGAAGACCCGCTGTTCCGCGAACTCTCGACCGGCGGGCCGGGCTTCCTCTCCGGGACCGCGAACGTCGAACGGGCCGTTCAGGTCGTGGGTGGCCAGGCGCGCACGTGGAGTCAGTTGCTCGCGGACTTCCTCGGGATGCTGGCGACGGACGACCGGGTTACCGGTACCGATCCGGAGCTGTCGTCGCTGACGTGGAACTACAACGAGCTGTTCCGCCAGCTGAGCGAGGAGGAGTTCGTCGACGGAAACGGGAACCCCGTGCCGCCGCCGTCCGAGTTGCAGAACCCGTACCCGCTGATCCCGGCGTTCGTGTCGCTGAATGCGTCGACCAATACGAGCCGGAACGTGACGTTGAATCCATCGACGGGGGCCTTCTTCGAGTTGTCCAGCTCGGGGGCAGTGCCCGAGGTGCTGCTCCAGTTCACGTCACCGTCGGGAGAAGACATCCCCGGATCGCTGCGGCCGCAGGTGACGGTAATCCGAATTCGATAACACGGTCGGCACCGTCCCGCCTATCGGGTTGGTGTCACGAAACCATACGCGGGGGCGTCATCGAGTGATGCGGTACCCACTACGACTGTTTCAGATCGCGCTCCTGACGGGAGCGGCCGGATGCGGCGGGGGCGGGTCGGCCCCCCTCGCGCCCCCGGCGCCGCCGCCACCTCCTCCGCCGGTCGGGGCGCGCCTCGACCTGATGCCGGGTGAATCACGGGTGCTGACCGACGCGGTGGCCGTCAGGACTTTCGAGCTTGCCGGTGCGGGCGAGGCTCGCGAGTACGAGGTCATCGTCATGAGCGGGAGTCAGATCGAGAACGGGGTGACGCCGATCAAGCTGAGGGCCCGGGCGGCGGACGTCGCGGCCAGCGTCACGTCGGCCCGCGAGACGACGATCCCGGTGCCCTCCGCGTCCCGGTCGAGCCGCCCGTTGTCGTCCTTGTCGGCGGTGGAGCGGGCGTCCATGCGACCCGGTCACATGGCGCTACAGAGCCGCATGCAGGCCGAACTCGCGCGCGTGCGCCCGCGAATTTCTCCCCGCGCCGCGACCTCGCGCTCCGGGACCGAAGCGCGCCTGTCGATCGCGACGTCATCGACGGTTCCCACCGTCGGCCAGGCGGTCAGTCTCACCTCCGGCGTTCGCACGCATCAGGTGTCCATCGGTTGCGAGACCACGCGGCCGATCGACGGGACCGTCAGGGCCGTCGGCGACAACTTCGTGATCGTCGAGGAGGACGCGGTGGCCGGCAGTTTCACGGCCCAGGACTACGTGGAGCTAGACGCGGAGCTGGACAAGTACATCGCTCCCGTCGATCAGCAGTATTTCGGGGCTCCGGCCGATCTCGATGGAAACGACCGGGTCATCGCCCTGTTCACGAAGGAGGTTAATTCCCTGACGGATAAGGACAGCCCGGTCATCATCCTCGGCTTCTTCTGGGCCGGGGACCTTTCGGACCCGGCAGACTGCGCCCCGAGTAACGAGGGCGAGATCCTCTGGCTGCGAGCCCCGGACCCCGACGGCGATTACGGAGCCCCGACTTCCGTGGAGCTGGTGAAGCGCATCGCCCGGAGCCTCGTCTCGCACGAATACCAGCATCTTCTCAATGCCGAGCAGCGCGTGGTCATCGGTGGTGGGAACCTGTTCACGTCCCCCGAGCACATCTGGATGAACGAGGGCATGTCGCACGTGGCCGAAGAGGTAAGCGGCCTCTTCCGAATCGGCGCCGGGACGAGGCAGCACCTGGACTTCGACGACATAGCGATCGGTGGGGAGAAACCCAACGCCTTCGAGGACTTTCACGCCGACAACTTTCGCAACCTGACGGACTATCTGAGCGCGCCGAACGAGGTCGCGGCGCTGTCGGAGGGCAACCCCGAGAACTCGTTCCCGATGCGGGGGTACGGGTATCTGTTCCTGCGCTGGCTCGGGGACCGCTTCGGCCCCGCAATGCCTGAGAGCATCGTGGGAGGGAGCGGCGAGGATGCGCTCTTCCGCGAGCTCTCGAGCGGCGGACCCGGCCAGGCGACAGGGGTGAACAACGTGCTCAGAGCCATCTCGCAGGTCGCCGGTGAGACGTTCACATGGGACGACCTGCTGTCAGAATACTTCGCGGCTCCCGCCATCGTCGACGCGGCGGCCGCGCCGACGGAATTGCGATTCAGGTCGTGGGACTTCCCGGAGCTGTATGCCGGCATGGCGGCGAATTCGGTGCCGGATCTTTCCAGCGGGTTCCCGCTGCGGCCTTTGCTTGTCGGTATGGGGTCGGGGACGAACTCGACGAGCACGTTCGATCTGGGTGCGTCCACGGCACGGTACTACCGATTCACCGCCTCGGGGCCGCATCCGGACATGCGGATCGAAATCACGTCGCTCACGAATTCGAACCTGTCGAACAGCGCGAGAGCGAGAGTCATCGTGGTGCGAACGAAGTGATGGGAACCACGGCCGCGGCCTCGATCGCCGCACTGCTCTTCCTCGGGTGCGCGACGGACCCGGGCGTGGGCGATGGGCTCGCACGGACAGGACGAATCGGGCCCGATCACGTGACGGGCCGGGCCCGATTGGTGGGGAGTCGGCCGTTTGCTCAAACGGTGATCGAAACGGCGGACGGACGTACGGTCTTGGTCGAAGGCGACCTCGCGGCCGAGATCGGGATGCTCGCGGGAGTGGAGATCATCGTCACCGGATCGTGGGCTGATGGCGCCCGACCCGGTCGAACACTGGTCGCGACATCGTACGAACTGCCTTCCGTGGAAGGTGAGCCGGCGGTGGTCGGGACGCTCGGGCAGGACGATGATGGGTTCTTCGTGAGCACGCTGGCGGGGGATGTCCGCGTATCGGTTCTCCCCGAGGCGCTTTCGAACCGAATGGGGGCACGGGTATGGATCGTCCTCGACGACCGGCTGGGCGTCGCACAATACGGAATCCTGCGGGAGCCGCCGAGGTGAGGCTCGCGCCGCCGCGCAGGCGCGGTGGTTGGGCGATCCGTTGGGTGCTCCCCGGACTCGTGACGGTATCGGTCGGGTGCGCCAGCGATCGGCTCGCGCCTCCACCCGGGTTCGAGAGTCCGACACCCGGTGTCGTTCTGGACATGGCCCCGGGGGAACGTCTGACTGTTCGGGCGGCGGAACTGATGGGCGGGATCGAGATTCCGGCGGCGGAGGAGAGCCGTTCCTACCTGTTTGTGGTTCACGACACGCGGAGCACCGTCGGTGGTGCGACAGGCGTTCGAATCGGCGCGCGGCGAATCCCGACCGCCCTCTCGCCCGGCCTCACCCCGTCGGCGGCCGTCGGGTCGCGTCGATCGGTTGGGTCGGGGCCCCGGCCGCGCCAGGCCGACACCGACCCGATCACGCGCTGGTACGCGGAAGGGGAGGAGAGCTTCAGACGGTCGGTAGAGCGTGAGCTCGAACGACGGGGGGCGAGGGCGGCCCGACCGCGCTCGCCGGAAGTCCGGGCTTCGGTCACCGGGTCCACGCTTTCGGTGGACCAGTTGCTGGATCTCGGGTCGCCCGTCCGACCCGATGGATCGCTCGCGGCCTGTACCTCGGATACACGCATCACAGGGCGGGTGAGGGCGATCGGGGCGCATTTTGCGATCGTGGAGGACACCGCCGTCGCGGGCGAGTTCGGACCCGCGGACTTCTCGGATCTCCTCGCCGAGATCGAGGCCGTCGCCTGGCCGGTGAACAGCGCCTACTTCGGCAAACCCCGGGACATCGACGGAAACGGGCGTGTCATCGCCCTGATCACGGGAGAAGTTAACCGGCTCGGGGCCGCCGGGTTCTTCACGTCATCGGACCTCGCCGATCAGGCCGACTGCCCTTCGGGGAACAGCGGGGAAGTGCTCTGGTTGATCGCGCCGGATCCGACGGGGCGTTTCGGCGCCACCCCGACCCCGGTCGAACTGCTCCGCGAGCGACTTCCAGGCATCGTCGCTCACGAGCTGCAGCATCTGATCCATCTCGAGCGGCGAGTCTTCGAGGGGGGAGGGGATCTCGCCTCGGCCGACCGGGCCTGGCTCAACGAGGGCATGTCCCACATCGCCGAGGAAGTGTCCGGGTTCTATGCGGCTGGCGTACCCACGCGACAGAATTTCGAGCCTGACCTTGCCACGTCGGAGGGACGAATCCGGTTCTCGAGATACCACCTCGCGTTATTGCGATTCACGCGTGAGTACCTCAAGGATACCGAGACGGTTCCGTTGCTGGTGGACGGACCGATCACACGTGCCGACTTGCAGAAGGCGCGCGGCTTTGGATTCTACTTCCTGCGATGGCTGGCGGACCGGTACGCGGCGGAGGGCCCGGACGGGCTGGTGGGCAGCACCACCGAGCAGGACTTCTTCCGCGATCTCACACTCGGGGGTCCGGGGGTGTCGCAGTCGGCGGCCAATGTGCTCGGAGCACTCGGGAGGATCGGCGTAGACCGCGACTGGAGTCAGCTTCTCGCGGAGTTCGTCGGCGTGCCGGCACTCGACGATCTGGTGTCCGACGATCTGGAGCTGGACGTCGCTCTGACCATGCCGACGTGGAACTTCCCGTCCGCGTACGAGATCGCCGGGAGCAACGGGTACGACCTCGACTTCCCGAACGGGTATCCGCTCGAGGCCGCGAGAGTGCTTCTGCGCACGATGCCGGACACGGGATTCTTCAGCGACTTCGATCTGGTGCCTTCGGGGGCGGCGTATTTTCGGTTCGTGGGGCTCTTCGAAACGCCGCTCACCAGCATCGTGATCTCCGGGAGGGGAGGGATGTCGCTTGCCTCGGACCCGAACCTCAGGATCACGATCATTCGAACCGTCTGAGGGCCAACCCCTCTGAGGTTGAGGGGGCGGGCCGACGGCTCTACTCTGTGGCACTCCATGGCTCCGCGGCGCAACCGCCCGTGGACTCCACCCACGTCCATCGACGGGTAGGCCGATGAGCGAATCCAACATCTCCGTAACGCTTCCCGACGGGTCTTCGAAAGAACTGCCGGCCGGAGCATCGTCGGCCGATCTGGCCGCGGCCATCGGTCCGGGGCTCGCCAAGGCGGCCGTCGCTGCCGTGGTCGGCGGTGAGCTGGTGGATCTCGGCCGGGAACTCGCCGACGGCTCCGAAGTCGCGATCGTCACACGCAAGGATGACGACCCGAACGCGCTCTATGCGCTGCGCCACTCGGCCGCTCACGCGCTGGCCACGGCAGTCAGGGAGCTCTATCCCGCTGCCGGGATCGGCTTCGGTCCACCGATCGACGACGGGTTCTATTACGATTTCGAGGTTCCCGAACCTTTCACGCCGGAGGACCTCGAGCGCATCGAGGACCGTATGCGGGATGTCGTCGCGGCGGACCACCCGTTCGAGCGGCGGGAGGTCGATCGTCCCGAGGCGGAATCGCTCTTCGCGGACGATCCGCTCAAACTCGAACGGCTCGCCGAGATCCCCGACGACGAGTCCATCACCGTCTACCGGGACGGCGCCTTCCTCGACCTGTGCCGCGGACCGCACGTCCCCGGCACCGGGGAGGTGAAGCACTTCAGGCTGACGCATGCCGCCGGGGCGTACTGGCGTGGTGACGAGACGCGTCAGATGCTTCAGCGCATCTACGGCACGGCGTTCTTCAGCGCACAGGCCCTCGATGAACATCTCGAGCGCCTCGAGGAGGCGAAGAAGAGGGACCACCGCAAGCTGGGCCAGGAGCTGGACCTGTTCTCGATTCAGGAGGAGATCGGTCCCGGCCTGATCTGCTGGCATCCGAAGGGCGCCCGGGTTCAGCTCGAGCTGCGGCGCTGGATCGAGGATCTGCTCACCTCGCGCGGGTACGAGTTCGTCTTCACGCCGCATATCTCGAGCGAGGCGCTGTTCCGCCGGTCGGGCCACCTGCCCAACTACGCGGAGAACATGTACCCGGCGATGCAGGGTGAGGACGATGCGGAAGCCTTCCGCGTAAAACCCATGAACTGCCCGGGCCATACCCGGATCTTCGCCGCCCGCCCGCGCAGCTACCGCGATCTGCCGCTCCGGCTGTCGGAGATCGCCAACGTCTACCGCTACGAGCGGTCCGGAACGCTGCACGGCCTCCTGCGGGTGCGAATGCTGACGATGGACGACGGTCACATCTTCTGCACGCAGGACCAGGTTGCCGACGAGATCTTCACGTGCCTCGACCTCGTCGACGACGTCATGAGTACGCTGGGCCTCACCTATCGCTTCGACCTCTCGACCCGCCCGGATGGGGACAAGCGGATCGGAGACGACGACGTCTGGGACCGCGCCGAGAAGGCCCTCGAGGAGGCGCTGGATCGGGCGGGAGTCGACTACGGCGTGGACGAGGGCGGAGGAGCGTTCTACGGACCGAAGATCGATATCAAGTTCGAGGACGCGATTGGGCGGGAGTGGCAGGGCGCGACGATCCAGCTGGACTTCAACCTGCCCGAGCGGTTCGAGCTCGAGTACATCGGTCCGGACAACCAGCCTCATCGGCCGGCCATGATCCACCGCGCGGTATTCGGGACGCTGGAGCGCTTCACGGGCGTCCTGATCGAGCACTTTGCCGGTGCCTTCCCTCCGTGGCTGGCGCCGGTACAGGCGAGGGTTCTGCCGATCACGGATGGGCAGGAGGAGGTGGCGTCCCGGATTGTCGACCGCCTCGCCGCGGCCGGGTTCCGGGCCGAACTGGACGCTCGATCGGACACGCTCGGGTACCGGATCAGGGACGGGGAGCTGCAGAAGGTGCCGTATCTGCTGGTGGTCGGAGAGCGCGAGGCGGAGGCGGGCACCGTGGCCGTCCGGGCCCGTGGGGCGGAGGAGAAGCAGCAGGTGCTGAGCGTCGACGAGTTCGTCCGACGTCTCGAGGACGCCGTCAGCGAGCGAGGTCTCACGGCCTGATTCGTTGACACTCTTCCGGGGCCCATCTACTTTCGGCTCGCTGAAAAAAACACGCCAAGTGGGGCAAAGCCTCCACCCTCACGGTGCACCGCAGGTGTTGCTGACGGGTCATGTGACGGAACCCCTCCTTACGGGAAGGGCTTCGCATGCCCGGGCGCGCCGTGTCCGGGCGTTTTTTTTGGCAGGAAGCCGTGTCGATTGCCGGCGCCCGACCGCTCATGGTCGGGGCGATCGGGGACCGAAGACTGGAAACAACGAGGTGCAGTGAACCAGGACGAACTAAGGGTCAACGAGAGGATCCGGATCAGCCCGATCCGGTTGATCGACGACAACGGAGATCAACTCGGGATTGTCGCGACGGATGAGGCCAGGGCGATGGCCGCCGACCGGGGGCTGGATGTCGTAGAGGTGGCGCCGAACGCGCGTCCCCCCGTGTGCCGCCTGATGGACTACGGGAAGTTCAAGTACGAGCAGGCGCGAAAGGCCAAGGAGGCGAAGAAGAAGCAGCACGTTATCAACGTGAAGGAAGTGAAGCTTCGCCCGAAGATCGAGACCCACGACATCGAGTTCAAGCTGCGCCACGCGAGGAAGTTCCTCGAAGAGGGGGACAAAGTGAAGTTCACGCTGATGTTCCGGGGACGTGAAGTGACGCACCCCGAGCTCGGCGTACGATTGCTGGAGCAGGTGAAGCAGGAGTTGCTGGACATCGCGGTGGTCGAAGCCGACATCCGGCATGAAGGCCGGACGATGACCATGTTCCTGGCGCCGATCCGGCAGCAGGTGTAGGCCGCTCGAGGGAGCGGAAGAGAGGAATACGCCTGCGGGCATCGCCCGCGGGCTGAAAGAGGGAGCATCGAGACGATGCCGAAGATGAAGACCAACCGCTCGGCCGCGAAGCGGTTCCGCAAGACAGGCAGCGGGAAGTTCCGCCGCCAGCGCGCGTATGCGAGCCACATCCTCACCAAGAAGAGCCCCAAGCGGAAGCGGCGGCTCCGAACGAAGACGCTGGTGTCGAAGGCGGACGAGAAACGCGTGAAACGGCTCCTGGGCGAGTAGTTCCCCGGCCGAAGGGCGGTGGCGTCGTCCACCGTCCCATTCAATGACAACGACCCGATCGATCGGCCATCCCGATGGGGAGAGGGGTGGGCGTGACGATCGATGACGCAGGAGGAGCGACATGCCTCGGGCTACGAACAGCGTTGCCAGGAACCGTCGCAAGAAGAAAGTACTCAAGGAAGCTCGCGGACAGTTTGGCGGGCGCTCGAAGCTCTATCGTACGGCGAAGAACTCGGTCGAGCGGGGGTGGGCGTACGCCTACCGCGATCGTCGTTTGCGGAAGCGTGACTTCCGTCGGCTCTGGATCGCCCGGATCAACGCCGCGGCGCGCGAAAACGGGATCTCGTATTCGCGCTTCGTGAGCGGGCTGAAGGGTGCGGGCGTGGAGCTGAACCGAAAGATGCTCGCGGATCTCGCCATCCGTGACCCCGGGGCCTTTAGCGAACTCGCGGAGGTCGCCAAAGCGCACGTCCGATGACGGGCGCCGCGGCCTCCCTTCTCGAGCAGCTGGCACAGCTCGAAGCAAGAGGGCTGGCCGCGATCGAGAGTGCCGACGACAACGAGGCGCTCGAAACCGCCCGGGTAACGTATCTCGGGCGGAACGGACAACTCGCCGACGCGATGGGCGCGATCGCGACGGTCGAGCCGGACCAGCGCCGCGACGTGGGACAGAAGGCGAACGCGGTGAAGGTCGCTCTCTCCGAGGCACTGGAGCGTGTGACCACCACGCTGGCGTCTTCAGGTGTCGCAGAGGCAGGCGACGTCGATCTGACGCTTCCCGGCAGGGAGGCCTGGAGGGGAGGCGTCCACCCGGTGACCCGCGTCATCGACGAAATCTGCGAGATCTTTGCGGACATGGGATTCACGCGCGTCCAGGGTCCCGAGATCGAGACGACCTGGTACAATTTCACCGCGCTGAACATCTCGCTCGACCACCCCGCCGCGGACATGATGGACACGTTCTACCTGGATGACGGCGTGATTCTTCGTACCCACACGTCCCCTATGCAGGCCCGGGTGATGGAGGCTCACGAACCGCCCGTTCGGGTGCTCGTGCCGGGGCTCGCCTACCGACGTGACTCGTTCGACCCGTCGCACGCGCCGGCGTTCGAACAGATCGAGGGTCTCGCGGTCGACGAGGGGGTCGATTTCATCGAGTTCCGCTCGGCCATTCAGTTGTTCGTGAAACGGTTCTTCGGCAAGGAAACGAAGAGCCGTTTCCGTCCCTCGTTCTACCCGTTCACCGAGCCATCGGCAGAAGTCGATGTCACGTGCAGCGTGTGTGCCGGTAGCGGGTGTTCGACCTGCAAGCGAACCGGTTGGGTCACGATCATGGGGAGCGGGATGGTGGACCCCGCGGTCTTCGAGGCCGTCGGATACGACCCCGAGCGGTACACCGGATACGCGTTCGGGATGGGCCCGGCCCGCATCGCGATGGTGCGGCATGGTATCCCGGACATGCGGCTTCTTTACGAGGGCGACGTCGGGTTCCTGGAGCAGTTCTCATGAACGTGTCGGTCAACTGGTTGAAGGAGCTGGTTCCCGGGCTCGAGTTGGATGCGGAGGAGATCGCGCACGATTTCAGCATGAAGGCTGCGGCGGTCGAGGGCTTCGAGCGGGTGGGGGACAGCCTCGACGACATCGTGGTCGCGAAGGTGCTGGAGGTGACATCGCACCCGAACGCCGATCGACTGAGCCTCTGCGTCGTGGATGCGGGCGGGGACGAGCCGATCCGGGTCGTCTGCGGGGCGCCAGTGATCGTCGAGGGTGCGCTCTATCCGTACGTGCCGGTGGGGGCGACGCTCCCGGCCGGCTTCACGATCGATGCGCGTAAGATACGTGGTGAGATGAGCCACGGTATGTTGTGTTCCGAGATAGAGTTAGAGCTCGGTCGCGACAAGAGCGGGATCATGCGGCTGGCGGACGGACTCGAGCCGGGAATGTCGCTGACGGAGGCCCTCGGGCTTCCGGATACACGGCTCGGACTCGACCTGAACCCGAACAGGGTGGACCTGGCGTGCCAGCTGGGCGTGGCTCGCGAGTTTCTCGCGGAAGGGGAGTCGCTCCGGGAGCGGGACTTCGGTACGTCGTGGTCGCCCGACTGGGCGGACGGCGAGGCCGAGGCTGCAGGAGCGGGCCTCGACATCCGCATCGAATCGCCCGATCGCTGTCCGAGGTATCTCGGCGCCGTCGTGCGGGGGGTCCGGGTAGGTCCGTCGCCCGCCTGGCTCGCCGGACGCCTCCTGGCGATGGGAGCCCACCCGATCAACAACGTCGTGGATGCGACCAACTACGTCCTGCTCGAGCGGAATCAGCCGCTCCACGCCTTCGATCTCTCGACCCTGCGGGGTGGCCGAGTTTCGGTGCGGGCCGCCGGAGAGGGCGAGAAGCTCGTCACGCTGGACGGGGAGACCCGGAAGCTCAGCGCCGCCGACACGGTGATCGCCGACGACGAGGGTGCGATCGCGCTCGCCGGCGTCATGGGCGGTGCCGATACCGAAGTCACCGCCGACACCGTGGATCTTCTGATCGAGTGCGCGGCGTTCGATCCTCTCAGCGTTCGAAAGACCGCCAGATCGGTCGGTCTGTCGACGGATGCTTCGTACCGGTTCGAGCGCGGGATCGACGAGACGGCACAGGAGGAGGCCCTCGCGCGATGCGTCGAGTTGATACTCGCGATCGCGGGAGGCGAGGCAGACCCGGTGGGGGTTCGCGTGGGGGGGGGCGCCGTGAAGCTCCCGGATGTCAGTTTGCGCGCGGAGCGCGTGACGGCTGTGCTCGGTCTGGATCTGGACGATGATGCGATCGCCGCGCTGCTCCAGCCGCTGGGGTTCGAACGCCGGGGCAGCGAGGACGGCGCCGTCGTGTACGGCGTCCCCGGCTGGCGCCGCGACGTCACGCGCGAAATCGATCTCGTCGAGGAGGTCGCGCGTCGATACGGGTTCGACAACTTCCCGGACATCGACCGCCGGTTCCGTCCCAGCGCCGTGCCGGAGCACCCCGGGTTCGATCGTGCCGATCGGGCCCGCGAGATGCTGACCGCACGCGGTCTGCTCGAGTCGCGTAGCCTCAGTTTCATGCCCGAAGTGCACAGGGGGAACCGGTCGATCGTGCCGGTACCCAACCCGCTCTCCGCCGAGGAGAGCTTCCTCCGCGGCGCGATGGTGCCGGTGCTGTTGCGACGTCTCGAGCACAACTACTCGCGTGGCCGGCGGGACGTACGGCTCTTCGAGATCGGCACGGTATTCGGCCTGTCGGGCGAGGAGCCCATCAGCGGCGACGACACGACCGCCGCGCGAAACGCGGGTCTGGGCAAGTACACGGAGGAGGCACGCCTGGCCCTCGTTCTCACGGGACGCCGACACCCGTCCCACTGGGACGGCTCCGGTGCCGATGTCGATCTGTGGGATCTGAAGGCGCTCGCGAAGGACATCTCCGCGCACCTGTGTGATGCGGTCCTCGAGCCCCTCACCGACGCGGATCCCCGTGCGGATGAGCTGGGCGGGGCCTGGCTCGGGCAGGAGCGGTTCAGGATCGTCCGCGACGGTCGGACGCTCGGTGTCGCGGGTCCTGTTGTCTCGGCCTCGCTCGACGCGCCGCCGTGGGCGGCCCCCGTCTGGGGCGTCGAAATGGAGCTCGATGCGATCGTCGAGAGAGGGGTTACCCGGTATCGCCCGATGTCCGCGTACCCGGTCGTCAGTCGGGATCTCGCCATCACGGCTCCGACGTCGGTGTCGGCGGCGGATGTCGAGGCCACGGTCGAAGATGTGACGTCGGACCTCCTCGAGAGCGCGAAGTTGTTCGACGTCTACGAGGGAGAGGAGATCGGCGAAGGTCGACGCAGTCTCGGCTGGGCATTTCGCTTCCGCGCGGACGACCGTACGCTGACTGATGAAGATGTGGAGGCGGAGATGAAGGCCATCTCCGCGGCACTTGAGGAACGGTTCGATGCCAGAATCCGAACGTCCTGAACGAGCCAGGGAGATCGACCAGGCCCTCGACCGGCTGACATCGGCGGTGGACAGGGTGCTGTCGGACTACGCGGCGATCAATGCCCGCAGTGACGAACTGCGTCTGGAATACGCGTCGTTGCGCGACGCGGTCAGCGATACGGGCGGGGTCGACGCGGGAGACCTCGAGCAGCGGCTCGCGCAGCTCTCCGCTGAGAACAAGACGCTACGCGAGATCCTGGTCGAGGCTCGCGAGCGTGCCAGGCGAATCCGGAGCCAGTTGGCTGTCGTGGAGGACGAGGTATGAGCGGAGACGGCTCGACGGTGCGGGTCACGATCTTCGGCGAAGACTACCAGATCCGTACGGATCTGGGTGAAGAGTACACCCGGGAGTGCGCCGCCTACGTCGATGAGGCGATCCAGGAAGCGCATGTCGGGGCGCACGTCGCCGAGCCGCATAAGGCGGCGATCCTCGCCGCGCTCAAGATCACGGACGAGATGTTTCGGGCACGGGCGGAGGCGGCAGGTCTGAGCGAGACGGTGCGGGCGCGCATCATCGAGCTGGCGGACAAGGTCGAGGCCGCGTCGGCGCCCGACGAGACTGCCCGAACCGCGGATCCGGAACTGCCGCTGGAGTCCTGACGCCGGGGCAGCGAACCGCGGCGCCCGTCTGCTTGCGGGCTCAACAGGCCACCGGCAACTTCAGGCCAGCAGTTCGTCACGCGGTCCGTTACAAGCAGATGCTTGTCAGGTAGATAGATGGTCGTCCGTTTCGATTCGGGAGACCTGTACGGCACGCACCGGTGGGCGACTCCACCGGTTTTTTATTTTATAGATGGTGAGGTTCCGGATGACTGTTCCGTCTGTGGCGCTCATCTCCATAGCGGCGGCGCTTCTCGGTGCCCTGATCGGCGTGGTGATCGAACGTCGGGGGCTGCACCGGGCGCGCGGGAGGCTCGAGGGCGAGGCCCGCAGCATCCGTGACGCGGCGGAGAAGGAAGCGGACGGGATCCGCAAGTCAGCCGAGCTCGCCGGCCGCGAAGAAGCCCAGAAGCTTCGCGAAGAATGGGCCAGCGAGGCCGAGCGTCGCAGGTCCGAGCTCGAGCGCCTCGAACAACGTGCTGCCGAACGTGGTGAGTCCCTCGACAAGAAGATCGAGTCGCTCGATCAGCGGCAGGAACGACTGGATTCCCGAAGAGAAGCGGTCGAGCACGATCGGCGGGAGGTCGAGCAGGTCGAGAAGGATCTCGCCGAACGCGGCAAGGAGCTGAACGAGCGCCTCGAGCAGCTCTCCGGGCTGGGTCGCGAAGAAGCGCGGCGCGAGTTGATCAGCCAGATTCAGGATGAGGCCCGGGCCGACGCGGCACAGCACCTCCGAGAGGTCCGCGAGCGCGCACGTCGGGATGCCGAGCGCGAAGCGAAGAAGATCATCTCCCAGGCGATCGAGAAGCTCGCGGTAGACCATTCCTCCGAGGCCGCCGTTTCGGTCGTCGCGCTGCCCAGCGACGACATGAAGGGCCGCATCATCGGTCGGGAAGGTCGTAACATCCGATCATTCGAGGCGGCGACCGGGGTCGACGTCGTCGTCGACGACACCCCGGAGGCCGTGATCCTCTCCTGCTTCGACCCGGTTCGGCGCGAGGTCGCGCGTCTAGCGATGGAGCGTCTCGTCACGGACGGGAGGATCCACCCGGGCCGTATCGAGGAGGTCGTTGAGAAGGCCGGCGAAGAAGTCGAGAAATCGATGCGGGAGGCGGCCGAGGAAGTCCTCTACGAGCTGGGAATCCACGACCTGCACCCCAATCTGCTGGAGGTCCTCGGCGTCCTGCGGTTCCGGACGAGCTACGGTCAGAACCAGCTTCAGCACGCCAGGGAGGTCGCGCTCATCGCGGCGAACATGGCCGCGGAGCTCGATCTGGATATCGGCCTCGTGAAGCGCATGGGGCTCCTCCACGACATCGGGAAGGGGCTCACCCACGTGCAGGAGGGAAGCCACGTCGAGATCGGCTACGAGCTCTGCAAGCGGTGCGGTGAGAAGGACGGCGTCCTCAACGCGATCAGGGCGCACCACGGCGAGGAGCCCGCGCGGTACCCGGAGACGTTTCTCGTGACTGCCGCCGACGCGATCTCGGGTGCCCGACCGGGGGCCCGTCGGGAGTCGTTCGAGCACTACGTGAAACGCCTCGAGAAGCTCGAGGAGATCGCGAGTTCCTACGAGGGCGTCGAGAAGGTCTACGCGATCCAGGCCGGTCGCGAGATCAGGATCATGGTGACGCCGGACAAGATCTCCGATCGCGAGATGGCGGAACTATCGGAGAACACGGCGCGCCGGATCGAGAACGAGTTGCAGTACCCCGGACAGATCAAGGTTGTCGTCGTGCGCGAGACGCGCACGGTCGATTTCGCCCGGTAGCCCGGGCACCCAGGACCTCTAACACGGACGAGCCCACGACACATGCCTGCCCAACTCATCGATGGTAAGCAGATCGCGGCCGATATTCGGGCCGAGGTGGCCGAAGAGGCGGCCGAACTCATCGCGCAGGGCGTGACGCCCGGCCTCGGCGTCGTGCTCGTCGGGGAGGACCCGGCGTCCCAGGTTTACGTGCGCATGAAGACTCGCGCGTGCGAGGAGGCCGGTATCCACGCGAAGGACGTGAAGCCGGCGGCGGACATCACTCAGGATGAGCTGCTCGCGATCGTCGACGATCTGAACGCCGACCCGCAGATCCACGGGATCCTGGTCCAGCTCCCGCTCCCGAAGCACCTGAACGAAGCCGAAGTGACGGAGCGCATCCTCCCCGAGAAGGACGTCGACGGCTTCCATCCCGTGAATCAGGGGCGGATGGCGCAGGGGGATCGCGACGCGTTCCGTCCCGCGACCCCGGCCGGCGTGCAGGAGCTGATCAAACGCACGGGCGTGGACACGATGGGCAAGCACGTGGTCATCGTCGGTCGCTCCAACATCGTCGGCATGCCGATGTCCACGATCCTCCTGCAGAAGGAGCCCGGTGCGAACGCCACGGTGACGGTCGCGCACAGCCGGACCCGAGACCTTCCCTCGATCACACGGCAGGGCGAGGTCCTTATCGTCGCCGTCGGGGTGCCCGAGATGGTGAAGGGCGACATGGTCCGCGAGGGTGCGGTCGTGATCGATGTGGGCGTCAACCGGGTCGATGACCCGTCCACCGAACGCGGCTATCGGCTGGTGGGCGACGTCGAGTTCGATGCGGCGGCGGAGCGGGCCAGCTGGATCACGCCGGTCCCCGGCGGAGTCGGCCCGATGACGATCGCGATGCTGCTCAAGAACACGGTGCGTGCCGCGCGGCGGACTCTCGAGGGAGCGACCGTCGGGGCCGGTTGATGTCTCCGGACACGTTGTCGGGAGAGGGCCAGATCGAGTTCTTCGAGACTCCGAGGCCCGACGGTAGGAGCGCCGAGACCGCGATCTCCGTTTCCCTCCTCAACCACTCCACGAAGAAGCTCCTCGAGGAGCGGGTCCCGAACCTCTGGATCCGTGGTGAGGTGACCGGTTGGAAGGCACACCCCAGCGGCCACCGCTACTTCGCCCTGCGAGACGAGGATGCGCAGGTCGACTGCGTGATGTTCCAGGGCGACGCGTGGCGCCTGCCGACCGATCCCGACGAAGGGATGGAGGTCGCGGTCCACGGTCGGCCGACCCTCTTCGAGCGGCGCGGGCGCTTCCAGGTCATCGTTCGACAACTGGAGGCGAGTGGCGAGGGGCTGTGGAGGATCGCCTTCGAGCGGCTGAGGAAGACCCTCGATGCGGAGGGGCTGTTCGATCCGTCGCGCAAACGCCCGCTCCCGGTCTTTCCGCGTCGAATCGCCGTCGTGACATCTCGTTCCGGCGCGGCCCTGCGTGATGTACTGACCGTCCTTCGACGTCGCTCCCCGTGGGTGGATGTCTCCTTGTGCCACTCCGCGGTCCAGGGAGATGGAGCGAGCCGGTCGATCCGGGCCGCGCTCGAGCGTGCTGCGCGGATCGAAGGCGTGGACGCGATCATCCTTACGCGCGGAGGGGGCTCTGTCGAGGATCTCTGGTGCTTCAACGAGGAAGCGACCGTGAGGGCCGTGGCGGCCTGTCCGGTCCCGGTGATCTGCGCGATCGGGCACGAGGTGGACGTTACGCTCAGCGAGTTGGTGGCGGATCGCCGGGCTCCCACGCCGTCCGTCGCGGCCGAGCTGGCCGCGCCCGATATCGCGGTGGTGCGGAGCCGGCTGAGCGGGCTGTCCGGCGGGCTCGCGCGTGGGTTGCGGAGGCGGGTGGATCGGGGCCGCGATCGGCTCAACCACTTCGAGCGGGTTCTGCCCCGAATCGTCCGGGGGCGCGTGTCGGCGGCGCGCGCGCGCCTCGGCGGAATCGCCGGGAGAATGAACGCGCTGAGTCCGCTCGCGACGCTCGAGCGGGGGTACTCCGTCGCTCTGGACGCGGAGGGCAGCGTGCTGTCCCGAATCGATCAGTTCGCTTCAGGGGAGCACTTCACGCTGCGGGTGCGGGACGGTTCGGTGCGGGCGATCGCCGACGAGATCGAACGATCGGAGGAGACGAAGTGACCGAGGCACCTGATCGCAGCGGCGACGCCGCGGCGGGAGATTTCGACTTCGAAGCCGCGCTGGATGAGCTAGAGGACATTGTCCGGTCGCTCGACGGCGATGACGTGGGACTCGATGAGGCGATCGCTCTCTTCAGAAAGGGGCTCGCGCGTGTGGAGTCCGCCAACGCCTGGCTCGACGCTGCGTCGGGGCGGGTAGAGGAGGTGATCGAGGCATCGACGGGGGCGCTCGAATCCCGGGCCCTCGACGACGTGGATCCGGCGGACGACTGATGGACATCCCGTCGGCGGGCTCGGTGATCGATCAGACGTTACGGTCGCTGCTCGACACGTTTCTGGAGGATGCGCCCGACCGCATCGCCGTTCCGATCCGCTACGCCGTGTTGGCTCCAGGCAAGCGGATCCGTCCGCTTCTCGTGCTGGCGGCGTACGACGCCGTATCGGGTACTCGCCCGCTGGAGAAAGGCGTCAGCGATCCCGTTGTCCGGCTCGCCTGCGGCGTGGAGCTCGTGCATGCATACTCGCTCGTGCACGACGACCTCCCGTGCATGGATGATGACGACTTGAGAAGGGGTCGCCCCACTGTACACGTGCAGTTCGGGGAGCGTGACGCCGTCCTCGCGGGAGCGGCGCTCATGCCGCTGGCGGTCGAGGTCGTCACGCATGCCGCACAGGATCTCGGTGTGGCTGAGGAGACGGCCGGCTGTCTGGCCGGGATTCTGACGTCGGCCTCGGGCGGCGCGGGGATGGTCGGGGGACAGCTGCTCGACCTGAAGGCCGAAGGGCGTGAGGTGGACGTCGACGAGCTGGATCGCATCCACCGGGGGAAGACGTCCCGCTTGATAGAGGCATCGTGCCTGATGGGCGGGGTCGCGGCCGGCGGAGAGGCCGAAGAGATCCGCCGCCTGGGTGCCTACGGAAGGTCGCTCGGGTTGGCCTTCCAGGTCGTCGATGACATTCTGGATGTGACCGGCAGCACGCAGGCGATGGGTAAGACGGGTGGCCGTGACGCCGAACTCGGGAAGGCGACCTACCCGAACGTCGTGGGGCTCGAGCGAGCGAGAGAGCGCGCGGCCGAGCTGGTCGGGGCGGCTCTCGACGAGATCGAACCGATGCAGGGAGCGGCTACGCTCTCTCGGATCGCACGCATGGTGCTCGACCGGGAACGGTAGCCAACGCGCGGGGGGACCCGCCAAAAAGGGGAAGCGGAGCGAGATGCGCGTCGCCGTTGTGGGGAACGCACAGTACCACGATCTGGACAACGTGCTGCGGGAGCTGGACGAGGCGGGCGACCGTCTGGGTCTCGAGTTCAGCTTCGAGCCGCATCTCGATCGGGCAGGGCACCCGGTGGCGGATCTGGAGCACGGTGAGTTCGACCTGGTGTTGACGCTCGGAGGAGACGGGACGCTGCTGCGGGGCGCCCGGGCTGGCGGTCCACGCGGTATTCCGGTGATTGGCTGCAACCTGGGTCGTCTCGGCTTCCTGACTCTCGTCTCCCGGGACGAGCTCTCGACGGCCCTCGAGGCGGTGGCGAGCGGGGAATGCGCCATCGAGGAGCGGGTCGCGCTCGACGTGCGGGTCATCGGGGACGGGCGCACGGGTGCCCCGACGAACGCCGCCGACGCGGCGGTGAGCTACAGCGTGAACGACGCGGTCCTCCACAAGAGCGGGTTCGCCCGTCTAATCACCCTGCGGCTGTGGGCGGACGATGAGGAGGTCGGCCACTACAGCGCCGATGGGATCATCATCTCCACGGCGACTGGCTCCACGGCCTACAGCCTGTCGGCGGGCGGTCCGATCGTCGTCCCGACGATGGAGGGAATCGTCGCCACGGCGATCTCGCCGCACACGCTGGCCGTTCGTCCCGTGGTGTTCCCCGCGTCCACCCGAATCACGGTCGAGTTGCTGACGGAGTCCGATGACCTCGCTCTCACCGTGGACGGCCAGGCGGGCCAGACCCTCGGGCCGGGCGAGCGGGTGGAGGTCGTGCGATCGGAACAGTCCTTGAGGCTCGTCCGACTTCCCGGCCACCCCTTCTTCGGCGTATTGCGCCGGAAGCTACGCTGGGGGGATGTGCGGCCCGTGGACGGTGACTCGCGGTGCTGAAGGAGCTGCGCATCCGCGACCTCGCGGTGGTGGACGACCTCACCGTCGAGGTAAGCTCGGGGCTGACGGCGATGACGGGCGAGACCGGGGCGGGGAAGTCCATCGTCGTGGAGGCCCTCTCGCTGCTCGTCGGCGGCCGCCCGTCGATCGACATGATTCGATCGGGCTCCGCGAAGGCCGTCGTAGAGGGGCGGTTCGAGATCGGTGATTCGGCTCCGCTCATGAAGGCCTGCGAAGACTCGGGAATCGATGCCGAGGATGGGTGGCTGATTCTGCGGCGCGAGCTGCGCCGCGAGGGCCGCCACCGGGCGTGGGTCAATGCCTCGCCGGCGACGACGTCGCTGCTGAAGGCGCTCGGAGGACGCCTCCTGGATCTACATGGCCAGCACGAGCATCAGCGTCTGCTGGACAGGCGCGAGCAACGGCGCATCCTCGACGCATACGGTGCCAACCTGGATCTCGTCGCCGAGGTGGGTGTCGCGCACGAGAGCGTCCGGAAGCTCGCCGAAGAGCTGGCGACCGTGCGGGAGACCGCGCGGGCGGGACTCGAACGTTCCGACTACCTCCGCTTCAAAGCGGAAGAGATCGAGGCCGCCGGGCTGGAAGCGGGCGAAGACGAACGGCTCGACGCGGAGGCCCGCCGGTTGGGCCACTCCGAGGAGCTCATCGATCTGTCCGGCGGACTCAACGCCGCCCTGTACGAATCAGAGGGATCCATCGTCGATCGACTCGGCGCGCTCGGGAAGGATCTTGGCGAACTCGCCCGGATCGACGAAGCCGGTCAGGGCTTTCTCGATCTCCACGAGTCGGCCCTGCGCGCGATCGAGGAGTTGGGGCGGGGGCTCGGCGCGTACCGGGACGCCGTGGACCACGATCCCGGCCGGCTCGACGAGATACGGCGCCGGATGGACGAGATCTACCGACTCAAACGGAAATACGGCGACTCGGTCGAGGCGGTCATCGAGGCGGGGCGCCTCGCCCGCGGGGAGCTCGACGGCATCGAGGGCGCGGACGACGAGATTGCCCGCCTCGAGGCCGCGATCGCGACCGAGAGCAAGCGACTCGACGCACTGTCGACCAGCCTGACGGCCGCCCGCAGGAAGGCGGCGGGCGCGCTCGAGAAGGCCGTGGAATCGTCCCTCCCCGAGCTTGGACTGGAGGGCGGGCGCTTCGAGGTCACTCTGGAGGCCCTGGAGTCGACGGGGCCGACAGGGGCGGAGCGGGTGGCCTTTCTCGTGTCGCTGAACCCGGGCTTCCCTGTGGGGCCGCTCAACCGTGTCGCGTCGGGTGGCGAGATGAGCCGGCTGATGCTCGCAATGAAGACGGCCCTGGTGGCCGTCGACGAGGTACCGATCCTCGTCTTCGATGAGGTCGACGCCGGCATCGGCGGAGAGGTCGCGAACCGCGTGGGCGAGCGGCTCGTCGGGGTGGCCTCGAAACACCAGGTCCTCGTGGTGACGCACCTCGCGCAGATCGCGGCACGGGCCGACTCGCACTTCGTGGTCATGAAGGCCGCGCGTGACGGCTCGACGTCTACGGCGGTGACGCCGATCGCGGGCGGGGCGCGGGTCGAGGAGCTCGCGCGCATGCTCGGAGGAGATCCCGACAGCAGGAAGTCACGCGCGCACGCTGAAGAGCTGCTCGCCGGGAGCTCGAGCCGCTAGGTCCTGTGCCGGCTGCTAGTAGATGCCGATCGGGATCCTGAACGTCGCCATGTAGCGGAACGTGGCCGGTGTCCGTCCACCGGCCCCCGCGAATGCCCGCCGGAAGCTCAACGTGAACTGCCAGGGGTTTCGGATAGGCACCCGATTCTCGAGGACGTCTTCGCGACTCCGGGCCTCCGAGAGGTCGTACGTGATGCCGAAGCCGAGCATGTGGCGGGTCTGGGACGTCTCGATCTCGAGCGGTGAGGCCACCGGCACGTCGGCCGTCGGTTCCCGGAGGGAGAACTTCGTGTTCCCCATCTTCCAGAAGTCGTATTCGAGCCCGAACCAGATCGCCGAGTTGAACCGAATCGAAGGCCTGAGGACGATCTGGGCGTAGTCGCCGAGATCGCGGTTCACGACGGCCTCCGTGGAAGCGAATGCGTACGGACGATCGGGCGGGTGGACCCGCAGAGGGAGTTCGTCGGCCATCTGGATGCCGTACCGTCCGACGGCCCGAACCATCAGCCAGCCCCCCAGTGCGATGTCCTGATAGACCGACATCTCGATGTCGGTCTGCCCGTCTCCGACCGGCAGATTGAGGAAGCTCGACGGATCCGCCATCGGGGGGAGGCCGTTCTGGGCCCGCGGGATCCGCAACAGCGCCCCGACCGACGTACGGAACCGCAGCCCGCGACGGCGAGCGATCGCATCAGCGTTCGCCGCAGAGTCGGGTCCGGAGGCCGACGCCGCCCCGAGATCCGCCACGGAGCGCGGCGTGATCTGATCCAGGACGCCGAACCGTGCAGAGACTTCGATCTCGGGCATCGAGATCGAGCTTTTCGTTCGCGTCGGGGCCGCGCCCGAGACGGGCGCGTCCTCCAGAAAGCGTCGCAGGTCCTCGGCGGTAGCGTTGTCGGGGAGGATCAGATCCGGGAGCGAGAGGTTGAGCGAGTCGAACGCCGCCGCGAACCCGCCGAAGAGCGCGCGCATCTGACTCCCCGCCGCGCTGGCTCCCGTCGGGACGAGGAGCTCTCCCCCCGCCCGCAGCTCGAGCGCGGTAAGGAACGCGTCGGTGTCGGCCCGCAGCGCGATGGCGTCGGCCAGTTCCTGCCCGGTCAGGCTCCCACCCGCGATCAGCACGTCCAGCTGAGTCATGGATGTGCGAGCATCCTCGAAGAACGTCGCGTCGGGCGGGAAGGCGCTGAGCGCTCCCATGACTGTGGCGCTGAGCGAATCGAAGACGAACGCGGGCTCCACGTCGGAGATCGTGAACGGGATCCGAACGCCGACCGCCACCCTGGGAATGACGCCGAACTCGAGCCCCGCGGAGAGGCGCCGCATCTGGGCGTTCAGGGTCTGGTAGTCGAGCCGCCCCATCGAGAAGTCGCTCTCGGTCAGCGAATCGAATCCGAGCGCCAGGGCATCCCGGTTGAGGTCATTGATGAGCGGCAGGGGGCCGGGGTAGAGCCGCTGCGCGATCAGGCCGTCGGAATTGGCGTACGTCGGCTCGCGTTGGCCGTCCGCCCCGAACTGCTCGGTCCAGTTGTCGAGGCGCATTCCGAATTCGAGCCACACGCTGCCCGGATCGGGAAGACGGGCATCGCGGTGCTGTGCGTCCAGCGGGTGCGCGGCGGGTAGAATTGCGAGCAACGCCAGAAGCGCCGTCTGAACGCCGATTCGAGAAGGGATCCGAACTCGCATCGCGCGAGTATAGACCGGGCGAGCGACGGCACACAAGCTGAGGGGGAGCGGCCGGATAACCCCTGCGGGACGGGCTTTACCCGACCCCCGTCATCGATTAGGCTGTTGCCTCCGCGGCGCCGTGGCCGAGTGGCTAGGCAGGGGCCTGCAAAGCCCCCTACTCCGGTTCGAATCCGGACGGCGCCTCTCCCCTTGTTGATGGATGACGGAGGCGCGGGTGGGCGGACTCTTCAAGATCGAGAACGTTCTCACCCTCCTCCTCATCTTCGTTCCGATCACCCTGGTGCTGGAATACGCGTTCCACGCCTCGGGGACCACGCTCTTCATCACATCCGCACTCGCGATCATTCCCCTGGCCGGGATCATGGGGAAGTCCACCGAGATGCTCGCGGAGCGCGTCGGGGCCGGGCTCGGGGGGCTGCTGAACGCGACCTTCGGCAACGCCGCCGAGCTGATCATCGCCATCTTCGCCCTTCGGGCGGGTCTCACCGAGCTCGTGAAGGCGTCCATCACCGGCTCGATCATCGGCAACATCCTGCTCGTCTTCGGTCTGTCGACCCTCCTGGGCGGCCTCAGGCACACCAAGCAGGCATTTAACAAGACTGCCGCGACGCTCGGCGCGACGATGCTCCTGCTGAGCGCGGTGGGGCTCGTGATCCCGGCCGTCTTCCACTTCGTGGCGGTGGGGGCCGAGACTGGAGCCGCGGCCGCGGAGGCCGTCGCCGATGTGGCCGGGGCCGAGCGCTCGCTGAGCCTCGAGATCTCGGTCGTCCTGATGGTGTGCTACGTCCTCTCGCTCGTCTTCGCCCTGCGCACGCACGGGCACCTCTATGCGGGGAGCAGTCACGCGCACGAGGCGGGATCCGACCACGTCGTCTGGTCCCGCAAGCGCTCGGTCATGGTCCTCGTAGGGGCCGCGGCCGTCATCGGCTGGATGAGCGAGATCCTCGTCGGAGGCGCCGAAGAGGCGGCTCACTCACTCGGCATGAACGAGGTGTTCGTCGGAGTCATCATCGTCGCCCTGGTCGGCAACGCGGCGGAGCATTCGACGGCCGTCCTCGTGGCCCTCAAGAACAAGATGGACCTGTCCCTCCAGATCGCCGTGGGTTCATCCGTCCAGATCGCGCTGTTCGTCGCGCCCTTGCTGGTGTTCCTGTCTTATGTGATCGCCCCGACCCCAATGGATCTGCTGTTCACGCCGCTCGAAGTCGTCGCGGTTGCGATCGCGGTCCTGGTGGTGGGTCAGATCTCGAACGACGGGGAGACGAACTGGATGGAAGGCGTTCTGCTGCTGGCCGTCTATTCGATTCTCGGGCTCGCCTTCTTCAACCTGGCGTAGCCCCCGAACCGCCCTTCATGCGGGCAACCATTCCGGGTGCCCCGGCGTCTGAAGATCGACGAAAAGGACGCCGGGCCGAACGGACACCCTCCTGTGGCAAGGATCTGCGACGGCTCACGCGCCGCTCACCGACCGGGCGCGCCCGGCACTTTTCGATCTCAGTCGGCGGGGAACGCCCCTTCCTGCACCTCCGTCTGCTTCTCCTCGAGTAGACGCTCCACGAACTCCTGCCGATCCGCCACGCCTTCCAGCTGGGTTTCGAGCCTCGAGAGCATCTCCATGAACTGCGGGGGAGGGGCGGCGATCGCCTGCTGCTGGTGCTGCTGCGGGGCGTGGGAAGAATGCCCCGACAGCCGCGCTTCGCGGCGCTCGATCGCCGCCTCCTCGAGATACCGGCCCAGCTTTCGCGAGATGGGGTAGAGGACGACCCCCGCCGTGATGATCAGGACGATCATGACGACGAACGAGAAGATGACGATCAGGTCCATATCCATCGTGTCCCCCGGGGCGTGAGTGCGGCGTTCTGGTCGCATCGTCGATCGAACACTACGCGATTGAATACGTCACCGGGATGGGCCCCGGTTTCGGTACCCCGCGGTTGCGCGCCGCGGTCTCCCGGGGAGGGTGACCGCAGCGCCATCCCGCGTTAGAATGGCGACCCTTCGCTGCACCCGGCCGGAGTGGCGGAACTGGCAGACGCGCCGGACTCAAAATCCGGTGGGAGCAATCCCTTGAGGGTTCGAGTCCCTCCTCCGGCACTTACCCGAAGACCCGGGTTGTAAGACGTCGCCGCCGTCGTTGTTGCGGCCCCTCGAAGCAGACTCGCCTTCGATGGCCCCGGGGGAGGTGCGGTCCCCGAGTCAGTTGAGCCTGCCCGACAGCCATCGAACGACGTTCAAGGCCAGCTGGCGGTTGTCGTAGTCTGGGGAATCCAGCCCGGGCCCCATGAACATCATTGCTTCGCCGAGAACCACGACCCTGCCCAGTCCGAACGTACCCGCGACCCCCTGGGCATGACCGGCCGCCGAATCCACACGCCCGCCTTCCAGGTGATCCACTGCGGTGGGTGACAAGATCAGGAAGGGCGTGAAGTCGTTCTCTGCGACCAGTGACTGGCCAGCGAAAGTTACGACTTCGTCCACGCGTTCCTCTTCGGTACGTCCCCTAGTGACCGGATGGTCACCTATAAGGCCCTCGTTACGCGAGAAGACGAGCCACGACGGATTACCGTCGCCGGAATTATGGTCCGGGTCCTCGTCCTCTGTCGCGTTGGCATTGCTCATGGTGACTCCGAGGCCTGCAGCCAGACACCGGGAGGGCGTCGCCCACGGCGCGTGATCCGTAATCAGCAGGAGCGCCCCGCCTCCGGAAACCCAATCAAGAACTGCTCCACACTCCTCCGGCGTAAGGGCTGGTCCGGAATCCCAGATTGCGTCGGTTCGTCCATCGAGCACATGCCTGGTTCGATCGGTGCGGCGGTCCCAGATCTGCACGATCTCGTCGTCGTCCACCCAGGCGAGCAGGGCTCCATCCGGAGAGAACTCCAACGACCAGGCCACGTCGACGTTGACATCGAGGATGCCGAGAGATTCACCCGATGGCATCACCCAGAGGCCAATGGTTTCCTCCCGACCCGTGGCGAGCATGGCCCCATCCGGGGAGAAGGCGAGAGATTGCGCCTCCTCGGCAAGCGTGGTGAGCAGGAGGCCTGTTTGCGAGTCCCAAAGCTTCACGGTGGCGTCGGCGCCTGCCGAGGCCAGCCTATGGCCGGTGGGTGAAAAGACGACGTGACGGACCGGGCCCCGGTGCCCGGCCAGCGTCGCCACGACAGTCTCGGCCTCAAGATCCCAGAGCAAGACAGACCCGTCAGCACCCGCAGTCGCCAAAGCGGAACCGTCAGGCGAAAACGCGACGTGTAGAACGGGTCCATCGTGCCCGATGAGCGTCTTGATTCGCCGTCCCGTTTCCGAGTCCCACACCCTGACGGTTCCATCGTCGCCACTCGATACCAAGCTCGTACCGTCTGGAGAGAACGACACCGAGCGCACAGCGGTCCCATGCTCCAGAACGGCTCTTACAGACCCGGCGGGCACACGCCACAGCTTCACCGACTCGTCTGCTGCGGCCGCCGCGAGGGTTCGACCATCGGGGGCGAATGCCAGCGCCCCAATCCACGCCGTGTCACGATAGGTGTCCTTCAAGCCGCCCGTACTGACGTTCCACAAGCTTATGGTCCTGTCCGCTCCGCCCCCGACCAGCGTGGTGCCGTCTGGCGAGAACACGACGGAATTGGTCAGATCGTGCGGAGCCGTAGCACCGATGACTAGCAGGTCCACCTCTTCCAAGCTCTCGTCGGAGAATTCCCGTCTGTTTGTAGTGACGAGATAACCGTCCTGGACCATGAGCTGGATGAGTGGCTCAAAGCCCGGATCGTTGAGGTTATGGTGGGCTGCATCCAGAAGTATGTGGTAATCGGTAGAGCCAGATTCTGCTCGCGTTGCAGGGGCCTCCGTGCGCTTCTCCTCCTGGCCTCCGCCCGCTTGGGCACACCCGGCCACAATCAATGAGAGCCACACTAGTCGACGTGGGCGGCGAAGGTAGATCACTCTCCCTCGTGCGTGAGAAGTGCGACCCCGGTACTCGGATCGATGACCTGCACACGCTCCAGGACTTGGTCGGCTCTGGTCCAGTTGGTCAGGTGCAGTTCGTAAACGAGGTGAACCTGCCCGTCACCGGGAACGGGGGACCGGTGGACTGGCGTGACCACCTCTATCGTCGATCCTACTTGTGCGGCGAGGGCCGATGCTGCGTAAGCAAGCGCCCAAGAGACACCAAAAAAGCGGCGGTTCATGATACCGACCGACCCCCTTCTAATTACATCAGCCGACCGTCTGCGACGATCTGGAGCATGTCCCATAACGTTCTGGCCACTGGCGACGCCGCACGAAGCGCGGTGTACAGCGAAGGGCCGAAGGCCCGCAGCCGCCAGTGGACCTGTTAGCTGAAGTCGTCGCCCGGGAAGCCACACGGGAGAAGTCATCGAGTCCACTCGCGTGATCTCCGGATCGCCAAATCAGTTTCCAGCTGGCTCGGCCTTGAACTCGACCAATATCGAGTGGAGCGGCGTGTCGCCAGTGTTCTCCAGGGAGTGTGTCCACCACTCCAGGAGGCGCGGATTGTCGGCCCCGTCCAGGAAGGCGCCTGTCGGGATCGTGGCCTCCGAGGTCGAACCATCGGCCTCGGTAACCATGGCCGTGGCTCCCTGTACGAAATAGGCGACCATGGGAGGATGCGTGTGCTCGAGCTCGCTCTCCCCCGGCTCAAGCCAATGCTCAACGACGCGCACGGCCTCATTCTCGAAAAGCACACGGTAGTAGGGCTCCGGAAGGTCAGGCAGCGTGGCGCTCACGTCCGGCGTAGGCTCAGTTTCTGAACCGGGTTCAGCCTCTGACCCGCCGAGGTAGAACCATGACCCACCTGCTCCAAGCAAGACGCCGGTGACCAGCGTGATAACGGTTCGCCTCATGACTCGCGTCCTCCGCCGTGATGTGAGACTTGCCCTGAAGCCAAGACGATTTCAGCTAACTCCGTACTGACGAAACGACGTTGCGAGAATGATGGCTACGTCCGGTGGCTTCTCGCCATGCGACACTCCCGCCCGCCTGGGGGCGTTCCCAACGTGGGGCCGTTCGTGAGGCTGTTCAAATACGGATCAACGCCGGAAACGACGATCAAACTACGGATCTGATCCGTACCTCCCCGTTGAAATCCGGAGAAATGCCGGGAAGTCGGGGATCTTCGGGACCGCTTGTAAGGCAGGCGCTTGACGGTGAGGAATAGCCCTGGCCAAGGCGTGTCTGGATTGTGCCGCGATTGTGCCGGTACGGAGACGTACTGAGCGGTATTCAGCGGGAATCGCCCCGGGGGGCGATCCCGCAGATTGTCCCGCGTGGTCCGGTCTAGTACGTCTCAGTACGTCCTCCAGGGAGGGGTAGAGAGGGACTCAAAATCCGGTGGGAGCAATCCCTTGAGGGTTCGAGTCCCTCCTCCGGCATTCACCCTCGAGTTCCGGTCAATCGCGCGATACGCAATCGCTCTGCGCGCCCCCGGTGCTCAATCACCCATCAGGGTTCGTGGATTCCCCGAAGTTCTGGATGAGGATCAAATCGCCCTGCGTCGCGGAGTCGTCGTCGCGGATCATGATGAAACGCCCATCACGCTCCTGGTAGTCGAAGGCACTGGACGCGATCGTCGTGAAGTACTGAGGGATCGGAAAGAGATTCCTCCGGTTCTGCACCGAGAAAGAAGGGGTCGTGACGATCGATACGGCGGCCATTCTCGCTCTCGCGCCCTGGCCCTCATGATAGAAGAGCGTCCCGCCGTCAGCGCTCCACACTGGTACGCGGCCGTGCTCGACGGAGACCTGCGCTCGGAAATCGTCAGGGTTTGGAAACGATCGGATGTAGAGTTGATCCCCTGACTCCTCCCGCTCGAGGTAGGCCACCAGCCGTCCGTCTGGTGAGAGCGCGGGAGACATCTCGTCATATGCGGGGTTGGCCGCGATCGGAATACGGGTCGAGTCCCCGCCCACGTGCAAGGCGTGGATGTCGCGCCCATCGCCGCCCGTCATCCCCGTTCGGAACACCAGCCATTCGGCACCCGGCGACCAGTCCACCTCGTCGATGTGCTCATCCAGGTGGAATACGGGCTCGGCCGGACCGACCCCATCCGCACGCTTCTGGAACACTGCCCTGTACTCCCCGAGTTGGGAGATGAACGTCACGGTCTCCCCGTCGTCGGACCATACAGGCCGCCGGTTGAGTTCTCGCTCCATGGTGAGACGAGTCATCTGTCCGGTGGCCAACGTCCTGATCCACAGCTGCGGGCTGGCACCGAATCCGGTGCCCACGACGAGGCGCTCGCCGTCCGGCGACAGTGCCACCGATTCCCACGGGCCTGTCCACCCGGGCTCCACGGGCTCCTCCACACCGGATTGGTCGACATAGACCAATCGCCGTCGTGGTTCCTGGAGTCCGGTTACGTACATCAGTGTCCCCGACGGCGAGATCGCGAGATCTACTGCGCCATAATCCCCGATTCCGACACTGCTGGAGACGGTCCTCGTCGCCCCACGCAACTCGAGCCGGTCTTGATCGAACGGGACGAAATCGAGCCTCCCATCGGACCGCACGATCAAGAGATCGCCCTCCCCGGAGACAGCTACCGCGACGCCCGGGGTCAGCTCCTTCAGTTCACCGGTCGCGAAGTCCGCAGCCGCGATCACGTTTTCCGTGCGCGTCTCGTTTTGCCCCAGCACGACCACCGCGCTCGTCCCGTTCGGGAGGACGGCGGGGTGGAGATGCAGCCGCCTACTCTCGTCCTGAGGGACGACCTCCTCCCACGCACCGCCAGTCTCCGGGACACGGAAGGTCCCCCGTCCGCCGACATAGATGAAACCGTCCGGACCCCAGTCGAACGTCGATAGGAACTCGATGTTGGTGTCCGGGTCGTCGACGAGCTTGATCGGAGCGTCTCCGTCTCGGTCCGTGACCCAAAGCTCGGTGCCCACGCGATACGCGATCCGGCTTCCGTCCGGGGAAAACGTGGGGGCCACTCCCCCCTCGGTTCCACCAAGTGCCGTTGCGGTGAGTCGCCGAAGATCCCTGACCCAGATTTGTGATCCCTGGCCTCCTCTCTCACCGACATAGGCGAAGCTGAGTCCGTCGGGAGCGATGGCGATGCGAGCGCCCGGGTCACCGGCGAGCGCTTGCCCGGGTGCGAGGTCCAATGCGAGTCGCAATACCGGGCGAGGATCTTCAGACCGGGCCAACGCCATCCATACCAGCGCGAGGGCCAGTACAGACGCCAGTGCGGAAAGTAGTATCGTAGCGGGAGTCGGCGATCGACGTGATTGAATGCCGGAAACCGCCGACAGGGCGACGGTAGTGAAGTTGGGGTCAGCGAGGGCTCCGGCAAACGCCCCAGCGCTACTGAATCGATCAGCCGGCAGCTTTTCCAGCGCCTTCGCCACCACCGAGTCGACACTCGGGGGGACCGTCGTCCGCTCCTTCTTCGCGGAGGGTGTGTCTTCGGTAATGATCTTGCCCAGGATCGCCTGGGGCGTACTGCCGGTGAAGGGCGGCTCCCCCACGAGCATCTCGTACAGCACACACCCCAGCGCGTAGATGTCCGTCGCAGGACCCACGTTCGGATCGCCCGTCGCCTGTTCGGGGCTCATGTAGTGGGGTGTGCCCAGGCTCAGGCCTGTCTCCGTGAGCCTCTGATGGCCGCCTGCGCTCACGGCCAGGGCGATCCCGAAGTCCGCGATCACTGGCTTCCCGTCCTGGAGGAGGACGTTGGCGGGCTTGACGTCTCGGTGGACGATGCCCTGGCGGTGCGCGTAATCGAGCGCCTCCGCCATGTTCGTGGCGATAGAAACCGCCTCCTCGACAGGCAGTTGCTTCTCCCGGTCGAGCCGCTCGCTGAGCGTCTCGCCTTCCACGAACGGCATGACGTAAAACAGGAACGAATCCGCCTCGCCCGAATCGAAGAGCGGAAGGATGTGAGGGTGCTGGAGGTTGGCCGTCGTCTTGATCTCGGCGAGGAACCGTTCGGCCCCGATCACCGCCGCGAGTTCCGGACGGAGCACCTTGATCGCCACCCTCCGATCGTGACGCTCGTCGTGGGCCAGGTAGACGGTCGCCATCCCACCCTCGCCGAGCTTGTGCTCGATCTCGTAGCGACCCGAGAGAGCCTCGTTCAGACGCGAAATGATCTCGGACATGCACGGAAGGTGCGACGGTACGTTCTCGCCCGACAAGAGACGACCGTTGATGGGGATCGCTCGCTGAGCAGGCTGAGCGAGCATGTCCCTGATTGTGTCGCGATTGTGCCGTGACGGTGACGTACTGAGCGGGACTCAGAGGGAAACGTCCGCTGCCGGATGGCGCAGATTGTTAGGGGTGGTACGGATTAGTACGTCTGAGTACGTGTTGCAAGGTGGGGTGGACTGGGACTCAAAATCCGGTGGGAGCAATCCCTTGAGGGTTCGAGTCCCTCCTCCGGCATCTTCTCGACCATGGGCTACGTACATTCCGTTCGTCGTGATGGGCGCGGCGTGATCTCGCGCCTTAGGGACCTCCTCCCCTACGATCCTCGCAGCAGAAACGCGCAACGTCTTATAGTCGCCCGGTCTGGAGAACAATCATGTCGAGGTCGAAGCGGTCTTTAGCAACCGAGTTCGTGATCGTTACGCTGGGTGTCGGGCTGGCTCTCGGCGCCGACTCGGCGGTGGAGCGTTATCGCGATCGGGCGGCGGCGCGAAATGCTCTGGCCGCGGTGAGGCGAGATGTCGGTGCCGACATCGACCAGTTGGCTGGTCGCCTTGGACGGCTGGAAGAGGGATTCGAGGCTCGGCGACGCTTGAGCGCCTTCGCGGAGGACCGAGCCGAGATACAGGATTCCGTCCGGTTCGTCGACGATCTGACTCTCCTCCTGGACTACCTGACCTTCGACGCGAACACGGCAGCGATCGAAGCTCTGAAGAGTAGCGGGAGAATCGACCTGATCTCCAATGATGAGCTTCGAGAAGCCCTGCTGGACTACCTCAACTCTGTCGAGAATACGGCTGAGGGGGACGTGGCACGCCGTCACGCGATCCTCGGCTACTCGGAGGGTCTGCTCCCACGCCTGGTCGAGGGGACCGAATGGTCCGGGCGTGGGCGTTCGGAAGCTGACCGACGGGCGTGGGCGGCGGGAGCACTGAACAGCAGGGTCATGAAAGAATCCGGCGCGCTACGCGAGCTGCTCCTTCTTACGAGTTCCCCTCTCGGTTGGCAGAGCTTCCTTTACCGCCGCGCTCTCGCGGAGGCGGAAGAGCTGGCGCAGTTGCTCGATAACGAGATCGGTGCTGGGTGAGCGTTCATCCGCCCAGCGATTGATGCCGACGGGCAAGCACTATTGCGCGTGTCCCCTGTGCCGCGATTGTGCCGGTACGGTGACGTACTGAGCGTGATTCAGCTGGAAACGCCCCGCCCCGCGATCCCGCAGATTGTCCCGGTTGGTGCGGCCCAGTACGTCTGAGTACGTGTTCCGCATAGGGATGGACTGGGACTCAAGATCCGGTGGGAGCAATCCCTTGAGGGTCGAACCGAGCGAAGCGCGCTCGGCGGATCGCGAAGCGATCGTAGCCAGTCCCTCCTCCGGCATACCAGGAGCTGTCGGCCCGCAGCCGCGTCAGTCCGTGAGCAACCGGAGGATATCGTCGATTACGTCGGATACTCCCCGGAGTTGGATCGCGTAGACATACGACCAGTGGTAGCCGAGCCTCACCAGTCCCACGAAGCGCTCATCTCGTCGGAGCGCCGCCAGGTCGGCCGAGTGGATCCTGGGAAGTAGCGACTCCCCCACCGCCCAGGGTCCGCTGTGCTCGGCCGTCGCCTTGAAGATCTCGAGCCCGCCGGCGCGCATCGCCGCCCGCTCCTCCTCGGCGTCGTCGATGAGGTTGATGAACGTCACGAGTCGCTCGCGCAGCCTGTCGTCGCCTACGAGATCGAGTCTTCCGGCGCCGACGAGGGCATCCACGTTCCCCCGGACTCCATCGAAGGAGTCCGGGAGATAGAGGCTTCGGAATATCGACGAAGCTGAGTCAGCTGACAGCGTAAGTATCTCCTCGGGGCGCGCCGCCTCGAACCACTCGAACGCCACAGCCCTCGAGCGATGGCTCGCCAGGATGCGATCCATTTGCGTCCGATTCGCGATGAAATCTTCCTCGAGTCCCGAGAGCGCTACCTCTCCCTCGGCTCGCGCGTTGCGGGCATCCCAGGCGGCGTCGATGCCGAACGCCAGGAGGATCGACACGACGATGATCGCGCCCTCTGCAAAGATGCGAGTCCAAGGGGTTTGCGAGTTGCTCGTCATTGCTGTCTCGCTACGAAGAAGTCGGCCGGGTCCTCGGCATGTTCAGCAAGTTGATGCTGTTGCGGCTGGATCAGCGAGGCAACCGGGCTGAGCGACGCGCGAATGTGGGCTATGGAGTCCCCAAACCCGAACGAAGGAATCGGTCGGGCCGTTCATGGCTTGTTGTCCCCGTCTCGCGAAGAGGTCCGCGCCGCTCGAGTCCCTACTCCGGTACCTGCGCCCTGGCCCTCGCCCGTGTCCGCCTCTGGCAGTCGTCGACCTCGAGGCGGTACGATCAGCCGTCGCACCCTTGATGGGGATCGCATCGCATGATCGAGGTCGTCTACTTCTCCCTGACCGGGCACACCCGGAAGGTGGCCGAGGCAATCGCCGCCGAACTGCGTGTCACGGCAGACGATGTGAAGACGAAGGACGGACTGGCTGACGACTCCCTCGTCTTCCTCGGTGCCGGGCTGTATGGCCCACTGAAGAATCTGGGGTTCAGGCGATTCATCGCGGAAAACGACTTTCGGGGGAGGAAAGTGGCTCTCTTCGGCACCTCGGGAGAAGGAAGGGGAAAAGAGGTCGGAGCCCTGGAGGAAGCCGTTACGGCGAAGGGCGCCGAGGTCGCTGGCAGGTTCTTCTGCAAGGGTTCATTCCTCTACCTCGTGAATCGGGGCCGCCCGAACCGCCAGGACCTGGAAGACGCCAGGACGTTCGCCCGTGAAGTGACAGGCTGAGTCGCTGCGGGTGTAGTCGCGCCTCGCGCCCCCGGGGCACCCCGCCTACGATGTCCCCCGCAGAATCGCAGGACCGTCAAAACGCCTTTCAGGGAGCCCCCAATCTCGACCAGGAAACAGATCCCGTGGCTGCGCGTCGTGGTGGAGGGGGTCGTCATCGTCAGTTCCATCCTCCTCGCGTTCGGCATCGAGGCGGCGTGGGAGAATCGAGGACAGGACCAGCGGCGCGCCGCCCTGTTCACTGCCCTCGGCAACGACATGGCCCTTGCGAGGGCTGAGGTGGATCGAGTCGCTTCCTTCCACCATACGGGTCGAGGCGCCGTGGTCGATCTCCTGAATCTCGGGCCGGTGGCTCCGGGTAACGACGAGCAGCTTTTCCTGGTCGACTCCCTGGTTGCCGCGGCGTGGGGCTCGGCGGCGAGCTACGATGCGCCTCTGGGGGCCGTCGAGAGCGTGCTCGGCTCGGGCGAGCTCGACCTCGTCTCCGATCCAGACCTGGTCCGTGAGCTGACGGCGTTCCCGGCCATGGTGGCCGACCTGGCGTGGGAACAGGGCCTCCTCCAGTCGGCGTCTACCCAGCTTCAGGCGTACGTGGCCGAGCAAGGAGTCGACGCATCGCGGTTGAGCCTCAACGGCTTCGATGAGCCCTGGGAGACCGGCCCCACCGACTCGTACGCCCTCATCGACGCCCCCCGCTTCCGCGGCCTCGTCAGTATGATCTGGTACAGGTTCAGCAACACCACGGGTACGCTGAATTCGATGCTGGAAGCGATCAGGCGGATAGAGTCACTCCTGCCGCGTGAGTGACCTCGCCTGATCGACCCCTGGAGTGGCTAGCCTCCCTGGCTGGACGCCGAGCCGCCGCTCCTCGCCTTCTCGATCGCGATCACCAGCGGGAACCAGAAGCTCCCCAGCAGTGCGAACACCCCGGAGGCGAGGATCATCGTCAGCGCCGCTCCATACGCGCGGGCACCGGGCGCCCACCACCACCCACCGAGGTTGAGCAGCAGGATCGGGATTGGCACGACGAGCATCGACGAGGCCACGGCGAAGACGAAGGGTGCCTGGGGAACGTCGCCCAGCCCGGCCAACTGGCGATGGCTCCGGTAGAACAGGAACCAGCCGAAGCCGATCGCCGCGAGCGCGACGCCACTGGCCACACGCCAAAGGGTCGGGGCCGCGAGGTCGAATTGATCGAGCAGAAGGACCAGCACGCTCAGGATGAACGCGAGCGCGCCGGTGAGCACCACCGTGAACGAGCGGTGCAATATTCGACCGGTGTTCCCACCCTTGAGGACGGCATGAATCGCGGCGAACCCGGCGAACGCGACCGAGCACTCGGCAAGCGTCTGAAAGAAGGTCATAAGAGTGGTCGGTTCGGTCTAACTGGCGAACAAGTCGTCCCGAGCGCCCGCCATCGTCTCCTCGTCGGGGCCGTCTTCACCGCCGGTCATCAACCCGTCGAGGATCTTCTTCGTCTCCTCGCGCTGGTTGATTCGGGGGAACTCCGTGTCCGGGACCGGGAGTCCGAGAAAGTCGCAGAGCGGAGCCCAGCCCTCCCGGGCTTCGAATACCAGCAGGCGGTCCGCCGGCACGGTCCTCTGGATCTCGTCGTTGCGCCGCTCGAAGTAGTCGATCATGAACTCGCGGTCGCCCATGCGCCCCTCGAGCGTGTCCCAGATCGTCCGCTTGATCATCTGTCCCCACGGAGTCGGAGCGATGAAGTCGTTGAAGCGGGGCGCCATGATCGTGGCGTTCACCGACTCGAACCAGCTCTCGGCGCTGCGGGTCGAGAGGATGATCTTCGCGTCCGGGTACACTTCCGCCAGCTCGCGCCAGTACGAGCACGACGGGTAGTCGACCGAGGCGCTGAAGCCCCGCATCAACCGATCCCAGTCCGGCGATCCGTCCGCGGCCTCGATCCAGAGCGGGATCTGCTCTGGATCCGCGAGCACCTCCCCCATGTGGTGACAACGCCCGATGCCGAGCTGCTCGAGGGCGACCTTGAGGGACGCCGTGCCGGTCCTGCCCAGACCCGCGCCAATGACTTTCAAGCCCAAATGTCTGTCTCCTGCCGAAAGCGAAGCCGTAACGTATCGTCACCGAGCGTTGGTCAAGATGGCACGATCCGCTTGACCATGCGACGCCCACCGGGGAGTTGATCTGGTCGACGCGCACCGCGACCATGGCCCTGATTTGTACTACGCCGTAAACCTCGAAACCGAGCAGTAGTGCGGATGCCTGAGACCACCGACGGCCGACCGCAGGACGTCACCCCCGTCCTGACGGAACCGGGGGCGGTCACCACGCGGCAGGTAGTCACCGTCTCGCTGTCGGTCGACATCCTGGATGTGATCACGAACTTCGTCGTCGCGATGATCACCGGGAGCGCCGTCGTCTTCGCCGAGATGGCGCAGGGGCTGGCCGACGCGTGCGGTTCCGCCTTCCTCCTTATCGGGGACGTGCGTTCCCGACGCCCCCCGGATGCGAAGTATCCGCTGGGATACGGCCGCGAGGTCTTTTTCTGGGCGCTGCTCTCGGCTCTCTCGATGCTGGTCATCGGGGCGGGCCTGTCGCTCTGGCGAGGGCTCTCGCAGCTCGGTCGGCCGGACCCGCTCGAGCATCCCTACCTGGCGCTCGGGGTCGTCGTGCTGTCGATCGTTACGAACGGCTACGCGGTCAGTCGGTCCGTGAAGCGGCTTCGCGCCGTCGATCCGTCGCTGCGCGAGGCCTACGGAAAGACCGGCCAGCCGCTCGTGAAGACTGCGCTCCTGCAGGACGCGCTCGGGACGACGTCGTCGATCATCGGTTTCGTGTCGATCTGCTCGTATATGCTGTTCGGCGCGGTGCTGATCGACGCGGTGGGCGCGATCGCCCTGGCCGTGTTCATGACCGTGACTTCGGGTCTTCTGGTGTCGCAGGCGCGGGGCTTCATCGCGGGCAGGTCGGTCCCCGCCGCGGTCCGGGCCACCCTACTGGCGGCGATTCGAGCCCTGCCGGAGGTCACGGCGGTCAACCGTCTCCAGGCGGTCTATGTCGGGAGCGAAGCGATCCGGGTGCACGTCGACCTCGATTTTGCCGACGGGCTCACGACCAACGACATAGAGCGGAGTGTGGATCGTGTGCAGGACGCACTGCGGGCGGCCGTGCCCGGCGTCTCGTCGATCTCGGTCGACCTGAACTCTCCGCGCCCCGGCCGGTGAAGTCGGCTAGCGGGTCCGGACGACAACCACGTGGAGCCGGCGTGAGTCGGGCAACTGTCCGCCGGAGGGCGTGGTGAACTCCACGCGCATGTCCGGGTGTGATCCCGCTGATGTGAAGCGGAAGTAGCGGGCCGCCGACGCTCCGACGTCGAACGTGATCGAACGGTTCACACCGGCGCTCATCGAGATCGCGGTTCGCTGGAGCGGGTAGCCCGAGGAGAGGTGGGGCACGGCGTTCGCGGCCATCTCGGTGTACGCACGGTCGAAATCCCACGTCCGGAACGGGATGTCGTCCGGGGTGCTCATGGCGTCCACGAGCGCGGGAGCCGCGAAGTATTCGGCGAGCAGGCCGTCCCACGTCGGTGATTCGCCCGACACGGCGTTGATCGCGCGCAGGAGGTTCGGGATGCCGACCATGCGTGTCGGGCCCCCGACCGCGATCTCACGGAAGAGCAGGTCCTCCGCGCTTCCCCCGACGATGCTCTCCGGTGTGGCGGCCGCGTATCGATCGGCCAGCCAGCGCAGGAAGAGGTAGCCCCAACCCCTCATTGCGAACGTGTATTCGGGGTTGTCGACCAGGGCCAGAGATGGGGCCGCTTCGGGGGCCCGCAGGTATTCTCCCATGTTGCCGAAGTTGGCTTCGTGGAAGTCGTAGAACGCCGGTTCCTCGACGGATCCGATCCCGATCTCGGTGAAGCCGACGGCTGCCCGCGTCGGCACTCCGATGCGGAAGAACCCCGACACCTCCGTCGCGATGTGGGAAAGCCCTTCCTCGATCCAGACGTCGTCCGACCGGGTGCCTCCGCCGAGGAAGCGCTGGAAATTTGCGAGGAGGTGCTGGAACTCGTGTGCTACGAGTCCGCGTGCGACCCGCTTCACTTCCTCGGGGGTGACGTCATAGCCTCCCGAACCGTCCGGCTCCGGGGCGAACAGCCAGACGATCTCGCCCTCGTTGCTCGAGGGGCAGTCGGCCGGGTCGAACATGTCCAGCGGGTTGAAGAACCCGATCGCGTCTCCGGACCGATTGACCTCGGGGGTGAAGAAAACGATCACGCGACCGTTTCCGTCGAGGTCGGGCGGGTCCCCGAAGTAGGCCCGGTCGACCGGCGCGACGTAGGCATCGAGTTCAGCATCCAGCTCGGCGTAGTCCTGAGCCGTCAGGTGTCCGGCGCTCGCGACGTCTTCGAGGAGGACGAAGTTCGCGCCGACCGCCTTCACGACCCCGTCGATGTTCTTCGACGCGGCACAGCTGATGCCGCCGTCCGGGGTCAGCGACGAGGTGACCGAGATCATCTGACCGACAGTCGGGACGGCCGACGCCGCGATCGAGGGTCGAACACCTGACGCAGCCCGCGGCGATATCCGTGGGCGGCGCCGCCGGATCTCCTCACGCATCTCGGCGAGAAGGGCCAGGTGGCCGGCTCGCTGCCGCAGTCGGTCGAGGCGGGTGGGTACCACGGAAGGAGCGCCCATTCGACGTGAGGCTTCCGAGGTCGTGACACGGGGGGCTTCCGCGGGAAGGACGCTCGGGCTCCCTGTCGTGGCCTGGGCGCGAAAACGGACGGGAGTCATTGCCCCCTCCACCTGGCTGCCGCTCATGAGAATGACCTGATACTCGCGAGCGTCGCCTCCGCCCCTGAGTTCGAACGCCGAGACATCCGCCGTGTTCGTGAGTACCCGCATCTCGCCCGGCTGCATGTCGAGGCTCGTCTCGGGTGGCGGGGGGGGAGGAGGTGGAGGTGGAGGTGGTGCCGGTTGTGTCGTTCCGCCTCCGCACGCAGTGACGACGAGGATCGCGATCAGGGATGTCGATGGTGTCCGCAACAAGTACTCCCCCGGTTGGGATGACGACCGGGCGGGTCTTCCCCTGACGGGCACGCCCTGGCCGGCACCAAGCTAAAAGATGGCCACCCAGCTTCCAACCGGTGACGGTTCGCGGAGGTATCGTAGGGTCCTGTCCCGGCCGCGGCACGACTACCCTTCTCCCCCCGTGCTCACGCCATCTTGAGCCTCCCCCGTGCCTCACGAGCAGGAGCGACCTGTGACCTAATCTCAGAACTACGGCAACCATGCCCGGTTTCTTCCGGCGTTTCACTTCTTTCTGGGGCCGCTCATGCTGATCAATGTCGTCTACTGGAGCGTTCGGCTCGTCCAGGAGCCGAACGTCGACCGGGGGATGATCGTGCCGGTCGCGGTAGGGCTGGTGGTGCTGACGCTGCTGTCCCGGACTCAGGCACTGAGGGCCCAGGATCGGCTCATTCGCCTCGAGGAAAGGCTGGGGCTCCAGAGTGTCCTGTCGCCCGAGCTGGCCGCACGCGCGATGACCCTGGCCCCCGGTCAGCTCGTTGCTCTGCGATTTGCGAGCGACGGAGAGCTTTCGGATCTGGTCGAGAGGACGCTGAACGGCGAGTTCGCCAAACCGAAGGACATCAAGCTGGGGATCAAGGACTGGCGGGCGGACCACTTCAGGGTGTGACCCGGCGGGGGCGTTTCAGCTGAAACGCGTGTTCCCGCTCCCGTCGCTGAACGCCAACGCGGGAGAGGGAACCACCCCCGCGCGCGCGGCGTTCTCAAGGAGGCCTGACAACACCTCCGCTCGAAGGAGTCGGATGACCGCCGTGCCGAAACCCCACGTCGCCCGGGTGACCCTGGTCGCCGGCCTATCGTGCGCGTTCGTGCCCCTCGGCTGCGGCACGGAGACCAACCCTTCCGGCATCTCGCCGGCCGGCCCTCCACCTACGGCGACGCAGATCCAGTGCAGCATCCCGCTCGCGCAGATCTTCAGTGGCGGCGTGGACCGGGGGCAAATCCCGGATCTGACGGACCCGGACATGGTCGACGCGGCTCACCCGGACGCGGGCTACCTGCTCGAGACGGATCGCGTGATCGGTCTGCGCCTGGGCGGCGAGTGGGTCGCGGTGCCGCACAACATCCTGTGGTGGCACGAGATCATCAATTTCGTCAGCTTCGCCGGGTTCTCGGGCGATCGAACGGCCGTGACGTACTGTCCGCTCACGGGATCGAGCATCGCGTTCGACATGGGACGCTTCTCCCGGTTCATCGTTTCGGGGCTCCTGTTCAACAACAACCTCATGATGGTGGATTCGGAGACGGAGTCCCTCTGGCCGCAGATGAGTCGCGGCGCGCGCTGCGGACCGAGCGATGGCACAGACCTGACCATCCTGCCATCGGTCGAGATGACGTGGCAGGCGTGGAAGCAGCTCCACCCGGACACCCGTGTGATCTCGGGCGCGACGGGGTTCTCCCGCGACTACACCCGCTATCCCTACGACCTCTATGAAGACCCCGACGCCCCACCGCTCTTCGCGGGCTCGAACAACGATACCCGCCGCCAAACGAAGGAGCGGGTACTCGGCGTCCCCGGGGGCGGGGCGGGCTCGCTCGCCTTCCCGTTCTTCGAACTCGAGGCGGAGGGTGACCGCGCGGCGGTACACGAGACGGTCAACGGAGGCCGGGTGCTCGTCCTCTGGGAAACGGCCGCGGCGGGTGCGGCGGCGTTTCGGCCGGAGGCGAACGGCCAACCCCTGACGTTCGAGGTGGCCGGCGGCGAGTTCCGCGATCTGGAGACCGGGTCGACCTGGAGGCTGGACGGCCTGGCCGTCGAGGGCCCGCTGGCCGGCACCTCGCTGGAGCCGATCGACGATGCGTTCGTGGCGTTCTGGTTCGCGTGGAGCACGTTCGAGCCCGGGACCCGGATCTGGGAGGGGTCCTGATCAGGGCCTATCCGGCGCTGGTGGCCGCCATTGCTGGAGTCGGATCCATCCTGACGCCGCGCCCGGCCGAGGCCCAGTGGCTCGAGAGCTTCGGGCAGGGGTGGGTCGACGTTCGGCTCTACTACCACGACACGACGCGCGAGTTCGGGCCGGAGTCGGAGAGGCGTGACTTCTTCGCCGACGGGCACGCGGTCACGAGCTCGGTCTACCTGACTGCGGCGACCGGTTTGATCGATGGCCTCGACACGTGGATCCAGCTCCCGATCCACCACCTGCAGTTCGACGATGCGGGCGGAGAACGGGAGCAGACCGGCATCGGCGACCTTCGGCTGTACCTGCGTGCTGATCCTTCTCTGGTGGGTCTGTCGACGCTTCCGGTCGCCCTGCGCGGCGGCATCAAGATCCCGGGAGCCGAGTTCCCCGTGGACGCCGAAGTCATCCCGCTGACGGAAGGGCAGGTCGACCTCGAGTTGTTTCTGGAGGTCGGCCACTCGTTCCACCCGGCGCCGTTCTACGCGATGGGCTGGGTGGGTCACCGCTGGAGGATGGCGAAGGGCAACATCCGCGATCCCGGCGACGAGGTCCTCGCATACGTCGCGGTGGGAGGCGATCTCGGATCGCTCTTCGTGTGGAAGATCGCCGCCGAGGGCATGTGGGGTGGGACGCCGATCCTCGAACGGCTGCCCGTTGAGAACGCGCGGCGCAGGATGATGCAGGTGTTTCCGACGTTCGGCGTCCGCGTCGGTCCCGGCGCGATCGAGTTCGGCGGGCGCGTCCCGTTTCAGGGTCGCAACCTGCCGGCGGGCCCGGCGCTCGTCATCGGGTACTTCTTCCGCTGGGACGCCAGGGGCGGCTGAGGCTAGGCTCGTCGTCCACTGCGCCGCGGGAACAGGTCGCCCAGCGCCGTCGTGAGCGCCCGCGTGTCGGCGACCCCTCCCGGTATCGCATGCCAGATGGTCAGGAAGGCGACGGCAAACACAAGCAATGCGGGTGCGAGCCGGAGTCCGGGCGGGGCAGGCAGCATCGCGCCGGCTGCCTCGAGTGCAAGGGCACCGAGCGCACTCGCGATGGTCGGCCGCGCGGCGGCTCGGACGATGTCGAGGAAAGACATCGGCGTGTCACGAATGGCGAAGAGGACTGCCGGGACGATCAACAACGCGGCGACGACCGCTACTGCCGTCGCCACGCCGTACGGGCCCCACCGAACGCCGATCAAGACGGCGAGAGCGGTCATCGGAGTCTCGATGTACATCGACCAGGCCAGCAGTCTCCCCGTCCTCCCGCGGGTCAGGTAGATCCAGCGGTTTACACGAATCAAGGCAATCGCGAAGGCGGCCACGGCCAGAAGGCGCATGAATGCGGCCGCCTCGCCCCACTGCGGACCGAGGAGGACGAGGAGGACGCTTTCGGCTTCGACCGCGACGAACGCCATGATGGGAAGAGAGATCGTGAGCATGACGAGGAATGCCCGTCCGACCAGGTGCCTGTACCGTTCCGGGTCGTCCTGGACGTGACGCACACTGGCGATCGTGACGTCGGTGAGGGCCAGGAACGGCTCTACGAACGCGTAGGATGCCCATCGTCGAGCCGTGTCGTAGTGCCCCAGTACGACCGCTCCGCCCACCCGTCCGACGGCCACGATATCGGGCAGCTCGTTTAGCCACGTGGAGAACCGAAGGCCTACGAGATGCCGCCACGCGCGACGGAGCCGTGCCTCCTCCTCAGGGTCGCGGTCGAGGGACAATCCGGGGCGCCAATCACTGAGGAAGAAGATGCCGATCGCTCGCCCGATCTCCATGCATACCAGCTGGATTGGCAGCGCCCAGTACCCGACTCCGCGCCACGCGGCATAGAGCGATACGCCGATGCTCAGCCCGAGCGTCGACAGCTGAACTGCCATGACTTCCGGAAATCGGAGGTCCCGCTTGAGCAGCGCCTCCTGGAAACTCGCGGGGACGAGGAACAACAGCGTGAGGGCCCACGCGACCGCGACGCCCACGACCCGGGGTTCGGAGTAGAAGTACGAAAGCGCGAGTCCGCCGCCGGCCAGGATCACTGCTGCGCCGACGTTCATGCGGGTGATGAACCAGAAGAAGCCGTTCAAGGTGGCCGCAGTGAGGTCGCGGCTTTGTAGTAGCGCGGTCTGCACGCACTGGTTCGCCACGTTGGACGCGATGATGCCGAGAGGAACCACCATCGCGAAGACGCCGAAATCCTCGGGAGTGAGCAGTCGTGCCAACGCTACGGCGGACCCGAGGAACAGGACCGCCTGAGCCGTCCGGGCGCCTAGCGTCGCGATTCCGGAGGAGATGGTCCGCCGACGATGGCTCAGCGCGTCGTCTTCACCCCCGCGTGCTGGGATCAGGACTTGCTCCGGCTGTCCCGTCGTGGGGCCCGCGCCACGTAGATATTCGAGTCACCCCAGGCTCGACGCCCGTGGAGAAGGACAAAAGGCAGGCTCAGCGGCGACGTCAGAATCACGCCCAGAGGGCTCAGGAACGAGCCTGCGGTCTTCGCCTCAAGCAACTCGTACCCTGTCTCTTCGAGCATGAGTCGCATCTGAGAGTCGGTTATCGGGGAGATGTGGTTCATCTGTCGAGCCCCGTCCGCGTCGAACCACCGAAGCTCCCCGAATACGAGGAAGCGCAGGCGGCCGATCCAGTTGGACACGTTCGGGGTCGTCAGCAGGAGGATCCCACCGGGGACGAGAAGGCGGCTCACTTCCTCCATGAAGGCCCGTGGACAGGGAAGATGCTCGATCACTTCGCTCGAGGTCACCACGTCGAACTCGCCATCGATCTGCTGTGAAAACCGTTCGCTCAGATCCAGATCCAGCGCGTCCGGGTGATTTGGAGTCGGTTCGGGCGTGATGCCGGCAAGCCGGGTCGAGCGGGCGATTGAACGGACCGCGTCGAAGCCGGCCTCGACGAGATGGGAGACGACCGGGTAGCCCGATCCGAGATCGAGCAGCGACCCCGGCGGTTGAGCGTGCGACAGCAGGGTTTCGACGATGTCCTCACGAAGCCCGGGCGGGGCATAAACCGTGCATCCATTGAACGTTTCACTGTGCCGTACCCAGAATGGCTTCACGGTTCGACCTCGATCACGGGGGCCGCCAAAGGTGCGTATTCAAGGCGACGTTTCGCTACCTCAAAGGGGATGAAGGGTGCGCTATTCGCGCGTGAGCTCGGTGGGCGAGGCGCTTACGGCCATGGAACGGCCCGGCGCGATCCTCTATGCCGGTGGCACGGACCTTATGGTTGCTCTGACACGAGACCGAGCCCCGTCACCGGGCGAACTCGTCGATATCAAGGGTGTGCAGGCGGCCCGAGGCATTCGCGATGATGGAGCGCGGCTTCGGGTGGGCGCCCTGGTGACGGCGGCGGAACTCGCGAATGATCCCCTCGTATCGAGCTTCGCCTCCGCGCTGAGAGACGCGGCCGCGGCGACAGCAGCGCCCATGCTGCAGGCTCGAGCCACCGTGGGTGGCAATATCGCCACGCCCCATCCCGCGCCCGATGTCGCCGCATCTCTTCTGACGCTCAGTGCGACGGTTTGCGTAGCCACAGGTCCAGACGCCGTAGAGCGGCTTGCTGTCGAGGACGCTCTCATCAGAGGGGGGCTCGGTCGCCTGGAGTCGGGTGGGGCTTCGCCGGCGATGATACTGGCGGTCGAGGTGCCGAAGGCCACCAGGAGCGCGTTCGGAAAGCTGGGCACCAGGGGAGCCTTCTCCCGGAGCACCCTCGCCGCCGGCGTGTCCATTCTCGATGACGCGTGCCGTGTCGTGCTGTGCGGTGACACGGCTCGGCCATTCGTTGCGGAGTCGGTCGGTGCGGCGCTGAGCCGGGGGAACCACCTGTGCGATTCTATCGCGGCGGACCTCCAGGCTGCCATTACTTCCGACGGATCCGGCACGGTGCCCAATCGGGCCAGACTGCGCCTCATAGCAGGACTGGTCCGGGCCACAGCGGAGCGGGCCGGCGCGAGGGAGGGCGACCGGTGAATGGTGATGGCGTCGTGATCGAATTCACGCTGAACGGAAAGCAGGTTCGATCACCCGGATCGTCGGCGAGGCGTGTGTTGGACGTGCTGCGCCACGAACTCGGTCTGACGGGGACGAAGGACGGATGCGGTGTCGGCGAGTGCGGTGCCTGCGCGATCCTGGTCGACGGCGAACCGCGGCTCAGTTGTCTGCTGCCGGTGGCCGAGGTCGCGGGACTGACGGTGACGACCATCGAGTCGACCGACGACGAAGCGGTGGAACGGGTGCGCTCGGCCTTCCTTCAGGAAGGGGCGTTCCAATGCGGTTTCTGTACGCCTGGCATGATCCTGGTCGCAAGTCGGATACCTGCTGGCGCGAGTGACGATGAGGTCAGGGCAGCGATCTCCGGGAATCTCTGCAGATGCAGCGGGTACGCCGGCATCATCCGGGCGGTCCGGCGTGCCGGGGCTGGTGACCCGGACGCCCCAGGTGAGCATGGGGGATCGGCGTGACAGCTTCCGCTAACCCCTCGGGTCGCGAGTCAGTGGGGCGCCCGATCGCGCGCGCCGGGGGCTCCGACAAGGTCTGGGGAAGCTCGACGTTCCCCGCGGACCGACCTGGGCCCTCGGGCGTTCTGCATGCCGCGACGGTTCGGGCGTCCCTCGCATCCGCCCGGCTCCTGGAGATCGACACCGCGCCCGCTCTGGCGGTGCCCGGAGTCGTCCGCGTACTGACATCAGCGGACGTACCAGGGATCAACCGCTTTGGCCTCGCCGAGGCGGATCAGCCTGTCCTCGCCGACGGTTGGATCCGGGGAGCCTCCGATGTCGCTGCGCTGGTGATCGCAACCGACGAGGTGGCCGCGAGGGCGGGAGCCCGCGCCACCAGGCTCGTCCTCGAACCGCTTCCGGGAGTGTACGATGTGGAGCGCGCTCTGGATCCGGACGCTCCCGTGGTGCGACCGGATCGGCCGGGCGGTGATGCCCATCCCAACCTGTTCGCCTCGCGCAGTCTGATTCGCGGTGACGTAGACGCCGAGATGAGTCGGGCCCACGTGATCGTTGAGGGAACGTACCGGACGGGACATGTCGAGCACGCGTTCCTCGCTCCCGAGGCAGGTCTCGCGGTACCCGAAACCGACGGAAGCCTGGTGCTGCACGTGGCGACCCAGTGGCCCGAGTCCGACCTGCGCCAGGCTGCTGCGGTTCTCGGAGAGGGCGTCGAAAACTTCGCGATCGTACAGGACACCATTGGGGGCGCCTTCGGGGGGCGTGAGGATGTATCGCTTCAGATTCTGCTCCTTCTGGCGGCTCGGCTTTGCGAAGCACCCGTCCGGATGGTGTGGGATCGAGTCGAGTCGATCAGAGGGCACGGAAAGCGCCACCCGTTCGTGATCCGGCACCGGACCGGAGCGGATGCCGAGGGTCGCCTCGTCGCCGGCTCGCTGGATCTGCTGATCGACGTGGGCTGCTATGCGAGTACATCACGCCAGCTTCTCGATAATGCGCTGGTGCATGCTTTCGGGCCTTACGATTTCGCGTCGGTACGCGCTGCAGCTCAGGCCGTCTTCACGAGCAATCCGTACTCCTGCGCGTTTCGTGGATTCGGGGTGAACCAGGTCACCTTCGCGATCGAGCAACAGCTAAACCGGGTCGCCGCCGAACTCGGATTGGACCCCGCGCGGGTCCGTCGGCTCAACCTGCCCACCGGACCGGGCAGGCTCGCATCGGGATGCGAGATCTCCGGAAGGGAGGGGCTCGAGCGGACCCTCCGATCCGCAGACGACGCCGCGGGCGGTACTTCGCTGCCGGACGCCCGGGGGACGGTCGCGTACGGCCGAGGCGTCGCGTCAGCGATGAAGAACAACGGATTCGGGTTCGGGGTCGACGACGCGGCGACCGCCGAGGTCACGCTGTGCGAGGGTCGCGCCCGCGTACGCATCGGTGCCGCGGACGTCGGACAGGGTATCGAGACCGTCCTGGTTCAGATCGCTGCGAAGGCGCTCGGCCTCGCCGAAGACGAGGTGGGGGTCGAATGGCGAGATACGAGGGCCTCGCCCGAGGCCGGTAGCAGCTCTGCTTCCCGCCAGACCGTCGCGGCAGGCAACGCCGTACTGTGTGCATGCGAAAAGGTACTCGAGCAGCTGTCGGAGTCGGGCTCCCCGCGGGAGGACCAAGATTCCGCGGTGTCGGCCCGCTGCACCTGGCGGTTTCCCGAGACGGTGGGAATGGACGACGGTCCGGGGGTCCACCTCGCGGCGTTCGGATGGTCCACCGCCGTTGCGGACGTGGCGGTGGACACCCGGACCGGGGTCGTGCGGGTGCTTCGGGTCGTGAACGTCGTCGACGCAGGTCGAGCGATGAACCCGGTTCTGCTGCGGGGGCAGGTTGAAGGTGGAACCGTTATGGGCCAGGGCTACGCGCTGCTCGAGCGGTTCCCCTGCCGCGACGGCATGCCCGAAGTGACGGGCCTCGAAGCGTGCGGAGTCCCCACGGCCGTCGATGCGGTCCCGGCGATCGAAACCGTGATTGTCGAGGACGGCGATGGCCCCGGGCCCTGGGGAGCGCGCGGGATCGGGGAGGTCACGATGATCGCGGTGGTGCCGGCGATCACTGCGGCGATCCACGCCGCCTGCGGGGTGTGGATCAATGAACTGCCCGCGACCCCGGAACGAATCATCAGCCAACTCGAAGGTCGGTGGGAGCGGCCGACCTCAGGTTCGCGGAACGAGTGAAATTCGGAGTCCCGGGTTTGGGCGCCAGTGACTCCAGTGTCGATTGCCGTCTCGGACGATGGGCCCGTCGCGGACGACCGTGATGTCGAAGCCCACCGCGAGAGTGCTGACGAACGACATGGCGATCATCACTGCGAGTCCCGCGCCGAAGCACGAGTGCGCCCCGTCGCTGAACGGGCAGTACTCGGTCCTGTTGTAGCTCCGATTCTCGAAACGCCCCGGATCGAATGTGCCGGGGCTCTCGAACACCGTCGGATCGTCATGTGCCTCCCTCACGCATACCCGAAGGAGCCAGCCCTTAGGGACACGGAAGCCCGAGAACTCGAAGGAGCGAACGACCTCCCGATAGAAGTACTCGCTCTGGTGCAGGCGAAGAGTCTCGTTGACGAATCGTGTCGCTAACGCCCGGACGCGCGTCGCATCCGGCGTGGTCTGCGCGACCCGCCGGAGCTCTGCTGCATATTCTGGGTGATCCAGCGATTCCTTTAGGATCCACCCGAGCAGACCCCGGAGGTTGCTGTGGGTTACGTGCACGATGAGCACGATATTGCCCAGGATGGTTTCGTCGTCCAGGTGCGCGGGGTCCGATCGGAGGATCTCGCTCATGACGGACGGCTCGACATGTTGGCCCCGAGCGATTCGGTTCCGGACTTCGGTCCCGCGTCTCCTCACCCACTCGACGAGATGCTCGTATGGCTCGACCCGTTGTTCGGGCCGCCGCTCCGTGAACGTCCGCATTGTCCCCAGCGCCATGAACCAGCGGTGCAGCTCGTCGATCTGGCTATCGTCCGCGGGTACCCCGCACATGACACGCATCATCGCCGAGAACCCGATCCGGGTCAGGTACGGATCCGGATCCACGCCCCGGCCGACGTCGTTGGTCGCCGCCAGCCTCAGTTGATCGCGAATCGCAGCGGCCACCCCGTCGCGACACGCCTCAATGACCCGCCCTTTCAATGCGGACTGCAGGATCGCTCGATACCTGGCGTGTCCCTCGTCGTTCATGAACTCGATGTAGTTGCCGGGGGAGAGCCGTCCGAAGGCCAGCCGCGGTTGAGCCAGATCGACGCGATGCTCTTCCATGACGTCGAGACCGAGGCGTAGATCCGTGATGCACACGACCGGGCGGTGGAACTGCGCCATCTTGAAGATGGGCCCCCAGCGGGACGCGGCCCGCGCATAGAAACCCGGTTGAGCGATGGCGTCGAGCGATATCCCGAGGCCGAGCGATCCGGGCGGCAGCCCGCGGCGGCGCCCGAAAGATGGCCGCGCATGCACCCACGCTCCCACGTTCGCAAGGAGCAGTCCGGCCACGGCGATGGGGAGAAGAGCAGGATGGGCCGGAAAGACCGTGACCGCGGCCCAGGTCGACAGGAGCGCCAAAACTGCGCTGGTGACCGCAATCATGGGTCGACGACGCAACTCGTTCCACACCGGGGACTTCGATAAGACGCGACCGGCGGGGAGAAGGGTCAGAAGGAGCAGGGCCAAGAGAACGTAGGTAAACACGGGCCCAAACTACCGTCCGTGATGGGCCGGGACGAGCGACCGCGCCATTGTGATTGACGGCGGCACGGCCGATTCTTCCGTCCAGCGTGGAGCTTCGGCAGCTTCGCCGTTCGATCTCCGTTCACTCAACGAGGTTCAACCGATACTGCTCGCCCTCGAGATCGCGATCCTGGTGCTTACGGCGGTTGTCGTTGGCCGTCTCGCCCTGAAACCCCCCGTTCTGCGTGATTTCGTTACCTACCTGCCGTGGAGCCTTGGCGTCGCGGCGGTGGGAGTGTTCGCCGCGGGAGGGGCCGTGATCATGACGTACCGCTGGCCGACGCTCCTCCATGTGTTTGCCGGGATTTCCTTCATCGGGCTCCTTTTCACCTGGATGCGGGCAAGGCCGACGTACGGACGTCGGCGCCGGCTTCCCCCCGGATCCCTCGGCGTCGCCGCCTCGCTCGATGCGATCGGTCAGCGGGATTTCTATCGGGAGCAGGCAGGGATCCACGGTCCGGTCTTCAAGATGAGCCAGTTCGGTCGACCGGTCGTCTGTGTGGTGGGCCTCGAAACCGCACGTCAGATCATGCGGACGGATACTCTGGAGGGGGCCCGCCTTCCGTACAACCGTTTCCTCCCTGATGGATCGCTGAGATACATGGATGACCGAGCGCACGACCGGGAGGCTCCGTTCTTCCGGGACGTGTTCTCAGGGTTGGACCTGGCTCCTCACGAGGAGCTCGCGAGGGTCAGTTGCCGCAGGATGCTCCAGGACCTCGCGACCCGATCCCTCGAGAGCCCCGACGGGATACGACCGCGAGAACACCTGCGCTCGTGGACGTTCACTGTCCTCGCGTCGGTCTTCTGGGGGATGGCTCCCGACGACGAGCGACTCCCGGCGCTGGATAAGGCGCAAGAGGGACTCGACATCGGTCGTGGGGGAGGACCGCGGTGGCGTAAGGCGATGCGGGGGAGTCTGGACACGTTCAACGCCGTGATGCGAGGGCAGGCGCATCGCTGGTCTTCCGCCGGCATCGATTCAGGCCGCGGGAACGCACTCAGTTCGATGCTGCTGGGCGATCCGGACGCCCTGGGCGATCCCTCCCGGGCTCACAATCTGACGCTGGTCTTCCGACTGGCGCTGACGGACGTGACGTCCCTCCTCGACTGGATCATGGCTCAGCTCACCGCGAATCCCGACTGGCAGCGCCGGGTGCGTGTGTCCACAGGGCGTAGTGAGCGTCCCGGCGAGGACTCGGGGAATGTCGCCATACGCGTGGTTCACGAGACGTTGAGGCTGGAGCAAAGCGAGTATCTATACCGCACGGTCGCGAAACCCATGAGCATCGGAGAATTCCACGTGCCTGCGGGTTGGCTTCTCAGGGTCTGCGTGCAGGAGAGCCACAGGGACCCGGCGATCTTTCCGGAACCCGACCGCTTCGATCCGGATCGCTTCCTCGGAGCTCCGCGGAGTCGGCGGGAGTATTCCCCCTTCGGGGTCGATGACCACGGCTGTATGGGCGTCCCGATCGTTCACTTTCTCGGACGTATCTTCGTCGAGGAGCTCTGTGCCGGGTACCACGCGCGGCTGATCCGCGACGCGCCCCCGGAACGGGGAACCCGACATCGAGATCACTGGCGCCCCGGAAAGTCCCGGCGAATCCAGGTCCTGCCGGTGGCGGCGACGGAGTGACCTCCTGGGTATGGTCGAGCTTCGAAGTCGCAGTGCTCATGGCAGTCGCGGTCGTAGTGCTGCGACTGCTGGTCAAGCGTCCCGTCCGTCGAGAGCTCATGGCCCACCCGGTCGCCTCCCTCGGCGCTCTGGTGGTGGGCCTGATCGGGACCATCGCCGTGATCTGGCTGGTCCTCCCACTCCAACTCCTGCGCCATGCACTGGCGGCCGGTCTCGCCACTCTCCTGCTCGTCGCCTCGATCGGGGCCCGACCGCAGTACGGCTCTCGGCGCGGGCTCCCTCCGGGTTCGCTCAGCCTCGCCGAGTCCCTCGAGGCGATCGAGGACCCCGACTACTACTCCCGCACGAGCGAGCGTTGGGGGCCGGTCTTCAAGATGCGACAGATTCATCAGCCCGTCGCCTGCATCACCGACCTGGAGATGGGCCTCGATCTGTTCCGATCCCAGGGTGACCGGCTGCGTCAATCGGACTGGGCATTCAATCGCCTCGTTCCCGGTGGGTACCTCGAGTACATGGACGGCGAACGGCACACCCGGGCCCGTGACGTCCTGTTGCCGGCGTTCACGGGGCGCACGGTCGCAGAATCCAGGGAGGTGATCCGCGACGTGACTCGCGCTCAGCTCGCGGCGATGGCGGCCTCCGGCCCCGAAGGGTGCCACCCGGAACCCTTCCTACTCCCGATGGCCCAAACGAGTCTGATCCGGATGGTCCTAGGTGTCGGTCCGACCGACCCCGACTTTGCGTCATTACGGGATCGATTCACCGTGTTGAACCGGTCTCTCGAGTTGTTCCTCCCGATCCCGGGGGGCTCGCGCGAAGCGTACGACTGGCTCACCGAGAAGGTAGCGGAGCTGGCCGAGGTGCTCCGGGCCACCGAAGAAGGCGTCGGGCCCACCCACGGTTCGTCCGTGCTGGCGAATCTGGTCAGGGCCTCGCCGACGGTCGGATCGGACCCGACCGTGATCGGGAACCTGGTGCTGATGGTCAAGGAAGGGAGCATCATGGTTCGGGGGCTCCTGCGGTGGATCATGAAGATGCTCGCCGATCACCCGGAAGTGGTGCGGAGAATCCGAGAGGCGGAGGGTGACCCCGCGGGAAGGGACGCCCTCGCGACCGCGTTTGTGAGCGAGACGATCCGGCTGTTCGAGAGCCCTTATGTCTACCGACGGGTCGTGGAAGACGTCGAGGTCGGCGGTTTCCGAATCCCCAGGGGATGGTTGGTTCGCCTGTGTCTTCGGGAGGTCCACCGCGATCCGGGTGTGTTCGTCGATCCAGACACGTTCGAGCCCGATCGTCACCTGACTGCCGTTGCGGGGCGGGGTTCTTGCCCCTTCGGTTCCGATGATAGGACGTGCCCGGGAGAGTCCATCGCTCTCGAGATCGCGGCGACCGTGGTCGGCGAGGCCGCGGTCGGATACGAGGTCAGCACAATCCAGGATGGCCAGCCCTGGCGCATCAATCGGCACTGGGGTCTCTGGCGCCCGAGTCGATCACTGCGGATCGCGGTGCGCGAGCGTCCGACGCACCACCCTGAACTCTGACACCGCCTCACGGCGTTGCTATTTGAGCCAGCCCCTCCGCCACATGTAGATGACGAATCCGCCGCCGACCGCGGTCATCAGGCCGAGGGCGAACGGGTACCCGTAGCGCCATCCCAGCTCGGGCATGTTCCACGCCGACACCGAGGGGTCGAAGTTCATGCCGTACAGGCCGGCGATGAAGCTCAGCGGGATGAAGATGCTGGCGATGATCGTCAGGACCTTCATGATCTCGTTCATGCGGTTGCTGATCGCGGACATGTACGTCGCCGTGAGGTCCGCGGTCATGTCCCGATACGCATCGAGCAGTTCGACGCTCCGGACCGCGTGATCGTACACGTCTCGCAGGAACGGATACGTGCTCTCGTCCACATGCGGGTTTTCGTCGCGGAGCAACGCGTTCAGGGCCTCGCGGTGCGGGACGAGGGCCTTTCGCAGGTCGACCAGCTTTCGGCGGGTCGCGTGGATGACGACCGCCGTGTTCTGGGAGGGCGAGTCGAACACCTCCGCCTCGAGCGTCTCAAGATCGTCCCCGATGTCGTCGAGAACCGGAAAGTACGAGTCGACGACTGCGTCGAGCAGGGCGTAGAGGAGATAGTCTCCGCGGCGACCGCGGATCCGGGGCGAGCCCTGACGGACCCGCTGTCGAACGGGCTCGAACGGGTCGCCGGCCCGCTCCTGGATCGTCATGAGCCACCCCGAGCCGAGGAAGATGCTGACCTGTTCGGTGGGCTCGCTCGGCGAGGAGGCCATCCGGCCGATGACGAACAGCTCGCCTTCGTAGGCCTCGACTTTCGCGCGTTGACCGACGTTCACGACGTCTTCGATCGCCAGAATATGGAGGCCCAGGTGTGTCCGAAGCGCTTCGAGTTCCTTACCCTGCCCGAGCCCGACGACGTCGATCCAGACGAGCGGGAACTCGCGACGCAAGGCCTCGAGGTCGTCCATCGAGGGGGATTCGACCTCTCGCATCGTCTCGGGCCCGTACGCGAGGGCTCGAATGACGGGAGGGTTTGAAGCGGGGTCGAAGCTGAGTACGCCGGGGCCGGTTCCCGGTGTCTGATAGCGTCCGAGCCGAGCCATGCGAGGTCGCCGAAGGGGACTCTTCATGAGGAGCCCCTCCCCAGCACCCCAATGGCCGCTTCGTCGAAGTGGACGTCCACCTGAGGGAACGCGATCGTGATGCCGGCGTCCTTCAGGGCGAACCAGATGGCCTCGTGGAGGTCCGAGCTTCGGCGATTGCGATTCCACGGATCGTCGTACCAGACCGAGACCTCGAAGTCGACTGATGAGGACCCGAACGCACGCATGAGGATCACGGGCTGCATCTTCTGGATCCTCCACTCGATGGCTTCGGCTGTCTGCTCGAGGGTCTTTCGGACGAGCGCCATGTCAGAGCCGTAGGAGACGCCGACGAGCACCCTGAGCCGGCTAACCGGATCTCTCAACGTGTAGTTGCGGACCGTGGACTCGACGAGTTGCGAGCTCGGGATGATGAGGTCCTCCTCGTTCAATGTCCGTCCGATCGCGGCCCGGATCCCCATCTCCCGGATCTCGACGATCTGGTCTCCGATCTCGATGATGTCGCCGGGCTTGATGCTCCGCTCGAGCAGGAGAATGACCCCTGAGATGAAGTTGCTCACGACGCTCTGCATCGCGAAGCCGAGGGCGACGGCGAGGAGGGCCCCGGCCGCGAAAAGGGCAGCGAGCTGGATGCCGATGATCTGAAGGCCTAGAAGGAGGCCGCCGACCATCAGGGCGTACTGGAGCAGCCGTATCGATGAGCGAAGGGAAGAGCGTGAGACGCCGCGTGTCTTCCGCTCCACCATGCGGTTGAGCAGCGACCCAAGCAGGCGGGCGAGCAACAATGATAGGATGACGACCGATGCGGCCGTGACGGCCCGCGATGTCGTCACGTCGGTCTGCCCGATGCGGAATAGAACCCGGGACCATCCCTGCTGGGCCAGCATGCTGCTCAGAACGTTCGTCATCGCCTCGGCCTCGAGTCGGGTGTCGGGTATCGCACCGACCGCGCAGCGCGTCTCGCGCTGATCTCGGCGGCGAGTCCTATCCTGACAAGATAGCGATCGGGTGTGCCGGTTCGCTCCAGCGGTCGCGACTCGCACCTCCTCGCGCCGAGGCCTACGTTCGCGCGGGCCCTCCGGCCACCGCCGAAACGGACTCGCGAATGGCACTCCTTCAACTAATCGCTGGCCTCGGACTCCTCCTGGGAGGGGGCTTCGCCGTTGTACAAGGCGCTTCGCAACTCGCCCGCCGTCTGGGGGTCCCCTCGTTCGTCGTCGGGCTCACCGTCGTCGCGTTCGGGACGAGCGCCCCCGAGCTCGCGGTGAATAGCCTCGCCGCCCTCCGGGGCACGCCGGGGATCAGCTTCGGGAACGTCGTCGGATCCAATCTCGCCAACCTGGGCCTGATTCTCGGGGTGGCCGGGTTGATGGCGCCGCTCAGGATCGGAAGCGTCGTGTTGCTTCGCGAGATCCCGATGATGCTGCTGGCGACGGCCGCGGCGATCATCCTGGGAATGGACTCCGTGCTCCGCGGCGCGGCGGCCGGCTACGACAGGGCGGACGGACTCGTGCTCCTCCTGTTCTTCACCGTGTTCCTCTACACGGCCGCAACGACCGTGCTGCGCAAAGGGGAGTCCGACGTTTTCGTCGAGCAATCGAGCGACCAGCTGCTGACGGGCGCGGGCCCCCTGCGGATAGGGATCCAGATCCTCGGCGGGCTCGCGGGCCTGGTCGTCGGCGCGGATTTGTCGGTGGATGGGGCCAGCACCCTGGCGGCGGTTGCCGGCGTCCCTCCCTCGTTCGTGGGCCTCACGATCGTGGCCATCGGGACCAGCCTGCCGGAGCTCGCAGCGTCGATCGTCGCGATGACGAAGGGGGAAACCGACCTGGCCGTCGGGAACGTGGTCGGTTCGAACATCTTCAATCTCCTGTTCATCCTGGGTGTGACGTCCACGATCGCACCTGTCCCCGTGCCGTCGGGCGGGTTCGGCGACCTTCTGGCCGTCGCGGCGATGTCGCTCGCGTTGCTGCTGTTCTCCTCGACCGGGAGGCACGTCGGGCGGAACGAGGCCCTGGTGCTGGTTTCGGCCTGGATCGCCTACGGTCTCTGGAGGATTCCGACGAGCGGCTGACCCATCGTAGGTTGGTCCTTCCTTTCCAACCCATTGCCCGAGGTGAGGCCATTCGAATCCGGTCGAAGTCCCGGCACCTTCTCTTCGCCGTCGCGCTCGGCGCCACGGTCGTCGCAGGCTGTTCGCCGCAGGAGCAGCAGGAAGCGGCTCCCGTCTCGTCGAACCCTCATCTGGTCACCTACGAAGGAACGGACGGTCCCGGCGCGGGTCGCCGGGTCGTCCTGATCGCGGGGGATCACGAATACCGGTCCGAGGAGATCCTGCCCGCGTACGCTCGAATCCTCGCGCGGCATCTCGGATTCGACACGAGTGTGTTCTTCACGCTCGACGAACAGGGGTACATCGAGCCCGGGAGCTCCGATATCGGTGGGCTCGAGGCCCTCGAGGCCGCGGACCTGCTCGTGATCGCGATCCGGTTCCAGGATTTCCCGGCGGCGGAGATGCAGCACATCGTCGACTACCTGGATCGGGGAGGGCCGGTCATCGGGCTGCGGACCGCGACACACGCGTTCGCGATCGAAGAGGGCCCCCACGCGAAGTACGCCTGGAACTACGAGGGTGAAGACTACCTGAACGGTTTCGGCAGACAGGTTCTGGGCGAGACCTGGGTGGGGCACTACGGCACGAATCACGAGCAGAGCTCGCTAGTGCTCCCGGTCGAGGGTCGGTCGAGCCACCCGGTGTTCCGCGGAGTCTCGAACATGCACGCCGTCTCCGGTGGATATCAGGCCTACCCGATCGACGGGTCCGACGTTCTGGCTGTCGGCGAAGTCCTGAACGGGATGGAGCCGGACGCTCCCACTGACGAGGCCAAGGAACGGCTCCCCGTCGTGTGGACGCGGACGTATGAGGGAGCCAACGGCGAGATCGGGCGGGTCTTCACGACCACGCACGGCGCGTCCGAGGACTTCCTCAACGAGGGGTTTCGACGGATGCTCGTCAACGCGGCCCTGTGGGCGGTGGGATCGGAGGACGAGATCAGACCGGAGCTGGACGTATCGTTCGTAGGGCCCTACAACCCCGTCCGATTCAGCTTCGACGGCTACCGAAGGGGAGTGCGGCCTTCGGACATGGCCGGTTGGGACACGCCGATCATGTCCCCCGAGCGGCCGACGACCGACACACCCTGACGCCATGGAGCGAACCCACATGTCCTTGATCAGGTGCTTCCGTCGAATCACGCTCCCGGCCGTCCTGCTGGCGGCGCTGACAGGGTGCGCGGACGACGCTCCCCCGTTCGCGTTCGAGCGGGGCGACCACATCGTCATCGTGGGGAACGGGCTCGCCGACCGCATGCAACACGACGGCTGGCTCGAAACGTACCTGCAGCTCGAGCAGCCCGAGCTCGAGCTGGTGATCCGGAATCACGGGTTCACCGGCGATCGCATCGACCACCGCCCGCGCAGCGAGGGGTTTCCGTTGCCAGACGATTACCTCGGGCTGTCCCGGGCCGATGTGGTGTTCGCGATGTTCGGCTACAACGAATCCTTCGACGGGGACCCGGCGGGCTACGCGGCCGCGTTGGCCGAGTGGATCGACCACACGCGGGCGCAGGACTACTCCGGGAAGGGGCCGCCGCGGATCGTTCTGTTCTCGCCGATCGCGCACGAGGATCTGGACGATCCGAATCTGCCGGACGGCAGCGAGAACAACTCCCGCCTGTCGGCCTACACCGATGCGACGGCGGCGGTTGCCGCGGAGAAGGGGGCCTTCTACGTCGATCTCTTTGGACCCTCGCAAGCGCTCTATGGAGAGTCCACGCCCCCCCTCACGATCAACGGCATCCACCTGAGCTCGGCAGGGAATCGCGAGGTCGCCGGGGTGATCGTGGAGGCCCTGCTCGGCTCGGCGCCCCGGATGGACGGGGCGCGGACCGAGGCCGTCCGCGCGGCCGTGCTCGACAAGAACTGGCACTGGCACAACCGCTACCGCGCGACGGACGGAAACGACGTCTGGGGAAACCGGTCCACGCTCGCCTTCACGGATGGCCAGACGAACTACGACGTCCTGCAGAACGAGCTCGCGCAGCTCGACTACATGACCGCCAACCGTGATCCAGTGATCTGGGCCGCGGCGCGCGGGCAGACGATCGAGCCCGACGACTCGAATGTCCCGGCCCCGCTCGAGGTGATCAGCAACCTGGAGGAAGAGCAGCTCCAGGACGGCGTGTCGAAGACCGGGACGCTGAACTACCTCGGTGGGGAAGAGGCGATCGAGCGAATGACGCTGTCGGCGGGGATGGAGGCGAACCTCTTCGCATCCGAGGAGCGATTCCCCGAACTCATAAACCCGGTGCAGCTGGGCGTCGACACGAAGGGCCGGTTGTGGGCGGCCACCTGGGCCACCTATCCGAAGTGGGAGCCCACCGGAGAAATGAACGATCGTCTGATCATCTTTCCGGATGACGACCGGGACGGCGTGGCCGATCGGGCGATCACGTTTGCCTACGTTCACAACCCGACCGCGTTCGAGTTCTGGAACGGGGGGGTGATCGTCGCCTCGGTGCCGGACTTCCTCTTTCTCAAGGATACGGACGGGGACGACGTCGCCGACGTGCGGATCCGCCTGGCGGGCGGGTTCGGTTCGGCGGATACGCACCATTCGGCCAACAACTTCATCTACGGGCCGGACGGCTTCCTCTACTACCAGCGTGGCATCTTCAACGTCTCGAACGTCGAGACGCCCTGGGTCACGAACCAGGAGTCCGGGCAGTCGGGCATGTACCGGTTCAACCCCCGGACCTTCGAGTTCAGCTTCCACGCCCCGAACAGCCCCAACCCGCATGGCAGCGACTTCGATTACTGGGGATATCACTACGCGACGGACGCGACGGGCGGGGCGGCGTTTCAGGTGAAGACGACGGCCGAGGGGACGTTCGCGATGCAGCGCCTCCTCCAGCACACGGTTCGTCCGGTGCCGTCCAGCGGGATCCTGTCTAGCTCGCATCTGCCGGAGGCGAACAACGGTAACTTTTTGATTCTCAACGTGATAGCGTTTCTGGGGATCAAGCAGTACACGCTCGCGTTCGACGAGGTGACCGGCGACGTGTTCGGCACGGAGACGGACGATCTGCTCGTATCCTCCGACCCGAACTTCCGTCCGACCGACTTCGAGATCGGGGATGACGGTGGAGTGTACATCGCGGACTGGTCGAACGCGGTCATCGGCCACATGCAGCACAACATCCGTGATCCGGCCCGGGATCACGCGCACGGCCGGATCTACCGCCTCACCGTCCCCGGTCGGCCGCTGTCCGAGCACGTGCCGATCGACGGGCAGCCGATCCCGGCGCTTCTCGAGGCGCTCGAGCACCCTGTGAACGGGATCCGCAGGCGCGCGCGCGTCGAACTGTCCGAGCGGTCGACACCGGACGTGATCGCCGCGACCCGTGAGTGGATCTCCACGCTGGACCCACGTGCGGAAGAGGACGCGCACCATCTGCTCGAGGCGTTGTGGGTGCACCAGCAGCACAACGTCGTGAACCGGGAGCTGCTCGACCTCGTGCGGAACTCGCCGGTCGCGCACGCACGCATCGCGGCCCGCACCGTCGAGCGGATGTGGGACCACAACGTGGCCGCGCCCGTACGCGAGGTGTCGGCCGGGGCGGGGGCGGCCGACGCGATCGAGCCGCCCGAGGACGCCATCGTGATCCGGACCGTCGTCGAGCAGATGCGCTACGACACGCCGACGTTCAGCGTGCGGGCCGGCGAGCCGGTCCAGCTCTGGTTCGAGAACGATGACTATGCGCCGCACAACCTGCTCATCGTCGAGCCGGGAGCCGGGGACGTGATCGGGGGCGCCGCAGATGGTCTGGGGGCGGACGGGTTCGCGAGCGGTTTCGTCCCCGACGACGACCGGATCCTGGTCGCGTCCGATCTTCTCAATTACCAGAAGTGGCAGTTGCTGGAGTTCACCGCCCCGACGGAGCCGGGGGACTACGAGATTCTGTGCACGTTCCCGGGTCATCGCGCGACGATGAACGGGATCATGCGGGTGGAGGGCCGATGATCGTTCCGAGAACGACGCGCGAGGAGATCCTCGCGAAGCTGCGCGCGAAGATCGAGGCGAGGGATCCGATCTTCATCGCCAGTGCCGGCAGCGGGCTCGTGGCGAAGCTGCTGGAGAGGGCCGGCGTGGACTGCATCAACACGTTTTCGGGGGCACGGCTCCGCGCGAACGGGATGGGCACGATGTCGATGATGTGGCCGATCCTGGATTCGAATGCACAGACGCTCGACTACACGGAGCAGGACATCATGCCCGCCATCGCCGGCGACGCTTTCGTCTGCGCCTGTCTGAACGCGAACGACCCGCTTCGGGACATGCGCCAGGTGCTCGAGCGACTGAAGGGGATGGGGGTGATGTCGGTCTCGAACATCGGTCCCTCGATCAGCTACGTGGACAAGGAAAGCAACATCTACAAGGTGCTCGTGAAGAGCGGCATCACGTTCGAGAACGAGGTCGAGATGCTCGCGCTCGCGCGGGAGATGGACATGGTGACGGTCGCCCTCGCGTTCGACATGGATGACAGCCTTCAGGTCGTGCGTGAGGCGCGCCCCGACATCTTCTGCTTTCACGCGGGGACGACGCGCGGGGGCCTTACCGGGTACGACTCTGGCGAGACGATCGCCGAGACGGCGCGGCGAACCGAGGAAGTGTACCGGGCCGTACGGGAAATCGAGCCCGATACGATCCTCGTCGGGCACGGGGCGGCGATGGAGACCCCCGCGGATGCCCAGTACATGCTCGACCACACCTCCGGTCACGGGTTCTGGACGGGGTCGTCGACAGAGCGGCTGCCGATCGAGCGCGCGGTCCTGGGGGCCGCAGAGGAGTTCGCAGCTCTGAGATTCGGAGGGTCGGAATGAGCAGGACGGTCGCCATCCTCGCGACGCTCGACACGAAAAGCGAGGAGGCGGACTATCTGCGCCGCGAGATCGAATCTTTGGGCGGTGCAGCGACCATCATTGACCTGGGGGTCATCGGGGCCGCCGGGATCGAAGCCGACGCGACGCGCGAAGCGGTCGCCCGTGCCGGTGGCGTCGAGCTGTCCGAACTCCTCGAGGATCCGACCCGCGAGCGAGCGGCCCCGGTCATGGTCGCCGGTGCCACGAGGATCCTGCTCGATCTGATCCGCGAGGACCGGGCGCATGCCGTCCTTGGGGTCGGCGGGACGCAGGGGACCTCGTCCTGCACCGCCGTGATGCAGTCGCTCCCCTACGGATTCCCGAAGCTCATGGTCTCGACCGTGGCTTCCGGCGACACGGCTCCGTTCGTGGGGATCAAGGACATCGCCATGATGTTCTCCGTCAGCGATCTCCTCGGCGTGAACCGGTTCACCGGCCGGATCCTCACCAATGCGGCGTCCGCGGCGTGGGGGATGAGCCTGCGGAGCGGCACGGTCGAGGGGCGGAAGGGCGACCGGCCCCTCATCGCCATGACGAATCTGGGCGTGCTGACAGAGGGAGCGACGCTCGCGCTCGAGTTGTTCCGGGAAGCCGGGTACGACGTGGTCGTGTTCCATGCCGTCGGGTCGGGCGGCCGGGCGATGGAGCAGTTGATGAAGGAGGGCGTCGTCGGGGCCGTGTTCGACTACGCGCTCGGAGAGATCGCGGACGAGCTGTTCGACGGACTCCGGTCGGCGGGGCCCGAACGGCTGACGGTCGCGGGGAGGCTGGAACTGCCGCAGGTCATCGTGCCCGGAGGCGCGGAGCACCTCGGCCTCTTCGTCGAGGAGAACACGGTCCCTGCCGAGTACGCGGATCACCCGCACGTATTCCACAGCCCGGTCATCTTCGTGCCGCGGCTCTCCCCGGAGGAGTTCGTCAGGGTCGCCGAGGAGATCTGCGCCAGACTTAGTGGCACGATCAGGGATGCGGCTCTTCTGCTGCCGCTCCGTGGCGTGAGCCGGTATTCCATCCCCGGCGCGCCGCTCCACGACGAGGCGGGGGATCGCGCCTTCTTCGACGCCATTCGGGAGGGGTTGCCCGATGTCGTCGAACTGGTCGAAGTCGATGCCGGTGCCGAGGACCCCGAGTTCGTGCGTGCCGCGGTCGATCGGCTCGTGGGAATGCTGGAGGCCGGCCCGCACTGACGCGCGAGGGTTCCGGTCCCCGCTCGGTTTAACGCTCCGGGGAGCCCGTCGGTTATGTAAACTGTCAGGCTCGACGACAACTCGGACGTGGTGACCATGCGCAGATTGATCTTGACCTTCATGCTGCTCCTCCCTGCGGCCGTTTCGGCCCAGGAGGGGCGCATCGCCTATAGCCGCTCGGTGCAGTTCGACTACGAACTCCCCGAGGGCATGCCGGAGCAAATGCTGGAGCAGTTCCCCCGGGCGGATGTTGCCCAGCTCCTGCTGTTCTTCACCCCGACCGAGTCGATCATGGTCTCGGCGCCCGAGCCGGAGGAGCAGGTCGCGCCGGGCGGCGAGCGCAACCGCCGCCTCCAGGGGTTTGCGGAGCGGATGCGTCGGACCTCGACGTCGCGAAGCGACCAGGAAGAGCTTCTCGGCGCCTACATCAACTTCGACACGAGCATCATGGCCGAGACCCGGAGTTTCCTCGGCCGGACCTTCCTCATTTCGCAGGAGCGCCCGAAGCTCGCGTGGTCGTTGGGGACCGAACAACGGCAGTACCTCGACTTCGTGGTGCAGAAGGCGACGACGGAGCACCAGGGACGGTCGGTCGAGGCATGGTACACGATGCAGATCCCGGTGCCGGGTGGGCCGGGCCCCTACGGTGGACTGCCCGGGATGGTCCTGTTGGTCTCCATCGATGACGGGCACACGGTGTACGCCGCGTCGGACGTCGAGCTCGAGGGACTCAGGGGATACACGATTTCGGAGCCGACCGCCGGGGAGATTGTGACTCCCGAGGAGTACGAGGAGATCGTCGCTGAGAAGCTCGCTGAACTCGAAACGATGCGATCGTCCAGAGGCGGTGATCGCCGGAGGCCTTTCTAGATGAACCGTCTCACCAGATGGACAAGAGGCGGTCGGGCCCCGCGGGGGGCGGCCTGGATGCTCGCGGTCGCGGCCGCCGCGGTCCTTTCGTCTCAACCGGCGTTCGCCCAGTCCGGGCGCAGCGTGACCGGTACGATCGTCGGCCCGGATGGTCAGCCGATGAGCGGCGCCATGGTCGTCGCGCTCGCCATGCCGGACTCGGTGCTCACGCAGTGGGCGACGACCGGGGGCGACGGGGCCTTTCGGGTCGGGCCGCTGGCGTCGGGAGACTATCTCCTTCAGGTGACGCTCATCGGCCACCAGACGGTGCGGAACCCGGTGACAATCGGGGACGCCGACGTGGCGGCGGGCACCATAGGGCTCGAGATTCTGGCGGTCGAGGTCGACCAGCTCGTCATCACGGTCGATCACGTGCCCTTCCTCAACCAGCGGGACACCCTCGCCTACAACGCGCTCGCCTTCCAGACGCGGCCGAACGCGACGGTGGAGGACCTGCTCAAGCGCTTGCCGGGCGTGGAGGTGGACGGGGACGGCACGATCACGGCACAGGGCGAAGAAGTTGAGAACGTCCTGGTCGATGGGAAGGAATTCTTCGGGACGGACCCGACTGTCGCGACGCAGAACCTGCGGGCCGACGCCATCGAGAGAGTCGAGATCTACGACCGGCAGTCCGACATGGCCGAGTTCACGGGCATCGCGGATGGCGGCGAGCAGAGGACGATCAACCTCGCGCTCAGAGAGGAGGCCCGGAACGGCTACTTCGGGCAGGCGTCCGGGGGAGCCGGGGCCGACATCGGCGAGTATGGCACGGACCTGCCGATCGACTTCGGTGGGCCGCCGACTGACCGGGTTCCGTACGCGGGTGCCTTCAACCTCAACCGCTTCTCTCCGACCACGCAGCTTGCCGTCATCGCGAACGCCAACAACGTGAACCAGCAGGGGTTCGGGCGCGTCAGTCTCGTTGACGGGGGCGGCGGGCGAGGCGGCGGTGGTGGCGGCAACGGGTTCACCGAGAGCCTCGCGGCCGGGTTGAACGGTAGCCAGGAGTTCGGAGAGGACACGTGGTTGCGGGCCAGCTACTTCCTCAACAGGCGAGAGAACATCCAGAACAGCGCGTCGGAGGAGCAGCGTTTGCTCGGCTCCGAGGTCGCGTCGGTCATCCAGCGGATCGGCGAGGACGAAACCGAGAACTGGAACCACCGCCTCAACCTGAATTCGCAGATCGAGTTCACCGAGGGGCACGATCTGCGGATCCGAGGAAACCTGTCAGCGGGCTCGCAGAACCGGACAGCGACGGACCTGCAGTCCCAGACGGTGATGGGTGACGATCTGAACAGCGCCCTCACGAACAACATCGTCAACGGAAACGACTTCGGGGCCGACGGGCGGCTGACCTGGCGCAAGCGCCTCAGCGAGGAAGGCCGAAGCCTGGTCGCGGAGGGGCGCCTCGACTACGGCGACTCGGACCGGGCGACCGACCTCACGTCCACCGTCGAGGGAGACCCGCGGTTCGGCCGCGACATCATCCAGGAGCAGAATGTCGCCGGCAAGACGCTGAGCCATTCGATCCGGGTCTCGTTGACTGAACCGTTCAGCGGCGGGCGGGTGCTCGAGGTCTTCGGCCAGCGGAACGCAATCGAGGAGGATCAGGCGCAGACAGTCTTCGACATCGAGAACGACTCGCCGGTCTTCAACCCGGTCCTGAGCTCGGAGTTCGACCGCCTGTACACGTATCTGCGCGGCGGATTCCGCTACAGCCGAAACACGCGCGACGTCCGGTGGGTGATCGGGGCCCAGGTGCAGAACTCCGACTTGAACGGAAAGGTGCTGGATCCGGAACTGGAGGTGGAGCCGATCTCAGCAGGGTTCACGCACGTGCTGCCCCGGGCCGACGTGCGGTTCCAGCTCGATGAAGGCAAGACGTTCGAGATCGAGTACAACACGTCCACCCGCGAGCCGTCGATGTCGCAGTTCCAGCCGTTCGCGGACAACACCGACCCGTTGAACATCTACGTGGGGAATCCGAACCTGGAGCCGGAGTATCGCCACCGCTTCAGCACGCAGTACCGGACGTTCGACAATTTCAGTTTCGTGAACTTCTTCACTTACGCGAACGTCAACCTGACCGCGAACAACATCGCGGACTCGCGTTTCGTCGACGCGGAGGGGCGGCAGGTGTTCACGCCGGTCAACGCGGGAGGCTCGTGGTCGGCGAACGGCGGCGCGAACTTCGGAACTCCGATCCGACCGATCAAGGCTCGGATCTCGGTCGACTATCGGCTTTCCTACAACAGCGAATCGGCATTCGTGAACGATGCCGAGAACGAGAGCCGGCGTTGGCAGAACGCGTTCAACCTGCGGCTCGAGAACCGGAACAAGGACCGATTCGATATCGCCGCGGGCGGCGGACTCGCGTTCAACGACATCAACTACTCGCTGAATCAGGAGTTGAACCAGAACTACCTGAGCGGAAGCATGTTCGCGGAGGGGTCGTACTACCTCGGGTCGTGGACGTTCGAGTCCGACCTGAACTTCCGTGGATACGACGAGCAGGTGTTCGGTCCTGATCTGAACGTCACCATGTGGAACGCCTCGATCACGAAGCTGATCATGAACGACCGCGGCGAGTTGCAGCTCGGAGCCTACGATCTCCTGAACCAGAACCAGGGCGTGAGCGTCCTCAACACGGCCAGCTTCAACCGGACGGAGCGGACGCAGACGATCGGTCGCTACGTGATGCTCCGGTTCGTCTACCACCTCGGCTCACAGGGTATGGGCGGCCGGGAGCGCGGGTTCGGCCGTCGCCGCTAGAGTCGGGCTGAGGTCTCAGGTCCATGCGCGCAGGATCCAGCCGATACCGGCGCCCCCCGCGACGAGCCACACGGCGTTCACCCGGAAGCGCCAGGACGCCACGGCCGCGAGGCCCGCGATGACCCATGCCGGCCACGACACGAGCGTCGTCGCGCCGAGCTGAAGAAGGACCGCTGCCATCAGGCCGACGGAGGCCGCGTTGATCGCGTCCAGGAACGCCGCGCTCCATGCCGACTCGCGCAGCTTCGCCACGAGCGGGTTGAGCAGCATGACGAACACGAAGGAGGGAAGGAAGATCGCGAGGGTCGCGACCAGGGCTCCCGCCCAGCCGGCGACTACGTAGCCGACGAACGTCGCCGTCGACAGCACGGGCCCGGGTGTGAACTGGCCGATCGCGATCGCGTCGAGGAGCTGTGGTTCCGTGAGCCAGCCGTATCGCTCGACGAGGTCGCCGCGCAGGAATGCGACCAGAACGTACCCGCTGCCGTACAGCACGGCCCCGACCTTCAGGAAGAACAGACCGAGCTTCCATAGAGAGACCGTCGCCACTGTCGCTCCGATCGCGACGCCGCCGGCCACCTCCTGCAGACCCGGCCGCACGCCCGTGAGGGGGAGGAAGCCCGCGCTCGTAACACCCCCGGACCCGGATCGCGCCGTCGTCCGGATCCAGAGCATCCCGATGACACCGCCGGCGGCGAGTGCCGCGATCTCGCTCGCCCCCACGAGTACCGCGGCGGCCACGGCCATCCCGATGACGGCGAGCGTCCAGCCGGTCACGGCCTTCTGCCCCAGCCGCCAGACCGCCATCAGGATGATGGCGATGACGGCGGGCTTGATCCCGTACAGTACCGCTTCGAGCTCGGGTAACGTTCCCCACCGGACGTACAGAACGGCGAAGGCGAGCGTCACGAGGGCGGCGGGACCGATGAAGCAGGCGCCGGCCAGGATCGCCCCCTGCCGACCGGCCCGCTCGTACCCGATGTGCATGGCGAGCTCGGTCGAGTTCGGCCCCGGGATGAGGCTCGTGGCGCCGATGAGGTCGAGAAGCCGCTGGCGCGAGACCCATCGCCTGCGCTCCACGACCTCCTCCTCCATCATCGCGATGTGGGCCGCCGGACCCCCGAACGCGATGAGCCCGAGCTTGAGGAACAGCCGCGCGAGTTCAGTCACGATCGTCTCGCCGCCGCGTCTCGCCGCCCGCTCAAGGGCTGCCTAGCGTTCTGCGTCCGGGGGCTCGACGCTCCACCACCACTGGGTGGGTAGCGGCCTTTGCCTCGGCCACACCTCCGTCAGCGAGTCCGCTTCGTACAGGCGCCCGTTCTTCATCACGTGGCTGATGTCGACCGTGTTCTCGAGATCGTCCAGCGGGTTCGAGTCGAGCACCTGCAGATCCGCGAGCTTGCCCGGTTCGAGGGAGCCGATGTCCCCCGCGAGACCGATCGCGTCGGCGCTGTGCAGGGTCGCCATGAGCAGCGCGTCGTGGTTGTCGAGACCGCCCGACGCCATCATCCACAGCTCCCAGTGGGTCCCCAGGCCCTGGACCTCGCCGTGCGAGCCGAGTCCGGCGCGTCCTCCCGCGTCGATCCACTTCTTCAGTTGCTCGGCGTGCAGGAAGTGCACGTACTGGTCATCGCGGTAGAAGCGCGTGTCTTTCCATTTGTCGAGCTCATCGTGCGGCGTGAACGTCCGGAGGCGCTCGACCTGATCGACATCCTCATGGGTCAGATAATACTGAAGGCCCGACGGTCCTCCGTATGCCACGATGAACGTGGGCGTGTACGTGAGACCGCTGAACCGGCCGAGCTCGACGACGTCCTCGTAGAAGGGGCTGATCGGGAGAGAGTGCTCGAGCCCGGCGTAGCCGTCCTGCATGAGCGTGAGGTTCATGGTGAAGTTGGATCCGCCCTCGGTCGTGGGGGTCAGACCCAGTTCGTTCGCGGCCATGATGACCCACTGCCGGACCTTCCGGTCTCCCGCCATGTACTGCTTGATCGTCTTCGTGTTGAAGTGGTCCGAGTAGCGGCGAAGGACGTTCCGGGCGTCTTCGAGGCTCTGGATGTTGTCGGCCGAGAAGACACCCGGGCCCGTGGAGTAGATGCGGGGCCCGAGGATCTCGCCCAGGTCCACGAGGTCTCCGTAGGCCAGGACATCCTCGGAGGATGTCTGGGGATCGCGCTGGGTCGTCACGCCGTAGGCCAGCTGGGCGAGGAACTGTGACACCTGGCTGCGGTGAACGCCCCAGGCCACCCAGGTGTGGGCATGGATGTCCACGAGCCCCGGATAGATCGTCTTGCCTCGCATGTCCAGAATGTCGGTGCCATCCGGAACGTCGAGAGTACCGGTGGGGCCGATGGCGGCGATTCGATTGTCCCTCACGAGCAGGTCGCCGCGCTCGATCACTTCGCTCCCGCGCATCGTGATCATGCGGGCTCCCTGCATCAGGACGGTCCCGCTCGGTCTGTCCTTGGGCAGGACGATCTCGATGTCGACGCGGTCGGCCCGGTATGCCGGACCCGACTCCTCCGTCTCCTCCTCCTCGTCGGCCGCGACCTCACCTTCGGGGTCCGTGGGCGGCTCGGCGTCTTCATCGTCCTCGGCGTCGGCTCGCGCCAGTGCGACCGAGTCGCTCACCAGTGAGTCCGCGAGCGCCACATCGTACCGGAAGAAGCTCCGTCCGATCGAGTAGTGCGCCGTCCCGCCGTCGGGGCTCCAGCCGATGAAGTCACCGCCGATATCGGTCAGCCGCCGGGTCGGCACGACGGAGGAGGACGTCACCGAGACGGTCGGCGCCTCGCCGCCCACTGGCGGAACCGTGATCATGAAGACGTTCCGGGCGGCTCGGGCGAGGGCCCGGGATCCGTCGGGCGAGATCAACACTTCGTCCGGGGGCGGGGGTCGGCTTCCCGGTGGGCCTCCTCCGGGGGGTCCCGTGACCTTCACGATCGTGCGCACGTCGGTGCCGTCGTACCGCATCGACAGCAGGCCGTCCGATCCGGCCCAAACGTAGACACGGTCCGCGTCGGGCCCGGAGTGCGGGGCGTTCCGCCCCTGCTGGGTCGAGCTCGCACCCACCCAGGCGATTCGCTGGGGCTCGCCCCCCGCGGCCGGCAGCCAGACGTACTCGAGCTCCGCGGCGGCGCCGTGACGACCGAAGTCCTCGAGCGTGCGCATTCGGTGCATCTTCGACCCGCGAATGGCGAGGAGCCGGGACCCGTCCGACGAGTAGGCCAGCTTGTCGTAGAACGCCGACGCGGGCGTGAGCCGCTCCGGCGTCCCCCGCCCGTCGGCGCGGACGCGATAGATGTCACCGCCCGTCGAGTCGTTCCACGTCACGTAGGCCACGTACTGCCCGTCGGGCGACCATACGGGAGCATGTTCCACGTCGCTCGACGTCGTGATCCTCCGCGCGTCGGTGACGGGGGCGACGTCGGAGTCCTCGCCGGAGTCATCGCCGCTCGGCAGGTCCGCGAGCCACAGGCGGTCGAGGGCGGCGAAGACCAGCCTCAGGCCATCCGGTGAAGGGCGAGCGCCCCGGATCTGCGAAACGGTCAGGAGCGAATCGTCGATCGGGTAGTCGAACTTCGCGAGCGGTCCCAGCTCCTGCTGGATGCGCGCCGTGAACGGGATCTCCGTGGCTGCTCCCGACGGGACATCGACCCGCATGATCTTCCCGCCGAAGCTCGTGATCAACGCGCGGGAATCCGGCGTGAACGCCGAGCCCGGGTAGACATCCCGATCCCGCGACCCGCCCCCCTGGTGGTCGTCGCGCTGGACATCCATGACGAGCCACGACTCCTCGCCGGTCTGCAGGTCGAGAAGCCTGAGGGCCGACCGGTCGTCGTACCTCGTCGCGTACACCAGCCAGCGGCCGTCCGGGCTCGGGACGGGGCGAAACGCTCCCTCCAGCTCGTGAGTCCGCACGTGCACCCTCCCGGTCTCCCGGTCGAGTTGCCCGATCTGGTAGGTTCCGACCCGCCGCGCCGAGCTGCGCGCGCGGTGCATGGGGTCGAAGTCCTCCTCCCAGGGCTCGCGCCATTCACCGCCCGAAACCGCGAAGCCTCCGCCGAGATTCCCACGGAGGTTGACCCAGACATGGCGGTCATCCTCGCCGAACGAAGCACCCATGTGAGCCGGCTGCTGGCCTTCGCCGTGTCCGGTCACCTGCACCCCGGATCCGCCATCCACGTGATAGAGCCAGAGCTGCGACCCTTTCGTGGCCATCACGTACTGACCGTCGGGAGTGAAGACCGGAGAGACGTAGTTCTGCCGGGGGCCGGTGGTCACGGGCCGCGGATCGCTTCCGTCCGCCTGTGCGAGCCACAGGTTCTCGGAGCCGTTCCGGTCGCTGACGAATACGATCCGGCTTCCATCGGGCGAGTAGCGAGGCTGCATGTCGTACGCCTGGCCATCCGTGATTCGGGTCGCCTCGCCACCCTCGATAGGGATCGTGTAGAAGTCGCCGAGCAACTCGAACAGGACGGTCGACCCGTCCGGGGACACGTCGAGCGAGATCCAGGTCCCCTCGTTCACCGTGAAGTCCAGCGTCCGCGTCGCGATCAGCGGCAGGGAGTTCGCTCCCCGCGCCGCGGTCGCGGAACTGTCGTTCGCGGCGGGTGTCTGCCCTCGTGCTGTTCCCAAGGTCGTGAGCAGGAACAGGGTAGCGGTGGCGAACGCGCGTTGCGTAGGTCGGGGCATCGTCGGGCCGTCCGTCTGGAGTGATGATCGACCCGTGAGGTTATGCGCGCACGGGTGCGCTCGCGACCGGCATGATCCGAATACGGACGCCGTTTCCGTGATCATGGTGACGGCCTGTACTGATGAGGCCGCCGACCGCTACTTTTTGGTCAAGCAGCTAGCGCACACATGGGCGGCACTCGTGCCAATCGCACAGCGCGACATCGCGGAGGCACTGCCGGACCGGTTTCGGCTCGATCGAGAGATCGGATCCGGTGGTTGGGCGATCGTGTTCCTGGCCGAGGACCTCAAGCTCGGTCGCAGGGTCGCCATAAAAGTGCTGCGTCCTGAAGTCGCGGATGAGACCGGAGAGCTGCGGTTCGATCGAGAGATCGAGATCGCCGCCCGGCTCGTTCATCCGAACCTGCTCCCGCTCCTCGATTCCGGAGCAGCCGCCGGTTTCTCCTACTACGTGATGCCGTATGTGGAGGGGGAGTCGCTGCGCGAGAAGATCGCCCGGGAAGGCCCGCTGCGGGTCTCGGACGCGCTCCGCATCGGCCGCGAGGTCGCGGACGCCCTCGCATACGCCCATGCTGCCGGCGTGGTGCACCGCGACATCAAGCCGGGGAACATCATGATGGAGGCCGGTCATGCGGTGGTGACCGACTTCGGCATTGCTTCGCTGACTCAGGCGCTCAGCCGGGAGAGTCTGACCGATACGGGAGAGGTCCCCGGCACGCCCCACTACATGGCACCCGAGCAACTCGAAGAGGGCGGGGAGGCGGACGAGCGCACCGACATTTACGGCCTGGGTTGCGTCCTGTACGAGATGCTCGCGGGCGAACCTCCGATCGCCGGGGCGAGCGCCCAGGTGGTGCTGGCGCGGAAGCTGGCGGGAGAGATCCCTCGCCTGGCGGTCGCGCGCCCGGCGGTTCCGGGCTCGCTCGAGACGATCGTGCATCGGAGTCTCTCGAGGGTCCCGGCCGACCGGTACCAGAGCATGCCGGACGTCGCCGCGGCTCTCGCATCGGTCCGTTCGGACGAAACGGTCTTCGATGAACCACGGCCCGGCCCCGAGCGGTCGTTCGGCCAGCAAGCCGCCCTCTGGGCCACCGGCACCGTCGCGTCGCTGTTCGGCGTGGGCGTGATCGGGTTCCTGGCGACCACCGCCTTCGACCTGAAGCTCCAGGTGCCGGTCGACTTTTCTCCGACGGAGCCGAACCATCTTCTGGTCGGAGGTCGCGCGCTGCTGCCCGTTCTGGTTCTCGCGTTCGTCGCCCTGATCGCCGGACTTCTGATTCGGGTGATCGGTCAGAGGGTCGGCGCCACGCTCACGCGGGTGCCCGTCCTCAGCGGCCCCGCGCGGGCCGTCGACGCCCGTCTCACGACGAAGGTGACACGCGCGATGCGTGGTGCCCGGCCGGCCGCCCTGGCCGACGGGTTTCTCGCGTTGATGGTCGTCGCCTCGATCGTCGCGCTCTGGCCCTTCGGCGATCTGCTGAGCGCCCTCTGGAGCACCGACACGGACATCCTGGCGTGCGAACACAAGCCGCATCACAGGCGATTCCTCGTCGGGATGGTCGTTCTGGTTTCTGGTTTCGGTGCGGGGTGGAGCAGGCTCTTTCCGTGGCTCGAGCGACGCGGGTCGGCCGGCCGACGCGTCGCGCTCGTTCGGTGGAGCAGTTTCGCGTGGCTGATCTGTATGCTTCTCGTGCTGACCCTGCCGTGGAGAATCATCAACGGCGACGCGGAGCGAATTCGCCTTGACGGAGCGCCTGCCTACCTGCTCGACCAGACGGATGCCGAGTTCCTTGTCTTCTCCCCGTCCCGGGGCTTCTCCGAGGTCCGTGAGCGAACGGACCTCGAGACGCTGGAACGCCTCGGTTTGCGGGGACACCCCTTCGAAGGTGCGACGGCCTTCGACAGCGGAGAACCATGGTGCGAGTTCGTCGACGACAACCCGGAGGAGGGTCCCTGATGAGACGACTACTTCAACTCCCGATTCTCGTGGCACTTCTGATGCTGGGCGGAACGCAGGGCGCAGAGGCCCAAATCGGTGGAATCCTCGACTGGATCTCACGGCTCTCCGGCCCGGGGGTCCTTCGGGGTGGCATACAGTACGCGATTCCGGTCACGAACGACGGCACGCTCACGATCTCGCCGGCCGTGATGGCAGGGGGCAAGGTGCGGGATGGAGACGGAGTCGATGGCAGCGCCTCGCTCGCCATGTACACCGGCCAGATCACGGTCGACGTCGCTGTCCTCGGACGCGGCAAGCCGACCTCGCTCATGATATCCAGCGGGGCTGCGGGTCACTGGTTCAGCGGCAGCGCCTTCGACAATTTCGGGTCCTTCTCGATCCCCGCGTTCGCGATCATCCGACATGTCTTCAGTCCCGGCGGGAATCAGATCCGATTCGGAACCGGATTCAACTTCTTCCGCTTCGGTAGCACGGCGTTCGATCCGATAGACGTCGGTGTGAAGAAAGAGGAGTGGGAGGGGGCGTTTGGTCTGAACCTCGCGATCCTGATCAAGCTATGAGCGAGACGCCCTGCACCCCGTCGCGGTTTAGCTGACTCAGCGGGGCTCGCAGCGGGCCTCGAGATCGAAGATGAACGCGACCCAGTGCACCTTCTCGAGGAAGCTGGGTTCTTCGACCACGCGCGCGACGAGTTGCTGACCGAGGAAGCGATTTGGCCCCTCGTCCGGCTCCGGGCAGGCTACGGTGATCGTACGCGTCCGCTCGCCGTAGTCGTTCTGGAACAGGTCCTCTTCCTCGGCCTGCACCCTGATCTCGACGGACATGATCTGGCCGCTCTCGCCGCCCTCCAGCCGCCAGCTCGGCGACGGATCGAACGCGATGCGTTCCCGCGGTTCGCCGTGGCCCTGGCCATCGATCGATATCGTCGTCTCGCCGACCGTGATGCGGTAGGACCAGTCCTCGCCGATGTCGGCGCCGCTGTGGACGATCTCGCGCAGCGATACTTCACAGATGCAGTTCACGGGTTGCCTCGGGGTCGGGAGTCTCGATAGCGGCCGCGGTCGTCGGCGCCCTGGACCGCAGGATCCGGAATTCCGCGGGTGGCGGCAAGAGAGCCGTCTGTCGGCCTCGCGAACGCCGGCTTCGATGGTAGCTTGTCGTCCGTTCAGAGGTCGGGCCCGACGAGGTCCGCAGGTACGTCGCTGCAACAGGGAACAGGCGCATGACCACGCGCACATCGGCGGGCGCGAGGACGCTCGATCGAGACTACTACGTGGCGGAGTCGGTCTTCGCGGCCGAGACCGAGAACATCTTCTCGCGACGCTGGCTTTATGCGGGGCGCGCGGGGGCGATCCCCGAACCCGGCCAGTATTTCCTGTACGAGCAGGGAACGGAGAGCGTCATCATCCTGAGGGACGGGGCGGGGGAGGTTCGGGCGTTCCACAACACGTGCCGACATCGGGGGACGCGGCTGGCAACCGACCCGGAAGGCCGGTTCTCGAAGTCGATCCAGTGTCTCTACCACGCCTGGACGTACGGGCTCGACGGTGCCCTGATCGGAGCCCCGTTCATGGACGAGGTCGAGACGTTCTGCCGCGAGGACTATCCGCTTCTCGATGTCCCGGTGGCCGTGTGGGAGGGCGGCGTGTTCCTGAACCTCGATCCTGAAGCCGAGCCCTTCGAGACGGCGTTCAGTCCGCTCTTCGGGAAGTTCGACGCGTGGGCCTGGAGCGAGCTCGAGATCGCCCACCGCATCACGTACGAGGTGGAGGCCAACTGGAAGCTCGTGTTCCAGAACTACTCGGAGTGCTACCACTGCCCGAGCCTACATCCGCAGCTCAACCGCCTCACACCGTTCCGGAACTCATGGAACGATCTCGAGGAGGGGCCATTCCTGGGCGGCCCTATGCGCATGGAGATCGATGGCGGGAGCATGACCATGAGCGGGCAGCGTTGCGCGGCGCCGCTGGGTGATCTTACCGGCGAGGCCCTGAATCTCGTCCAGTACTTCACGATCTTCCCGAACCTCCTCCTCAGCCTGCACCCTGACTACGTGCTGCTCCATCGCGTGGACCGGCTCGCGGTGGACCGGACGCGGATCGTGTGCGACTGGCTCTTCCACCCCGATGAGATGTCTCGAGACGACTTCGACCCGAGCGGTGCGATCGAGTTCTGGAACCTCACGAATTCGCAGGACTGGCACGTCAGCGAGCTGTCGCAGCGCGGCATCGCGTCGCGTGCGTACCGGCCGGGCCCGTATTCCGAGCTCGAGAGCATGATTGCCGCATGGGATCGCGAATACGTTCGATCGCTCGAGGACGGGACAGCCGAAGGGTGACGTTCTCGCACGTACGCCTGACGGGGGTGCCGGCGTGATTTCGGTCAGCGGACTGGGCATGTCCTTCGGTGGGCAGACCCTCTTCAGCGATGTCGCCTTCCAACTGAACACCGGGGAGTGCTACGGTCTGGTCGGCGCCAACGGATCGGGGAAGACGACCCTCATCAATATCCTGAGCGGAGACCTCGAGCCAACCGAGGGATCGGTGACGATTCCCCGCCGGATCAAGCTCGGAGTGCTGCGCCAGGATCAGTTCCTGTATGAGGACCAGGAGATCCTCGGCGTCACCCTGATGGGGAACCCGGAGCTGTGGGAAGCCATCACGCAGAAGGAGGCGTTGCTCGACGGAGCGGACGAGGAATTCGACGCCGACCGCTTCTCCGAGCTTGAGGAGATCGTCCAGCGCAACGATGGCTACGCCGCGGAATCCCGCGCTTCCGAGATCCTCGAGGGGCTCGGGCTTCCGACTGCCGTGCACCGTGACCCGGTGTCGACGCTGTCCGGCGGGTTCAAGCTCAGGGTGCTTCTGGCCCAGACCCTGGCCGGGGCCCCGGACGTTCTTCTCCTCGACGAACCGACGAACCATCTCGACATTCTGTCGATCCGTTGGCTCGAGAAGTTCCTGCAGAAGTATGCCGGGACCGTCGTCGTTATCAGCCACGATCACCGGTTCCTCGACAACGTCTCGTCTCACATCCTCGACGTGGACTACGAGAGCGTCGTCATGTATACGGGGAACTACGAGGCGTTTCTGCGGCAGAAGGCAGAGGATCGCGAGCGTCGCGAGAAGGAGATCGCGAACCGCGAGCGCGAGATCGCCCACCACCAGCAGTTCGTTGACAAGTTCAGGGCGAAGGCGAGCAAGGCGCGGCAGGCGCAGAGCCGGGTGCGCATGATCGAGAAGAAGGCGGAGTCGCTCGAGTCGCTCCCGATGACTTCGAGACGGTATCCGAACTTCCGGTTCCTCCAGCGCCGCCCGAGTGGTCGTGAGGTTCTGAAAGTGCGGGGGGTGAAGAAGGCGTTCACCGACAACGAGGTTCTACACGGCGTGGACCTCGACGTCGCCCGCGGTGACAGGATCGCGATCATGGGTCCGAACGGCATAGGAAAGTCTACCCTGCTGAAGATTATCATGGGTGAGCTGGACGCGGACGAGGGCACCGTCGATTGGGGATACGAGACGCACCCGAGCTACTTCGCGCAGGATCACAAGGACCAGTTCGAGAACGCGAAGTGGTCTGCGGAGGAGTGGATCACGACGCACGCCCCGGGAAAGACGATCGGCTTCATCAGGGGAGAGCTTGGTCGCGTTCTCTTCTCCGGAGATGAAGCGGCGAAGCGGCTCGGAGCGCTGTCGGGTGGCGAGGCCGCGCGGCTGGTGTTCTGTCGGATCGCGATCGAGAAGCCGAATGTGCTCGTGCTCGACGAGCCGACGAACCATCTGGACCTCGAGTCGATCGAGGCGCTCGTAGAGTCGCTTCGCGACTATGAGGGAACGCTGGTGTTCGTCTCGCACGACCGCTGGTTCGTCGGTCAACTGGCCGACCGGGTCATCGAGATCACCGAGACGGACATCCGGGACTTCGCGGGGACATACGAGGACTACGTCCACTACTGCGGCGACGATCACCTGGATGTCGACACCGTCGTACTGAAGGCCCGCAGGGACAAACGGAAGGCGAAGGACGCGGAGACAAGCCCGCCCCCCGCCGCGCCCGCCGCCCGGCAGAAGGCTGCCCCGGCCAGCATCAGCCCCAACAGGCTCCGTGAGATGCGGAAGCAACGCGACCGCGCCCTAGCGCACGTCGAGCGTGCGGAGGCACGGGTGAAGGAGATCGACGATCGATTCTGCGAGCCGGACTTCTACGAGGTCGCGGCCGCCGATGAGGTCACGACGCTCGAGGGCGAGCGGGAGCGGCTTCAGGGCGAGATCGTCGAGCGGCTCGCCGAGTGGGAGCGCCTCGAAGCGGAGCTGTCGACCGCCGAGGCTTGAACGTCGGAGTTCGACCGGGTGTTATCTGGTTCGATCCCCGCGGCGCGATCGATCGGTTCGATCCACGCCGCGCGTACCGCACCGACAGGAGCCTCCGAATGTCGAGACGTATCCTTTCCGTCGCCTGCCTCGCCCTCGCCCTCGCCGTCGCCGCACCGCCCGCGGTAGCGCAACAGGCCGTGCAGGACTCCACATTCATGTCCGGCCTCAGCTGGCGCTCGATCGGACCCGCGAACATGTCCGGTCGCGTGACCGACATCGAGGGGATTCCGGGATCGAAGACCTTCTATGTCGCCGGAGCCAGCAGCGGAATCTGGAAAACGACGAACAATGGGACATCGTTCCGCCCGATCTTCGACGACGAACGAGTCGTCGCGCTGGGCGACATCGCGATCGCCCCGAGCAACCCGGACATCATCTGGGCCGGCACGGGCGAAGAAGACTCGAGAAACTCGATCTCGCCCGGCGGCGGTATCTACAAGTCGACCGACGGTGGTCTGACCTGGGATCTCAAGGGGCTCGAGGACACCGAGACGATCGGTCGGATCGTCGTGCACCCGACGGACCCGAACATCGTCTATGTCGCGGCCCTCGGGCCGATCTGGGCGGAGGGCGGCGGACGCGGCCTCTACAAGACGACGGATGGCGGAGATAGCTGGGATCGTATCCACTACGTGAGCGATCGCGCCGGGTTCGTCGATCTCGACATGCACCCGCGCGACCCCGACGTCATCTGGGCCACGAGCTGGGAGCGCATCAGGGGGCCGTACTTCCTGCAAAGCGGTGGCCCGGGGAGCGCCATCTGGAAGACGACGGACGGTGGCGACAACTGGGAGAAGGTCGAGGGCGGCGGTCTGCCCGAGGCCGAGCTCGGGCGTCTCGAGGTTGCCTTCGCGCCGAGCTACCCGCGGATCATGTATGCGGTCGTCGAGTCGGAGGTGCCCGACGAGGCGGATGAGAACGGGGACAAGAACGCCTCCGGGCTCTACCGCTCCGAGGACGGGGGTGAGACCTGGCAGTTCATGAACGCGAACAACTCGCGCCCCTTCTACTACTCCGGCCTCTGGGTCGCTCCCGATGATCCGGATTTCATCTACTGGTCGTCGCTGTTCATGTCGAAGGACGGCGGGAAGACGATCGGTAACCCGGCGCAGAGCGTCCACGTGGACTACCACGCGCTGTGGTGGGACACCGAGGATCCCGACCGGTTCATTCTCGGAAACGACGGTGGCATCGCGATCACGTACGATCGCGGTGGGAACTTCGACTTCCCGAACACGATGGCGATGGGGCAGTTCTACGCTGTCAGCTACAACATGGACGTACCGTACCGGGTGTGCGGTGGGCTCCAGGACAACTACACGTGGTGTGGGCCATCGACGCGTGCCGGCGGAGCGATCGACAACCACATGTGGTACTCGATCGGCGGCGGCGACGGGTTCTACGCGCCCCAGGATCCGACGAACCCCGACATCGCGTTCGGCGAGTCTCAGGGCGGGAACGTCTACTGGGTCAACACGGCGACCGGCGAGCGTCATCAGCTTCCGAAGCCGGACTGGCGGGAGAACACCAAGTCGCTGCGCGACTCGATCGCCATCCTGTCCGGGGACGATCCGGACAACCCGCCGAGCTCGGCGAGGAGCCAGATCGAGGCCTTGCAGGCGCGGGTCGCGGCGGATTCGGCCGCGTTCGACCTCCGATACAACTGGAACACGCCGCTTCAGCTCTCCCCCCACGACCCGCAAACCCTCTATATCGGAGCGAATCGGGTCCTGAAGTGGACGTATGACACGGACGAGATGCAGCCGCTCTCGCCAGACCTCAGCTACGCCGACCCGGAGAAGATCAAGGTCTCCACCACGACGACGGGTGGCATCACGCCGGATGTGACCGGCGCCGAGACCTATGCGACGATCGTCGCGCTCGCGGAATCCCCGATCAACGAGGGTGAGCTGTTCGCCGGTACCGACGACGGTCGCGTGTGGCGGAGTCCAGAGAGCGTCGAGTGGATCGAGCTCACAGATCGGTTCCCGGGCGTGCCCGAGGGGACCTACGTGAGCCGCATTGAGCCCTCGAGCCACGACGCGAACCGGTTCTACGTGACGTTCGACGGGCACCGCACCAACGACTTCACGCCTTACGTCTACGTGACGGATGACCGTGGCGAGACGTTCCGTTCCATCTCCTCGAACCTTCCTACCGGCAAGCCGGACTTCGTCCACGTGATTCGCGAGGACCCGGTTAACCCGGATCTTCTCTTCGTCGGGACCGATGTGGGGGCCTACGTCAGCACGGACCGCGGTCAGTCATGGGCCCGGTTCATGAACGGTCTGCCGACCGTGCCGGTGCACGATCTGAGGATCCACCCTCGTGAGAACGAGTTGATCGCAGGTACCCACGGACGATCGATCTACATCGCCGACATCTCGCCGCTGCAGCAGCTGGCGGGCGGGGCGTTGCCGTCGGAGCCGGTGGTGTTCGCCACGAAGACGGCGATCCAGTTCGGTGATCCGCCGGTCGGCGGGGAGTTCACCGCCCAGCGGTACTTCCAGGGTCAGTCGGATCGATACGGAGCGGAGATCTCGTTCTACGTACCGGAGTCCGTCGCCGACGAGCTGAACGAAGCCGCGCGGGCAGAGATGCGCGAGCGGATGGAAGCGGCGCGAGGCGAGGCCGGTGAGGGCGAGGGTCCGCCCGCGGGTGGCCGCGCCGCCATGATGGCGTCGATGGGCGGCGGTCGCGGGGGCGGGGGAGCGCAGGCCAGCATCGCGATCCTCGATGCCGCGGGAGATACGGTTCAGACCATGACCCAGGCGATCCGCGCCGGGATCAACCGGGCGTACTGGTCCTTCAATCGTCGCGCCGCCGGTTCCACGGAGAAGTCGCCTTCGGAGCGGGCGGACAGCATCCGGATGGCCCGCGTGTATCAGGAAGTCGCCGACTCGCTGGTGGCGAACGAGGGCGTCGAACAGGAGACGATGGACAGGGTCCTGGGGATGCTCCAAGGCGGAGACTCGGGGGCCATGGGTCGGATCTTCGGCGGGGGTGGCGGAGGCGGCGGCCAGGCGGGTGGTTTCCGGGAACGGCCCGCGGAGAACTATACCGAGCCCGGGCGCGGCGCTGCCGGCGCAGGGCCCGGTGCCGCGGCGGGGGCCGACCCCGGCGCGATGCGCAGCGTAATGATGCAGATGTTCGGCGCGCTGCGTGACCGCGGTGCCGGCGGCATCAGGCGGTTCTTCGGCGGAGGCGGCGGAGGCGGGGGGATGGCCGACCCGGGCGAGTACTCCCTTGTGATAACGATCGGGGACGAGAGCTACACGACGTCGCTTGATGTGATGCGGAAGGACGGTTTCGGGTTCTGGGATGAGCCGGACGGCGAGTCCGGCCGGTGATCGAGCGGGCGGGTTGAGACGGCGGGGTCGGTCGAAGCATGTCCGGTTCCGCCGTCTTGCATCGGCACCGGGGTCGAAACAAACGGTTTGCGCTTCTACGTTGTCGTATGGGTGACGCCGACGCGTCGAGCCGGGGACGTCCCGGCCGACCGACGGCTTCCGGATAGATCGCGGAAGAGGGAGCGAGACCGTGTCGTTGTATACCGAGCTGCGAAAGCGGCACGTACTGGAAATCGCCCTGGTTTACCTGGGCGTCGCGTGGCTTTTCATCGAGATCACGCAGTTCGTGGTCGGAAACTACGGGTTCTCCCGGAAGGCTCTCGACGCGGTCTTTCTGATTGCGGCCCTCGGTTTCCCCGCCTTTTTAGTGATTGCCTGGTATCACGGCGAAAAGGGCCCGCAGGAGATGCGCAGGGGCGAGGCATCTCTGCTCGTCACGCTCGCAGTTCTCGGAGCGATCGGAACCTACCGAATCGCCACCGGTGAGGAGGTCCCCCTGGAGCCGGCGGCCTCGGCAACGGCGCCCGCCGGAGAGGCGTCGCTGGCGGCCAACGAGCCCGACCTGGGGCGCGGTTCCCTCGCCGTCCTTCCGTTCAAGAACAACGTATCGGACACGACCTTGGCGTGGTTGGGGTCCGGCCTCGCCGACCTGCTCACGACGAACTTCGCCCAGATCGATCGGCTCACGGTCGTCGGACGACAGAGCCTCTATGACCTTCTCACCGAAGAGGGGCAGACGGAGGACGAGGAGATTCCCGAGTCTCTCGCGACGACCGTGGCGCGCGCGGCCGGGGCCCGAATGATGGTGTGGGGCACGATCTCCGGAACGACCGATGACCTCGTCATCGATGCGCAACTGATCGAGCTCGACGGGGGGACGATCGTCGCGGGTCAGCGGGTGCGAGGCAGCGACGTGTTCGACATGGTGGATCAACTCACCGAACAGCTCATGACGGAGCTGGCGGGCGAACGGTCGCCTACGCCTCGCGTGGCGCTCAGCAGGTTCGGGACGGATGACCTTGAGGCGCTCGCCGCGTTCCAGCAGGGGGTTGCAGCCGAGCGAGCCGGCCGACCCGACGAAGCCGAGGTCCTTTACGAGGAGGCTTCGAAGATGGACTCCACGTTCATGCTCCCGGTGATCCGTCTGGCGGGCTCGGGCGACCGGTGGCATCCGCCGCCACCCGCCGAGGGCGTCTCAGTGGTCGGGGAGGTCGAGCGGGTCAATCTCGACGACATCGACTGGGATGAGATCGAGGACTGGGACCAGCTCGACGAGGAAGAACGCATGGAGCTGCGCGTGGCGGCGAGGCAAGACCCCGAATCGCAGAGGGAGTTTGGCCGCCGTCAGGCCGAGATGCACAAGCGACGGGCCCTTCGTCTGCTCGAGAACATGGGTGCAGAGGGGCTGGGCGAGGCTCTGGTGGCACAACTCGAAGGCATGACCGGGGAAGAGTTCATCTTCAAGTTCGACTCGACCCTCTCCAGGACGCTCTCGACGGTAAAGGTGATCGTCGAGGAAACGATTCCGGACTCCCTCGAGGGGCGCTAGACGAGCGGGCGTTGTCTCTGCACTGTAGGAGTGCGAGCCGCTCGATTGGGGCGGTGCTCGTGCGCGATCCCCGAGATCGCACCCACAGGATCAGGAGGCCGGGATGGAACGCCGTTCGTTTCTGCGCACCGGGCTCGCTGGCGTGGGCGTCGCGGGAATCTCCGCGACACCTCTGGCGGCGACCGTCACACCCCGCGCATTCGCGCCGATCTTCGACCCGCGTTCATCTGCGGACGGCATCGTCAAGCTGAGCTCGAACGAAAACCCGCTCGGCCTCTCTCCGGCGGCACGTGACGCGATCGTCAACGGGCTCGACGAGGCGAACCGATATCCGGGCAACACGGGCGACGCGGTGTATGGCGCCCTGTCGGATTTCCTCGATCTGTCCCGCGACCACCTGTTCCTGGGCGCCGGATCGACCGAGATCCTCCGCGTCTCGGTCCAGGCCTGGGGAGGTCCGGGAGCTCGCCTGATCTACGCTCAGCCCACGTTCGAGGATGTGCCCGGGTACGCGCGCCCGTTCCCCTTCGAGCACGTGACGGTTCCGCTAACTTCGGATCACGAGCACGACATCGGACGGATGCGCGCCGAAGCGGAGAAGGGCAGCGGCCCGACGATCGTCTACGTCTGCAACCCGAACAATCCGACGGGTGGCGTCACCCCCGTCGGCCCGATCGAGTCGTGGATGAAGGAGGCAGGTGAAGAGACCCTCTTCCTGATCGACGAGGCATACTTCGAGTTCGTGGACCACCCGGACTTCCGGACGGCGATCCCCTTCGTGAAGGACATGCCGAACGTGATCGTCGTTCGGACGTTCTCGAAGATCTACGCGATGGCGGGGATCCGTCTCGGATACGGTGTCGCACACCCCTCGACCGTGCGCCGGATTCAGCCGTTCACGACACGGAACAACCCGAACCACCTCGCCGGCGTGGCCGCCGTGGCGTCCCTCACCGACACGGAACTCGTCGGCCGCAGCGTGGCCGTGAACAACGAGGCGCGGGACATCGTGACCGGGGCACTCGCGGACCTCGGCCTGGAGGTCCTGCCGAGCCACACGAACTTCATCATGCACCAGATCCGGAGCGAGCTCCTGACCTACAACAACCGCATGATGGACGCGGGATTCAGTGTGGGACGGCCGTTCCCGCCGATGTTGGACTGGAGCCGGCTCTCGATGGGGATGCCGGAGGACATGGCCCGATTCAGCGAGACGCTCAGGGACTTCCGAAAGAAGAACTGGATTTAGGCGTTCGCGCGGCGAGCGAAGCGAGACGGGGCCCCCACCGGGGGCCCTTTTTCGTTGGGAAGCCTGCCACAGCGCCCCCTGGTGATTCAGCCGGTTTGCGGTCCCGGTCCGCGGTACCCAATCGATCGCTCCCTCGTGTGTACTCTTAACGCTGCGTTAACGGACCGGTCGTAGGGTGTGTGTGCGTGGCAACGCTTCGGCTCGATGGGGAGTCGAAACCAGTATTGCCGGTCAGTTGAGAGGCTGCCTTAGTCATGCACGGTGTCGAGGCAGGTCTGGATAAGCGGCGAGGCTCCGTGCCGCGTTTCGTAGAGGTGCTACTATGAATGCCGTAGATTGCGCAGCGAGACGTCGCGAACGAATGAACTCGAACGTACGAGCGTCCGGATGAAAGCACGTCACCTGGTCACCCTCATCGTGGTCCTGGTACTGGGGGCCGCCCTGACCGGAATCTTCCTCCGAATTCGTGCGGGCGATGAGGAGGGCGATCTGGCCGCGACGGGCGATGCGTCCGCCGATTCCGTGCGGGCGGCTGTCCAATCGACCGCCTCGGCCCAGGCCTTCGCGACCGAGGTGGCACTCCCGGTCGAAGCCGCGAACATCCAGCACGGCACCTTCGTGATCCCCGTCACCGCCGAGGGGCGCGCCGCCCCGCTGCGGACCGCTCCGCTCCACGCGGAAGTGGCCGGGGCGATCATCGAGGTTCCCGTAGGGGAAGGCGGATTCGTCCAGGAGGGGGCGCTCCTCGCACGCATCGATCCCGCGCTCTATGAGATCGGTGTCCGTCGGTCGCAGGCTGCGGTCGATCGGGCGTCCGCGGATTTCCTGGACCGCACGCTCTTCGATGACCAGATCGAGGACGAGGCGCTCCGCCGGACGCGCGAAGCCCAGGCGAGGATCCGCGCCGGGCTGGACGAGGCGGAGGCGAATCTCGAGGAGGCGAGGTACGAGCTCGCGAAGACCGAGATCCGTGCTCCCTTCGCGGGGCGAGTCGCGAACCTCGGGGTGGCGGTCGGAAGCCGGGCGACGCAGGGCGACTCGATCGCGACGATCGTGGATCTCTCACAGATCGAAATCGATGCGGAAGTCCTCCATTCGGAGTTGCCGCTCGTCGAGGTCGGTCGCGAGGCCACCGCCTCGTTCCCGGCCCTCCCGGGAGAGTCCTTCACGGGGCGTGTGGTGAGCATCAATCCGCTCGTCGATCCCGAGACCCAGATGGCCAGAGTGACGGTCCGCCTGTCCAACCGGGAGGCCAGGATCGTACCCGGGATGCCCGGCAACGTCCGCATCGCCGGTCGGTTGCTCACGGGCCGCAAGTTCGTCCCGAAGGAAGCAATCGTCGAACGGAACCGCCGTCAGGTCATCTTCGTCTTCGAGCCCATGGAGCCCGGGTCGGATACCGGGAACGCCCAGTGGAAGTACGTCACGACCGGACTCGAGAACGACCGGTTCATCGAGATCGTGCCGGCCGCGGAGGGCGATGAGGAGACGTACGTCCCGGAGGGGGGCGAGTTCGTGCTGATCGACGGGCACGCGACGCTGACACATGACGCGCGGGTCCGCATCGACAACTTCGCCGATCTCGGGTCCGTCGCGGTGGGAGAGGGCGGCGGGCAATGAGGCTCGGTCTCTGTGGAAGGCTTGCCCCCGGGGTACTCCTTTTCCTGACCGCGGCCGGCACCGCGTCCGCCCAGGAGGGGGGGGCGCTGCCGGACACGCTGGACATCGAGCGGGCGCTCAGCATCGCGATGTCGCGCAGCCCGCAGCTCTCTCAGGCGCAGGCCGCGACGGATCAGGCGCGGGCCAACAGGACGGCGGCGTGGGGGGCGTTTCTCCCGACGGCCGGCGTCAACATGAACCTGAACCGGAACAACTTCACTACGAACTCGTTCCTGAGCCCGGAAGGGGAGTCGCAGGAGCTTCCCGACCCTCTGACCTCCAGCCGGCAGTCCGGGAGCCAGGGCTTGAACGTCAGCTGGACCGTGTTCGACCTCCAGCGGATCGCGAACTACCGCGAGCGGGGCGAGGCGCTCACGGCGTCTCAGCGGCGACAGGATGACCAGAGACTGGCCGTCATCGCCGACGTCCGGCGCCGCTACGTGGAAGCGCTGCGACGGCAGACCCTCCTCGAGCTGACCCGCCAGCAGATCGTCGACCGCGAGACCGAGCTGGACATCGCGCAGCGCCGGTACGAGATCGGCGCGGTCGAGCTGTCAGACGTGCTCGCCGCCGAGACGCTCCTGCTGAACGCCGAGGTCACGCTGCTGAGCGAGACGAGCCAGCTCGAGACCGGTCTTCAGGCCCTGAGCGTGTCGCTCGGGATGCAGGCGGACGAGGGGCCCGGCACCTTGCTGGTGGACATCACGGAGCTACCGGACGCGGAGATGCTGAGGGCCGGAGAGCTCGTCGCATACGCCCTGAGTGAGGACCCGGAGATCCAGGCGTACCAGGCGGATCAGGCGGCGGCCAACGCGACATTGTGGGGTGCGCGGAGCCGGTTCCTGCCGACGATTCAGCTCGGGTTCAACCTGGGGCGTTCCGAGCAGTTCGGTCCGGGCTCCGACTTCTTTCAGTTTGACTTCACCAACACGAGTCGGACCTTCTCGGTGACCGCATCGTGGCAGTTGTTCGACGGGTTCTCGAGGACCTCGCAGACCCGAGCGGCCTCCGCGCAGCGGTTTCAGGCCTCCGAGAGCCTCAGGCAGCGCCGGCTCGAGATCGAGCGCGAGGTCCGCCGATTTCTCAAGGAGATCGATCAGTTCAGCCAGGCCCTCGTGCTGCTGGAGCGAGCGCTGCAGATCTCGCAGGAGCGCCTGCGGATGACGCGGCTCCAGTACCAGAACAGCACGGCCAACTTCACGACGCTGCAGCAGGCGATCAGCACCGTCACGAACGCCGAGCGTCAGCTCATCGAGCAGCGCTACGCCTACCTGAACGCCTGGACGAATCTCGAGGAGTACGTCGGTGACGTCCGCTAGGGTTCTTCAGCGGGTTCCCGGGCGGGAGAAGGTCTGACGTGGCGCTCCCCGACGTCTCGCTGCGGAGGCCGGTCGCGACCGCGATGCTGTACGTGGGCATCGCGGTGCTGGGCGTCGTGTCGTTCGCACGGCTTCCGATCGATCTGCTTCCCGATGTCTCGTTCCCGACGCTGTCCGTCTGGACGCCCTACACGGATGCCGCGCCCGCCGAGGTCGAGCGCTGGGTCACGGAACCGATCGAACGCGCCCTCTATTCGATTCCCGGTGTCCGCGACGTCACCTCCCGCTCCCAGGAAGGGCAGTCGCTCGTTCAGCTCCAGTTCGCCTGGGGCACGGACATGGAGTTCGCGACCCTCCATACGCGGGAACAGCTCGACAATCTGATCGAGACCCTGCCGCAGGGTTCCGACCGGCCGGTGATCCTGAGATCCGACCCGACGAGCGATCCGATCATGACCCTGGCGGTCGGAGGATCGGACCTCCGGAACCTCCGCGACCTGTCCGAGGCCGTGTTCAAGCGGCGTCTCGAGCAGCTCGACGGCGTTTCGCTGGCCGGCATCGCGGGTGGGCCGGAGCGGGAGTTGCGCGTCGTCGTCGATCCCGCCCAGCTGGGCGTCCACGACGTCTCGCTCGAGGAGATCAAGACCGCGCTCGACGACGCGAACTACAACGCGCCCGGCGGCACGATCAAGCGAGGTCGCTTCGAATACAGCCTCCGCACGCTCGGCCAGTTCCAGGCGGTGGACCAGTTGCTCGACGTCGTGATCGACCGGCCGCAGGTCGGTGGAGGCAGCACCGTTCGGTTGCGCGACGTAGCGGTCGTACAGGACACGATCGCCGAGCTCGAGACGATCGCTCGATACAACGGCCAGACGGCGATCGGCCTCCAGATCTACAAGGAGGCGAACACCAATACTGTCCGGGTCGCCGACAGGGTGGACGAGACGCTCGTGCAGCTACGGGAGGAATTCCCGGGCGTGACGATCGAGGTCGCCTCGAGCCAGGCGAAGTTTATCGAGGACGCCATCTCGAACGTGGTGTCGGCGCTTCTGTTCGGAGGCGTGCTGGCCTTCCTGGTCCTGTTCCTCTTCCTGCGAGATCCACGGTATCCGATCGCGATCGGCATGGCCATTCCGATCTCCATAATGGCAGCGTTTGCATTGTGTTACGCTGCTGACGTGAGTCTCAACATCATGTCGTTGGGCGGGCTCGCCCTCGGAGTCGGACTTCTGGTCGACAACTCGATCGTCGTGCTCGAGAACATCTTCCGGCACCGCGAAACGAGCGAGGATACGAACGCCGCCGCTTCGCTCGGTGCGCGGGAGGTTGCCGCCGCGATCACCGCCTCGACTCTCACGACGATCGCGGTGTTCGGGCCCGTGCTCTACGTGGAAGGGGTCGCCGGCGCCCTGTTCTTCGATCTCTCGCTCGCTGTCACGTTTTCGCTCGTGGCGTCGCTCCTCGTCGCTCTCACGCTGCTCCCCGTGCTCGCGGCCCGCGTCGGCCGCACCAGGGAGAAGCAGCCTCCGGTGGAGGCCCGGACCGAGGGCGCGGCGTTCGCCCGGGAGGGGCCCCGCATCGTCCGCATTCTCCTCGGAATCCCGCGAGCGGGCGTCTGGGCGGTGACCGGGCTGTTCCGCGGGATCGGGTACGTCGGCGTTTCGGTGGGGCTGACGTTCCGGGACATCGGTCGTGCCGGCGGGCGGTTCCTCGCCGTGCTGTTCGGTCCGTTCCTTCGCTGGTTCGAGAACGCCTTCGAAGCGTTCGCCGAACGCTACGAGCGAACCCTCGAGTGGGCGCTCGAGCATCGAGCCTCCGTGGTGGGGATCGCCACGCTCGCCCTCGCGGGGGCCGTGCTGCTGGCGCGCATCCTGCCGATGGGTCTGATGCCCACCGTCGACGAACGGCAGTTCCGGGTCGAGGTCGAGTTGCCTGTCGGCACCCCGATCGAAGCGACGGACGAGGCCGCGGATCGACTAGAGTCTGTGCTCCTCGACCTGGAAGGCGTCGAGGGCGTGTTCGCACGCGTCGGGCGGGCACGGGGCACCGAGCTCGTCGCCCGAGAGCTCACTGGCCTACATAACGCGGCGCTGGACGTCCAGCTCGCGGAGTCGGGCCGCCCGACCGAAGAAGTCGTGGCCGATTTCCGCGCCAGAATCGCCCCGTCGGGTGTCGACCCGGCCTATGTCTCGGTCGAGACGGGTCGCGCGACGTCGCTCGGGCGCGCGCTGGCGCTGGGGAGCGCGGATATGGCGGTGAAGGTGCAGGGCGGCGAGATCGACGAGTTGCTACCCGTCGCAGAAGCGGTGGCCGAAAGGCTCTCCGGGATGACCGGGCTCGCGGACGTCCGTCTCGACTTTCAGCGCACCCAGCCCGAACTCCTCATCGAGATCGACCGGGAGGTCGCCGCTCGACACGAGCTGACAGTGACGCAGGTGGCGAACGCGATCGAGGCGTATCTGCGCGGTGCAGAGACCGACAACGCGTACGCGGAGTTCGCGGACAAGGTCGATATCCGGGTGACCATTCCCGAGGAGCGACGACAGGCGCTGCCCGACGTGCTCGCCCTCCGCCTGAACGGAATACCGATCGGAGAACTCGTCACGACCACGACGGGGTTCGGGCCGGTCGAGATCCGACGGGAGGATCAAAACCGGACGATCCAGGTGCTCGCCGATGTGACGGAGGGCGGCCTCGCTGCCGCGGTGCGTCGCGTGGAGCCGGTCGTCGCGGCAATAGAGCGCCCGGCCCTCACGACGATCCGGGTAGGAGGAGAGAACGAGGAAATGCGCGAGAGTTTCCAATCGCTGATCTTCGCGTTCCTGCTCGCGCTGGGACTCGTCTACCTGATCATGGCCGCGCAGTTCGAGTCGCTCGTCCAGCCGCTCGTGGTCCTCACGGCCGTTCCGCTCGCCGCGTTCGGCGCCATTCTCGCGCTGTGGATAGCGGGTGGCGGCATCAACGTGATGAGCGGCATCGGTCTCGTGATCCTGATCGGGATCGTCGTCAACGACGCGATCGTGAAGGTCGATTTCATCAATCAACGGCGGCGCGCCGGGCTTACGAAGCGGCGCGCGATCCTCGAGGCGGGTCGACTGCGGCTGCGCCCGATCATCATGACGACGGTCACGACCGTCGTGGGGCTCCTGCCGCTCGCGCTCGGCCTGGGCGCCGGCGCGGACCTGCGCGCGCCGCTCGCGGTGGCAGTAATCGGCGGGCTGATCTCGGCCACGTTCCTCACGCTCATAGTGGTCCCGGTCGTCTACTCGGTGATGGTCGAGCCCCGAGTTTCTGTCGCGGCCGCCGGCGAGCACGGTGACGGTCCCGCCGGGCCGCCCACGGCATCGCATGGCGGGGATGGACCCGTCGGACCCGGTCCGATCCCGACGCTCGGGCCGGATCCGGCACCTCAAGGGCCGGCGATGTTCGGCGGGACGTCCACTCCATGATTGACCTCGCGATCAAGAGACCTGTCGCCACCGCCGCGATCTACTTCGCGCTGTTCGCGCTGGGCGCCTACAGCTTCAGCCTGATCCCCGTCGAGGACGTGCCCGACGTGGACTTCCCGCAGCTGACCGTCGATGCCGGGTGGACGGGTGCCTCCCCCGAGGCCCTCGAGGCGTTCGTGACCGCGCCGCTCGAGGCGGTGATCCAGCAGGTTGCCGGCGTGCAGAAGATCGTCTCCGAGTCGTCGGCCGATCCGCGCGGGGCCGGCTCCAATGCCCGGATAACGGTCGAGTTCGAACGCGAGACCCGGATGGAGTTCGCCCGCCTCGAGCTGTCCGAGCGGATCAGTTCGATCCGCGACGAGCTGCCGCCGGGGGTCCAGCCGGTCGTCGAGCAGTACGTGCCGGAGGAGTTCGCCGAGGAGCAGCAGCGCTTCATCCAGTACTCCCTGACGGGCCCGTATACGTTCGCGAGACTCGGACAGATGGCGGAGGAACAGATCCAGCCCACGATCGGCGGGCTCTCCGGGGTCTCGGCCGTGCGGGTGAACGGCGCGGAGCGTCGAGAGATCGCCGTGGAGCTCGACCGTGGGAAACTGGAGGCCCTCGGCCTCAGGCCGGAGACGGTGGGGGCGCGGATCCAGGAACTGTCGAACCCGCGGGCCCCGGGATCCGTGGAACTCGACGGGCGTCAGTACGCGATCGCCGTCCGCACGCGGGCACTCGAAGTCGAGGACATCGAGGACATGATCGTGCTCGCCCGTGCTGACGGGTCGGTGCGGGTAGGCGACCTGGGCCGCGTCCGGGATCTGACGGAGGAGCCACGGTTCCTCTGGAGGATCAACGGGGAGCCGACGATCACGATCGACGTGCTGCGGCAGTCGGGGACGAACGCGATTCGGGTTGCCGAGGCGGTGCGCGAGGGGATGGATCGTCTCGCGGCCGCGCTTCCGACCGGAGCCAAGCTCGAATTGGCGTACGACCAGAGCGAGAGCATCGAAGAACAGATGACGGACCTGCGGCTGCGCGCGATCGCCGCCGCCATCGTGATCTTCCTCGTTCTGATGTTGTTCCTGCGCTCACTGGGCGCGGTGTTGATCGTCTTCGCGACCATCGGGTTCAGCGTTCTGATCGCGGTGAACCTCCTCTACGTGGGAGGGTTCTCGCTCAATCTCCTGACGCTGGCGGGACTGGCCTGGGGCTTTGGCCTGGTGGTCGACAACGGCATCGTCGTGCTCGAGAACGTCGAGCGGCACCGCAGGGAGGGGAAGGAGCCGAACGACGCCGCCAGCGAGGGGGCGAGACAGGTCATGCTCCCCGTCCTCGCCGCGACGCTGACGACGGCGGTGGTGCTGATCCCGTTCCTGTTCCTACAGGGTGAGCTGCGGGTCTACTACCTACCGCTCTCTTTCGCGGTCGGGTTCTCGATCCTCGCCAGCCTGTTCGTCGCGTTCACCTTCGTGCCTGCCCTGGCTGCGCGGTTCGCCCGGCGGGGAGGAGACGCGGGCGCGTCCAGCCCCATGGTTGGGGGCAGCCGCGAGCCGTTCTACATCCGGGGATATCGGGCCCTGCTGTCCGGAGCCCTCCGTCACCCGTTCCTGGTTCTCATCGCGTGCGGTGGGTCGCTCTTTGGCAGCTGGCACCTCTTCAACACGTATGTTTCGCAAGGCGGCTATTGGGGCGGGTTCGGCGGAGACGACACGGTGATCCGGATATTCATCGAGTTCCCGCGCGGTGCGGGACTCGATCGAACGGAAGAGCTCGCTCGCTCGTTCGAAGCCCGCCTCTCGACGATCTCCGAGGTGCGGAGATACGAGACGATCGTTCAGGCGAACTACGCCCGCATCGACGTCTACTTCCCGGAGGAACTCGAGCTGACCAACGTACCTGTCGCGATCAAGGATCAGATGGTCGCGTACAGCTATGGGTTCTCGGGCGTCGACGTCCGGGTGTACGGGTATGGCCCGAGCTTCTACGGGGGCGGATCCAGTCCCCCGAACTACCGTTTGAAGGTGCTGGGGTTCAACTACCTGGCCGTGCAGGACATCGCAGAGGAGCTGGCGCGTCGGCTCGAGCGGTTCAGCCGCATCCGGGACGTCGACCCCAACGCGAGCCGCGGCTGGTTCACCCAGGACAAGGAGTTCGAGTATTTCGTCGAGCCCCGGCGGGAGGCGCTCGCCGGGTACGAGCTCTCCGTCCAGGAGCTGCTCGGGTTCGTTGCGGCCAACATCCGGGGTGCGCCGCAGACGAGCCGGATTAGGGTGGGCGGGGAAGAGGTGCAGTACGCCGTGAAGGTCGACGGGTACCGCGACTTCGACTTCTACGATCTGTCCGACCTTCGCGTGCCGATTACCGCGGACGAGGAACTGCGCCTGTCGAGCGTGGCCGAGGTGGGTCGACGCGAGGTCCTCGCCAACATCCGGCGTGAGGATCAGCAATACGAGCGCACGGTCGCCTGGGAGTTCAGGGGCCCGAGAAAGCTCGGAGACCTCGTCCGCGACGCGGTCGTCGATGCGATGGAGCTGCCCCCCGGTTACAAGATCGACCGCGACGACACGGGTCGCTGGACCCGCGAGGAGACCCTGCAGATGTGGCTCGTGCTCGGGTTCTCCATCCTGCTCATCTACATGGTGACGGCGGGCCTGTTCGAATCGCTGCTGGCGCCCCTCGTCGTCCTCTTCACGTTACCGCTGGCCCTGATCGGCGTGTTCCTGATCTTCTTCTATACGGACGCCACGTTTACTCGCACTGCGTTCATCGGGACGATCATGATGGGCGGAATCGTCGTGAACAACGCGATCCTTGTCGTTTACCACATAGGAGAACTGCGCGAACGAATGCCTACGGTGGACGCCATTCTCCAGGGTACGCTGGAGCGCGTCCGGCCGATCCTGATGACGACGTTCACCACCGTGTTCGGGCTCCTGCCGCTCGTGTTGTTCGCGCCGTCGCAGGATCAGAACATCTGGAACGCGCTGGCGCTGGCGACGATCGGCGGGCTGATCTCGAGTACGCTGTTCGTGCTGGTCGCCATCCCCGTCGCCTACCGGTACCTCGTGGCGCGGAGGCCCTGAGCCACTTTTGCGCCCTCCGCCCAGACGACGCTCGGTGCGAGCGCTTTGACGTCGGGCGCTGTCGGGATATCCTCACCGACAGTTCTCGAACCACATGTCGTGCCTCCCCCATCCGGGAGGGGCACCACGTTCACGTCAGCGGGGAGGCTTGATGAAACGCTGGACAACCGGAGCGCTGCTCATCGGATTCATCGCGATGGGCGCCTGCGGCGGAGACGCCGGCTCGGCCGGGGGTGAAGAGGTGCAGCCCGCCGATGGCGCGGGGGAACTCGCATCGAGCCAGGCGGCCGTGGAGCCCGATTGGCCCCCGCCCCCCTCGCCGCCCGCGGCGCAGGAGGCGACAACCACTGGAGGAGATGTGAATCCGCTCATGAACCCGGCAGCCCCCGAGATGAACGAGCAGGCGCCGGCGAGCTTCCGCGTCCGAATGGAGACATCGAAGGGCGAGGTCGTGCTCGAGCTCAACCGGTTGTGGTCACCGACGGGCGTGGATCGCTTCTACAACCTCGTCCAGGCGGGGTTCTACGACGGTGTCCGGTTCTTCAGGGTTCTCGACGGATTCATGGCGCAGTTCGGGATTAATGGCGATCCCACGATTCAGGGACGCTGGCGGAACGCGAACATCGCCGACGACCCGGTCGTCGAGGGTAACACGCGCGGTCGCATCAGCTTCGCGAAGGCCCAGTTTCCGAACTCGCGCAGCACGCAGCTCTTCATCAACACCGTCGACAACACACCGCTCGACGAGATGGGCTTCTCGGCGATCGGTGAGGTCGTATCGGGCATGGACGTCATCGATGCGCTCTACTCCGGGTACGGAGAAGGGGCACCCCGGGGTGGCGGACCCGATCAGGGTCAGCTCCAGCAGCGCGGCAACGCGTATCTCGAGGCCGACTTTCCCGAGCTCGACTACATCATCGCGGCGGAGATCGTTACCGACGGGTGACCACGCTACTTGCACCGTGGTGGAGCGTGGGCGAGGACCGGCGACGCGAGTGACGTCGGGTATGTTGCGCGCCCGCAACGATTTGGTGCTTCCCGGAGGGCCACGGGGCTAGGACGATCGTGGTGTTCCGGGAGGGCCGTGGAGTCGCCCGGTTCGCTCGAAACGCTGATATTGTAACGGTTCCGCGCATCGACGGTGCCGGAATCGCACCCTCTCCGCATGTGTTTTCGAAGCCGGTCCGCCACGGGCTGAGCCGCGCGCACAACTTGCACGAATCCGGTCGGGATCCGCCGCTACCTCCGATCGGACAGCGAATGCGCGACGAGCAAAGAGCCAGGGCCCGCATCATGGTGGTCGACGACGAGCCGCAGAACGTGCGGTACGTGACGGACGTCCTCCAGTGGGCGGGATACGAGACACTCGAGGGTCTGACGGATCCCATCGAGGCCGTGAGTCGGTTCAGCGGCTTCAACCCCGACCTGGTGATTCTCGACCTCCTGATGCCCGGGTTGGACGGCTTCGAGGTAATGGAAGCCATGCAGGAGAACGTCTCCGACGACGTCTACCTCCCCTTCCTCATCCTGACCTCGGATATCACGAGCGAGTCTCGGCGGCGCGCGCTGTCCGGTGGCGCCCGCGACTTCCTGACGAAGCCGATGAGTCCGACCGAGGTCCGGCTCCGGGTCGACAACCTGCTCGAGACGCGGTTCCTCTACCTCGAATGCGCCCGCCAGGCCAACCTGCTCGGGGCGGATTCGGAGCCGGTCGCCGAGGCGCCCTTCGTCCCGGATGAGGCGTCGATGGAGCTTCTCGAGCGCTGGGGTGCGTCGATCGATGCCGGCCTGCCGGGGTGTGAGGGTCGCTCGAAGCGGATCAGCTGGCTCGCCGGCATGCTCGCCGAGGCAATGGATCTCCCTGGCCACGAGATCGACGCGATCACTGGTGCGGCGTTCCTGCATGCGCTCGGATCGCGACCGGTCGTGGGGGCCGGCGAGAACGGCGCGCGTGGCCTGCATGCCGAGCCCGGACTCGCCGCTCGTCTGCTCGAGGGGTCTCGCATTCCCGCGCTCGCGACCGCGCGCCGGATGCTCGGCGGGCTGGAAGAGCATTGGGACGGATCGGGCGGTCCGGCGGGTCTCAGAGGCGAGGCGATACCCATCGAGGCCCGCATCGTCGCCGTCGCCGCGGCCTTCGACGACCTGGATGTCCGGACAGGCGATGGCGAGAATCCGGCCGAACACCTCGCCCGGTTGTCGGGGCTTCGGTTCGATCCGGACGTCGTCGCCGCGCTCGGTCGAACGCAGGCCGTGAGCGCATGAGTTCCGGAACCTCGCGGACCTGATGAACTGGCCGTTCTTGAAGCTGAGCCTGCGCGCGCGCCTCTACATGGTGTGCGCATTGTTGATCGCCATTCTCCTCGGTCCGGCCTACTACACGCTCCGCCAGCTCGTCGCCCTCCGCGATATCGCCTTCGACCTCAGGGCCGAGCACGCCGGAGCCTTCCAGCAGGTCGGCGAACTCAGTCGATCTCTCTCCGACCTCAATCTCTATCTCGAGGAATACGTCTCCAACGGAGATCCCGAGGCACGGGGCGAGGCGCTCGGGGCGCTGGACGTCGCCCGTCTCTTCGCCGTTCGAATCTCGAGCGGTCAGTACGCCGACGTCGCTACCGAGACGCGTGCCCGCGTCGACTCCATCTCGACACAGATCGCGGCACTCGACAGCCTCGTCACCGCGCCCGCGCCGGACGAGGTGGAGGAAGTGTTCGCCGACACCCGCCTGCTGTTCGGCCGCACCCATCGATCCCTCGCCGCACTGGAGGAGGAGATCGATATCCGGAGCAACGCGGCCGCGATTCGTGCGGAGACGATCAGCGCGCGGACGGCCCGGACCACGGCGGCGGCGACCGGATTGGCCGCCGGGCTGGCCGTCCTGGTAGCGCTGCTCTCCGTAGGCGCTGTCACGGCACCGCTGGGTACGCTGCGGTCGGCCATGGCGGCGGTGGCCGGCGGGCGGTTTTCTCCGCCCCGCGATCTCCCCTACGGTCGGACCGACGAGATCGGGGATCTGACCCGATCGTTCCGATCGATGGCCGAGCGACTGGCGGAGCTCGACCGGCTCAAAGCGGAGTTCGTCAGCATCGCCAGCCACGAGCTCAAGACCCCGCTCAACGTCGTTCGCGGGTATGTCGAGATGCTCGAGGACGGGTCGTACGGAGAGGTGGGCCCTGGTCAGGCCGAGGCGCTCGGGTACATTCAGGAACAGACGGAAGTGCTGCGCGAACGGATCGATCAGTTGCTCGCTCTCAGCCGGCTCGAGGCCCAGGGCATGGAGATCCGACCCGAGCTCGTGAACGTGCCCGAGCTGTTCGAGGAGCTGCGCCGGAACTTCGCCGGCGTGGCCGCGCAGAAGCGGATCGTGTTTCGCGTCGAGGCGGAGCCCGGGATTCCTGCCGAGGTCTCGCTGGACCGGCGGCGGGTGCGCGACGAGCTCCTGGGCAACCTGCTCGGGAACGCGTTCAAGTTCACGCCGAAGGGCGGGAGCATCGATTTCCGGGCGCGCGGCGAAGGCGGGTGGCTCGTCGTCGAGATCAGGGACAGCGGAGAGGGCATCCCGCGGAGCGAACTTCCGTACATCTTCGAGAAGTACTACCAGGCCGGACACCACGCGGGGAAGGTCGGAGCGGGTCTGGGGCTGGCCATCGCCCGCGAGATCGTCGACGCCCACGGAGGGATGATCAGCGTCGAGAGCGAGCGGGGCGTGGGGTCCACGTTCCGGGTGGAGCTCCCGGCGAGCGAACACGTGAGCAACACGATCAACGCCGCTGCCCGGTTCAGACCGGGGTTCGACGAGGAAACGGAAGCCACGGTCGGTCGTCGGGCCTGATCGGGTCCAGTCTCGTTCAGTCTCGCAGCAGGGTACAAGAACGAAGAAGGGGCGACCTCTCGGCCGCCCCTTCGCACTTCTTCCTGGCCGCGCATGGCGCGGCAGGTCTCCTGCTCGGCTGCTTAGCTGCCGCCGCCGAGGGTGATCAGGATGAACGCGCCGACACCCCACTTGGCGCCCTTGAGGTTCTCCTCGAAGTCATCGGAGCTCAGGTTCAACCATGAGTACGAACCGGCCACGCCCACGCTCGCGCGGTCGCTGAGCGGAATCGAGCCGCCGACGGTCGGACCGACCGACAGACCATTGGCCGACTCACCGTCGTCACTGACCGATGCCGAGGTATAGCCTCCACGCGCACCAATGAACCCGGACGCGCCACCGTCGGCGCCGCCGATACGCACGACGGGCTGCAACTCGACCGAAATCGCGTTGAGGGTTTCGGAGGACTCGTCGAGCCCGTGGGTGCTCCAGCCGAACAGGCCTGCGAGCGAGAAGCTGCTGCCGAGTCGTGTGCCCAGGGCTCCCTGGGCCGCGAAGCCGCTCTTCACGCCGTCCCAGTCATCTCCACTGAACCCGGACACGCCACCGCTGCCGGCGACGAACCACTGCGCTTCAGCCTGGGAGGGAACCGCGGCGATCAGGGCCACGGCGAACAGCATAGCTACCAGCTTTGAACCGATCGAGCGCATTATCACTTGCCTCCTGGTAAATGGGAGAGCGGGACAGTTCTTAGTGATCCGGCGACGGGCCGGATGATCGTGCGGTTCCATCCAATAGAGCAAATGGCGGCTCAAAGTCAAGATCTCCGTGCAGTTAGGAGAGTTCGGCCAGGAACACTGTCGCGGATGCGATGGAGCCCGTCATTTGTCCGTGCCGGGGAGTCCTCGGCGATGCTTACCGGGAGAGATCGGAGTTCACCAGACGTGGTCAGAGACGAAAGCCGGCGCGGTTCTTCTTCGCGTCGGGGGGGGCGCGCGGTGGTCGGATCCGCGCTCGTGATCCTCGCCGGAGTCGTCTCGGGTGTACAGGCGGTTTCGGCGGAGGGACAATCCGTCGAGCGACCGCGCGCACGTGACGCCGGCGTGATCATCGGCCGCCTCGTTCCGGGACCCAGCAACGCGATCACCGATGTTCCGGGAGTGCTGGTCGGTCACGAGACGGTGATCATCGGCGATTCCATCCGCACGGGAGTCACCGCGATCCTCCCTCACTCGGACAACGTCTTCACGCGACGTCCCCGGGCCGCGATCTCTGTCGGCAACGGATTCGGGAAGCTTCTGGGGATCACGCAGGTGAACGAGCTCGGTCAGCTCGAGACGCCGATTCTGCTCACCGGGACGTTGAGCGTCTTCCGTGCCGCAGACGCGCTGCTGGATACGCTGCTCTCTCATCCCGAGAACCTGAACGTCCGCTCGATGAACCCTGTCGTCGGAGAGACGAACGATGGATTCCTGAGCGACATCAGGGTGCGCCCCATTCGGCCTGAGCACGTTCGAGCGGCACTGCGCGACGCGCGAGGCGGAACGGTGGAGGAGGGGAGTGTCGGGGCGGGTACCGGCACGACGGCGCTCGGGTGGAAGGGCGGCATCGGAACGGCATCGCGCATCGTCGATGCTCCGGGCGTCTCCGCGACGGTCGGCGTTCTCGTTCAGACCAACTTCGGTGGTCGGCTGACCGTGGCCGGCGTACCGGTGGGCGACAGCCTGCTGTCGCGTGGCCTTCGGAGCGCGGCCGCGCCGTATCCCACGTACCGGGACGGCTCGGTGATGATCGTGGTGGCGACCGATCTGCCGCTCGATCACCGCGAGCTCGAACGGGTCGCTCTGCGCACCTTCCTCGGGATCGGGAGGACGGGATCCTACATGTCGCACGGATCCGGCGACTACGCGATCGCGTTTTCGACCGGGGAGGGCGAGGGCGTTCGGGATGCGCGCGCCCTGTCCGCGATGTTCGAGGCGGTGGTGGAGGCGACGGAAGAGGCTGTCATCAATTCACTGCTCAAGGCGACCACCGTGACCGGACATGGCGGTCGAACGATGCGGGCGCTCCCCATCGAGGAGACGCTCGAGATACTGCGTGCGCGAGGAGCCGTTTCGGGATGAGGATCGTGATCGTCGGGGCGGGCCAGGTCGGGTACCACCTGGCGGATCAGCTGTCGCACCTCGACCAGGACGTCGTCGTAATCGACACGGACACCGAGAAGGTGGAGTTGATCGCCGACCGCCTGGACGTGCTGGCGCTCGTCGGAAACGGCGCCTCTGTACCGATCCTCGAAGAGGCCGGCGTCGGGAAGGCCGACCTGTTCCTCGCGGTTACCAACCGGGACGAAGTGAACATCCTGGGGTGTCTCGCCGCCGAGCGGCTGGGTCGGGCGCGCAAGGTCGCGCGCATCTCGAACCCCGACTTCATTGTCGAGCGGAGCGTGCTTTCGACCGACCAGCTCGGCATCGATTTGATGATCAACCCGGAACGCGAGTGTGCCTGGGAGACCTACCTGCTGCTCGCGAGCCAGGTGGCCAGCGAGCTGATCTCCTTCGCCGACGGCAAAGTGTTTCTCGTCGGGCTCAAGGTGCACCCCGGGGCCCCGGTGGCCGGCCGGACGATCATGGACCTCGCCGATGAGCTCGAGAACCGCTACACGACGGTGGCGATCCACCGCGACGGGGAGACCGAGATCCCGAACGGCCGCAGCCGGATCGAGGCGGGTGATCAGATCTTCCTGGTCACACCGGCATCGGAGATGGAGCACCTGCCGCAGCTTTCGGGTCGCGATGCCTATTCGCTGAAGCGAGTGATCATCGCGGGTGGGAGCGAAGAGGCCGAGCACCTCGCGGGGTTCCTCGATGCGGAAGGGGTGGCGTGCACGATTCTCGATCGGGATCGGCGGCGCTGCGTCGAACTGTCGACCCTGCTGCCGAACGCCCTGGTCCTGCATGGCGACGCGACCGATGCAGAGCTCCTCGAGATGGAGGGCGTGGCGGGGATCGACGGCTTCGTCTCGTACACCAACCGTGACGAGACGAACCTCCTGTCCGCGGTCCTGGCGAAGAGCCTCGGGGCCCGTAAGGTGATCGCGATGCTTCACCGCCGGCAGTACATGCCGCTGGCCGCCCGGCTCGGCATCGACGCGACGGTCTCACCACGTCTCTCGGCCGCCGACACGATTCTGCGTTACGTGCACACCGCGAACGTCTCTTCCGTGGCGGCGCTGAGGGGCATTCACGCAGAGGCGGTCGAGGTGATCATCGGGCCGCGCGCGAAGGCGCTGGGCCGGCCCTTGCGGGAGGTGGACTTTCCGGATGGCGGCATCGTCGGAGCGATCGTGCGCGATGGCACGCTCATCACGCCCCGCGGCGACGACGCGGTGCAGACCGGCGACCACGTCGTCCTGTTTGCCCGTCCCGACACGATGCGGGACCTGGAAAAGCTCTTCGCGTGAACTTTGCCCACCTCGTCCACGTCGCGGGTATCACGCTGATCGCACTCAGCGCGGCGCTGGCGCTCGCGGGCGGCGTGGCTCTGGGATACGGCGAGTCGGACGCGCTGTCGTTCATGGCGGCCGCGGCCATCGCGCTGGCGGTCGGTTTGACCGCGTTTCGCCGGACGACCCTCGAGCGGGACCTGTCGATCCGCGAGGGCTACGCTGTCGTCGCGATTTCGTGGATCGTCGTCGGTCTCGCGGGCGCCACGCCGTATCTTTTCTCGGGCGTGATCGAGTCACCCGTGGCGGCCTTCTTCGAGTCCGTCTCCGGGTTCACGACCACGGGGGCGACCGTCTTCGCGGAGGTCGAGACGCTTCCGAGGAGCATCCTCTTCTGGCGGGCGATGACGCAGTGGCTCGGTGGAATGGGGATTGTGCTCCTGGGAGTCGCGATCCTGCCGTTTCTCGGCGTGGGTGGCATGCAGCTGTTCAAGGCGGAGGTTCCCGGCCCGACGACCGAACGGCTCACACCACGCATTCGCCACACCGCGACGACGCTGTGGTATGTCTACGCTGGCCTCACGGCGCTTCAGACCGGTCTCTACGTGCTCGGAGGCATGCCCGCGTTCGACGCCGTACTGCACGCGTTCACGACGCTGAGCACCGGTGGCTTCTCCTCGATGAACGCGTCCCTCGCCGCGTACTCGCCGTACCTCCAGTACGTCACGATCGCGTTCATGTATCTCGCGGCGATCAACTTCACGCTCCATTACCAGTTGACGCGAGGGCGGGTGCGCTACGGTCAGGATGCGGAGTGGAGGTTCTTCACCGGGGTCACACTGGCGGTCACCGCCCTGGTCTTCATCCTCGCGGTGACGGGACCGGCCCGCGGAGGCTTCGAGGAAACGTTCAGGGCGGCCCTCTTTCAAGTGACATCGATCGTTACGACGACCGGATTCGTGACCTTCGACTATGAGCTCTGGGGCAGTGCCGCCGCGCTCGCGCTGCTGGCCCTCATGTTCATGGGTGGCATGGCCGGGTCCACCGCCGGCGGGATGAAGGCGATGAGAGTGCGATTGCTTCTGCGCCACGGCCTGACCGAGCTGAAACGGAGCGTCCACCCGCGCGCGGTGATCGTCGCCCGCCTGGGCCGCGTTCCCGTTCCCGACAGGACGTTCTACCGAGTCATGGCCTTCGCGCTGTTCTTTATCGGGCTGTTCGGAGCGGGAGCGTTCGCGATGGCGATCCTCGGGCACGACCTCGTGACCGCGATCGGTGCCAGCGCCGCCAGCATCGGGAACATCGGTCCGGGCCTCGGAGGAGTCGGGGCGGTCCAGAACTACGGGTGGATGGGCCCCGCCTCACATCTGATTCTGGTCTTCCTCATGCTGGCGGGACGCCTCGAGCTCTTCACGGTGCTGCTGCTGTTCCATCCGGACTTGTGGCGACGCCACGCGAAGCCGGCCATAATGCGCGCCGACGCTTGATCGATCGCATCGACGACACCGGAGGGAACCGGGTCGTTCACCGGAGAGCCGAATGAGCCTCGTCCCAGCATCACAGCAGCCGCCGCTTCCTTCTGATCGCCTCCTTCTCCGCGAGGCTCCCGATGACGAAGCGGTCCCCATGGACGTGCTGTTCGTCGGTGGCGGGCCGGCCGGACTCGCGGGTGCGATCGAGCTCGCGCGTCTCTGTGCTCTGGATCGGGAGAAGGGCGGGCCTTGCGGCGATCTCGAGATCGGCGTGCTCGAGAAGTCGGCGGAGCTCGGTGAACACTGCCTGAGCGGGGCTGTCGTAAACCCGGAGGCATTTCGCGAGCTGTTCCCCGGCGTTTCCGACGAGGACCTCCCGTTCCAGTCGCCGGTGCCGCGGGACCAGGTCCACCTGTTGACCCAGAAGGGCAGCTTCAAGCTCCCGACCCCGCCGACCATGCGAAACCACGGGCATTTCGTCGCCTCGATCTGCGAGATCGTCCGCTGGATGGGCGAGCGGGCGGAAGAGGCGGGGGTGAACGTGTTCACCGGGTTTCCCGCGGACTCGCTGCTCATGGAGGGGGATCGGGTGACCGGCGTCAGGACGACGCCGGCGGGTCTGGATCGGGATGGGAACCCGGCCGGGGGCTTCATGCCGCCCACAGACCTCTCGGCGAGGGTCACCGTGCTGGCCGAGGGCACGCGAGGGCCGCTCACCGGAGCGTGGCTGGAAGACCAGGGAATCGAGTCCGACAACCCGCAGATCTACGCATTGGGGGTCAAGGAGCTGTGGCAGGTACCGGGTGGCGTGGATTCGGTCATCCATACCATGGGCTGGCCTCTTCCGAGGGACGCGTTCGGCGGGAGCTTCATCTATCCGATGGGGAAGGACCTCGTCGCGATCGGGCTCGTCGTTGGGCTCGACGCTCCGTACGTCGATCTCGATGTGCACGGCTGGCTGCAGGCCTTGAAGGCGCACCCCTTCGTGTCGAAACGCCTGGAGGGCGGGGAGCTCGTGGAATGGGGCGCGAAGACGATCCCGGAGGGCGGGTATCATTCGATTCCGCGCCGCCTGCACGGTGACGGGCTGCTAATCACCGGCGATGCCGCCGGGGTCGTGGATGTGGCCACGTTGAAGGGCATCCACTACGCGATGTGGTCGGGGATCCATGCCGCCCGCGCGATTCACGCCGCGTTGTCCGCCGACGACGACTCGGGGTCCGCCCTCGCCACCTACGATGCTTCGCTCCGCGAGCGGCTGCGGGCCAGCCCTCTGTACGAGAATCGGAACATGCGTCTCGCCTTCAAGTCCGGCTTCTACCGGGGCGGAATCCGGGCCGGGCTGATGCAGCTGACGAAGGGCGCCTTCCCGGGCGGTCGCATTCGAGTGGAGTCGGACGCGGCCGAAGTGCGAGACTCGAGAGCCGGGATCGATCCGACCCCGGACGGGCGACTCACCTTCGCGAAGGTGGACGCCGTCTTCCGCTCTGGGAATGCGACGAGGGACGATATCCCTTCCCATCTGGTGGTTGGAGAGGACGTGTCGCCCGGGATGGCCGAGCTGTACGCTCGTTTGTGCCCCGCCGGGGTCTACGAGGTGCAGGACGGAAAGCTCGTGGTGAACGCGCCCAACTGCGTGGACTGCAAGGCGACCGACGTCGTGGGACCGCGCTGGACTCCTCGCGAGGGCGGGAGCGGACCGTCCTATAAGCGGATGTGACGTGCGCATCTTCTGGCAGTGGCTGGCGGCGCAGACCACGGTCCCGTTCATCCTCTTCGTGTTGTTCTTTCTGAACCGGACCAGGGTGTATGGTCGGTATCGGGTGCCCCGGGAGATGGGTACGCTGCTGCTCTCGAATCACCAGTCGATGGTCGATTCGTTTCTTCTCGTCTTCACGGCGTACTTTCCGGCCGAGATGTTTCGCCCTTCGTTGCTCCCGTGGCACCCCGCCGCCGAGGAGAACTTCTTTCGGACGAAGTCCCTCGCCTGGGTGTTCACGCAGTTGAAGTGCATTCCGGTCCGCGCCGGACGCCGCGACCTCAAGGCCATCACGCGATCGATGCGGGCCCTCGAGGATAGCAACCTGATCCTCTTTCCCGAGGGCACCCGCACCCGGGACGGATCGATCGGAAAGGCGCGTGCGGGGGCGGGTGTCGTTCTCCTCGGGACCGGCGCGAGGGTGATCCCCGTCACGATCATCGGCATGGACCAGGTTCTGCCCATCGGCGCGAAGCTGCCCCGAATCGGCAAGAGAGTCTCGGTCTACTACGGCAAGCCGGTGGCGTACGACGACCTCGCTGCACTCGAGCATACGAGAGAGACGGCCCAGCTCGTGGTGAATCGAGTGATGGCACGGATCAGGTTTCAACAGCGCGTGGTCGAGCGCATCGAGCGGCGGCGGCGGTAGCGGTACCACTGGACTTTCCCGGGCTTTCACCGCATTCTCCCCGCCATGTCGATCACCGTGTATTACGTCCTCGTGACGCTGCTGCTCGCCGTGCTCATCGGCGGCCTTCTGGGTGCCGGGTTCGCCTGGGGATGTCGGATGACGGATCTGGACGAACCGGACGGTTAGGACGTCGGCTAGACGCCCCGAAAACACACCGCACCCGCCTCCCGGTCGGCACCGCACACCTTACGCTGCGGCGCCCGAACCGCTATTTTTCCAAGCTACGCAGCAACCGGTCTCTGGTGTTCGGAGACCGCTCGCGGCCCTCATAGCCGAGAGGTGTTGAATGACAAAGACCTTCCAGGACGAGAGCGGACGCCGCTGGAAAGCCTGGCTCGCGTCGCGCGAGGTCTTCTGGCCCGATCCGAAGGACAAGGGCCCGCCGCCCGACAGCGAGGCGGTCGTATTCGTGTGCTTTTCCGACCCGCACCAGCCGCAGCGACGGACGCGGCTCCCACAGGGATCGTTCGAGGAACTCAGCGTCGAAGATCTGAAGGGGCACTTTCAGAAGGCCGAGATCGACCCGACCATCCGATAGCCCATCGTGAGGCGGGACCACCGGGTCCCGCCTTTCACACAAGGAACCGAACTCCGAGATGACGGCGCAGGCACAGACCCGTGGGCTCGAGGGCGTATTCGCCGCGAGTACCGCGCTCAGTTTTATCGACGGGCGGGAAGGGCTTCTCGCGTATCGGGGCTACGATATCCACGACCTCGCGCCGCACGCGAGCTTTATCGAGTCTGTATTCCTGCTCTGGAACGATCGGCTCCCGACACGAGACCAGCTCGCCGCCTTCGAGGGCGAGCTTGCGGCCCAGCGGGCGCTCGACCCACGGACGATCGAGGTGTTGCGTCGTCTTCCAGCGGATACGACGCCGATGGCCGCGCTTCGGACGGCTGCTTCGGTCGAAGGGACGCTGGACCCCGACGGCGAGGACAACTCCCCCGAAGCAAACGCCCGGAAAGCTCGACGACTCGTCGCGCGCTTTCCGACGATGATCGCCGCCTTCCATCGGATCCGGGGTGGACACGAACCGGTCGACCCTGATCCGGCCCTGTCGCACGCGGCGGATTTCGTCCGTATGGCGAACGGCGAGGCGGGGACCATGGAAGCCGCTGCGGCGCTCGACCGCACGCTGCTCCTCTATCTCGACCACGGATTCAACGCGTCCACGTTTACGTGCAGGGTGATCGCGGCCACGCTAGGCGATATGCACTCCGCGATCGTCGGGGGTGTGGGAGCGCTCAAGGGATCGCTGCACGGAGGGGCGAACGCCGCTGCCATGGAGATGCTGCTCGAAATCGGCGAACTGGAGAACGCGGCGGGCTTCCTCGAGCGGGCGTTTGCCGAGAAGCGCAAGATCATGGGGTTCGGGCACCGGGTGTACAAGACGGAAGATCCGCGGGCGACGCATCTCAGGGCGATGTCCGAGGAACTGACGAAGCAGGCGGGACTCGACAAGTACTACGAGATCTCCCGCTTCCTCGAGGAGGAGATCCGGGAGCGCAAGGGAATCCGCCCGAACGTGGACTTCTATTGCGCGACGGTCTATTACGCGCTCGGGTTGCCGGTGGACCTCTACACGCCGCTCTTCGCGATGGGCCGGATCGCCGGCTGGTCCGCTCATGTGATGGAGCAGCACGCGGACAACCGGCTGATTCGACCAAGGGCGGAATACGTAGGCGAGATGGACTTGAAGTGGATTCCGATGGACGAGCGGTAGTACCCGCCTCATCGGTCCGCGAGCGGACCGCGCCAGAAGTCGTTAGATGAGAAGCGGGTCCGGAGACCCGCTTCTTTTTTTACCATGCCGCCATGGGCGGTAACGTGCCGAGGGAGGCCAAAAGGATGAGCGATCTGGAGGTCAGGGCAGGGGTGCCCGAGGGCCGAGATGTGGATGTTCTCGCGGTCCCGTGGTTTGTGGGTGCGGGATCGACGGGAGACTGGTGGGAGCGCCCGGCGCAATCCTGGCTCGGCCTGCAGGAGGCCGCGGGGGCCCGAGAGCCTTCGGGGTGGGTGGGACTCGGCGCCGACGATCGTCCGGACCTCTTCATCGTACGGATCGGCGACGGCAAGACGACGGCTCCCGACGTGTCGATTCGGCGCGCGGCCGGAGCTGCCGTGCGAGCGGCCAGGGAGCGTGGAGCGGGCTCGATCGGCTTTCTGGTCCCGGCGGGTCTCGAAGCAGCGGGCCGGGCATGGCAGGCGGCAGCCGAAGGGTTGATGCTCGGCGACTGGCGGTATGATGGGCTACGTGACGCGACCGAAATGACGGATTCGCCCGACGTACGGGTGCTCTACTCGGGTGCGGGCGAAGCGGAACCGGAGGCTGTCGCACGGGGCGAGGCCCTCGCCAACGCGCAGAACGTCGCCCGGGAGCTGATCGTGCTTCCCGGAAACGTCGCGACGCCGCGCTACATCGCCGACACGGCGGTCGCTCTCGGTGCGGAGTACGGTTTCGAGACGCAGGTGTGGGGCGACGCGAAGCTTCGGGAGGAAGGGTTCGGGGCGCTGCTCGCGGTTGCCAGGGGGTCGGTGGAGGAGCCCCAGTTCCTCATCCTCGAGCACGCAGGATCCGGTGGGGCTCCGCACGTCATCGTGGGGAAGGGAGTGACCTTCGACACGGGCGGCATCTCGATCAAGCCGGCCGCAGGGATGGAGGACATGAAGTACGACATGTCCGGCGCGGCGGCGGTAGTCGGGGTGATGGTCGCGGCGGCGGCCCTGGACATCCCGCAAAGAGTCGTCGGTCTGATCCCGACGACCGAGAACATGCCGGCGGGTGACGCGGTGAAGCCCGGAGACGTGATCAGGGGGCTCTCCGGGAAGTCGATCGAAGTGATCAACACGGACGCCGAGGGGCGCCTGATCCTGTCCGATGCCCTGACCTTCGCCCAGCGCCTCGCCCCCGCCGCGATCATCGACATGGCCACGCTGACGGGTGCGTGCGTGATCGCCCTCGGGCACCACGCGGTCGGCCTGATGACGCCGAGCGACGACCTTGCGGCCGCCCTGGAAGAAGCGGGGCGCGGCGCCGACGAACGGGTGTGGCGGCTTCCGCTCTGGCCCGAGTACCGCAAACAGCTGGACTCGGACATCGCCGACATCAAGAACACCGGAGGCCGGCCGGCGGGCACGGTGACCGCGGGGTGGTTCCTGCGAGAGTTCGTCGAGGATGACGTCGAGTGGGCCCACCTCGACATTGCCGGTACCGCGTGGGCGGACGAGCCGCGCGGTTGGCGGTCGAAAGGGGCGGTCGGAGTTGGCGTGCGCCTGATTCACGAGTGGCTGCGGGGCCGTTCCTGAACGTCAGGGTTGGTGTTGGACCCTGCCTCGCGCTCGTTCTGGCTCTGGCCGGAGCGAATCAGGCGGCTGCGCAGAATCCGCCGCCGCCTGATTCCCTCGTCGAGGTGTTACCCGACTCTCTGAGGGGGGTCTTCGAGCGTACCGTGCGAAGCGAACCGCAGGCCTTCCCGGCCCGGCGCTTCGCCCTCGGCGGGATGGCGACGGAGATGTTCGACTGCGACAGCGAGTGTGTCCGTTCTTCGACTTCGATCTCGCTCGTGGACCTCCTCTCGGAGTTCGTCCCGGGTCTCACGACGGTACGTGGCGGCTACTTCGCCGGCCCGCACCATCTGATGCAGGGCCCGTACGGCGCCGGATTCGTCGCGCTCTACGTGGACGGACGCGAGATCGCGTCGCTGGAGCGGGCGCAGGTGGACCTGCGGAGGATATCCTTGCCGCTGGTGCACCGAGTGAGGGTCTACCGCGCGGCAGCCGGGGTGATAATCGACGTCGAGACGTACCAGCACGAAGGCCCGGCCTACTCCCGGATCGGCGGTGGCACGGGTGAGCCCCAGCTGTCGACGCTCGAAGCGGCGTTCGCGAACGGTCTGTCCAGCGCCTTTCTGATCGAGGGCGGCATGGAGTTGCTCGACGTGGAGACCGCGGGGGTCGAGAACGATCGGTTTGAGGCGATGGCCCGATTGTCGTGGATGCCGGTCTCGAACGATTTCGGGGTGCAGTTCGAGTATCGAACGGAGTCGGTGGACAGGGCCGCCGCGGACACGGCGGACGTACGCCGGCAGGAGTTGCTCCTTCGTGCTCGCGGGAACCTGGGCGAGAGTGCTCAGGCCGAGATATACGCCTCGTCGTCGAAATGGAAGCTCAACACGACGGCGGTAATCCCGGACGAAGAGGAGCCGGAGCGGCGCGACGTCGATGTGCTCGGTGGGAGGTTCGCGACCGCACTGGGCGCCGGCCGCGTCGATCTTTCCGGGCGCCTTTCGGGGGGAGCGGCGTACCCTTCCTTCGCCGCGGAGGCACGTGGTTCCTATCCGCTATGGGGGTTCCAGGCGGAAGCCGCGTACGAGCTGGCGAACTGGGCCAGCGAGACGGCATCCGCGCTCCAGGGCGCCGTCACCTATACCGATACGCTCCTCGTACCCTTCACCCTGCGAGGGTTCGCGGGGTCGGGCACGCGCGGCTTCGGGTTTCCCGCACTGGACAGCTCGGGTGTCGTGGGCTTCTCCTCGATGGGTGCTGGTGGCGAGTTCAGGGTGGGTGCCCTGCTCGTCTCCGGTCGGTTCGCGAAGGAGCGCCTGGACCGACAGTTGGGCTTCGGGGCATCGTGGGATGCGATCGTCGAACTCGACTCCGCCGCGGTGGATCTGACCACGTGGGAAGCGAGGATAGACGCGCCTCTCATCCCTCTGGGCGAGCTGATGGAGGGTGTTTCGCCGATTCGGCTCAAGGGGTTCTTCCGGTCGAACACTTCGGCCCGGACACTTCCCCTGTACGTGCCGACCGATATTTCGCGAGGGGAACTCTCGTTCAACGACACGTTCTTCGAGGACAACCTCGAGGTGTGGATCAGCGCGTACGTTGAGCGGAAGGGGCAGCGTCTGCTGCCCCGTGCCGGCGCCTCGGACCCACTGCCGGCCTCGTCCTACATGTGGCCGGGAGGCGAGCTGATGATCCGGATCGGTAGCTTCCGGCTGTTCTATCGCCTGGCGAATCCGAACGGGACGACCGCGTTCGACGTCACGGGGGCGCTGTTCCCGGTCAACGTCGGGTTGTTCGGGATTCGATGGGACTTCTTCAACTGACCGGTCACGTGTCTTTCCTGACCGGACGACGCACCGGGGGATGATGTGATCCGAAGCATGACGGGATACGGGTCGGCGACGGAGAGGGCGGAGAACCAATCCGTCGTTGTTGAGGCCCGGTCGGTAAACTCGCGCGGGCTCAAGCTGGTTGTGAAGGGCCCTCCGGGCATCGAGGCGCTCGAGAGCGACCTCCGGCAGGTGGTCGATGGCTTCGTGCGGCGGGGCCGGGTCGACATCTTCGTGAGGCTGGAGGACGCGGACGAAGGGAGGAGCACCCGGGAGCTCGATGAGCAACGGGTGGCTGACCTTCTCGCGGGTGCGCGAAGGCTGAAGGACGAATACGGCGTCGAGGGCGAGATCGACCTGGCGGCGCTCGGGCCGTTGGGTGCGCTCTTCCGCGAGCGCGTGCGGGAGTTCGACCCGGAAGCCGTCGCGGCCTCGATCCTCGCGGCGACCGGCGCGGCGATGGCGGGGCTGGTCGAGATGCGGGAACGGGAGGGCACGCGCCTCGATGCCGATCTCCGCGGCCGGCTCGCGGCCCTCGACTCCGGACTGGCGGGTGCCGAGGAGCTCGCGCCCGAGAGGTTGGAGCGAGAGCGGGCGCGGTTGAAAGCGGCTGTCGCGGAAGTCGCGGAGAAGGGGTTCGACGAGGACAGGATCGCTCGCGAGATCGCAATGATCGCTGATCGGTGGGACGTGGGCGAGGAGCTGGTACGCGCCCGGTCTCACGTCGCCGCTTTCGGGGAGTTCCTCGCCCTGCCGGCGGACGAGCCCGTCGGGAAGAGGCTCGGTTTTCTCGTTCAGGAGCTTCAGCGCGAAGTGAACACGCTGGGCGCGAAGGCGAACGACACCCGGATCACGACGCACGTCGTCGAGATGAAGAACGAGATCGAGAAGCTGCGGGAGCAGGTGGAGAACGTGGAATGAAGCAGGCCGAAGCGCCTCACCGGCGCCTCGTCATCCTGGCTGGCCCCTCGGGCGCGGGGAAGACGACGGTGCGCGATCGCCTGATCGAAGGTGAGCGGGGCACCGACTTCACCTTCTCGGTCTCCATGACGACTCGTCCGCGCCGTCCGGGCGAACGGGAGGGGGAGGACTATCGATTCGTCGACCGGGCCACGTTCGAGGCCCTGGTAGCATCCGGCGGCATGCTGGAACACGCGGTTGTACACGGCGACCTCTACGGGACCCCGGCGGACAACCTCGATCGTGCGAGGGCCGCGGGAAGGCACCTGCTTCTCGACATCGATGTGCAGGGGGCGCGTCAGGTTCGGGGAAGGACCGATGATGTGGTTTCGATCTTCCTGTTGCCGCCGAGCGAGGAGGAGATGGTGCGAAGGCTCCGCGGGAGGGGGAGCGAGAGCGATGGCCAGCTACGGCGTCGGTTCGAGTCTGCCCTCGCCGAGCTCGAGGCCTTGCCGGAGTTCGACTACGCGGTGGTCAACGACGATCTGGACGAGACGGTTCGTGACGTCGTGTCGATTCTCCGCACCGAGGACCACTCGCTCGCGACGGGCGGTGCAGCGGCGCTCGCGCTCGCGGCCCGCCTGAAGGGTGAAATTGAGCGGCAAATGACGTAGGTTCATCGGCTCTGTCCGATCCGCGGCGCCGCTTCGGATCGGCGATGGGATAGAGTGATTCGAAAATGTCGAGATAAAGAGGGGCGAGATGAAGGTCTTTACGCCGGATGAAGTCGCCGGTGCCGCCGGCAACAAGTACCTGGGAGTGCTGGTCGCGGCGAAATACGCCCGCGAGCTCAACGCGCTTCCGCTCGAACGGTCGCCGTACGGTGCGGTCAAGCTGACGACGCTGGCCGCCGAGGCTCTGACCTCGGAGGACCACAAGCTGCAGTACCGCCTGGTTCGCAAGCTCCCCGCCGGGGAGTAGTCCCCGGCACTCCCGGCTCCCGCTGACCCGCCCTCGGCGGAGGAGCGACGATGCGGCCGTTTGATGGACGCCGGGTGCTGCTGGTCGTTTCCGGCGGCATCGCGGCATACAAGAGCGTCTACCTGACGAGACGGCTGGTCGAAGCCGGGGCGACCGTCGATGTGGTCCTCACGGAATCCGCGCAGAGGTTCATCGGATCGGTGACCTTCGAGGGCGTCACCGGTCGACCCGTGCACACGGACACCTGGGAGCGGCCGATGGCCCACCTCGATCTGGGCCGCGAGGCGGATATCGGGATCGTCGCTCCAGCCTCCGCCGAGACGCTCGCGCGACTGGCGGCGGGAAGAGCCGATGATCTCGCGGCCGCGACGCTGCTCGCCGCCGCCTGCCCCGTCGTCCTCGCTCCGGCAATGAACACGCGCATGTGGGAGAATCCGGCGACGGTGCGGAACGTGTCGGCGCTCGTCGATGCCGGGTACGTCGTCGTCGGGCCCGAGAGCGGACCGCTCGCCGAGCGCGAGAGCGGTCCGGGCCGGATGAGCGAACCCGAGTCCATCGTGGCCGTCGCCGGCCGGGCGCTCGAGGGCGCGACTCCGCTGTCGGACCGACGAGTTATCGTGACTGCGGGGCCCACCCGGGCTCCGATCGATCCGGTACGATACCTGGGGAATCGGTCCTCGGGGCGCATGGGCTACGCCCTCGCGGCGGCTGCCTGGCGTCGTGGGGCCGACGTCGTGCTCCTCTCGGGACCTGGGCACGCCTCCCGACCCGAGGGGCCGCGTATCGTGGAGGTCGAGACGGCGCGGGAGATGCTCGCCGCGCTGGAAGAAGAATTGACTGCCGCGGACATACTGATCATGGCGGCCGCCGTGTCCGACTTCGAGGTGACCGAAGTGGCCTCGAGGAAGATCAAGAAGCAGTCGGCGGAGCTCGGGTTGTCGCTGACCCCGGGCCCCGACCTGTTGCGCCAGACGCGCGTCGCGCGGGAGGCGCGCGGCGTCTTCACACTCGGGTTCGCACTCGAGACGGAAGATGCTTTCGAGAACGGGCGGGCGAAGCTCGAGTCCAAGGGGCTCCAGATGATCGCGATCAACGATGCGACGGAACCGGGTGCGGGGTTCGACGTGAAGACGAATCGGGTGACGCTGCTGGATGCGGCCGGAACTGTCGAAGAACTGCCGCTGCTGTCCAAGCGCGACGTCGCGGACAGATTGCTGGATCGCGTCGAGGCGGCCCTCGCATGACGGGTGGATCGGGCCCGGATCTGGATCTCGTCAGACGGTATCTTCAGGACCTCAAGACGCTGGGGTCGAGCGAGGTGATCCTCGAGGGCATGTCGCGCGAAGAGGCGCTTGCGCTTGCAGGTGGAGAGGGAATCGGCCGCCCGGGTCCACAGGCAAGCGCCGTCACGGCCGCAGCCGAGCCCGCGTCGGCGCCGCGCTCGACCGGAGAGACCGGCGCCGTCACGAGCCAGGACGAGATCGCGGGAGCACCGGACCTCGCGGCCCTGTCCTCCCTGGTTTCGAAGTGCACTCGGTGCGCGTTGCACGAGACGCGGAAGTCTGCGGTGTTTGGCGAAGGAGCAGCCGATGCGCGTCTGGTATGCGTCGGGGAAGCGCCGGGAGCACGCGAGGACGAGACCGGCCGTCCGTTCGTTGGACGGGCCGGGCAGCTGCTGGACCGGCTGCTGCTCACCGCTGGCTTCGAGCGTGAATCGGTGTATATCTGCAATGTCCTCAAATCGCGACCACCGAATAACCGGGACCCGCAACCGGATGAAGTGCAGGCCTGCTCGCCGTTCCTCCTTCGTCAACTCGATCTCATCCAGCCCGAGGTCATCGTCGCCTTCGGAGCATTCGCGGCTCGCACGCTGCTCGAAACGAAGTCGGCCCTCGGACGGATGCGGGGTTCCGTGCATCGGTATGCGGGGTTCCCCGTCGTGGTGACGTACCACCCCGCGGCGTTGCTCCGGAACCCAGCGTGGATTCGGCCCACCTGGGAGGACCTGCAGCTCATGAGGCGTGTGCTGGATGGAGAGGACGCTCGTGGCTGACGCGGTAGCGCTGTGACGGACGACGCATTCAGGGGTAGGCAGGCTCCGTGGTCCGAGGAGGCGGAGCTGTCCGTCCTCGGTGGGATGCTCATCGACGGCGACGCGGTGGCCGTCGCCATCGAGCTCATCAACGATGCGGCGTTCTACCGGGAGGCCAATCGGCGGATCTTCCGCGCGATGATGGGTCTCTACAACCGGGGCGACGTCATCGACGCCGTGACCCTCGCCGACGCGCTGAAGTCTGCCGGGGAACTCGAGGGCGTGGGAGGCATGGCGTATCTGGCTCAGCTCGTCGACGCCGTGCCGACCGCCGCGAACATCGAGTACCACTGCAAGATCCTGCGTGACAAGGGAATCCTCCGCCGCCTGATCGAGTCTGCCACGGACATCGTGCAGGAGGCATACGAAGCCGCGAGCGGCGACGTCGATGAGGCGCTGGACCGGGCCGAGCAGCGGATCTTCGAGATCGCCGAGGCGAAACAGCGGAGCGGCTTCGTCTGGATCAAGGAGATCCTGTGGCCGACGTTCGAGCGCATCGAGGAACTTCAGCGCAGCCCGGGGGCCGTGACCGGCGTTCCGACGGGATTCCCGGAGCTCGACAACATGACGGCCGGATTCCAGCCGGGAGACCTCATCGTCCTTGCGGGACGTCCTTCAATGGGGAAGACCGCCCTGGCGCTCAACTTCGCGCAGCACGCCTCGATCGAGGCCGAGGTCCCCGTCGCCCTGTTCTCGCTCGAAATGTCGAAGGAATCGCTCGTGCAGCGTCTGCTGTGCGCGGAGGGACGCGTGGACTCGAGCCGTCTCCGACGAGGGGCCCTGCAGGATGACGAGTACGAGCGACTGGCGACGGCCGCAGGTTTCCTCAACACGGCACCTGTCTGGATCGACGACACGCCGGCGATCTCGTCGCTCGAACTGAGGGCGAAGGCCAGGCGCCTGAAGGCCGAGGTCGAGCTGGGTCTGATCGTAGTGGACTACCTTCAGCTGATGACCGGCCCGGGTCGGGTCGAAAACCGTCAGCAGGAGATCAGCGCCATCTCGCGGGGTCTCAAGGCCGTGGGCAAGGAACTCGGGGTTCCGGTGCTCGCCCTCTCGCAGCTGTCGCGAGCTCCCGAGCAGCGGACCGGAGATCATCGGCCGAGGCTTTCGGACCTGCGGGAATCGGGAGCGATCGAGCAGGACGCCGACCTCGTCCTCTTCATCTTCCGGGAAGAGGTGTACAAGTCCCGCGAAGAGGTGGACCAGGATCCGACTCTCGCCGGCAAGGCGGAACTGATCATCGGGAAGCAGAGGAACGGGCCCACGGGCGGGGTGCCGCTCTATTTCCACAAGAACTACACCCTCTTCGAACCGGTCTCTCAACGAGACGCCCCCGCACCCTTCTGATGCCTGCTACCGTCAAGTACCTCTGCCGCGACTGCGGTCGGGAGAACCTGCGCTGGGAGGGGCGTTGTCCCGGCTGTGACGCCTGGAACTCGCTCGACGAAGTGGCCGTCTCCCCGAAGCGGGGTCGCGCGCGGAGTGCGAACGGCGCTGCGCCGCGTGCGCTCGGGGCCGTCGAGACGGGCGATACACCCCGGCGGCTGGTCGGGCTGGGCGAGGTCGATCGGGTGCTCGGCGGTGGTCTGGTCCCGGGCTCGGTTCTGCTCCTGGGCGGTGCGCCCGGTGTCGGAAAGTCGACCCTGCTGTTGCAGGTGGCCGGCCGGATCGCAGCCGGCGGCGGCTCCGTTCTGTACATCTCGGGCGAGGAGTCCGAGGAGCAGGTGCGCGGGCGCGCCATCCGGCTCGGCGAAGGAGCGACCGATGTGCTGTTTCTCGCCGAGACGGCGGTCTCCGCGATCGTGACCGCGGCCGAGAAGGCCGTTCCGGATCTCCTGTGTGTGGACTCGATCCAGACGACCGTGACGGATCAGGGGACCGGCGCCCCGGGGTCGGTCAGCCAGGTGCGTGACGCAGCGGACTCGATCCGCGAATTCGCCAAGAGATCGGGGATTCCGACGGTCATCGTGGGGCACGTCACCAAGGGGGGCGGGATCGCGGGCCCGAGAACCCTGGAGCACATCGTCGACGTCGTGATGCAGTTCGAAGGCGGCGAGTCCGCCCGGCTCCTTCGGGCGACGAAGAACCGCTTCGGACGGGTCGGGGAACTCGCGGTCTTCTCGATGGAGAACGGCGGGCTCGTCCCGGTATCGGATCCCGGCCACGACTCGGTCCGGAATCGCCGCCCGCTCCCCGGGTCGGCGATGACGGCCACGATCGAGGGGGCTCGTCCGATCATGGCGGAGGTGCAGGCCCTCACCACGCAGTCGACGCAGAACGTGCCGCGGCGCATGACGACGGGCTTCTCTTCTCGACGACTGGCGATGCTTCTCGCCGTGCTGGAGCGGCGCGGCGGGGTTCCGCTCGGGTCGAGCGAGGTCTTCGTGAACGTCGTCGGGGGGTTTCGGGTCACCGACCCGGTGGCCGACGCGGCCGTGCTCGCGGCGCTCGCGACCGCCGAGCTGGACCGGGTCATTCCCGCTGGCACCGCGTTTCTCGGCGAAGCGGGGTTGAGTGGCGAGCTGAGGCCGGTTCGCGACAGGGCGACGAGGCTCCTCGAGCTCGAGCGGGCGGGTATCACGGACGTCGTGATCGCGGGGGATGCCGCGGGATCGGATTCCGGCGACTCTGCCGCGCTCCGCATCCACCCGGTGGCCGGTGTTAGAGAGCTCGTCGGTTGGGTCCTTGCGAACGCCACGAAGGCGGACGAGTCGTGAACGTCGCGGTGATCGTCGCGGGCGGAAGCGGTGAGCGCCTCGGAGGAGAGATCCCCAAGCAGCTCCGGGATCTCGGCGGACGCCCCATCCTCGAGTGGTCCGTGCGGGCATTTACCGATCACCCGGAAGTGGACGTCGTCGTCGTCGTCCTTCCGCCTGACCTGGCCGCGGAGCCGCCCGCGTGGTTTCCCGCTGGCGTTCAGGTCGTCGCCGGTGGAGATACCCGAGCGCGCTCGGTCGTCAACGGCGTGGCCGCGATCGATGTGACCGAAGACGCGGTGGTCTTGGTGCACGACGGCGTTCGCCCCTTCGTCTCGGCCGATGTGATCAGTCGCGTCATCGAGGCTGCAGGCGATGGCCCGGTAATCCCCGTCGTCCCGGTGACCGACACGCTGAAGACGGTGGACTTGGAAGGCCGGGTGCTCGGCTCCCCCGCGCGTGACGGGCTCAGGGCCGCGCAGACGCCGCAGGGCTTCAGGGCCGGTCTGCTACGCGCGCTCCACCGGGAATCCTCTCCGGATGCGGGAGTGACGGACGATGGGGTCCTGTGCGAGCGAGCGGGCATCGAGGTGCGGACCGTCCCGGGGGATGCCGCGAACCTGAAGGTGACCACCCCGACGGATCTGGAGTATGCCCGGTGGCTGGTTGAGACGGGGGTGATCCAGCCGACCATCTCGGAGTGATCCGTTTCATCGAAGTGCGTCCCGCGGGCGGAGTCGTCACGGGCGAAGCTGCCGTGACGAGGGCGGCGGAGTGGTTGGCGGATGGGGGGCTGCTCGCCCATCCCACGTCCACCGTGTACGGAATCGGGGGAGCCGCGGGTCCGCGCACCGACGCCGAGGTCAACCGGGTGAAGGGCCGTCCCGCCGACCAGCCGTTGATTCACGTGGCGGCGGACGTCGCGACGCTTCGAGAGAAGCTGCCTCGGCTGGATTGGCCGACTGGCGTGGACGCGCTCGCGGCGGAATTCTGGCCGGGGGCCCTCACGCTGGTCGTACCGGAGCAGCCCGGTCGCGATGGAGGAGACGCCGACGTGGCCGTTCGGGTCGAGCCACAAGCGGAACTGCGAGCGGTCCTCACGAGATGGGGAGGCATCATGACGTCCACGAGTCTGAACGCGTCGGGTGAGGCTCCGGCCACGTCGGGAGACGAAGCCCTGGCCATTCTCGGTAGCCTTCCGAGAACGACGGCGAGGATCGCCCTGCTCGACGTCGGGGAGCTCCAAGCGGCGAATGCGTCGACCATGGTGAAGCTGCGGGAGGGTCGACCGGAGCTTCTTCGCGAGGGCGACATTTCGTTCGACCGCGTGCTCGATGCTCTCGGCTCGGGTCGCGAAGGGAGTGATGTCGAGGGATGAACATCCTGTTTGTTTGCACCGGCAACACCTGCCGCAGCCCGGCCGCGGAGGCGATCGCGCGTTCGGCCGCTGCGGCGCGAGGGCTGGACACGGTCGACGTCGCTTCTGCGGGAACGTTCGCGTTTCCGGACCAGCCGGCCGCCGGCGTCAGCGTCGCGGTCGCTCGGGACCGCGGACTCGATCTCGAAGGCCACCGCTCGCGGGAAGTCGGTCTCGAGCTCGTGGAGTGGGCGGACCTGATCGTGGGTATGACCGCCTCGCACGCCTACGGGGTCGCGCAGCTCGCCCCGGAGGCGGACGTGCGCCTGATCTCGGAGTTCTACCCGGAGACGGACTCCCGGCGCGGGCGACCTGTAGCGGATCCCGTCGGGGGGGACAGGGCTGTCTACGAGTCGACCTATCGCGAGCTGGAGGATGCGATCGGCGCGATGCTCGACCGGCTGTTCGGCGGCGAGGACGATGAGGCGTGACTTCGTCCTGATCGGTGATCCGGTCGCCCACTCGCTGTCTCCTCGAATCCATACGGCGGTCTTCGATCACTGGGGTGTCGACGCCGGCTACGATGTGTTGCGCGTCGATGCGGGCGACCTTCCAGCTGAGCTGTCGAGGGCGGCCCGGCGCGGTGGAGGAAACGTCACTCTCCCGCACAAACGCATGGCCGCCCGCTGCCTCGATCAGGCAACTGCGGACGTGGGGTCCACGGGAGCCTGCAACTGCTTCTGGGGGCTCGAGGGCGGCGGGGTCGCCGGCGACAACACGGACGTCGGCGGTTTCACCGCGGCGCTGCCGGACGTCCTGGACGATGCGAGCGGGGCAGGGGTACTCCTTCTGGGGGCCGGGGGCGCGGCGAGAGCCGTGGTCCAGGCCCTTCTCGGACTGGGCGTCGCGGAGATCCGCGTGTGGAACCGGACCCCGGATCGGGCGCGGCGTCTGGCGGCCCGGTTCGGGGGCGCCGTGCAGGTCGTCGATGATCCGGCTTCGGGGCCCGCGGACCTGCTCGTCAACGCGACGCGCCTGGGTCTGGAGTCCTCCGACCCGTTGCCCTGTGATCTCTCGGAGATCGACGTTGGTGCCGTGTTCGATCTCGTATACGCTCGAGGGGGGACGGCCCTCGTATACGCCGCGCGAGAATTGGGGCTCCCGGCCACGGACGGGCTTCCCATGCTGGTTCACCAGGCGGCCCTGTCCCTGCGCCGGTGGTTCCCGGATCGCGATCCGCCTCTCGACGTGATGTTCCGGGCGGTGCGAGGCAGCGCCGGCTGATCGAGACCGCGGCGTTCGGTACGGCTCGCCCGTTCGCGACGCTGGGCCGGGTGCTCGATACGCTCCTCCCGCCCTCATGCGTCGCGTGCCGGCGGTCCCTCGATCCAGATGGGTCCCCGCTCTGTGCCCTCTGTCGCCACAGGTTGCCCCGCGTCCCGTCCCCGGTGTGTGGTCGCTGCGGTAGCCCGGCTCCGGGACGGTCACGGGCGGGCTCGAAGTCCGGGTGCAAGGCATGTGCGCTCTGGCCCCCGGACCTCCGGTTCGTCAGCTCTCCCTTCACCTACGAGGGGACAGCCGCCGCAGCCATCCGGGCGCTGAAGTACGGGCGCTGGAGGTCGGTCGCGTGCCCGCTCGCCGAAGCGATGGCATCGTCGGCCCGCGTCGCGCTCGCCCGTCTGGACGGCCTCGACACCGTGCTCATACCGGTGCCGCTCAGCGCGGCGAGACTCCGCGAGCGAGGGTTCAATCAGGCCGACGAACTGGCAACGGCTCTCGCCGGGCACCTCGGTATCGTCAGGGTCTCGCCGATCACGAGAGCGCCGGGCAGAGGGCGGCAGGCGGGGGCCGGTCGGACCGCCCGTCGGCACAACGTGCAGGGGCGTTTCGTGTGCGGAAGGAGCCGTGCCGGAAAGGGACGCGACGCGCTTCTGATCGATGATGTCGTGACGACTGGGTCGACGCTCATCGAGTGCGCGAGCGTTCTCCGGGAGACTGGTTTCGGACGCATCGGCGCGCTTACGTTTGCCCGCACGCTCAGGCGGCCGCCAGGGTCGCCCGGCAACCGAAAACGGGATGATCGAGGGACAGTATGACGCGAGTAGCGATCAACGGCTTCGGCCGTATCGGACGAAACATTCTCAGAGCGGCGATTCAGTCGTCGCGGGGTGATCTGGACTTCGTGGCGATCAACGATCTCACGGACGCAGAGACCCTCGCACACCTTTTCAAGTACGATTCGGTCCACGGGCGCTTCCCGGGCGACGTGCGGGTGGACGGAAACGACCTCGTGATCGATGACGAGCGCGTGACGGTCCTTTCCGAGCGCGATCCGGCCGCGTTGCCGTGGGCCGACATGGGCGTCGACGTCTGCATCGAGTCCACGGGGTTCTTCCGGTCGCACGACCAGGCGTCGAAGCACATCCAGGCGGGTGCGAAGAAGGTCGTGATCAGCGCGCCGGCGAAGGAGCCGGATGTCACTCTCGTGCTCGGCGTCAACGGCGACGAGTACGACCCGGATAACCACCACATCATCTCGAACGCGAGTTGCACGACGAACTGTGTGGCACCGCCGGTCAAGGTCCTTCAGGACACGTTCGGATTCGAACAGGGCCTGATGACGACCATCCACAGCTACACGAACGACCAGCGCCTGCTCGATCTCCAGCACAAGGATCTGAGGAGGGCGAGGGCCGCGGCGCTGTCGATCATTCCGACGACGACGGGTGCAGCAAAGGCGGTCGGACTGGTATTGCCGTCGCTTCAGGGTAAGCTGGACGGGATGTCCATGCGCGTTCCGACGCCGGATGTATCGCTCGTCGATCTGGTGGCTACCGTGTCGCGCGAGACGACCGTGGAAGAGGTCAATGCCGCGTTCGCGGAAGCCGCCGGCGGCGCGATGGACGGCGTGCTCGCCTACTCGGAAGAGCCGCTCGTTTCGATCGACTATACCGGTCACCCCGCGAGTTCGATCATCGATGCGCAGTCTACCGCCGTGATGGGTGGGACAATGGTCAAGTTTATCGCCTGGTACGACAACGAGTGGGGCTATTCCAGCCGGTGCGTGGACCTGGCCAGCTTCATTGGTGAGCGGCTCGCCGCCGGCTCGGCCGCCTGATCGACTCGATGACGAAGACCATTCGGGATCTTCCGACCGAAGCTCTGGTCGGGAGGCGTGTCGTGGTCCGGGTCGACTACAACGTGCCCCTGGACGACGGGGCCGTCGCCGACACGACGAGGATCGAGGCATCGCTGGCCACCCTCGGGGTCCTTCTGGAACGGGGCGCTCGACCCGTGCTTCTGTCGCACCTCGGACGGCCGGGCGGGGAGCGGAAGCCGGAGTTCTCGCTGGCTCCGGTCGCGCCGGTTCTCGCGAAGTACCTCGAAGCGCCGGTGCGCTTCTTCGAAGATTGTGTGGGCGAGGGTGCGATCGCCGCGAGCAGGGAGCTGCCCGCCGGGGAGGTTCTCCTCCTCGAGAACACCCGCTTTCACGCGGGCGAGACCGCGAACGACGCAGACATGGCGGCCGGCCTCGCCGCGCTCGGTGACGCCTACGTGCTCGATGCGTTCGGAACCGCGCACCGCGCCCATGCCTCTACGGCCGGGGTCGCCCGATTGCTGCGCCCGGCGGTCGCCGGACTCCTCGTGGAGCGAGAGCTCGAGGCGTTGGGGCGCCTCTGCGGCGATCCGGGCCGCCCGTTCGTCGTGGGGTTCGGCGGGGCGAAGATCTCAGACAAGATCGACCTCCTAGAGTCGTTTCTCGAGCGGGCCGACGTGCTGCTCGTGGGTGGCGCGATGGCGAACACGTTCCTGCGAGCCCGTGGGCTCGAGACAGGATCGTCGCTGGTCGAGGAGCATGCGGTCGGAATGGCCCGTGAGATTCTCGGACGCGGTGGCGAGCGCGTGTGGCTCCCCCGGGATCTCGTCGTGAGCCGAGCGCCCTTCGAGCCGGGCTCGGAGGTGTTCGAGGTCGCCGCCGACGCGATTCCTCCGGACGCCTCCGCCATGGACATCGGATCCGGGACGAGGACCGTGTACGCCGAGGCCGTGCGCGAATCGCGTTCCTTCTTCTGGAACGGTCCGATGGGCCTCTTCGAGGATCAACGGTTCGCCGACGGAACGTTCGCACTGGCCGAGGCCGCGGCGGCGGCCACGGAGAGCGGGTCGTTCACCGTGATCGGGGGCGGCGATTCGGCCGCCGCCGTCCGGGCGGCAGGATTGATGGACGGAGTCTCGCACGTCTCGACCGGAGGCGGGGCCTCGCTCGAGTTTCTGTCGGGGCGGACTCTGCCCGGTGTCGAGGCGCTGGAGTCACGTTCCGCCGCCGACTAGAGGCGGCTCGCATTGAACCCGTGTACCGATCGCGACGTGGGCGACCGGTCGGAGGAGAGTCGAGGAGTGATGGACCCGAAACGTCCGCTGTTCGCCGCGAATTGGAAGATGCACATGGGCCCTACGGAAACCGCGGCCTTCGTCGCCGCGTTCGCCGAGCTGCACGCCCCACGACCGGAAGCCACGGTCGTGTTCTTCCCGCCGGCCATCAGTATCCCCGCGTTCGCTGAGGCGGCCGGCGAGCGGCTCGATCTCGAGTTCGGGGTTCAGGATGTCCACGAGGCGACCCACGGGGCGCACACCGGAGCGATCGCGGCAGGGATGGTGCCGGAGACCGGGGCGACCTGGGGCCTGGCGGGCCACTCAGAACGCCGCCGGGAGTTCGGGGACGACGACGCGGCGGTCGCCGCGAAGCTCGGGCGACTCATCGACGCAGGGCTTCAGCCCGTCCTGTGCGTCGGCGAGACGCTGGAGGAACGCGAGGCGGGACTCCTGGAAGAAGTGCTGCAGCGTCAGGTCGCGCGGGGGCTCGAGTCGATCGACGATCCGAGCAGGCTGGTCTACGCCTATGAGCCCGTCTGGGCGATCGGTACGGGGCGGACGGCCAGCCCCGCGGATGCCGAGGAGGCGCACGCGATCGTGCGGACGGCGATCGGTTCGGCGACCGATCCGGATACCGCGTCCGGGGCGATCGTGCTCTATGGCGGCAGCGTAAAGACCTCGAACATCGACGAGCTGCTCGCGGCGTCCGGCGTGGACGGCGTGCTGGTCGGAGGAGCGAGTCTGGATCCGGAGAGCTTTGCGGGGATCTGCGCGGGCGGGCGCTGAGCGTTTGCCGCCCCGTAGACCGGGACCTATTTTGGAACGACATTAGGCAACCCCCGCGGATCGGATCCGCACGGGAGGCGCTCATGTCGAGCGCCCTTTTTTTATTAGAACAGCGAGCCGCCGATGTTCGGTTTTCTCATAGCGTTGATCGCGATCCTGGCCGTCTTCCTGGTCGTGATCATCCTCATTCAGTCCGGGAAGGGTGGGGGACTCGCCGCCTCCTTCGGCGGAGCGTCCTCATCGACGGACTCCTTCATGGGAGGCCGCCAGGCTGCCACGGCTCTGACGAAGATGACGTGGATCGGGGGAGGTGCCTTCCTCTTCCTGTCGCTCGTGCTCGCCGTGATGTCCTCGAGGCCGCAGGCGACGCCCGACTCGATCCTGCGCCAGGGCCTCTGCTCGCAGCCGGTGCTTCCGGAGGCGCCGCCGTCCCTGCTCGATGCTCCGCCGGCCGAAGGCGCCACGCCGGCCGAAGGCGTGCCGCCCGCCGAGGGTGAGGGAGCGACCGGCGATCCGGATTCCGGTGACGGAAACGACTGAAGACTAGAAGCCGACTGATTTGAAGCCCCGCCAGCGCGTCCGGCGGGGTCGGCTCAGTCCGCCGGGGGAGGAGGCCGTCCCGGATTGAAGGTGAGGTCGGGGAGATCCAGGAAGTCCTGGAGCTTTCCGGCCTCCTGTCGTTCCTGGACCCAACTCTCGAATCCTGAGGGTACCAGACCATCTGTACCGACTTGTTCGTTCGCGGTTCGCACGGCGAGCCAGTCCGCGTACTGGTTCTTCACGTCATCCGCGTGACCCCGGGTCCACCGCCATTCGATCTCGTGCCGCGAAGCCTCTCGAATAAGTTGCTTCCATAACTCGAGGTTCTCGATTGGTCCGCCTTTTCGACGCCAGCCACGGCGCGCCCACCCGTGCACCCATTCGGTGATTCCTTTGATGAGGTACTGGCTGTCGCTCGTGAAGACGACGCGACACGGTCGGGTCAACGACGATAGACCGATGATCCCGGACTGGATCGCCATTCGGTTGTTCGTGGTATCGGCGTCGAAATGGGCGAAGTCTCGGCGCACCCAGCCGCGACGCTCATCGAACCGCTCGATCAGGCCCGCCGCCGCTCCCGGGTTCTGCCGATCTTCGAACTGGTTGCCCAGACACGACTCGTCCGCGAACATGTGCACGACGGGGCTGTCGGACGGGCCTCGACCCGGGCTGAGGTTCGTGTCGGCGCTCACTTCGTCTCCTGTCCCATGCGTCCCGGATCTCCACATTTCCGAACTCGATCGCCCCATTCGACACGACACATGACCGACACGCAAGCACCCAACGGAGGTTCCCCCCGTGGGGGCTACCTCCTGCTGGAGGACGGCCGCCGTTTCGAGGGTACCTACCTCGGACCGGATGAAGAGTCCACCGGCGAGGCCGTATTCACCACGGTGATGACCGGATACCAGGAGGTTCTGACGGACCCGTCGTTCGCTTCCCAGATCGTCGTCATGACGGCGCCGATGCAGGGGGTGTACGGGGTCCGCGACGCTGACGTCCAGTCGCGCAGGCCGTGGGTGTCGGGCTTCGTCGTTCGCCACCTTTCAGCCCGGATCGGATCGAGCCCCGCCGACGACACCCTTCCAGGGTATCTCGTCGCGAACGGCATTCCGACGCTCGTCGGCGCCGACACGCGGGCCGTCACGCGGCACATTCGGGAGGCGGGTGCCATGAGGGCGCTGATCGCCCACGATGGCATCAGTGCCGAGCAGGCCATGGCCAGGCTCGAGGCCGAGCCATCGATGGCCGGGCGCGACCTCGCGAGCGTCGTGTCGACCCCCGAACCCTACGAACTCGGCCACGATGCGGATGGATCCGAGAAGGGGCTGATCCTCTGTCTCGACTACGGGGTGAAGAACCGCAGCCTCGACCTGTTCCGGCGCGCGGGGTACAGGGTCCGGGTCGTACCGTGCGATACGCCGGTGGAGGCATTGCTCGCTTCGGGCGCCGCGGGGGTGTTCGTCTCGAACGGCCCCGGAGATCCCGAAGCCGTTCCCGGAGCGGTGGATCGCATCCGCGCGCTGTCGGACGCGGGGCTGCCGCTCTTCGGGATCTGCCTGGGACACCAGCTGATCACGCGGGCGTTCGGCGGTCGCAACTACAAGCTCCCCTACGGTCACCGGGGCGGGAATCACCCGGTCCTGAACTACGCGACCGGGGACGTCGAGATCACCTCGCAGAACCACGGATTCGCGGTGGAGGAAGCGGACGGTGGGATCGTCGGGGCGCCGGATCTCGAGGTGACCCACCGTAACCTGAACGACGGAACGGTCGAGGGTGTCCTGCACCGCGACCGCCCCGTGTTCGCCGTGCAGTACCACCCCGAGAGCGCCCCGGGCCCGCACGACAGCCGCTACCTCTTCGATCTCTTCATCGACGCCATGGATAAAGAGGCGTAACGTCAATAGGTTGAACCACATACGAGACTAGGACCAGTGAGTTCAAGTACGTCCAGGGGCCCCATCGTCGCGATCGTCGCCGTCTTCCTTCTCTTCGGTGCCGGCATGGTCGTCTCGCTGCGCGTCCTGACCGGGGCGTCGGTGTTTCCGGCGGGGTCCCGCGTCGCGGTCCTCCCGTTGCGGGGGCCGATCGTCGCGGAGGAGGAGTTTCTGAGTCGCCTGGACGCGTTCGCGCGAGACGGCGGTATTCGGGCCTTCGTGATCGAGATCGAGTCGCCCGGGGGGACGGTGGGCGCGACGCAGTCGATGTACGAGGCGATTCGACGCCTGCGGGATGAGGGAGAGCGGCCGGTCATCGCCTGGATGGGGGATGTGGCGGCGTCGGGCGGGTACTACGCCGCCATGGGAGCGGACAGCGTCTTCGCCCTGCCGGGATCAATTACCGGATCGATCGGCGTGGTCATGGAGTTTCCGGTCGCGGCAGAGCTCTACCGGAAGGTGGGACTCGAGTGGGAGGTCGTGAAGAGCGGCGAGCACAAGGACATGGGGTCGTTGTCCCGAACACTCACGGATTCCGATCGTGCAATCCTCGAGGGCCTCGTCGACGACACGCACGAGCAGTTCGTGGAGGTCGTGGCCGGGAATCGCCCGCTCGCGCGTGACTCGGTGGAACGTCTCGCTGACGGGCGGATCTTCTCGGGGAGGCAGGCGTTCGGGGCCGGTCTGGTGGATGGGCTCGGTACGCTGGCGGATGCGATCGCGGCCGCCGGGCGGATGGCCGGGCTGGGTGAGCGCCCGACCGTGGCGCGGCCGCGGGAGCCGCGGCCGAGCCTGTGGGAGGTCATCCTTGGGGCCACGGCGCCCGAGGCACGGGGGTTGCTAAGGACACTAGTACCAATGCAGTCGGGCACGCCGAGACTGCTATACGAGTGGCGGTGAGGCGCCGATACCCGTGCGAAACGCAATAAGAGTCGGGTATGCGGCCGCAGTTTTGGAGGAGAGGCGATGACGAAGGCGGATTTGGTCGAAGAGGTTTGCGAGGCGATCGGACCGGGCGTTACCAAGAAGGACTGCGCCGCGGTCGTCGATGCGTTCCTCAACGCAATCAAGCGTGCAGTCTCTGAGGGACGGCACATCGAGATTCGCGGGTTCGGCACGTTCAAGGTGCGTCAGCGGCGTACCCGCATGGCGCGGAATCCGAGAACCGGCGACCCGGTCCGAGTACCGGCGCGGGCGGTTCCGGTGTTCAAGCCGTCGAGGCTCTTCAAGGAAGAGGTCGGCGACATGCACGAGCGGGCGGAGGAGAGCGAGCAGCAGGAGCAGTCGTCCTTCACCGGCCAACTCGGTAACTGGCAGTAGCCAGCCATCGGTCGGCGCCCGTCGCCGGCCAGTGTAGGATCGGCGTGAACAGCCAGGCTCGGGGACTCCTTTCGGGGCTCCCGAGCCTCGGTGCATCAGGATCCGGAGGAGAGGCCGGTCTCAGCCGTCGTCTCAGCCCTCGAAGAAGGCCCTGATCCGCCGGAGTCCCTCGGCGAGCGTCTCCGGCTCGACGGCGAAATTGAAGCGCAGGTAGCCCGGCGAGCCGAAGGGCTCGCCCGGAACGCTCGCCACCGCCTGATCCTTGAGCAGCGCCTCCGCGACCTCCATCGACGTGCGGGCGGGGTCCGTGAGGCGGGCGTAGAAGTAGATCGAGCCTGCCGGCGGCCGCACCTCGAGCCCATCGATCTCGGCGAAGCCCTCGATGCCCTGGCGTCGCAACTCGGTGAGTTTCGCCAGGAGGTCGGCGACGAAAGCCTCGCGCTCTTCGGTCCGGCCGAGTGCCGCGGCGGCCGCGACCTGCGACGGGCCCACGGCCCCGGACGTCGTCTGACCCTGGAGGTCGGCGGCCTTCTTGATCAGGTCCGCGGGGGCCACCGCGAAGCCGATACGGAAGCCGGGCATGCAGAACGCCTTCGAAACGCCGTCGAGGAGGACGACCCGCTCGGGTGTGTCGGGAACGTCGTATACCGAGGGCACCGAGTCAATGTAGCCTAGCCTGCGGTAGATCTCATCAGACAGGACCCAGATCCCGTGGCGGTCGGCCCAGGCGAGGATGTCGGATAGAAGCGACTGATCCCACACCGCACCTGTCGGGTTGCTCGGGCTGTTCAGCAAGATCCCGCGCGTTCGCTCCGTTCGGGCGGCCTCGAGCTCATCCACGCTCGCCACGAACCCCTGCTCCCACGTGGTGTCGACGATGATCGGAGTCGCGCCCGCGAGCTCGACGATCGCCGTGTAGCTCGGCCAGAAGGGAGCCGGGATCATCACCTCGTCGCCCGCTCCAAACAGGGCGTAGCAGCAGTTGAAGAGAGCCTGCTTCACGCCGGCGCTGACGAGCACGTTGGGGGCCTCGACCGGCGGGTGCACCGTCGTTTCGTCGAGGTACCGTGAAATCGCGTTCCGCAGTTCGGGTAGCCCGGGCGTCGGCGGGTATCCCGTCCGCCCCGCGGCGATCGCGTCGGCCGCCGCCTGCCCCGCGAAGGCGGGTGCAGAGTACTGAGGCTCGCCGGCGGAAAGATCAATGACGGGTACGCCCTCGGCCTTCAGCTGCCGAGCTCGGGCGGCGAGCGCCAGTGTAGCGGATGGTTCGAGCAGAGCGACGTTGCTGGAGAACTGCACGGGGAGACTCTCGTTTCGTTGTTGGAAGTCGCGTCCGCCTCTATCTTCGGCTCAGCGTGAACGGCCAAAAAGTACCGGCCATCAAGAGCCCCGACCACCCTGACGGACACTCGGATGACGACGGAAACCACCAGCTCTCTTTCCCCGGAAGCCGTCCTTTCAGCCGCCCGCGAATTCTTCGTGGGCCCGGCCCGGATGGCGGACGCCTGGGTGGAATCCGAGAGCGATCAGCACATCTCGTTTTGCACGTTCCGCGGCAATCTCTCGATTGCCGCGGTTTCGGATCCCGACTCCTCCGGCTCGCGAGTCCGGGTAACGACACTCCGTGAGGAGGGCCTGGTGCCGCGATTGACGACGTATCTCAAGACATTAACTCCGGTCACGGGCGGTGGCTGATTCGATCCGCGTCCGCACACTGTTCTTCGGCGTGTACGGAGAGCTCGCCACCGAACGAGAGGGGACGTCGGAGCTCCCGCCCGGGAGCACCGTGTTCGATCTGATCGAGGTCCTCCGCGGGGTTCGCGGATTCGACTGGTTGCCCGAGCGGGTCGTCGTAGCCGTGAACCAGAGCTACGCGGAGGCAGGCACCTCGCTCAGTGACGGAGATGAGGTCGCGTTGATCCCTCCGGTCGCCGGGGGGTAGGACATCTTCATGAGCAGCTCGGCATCCCCCATGGGTCGATCGCCCCTCATCGAGACGGCGATAACCACGGACTCGATCGACCGGCTTTCCTCGTTCGACGATCTGTCCGAGCACTCCGACGGCGCCGTGCTCGTCTTTCAGGGACGCGTCCGCGAGACGAACGACGGCCGGAAGGTCACATCTCTCGGGTACGAAGCCTACGGGGCGATGGCCGAGAAGGAGTTGAGGGCCATCTGCGACGAGGCGGCGGGGAAGTTCGATATCGGTGCGGTCCGCGCGTACCACCGCGTCGGGGACCTCGATCTCGGTGACGTTTCCGTCGTCATCGGAGTCGCCGCACCGCACCGGGTCGACGCGTACGAGGCGTCCCGGTTCGTGATCGAGGAACTCAAGCGTCGACTCCCCGTGTGGAAGCACGAGCGATATGCCGAGGGTGACGCCGCCTGGGTGGGTGCTCCCGGCGAAGAGGAGGCTCGGTGAAGGACCAGTTCGGGCGGTCGATTCGGTATCTCCGCATCTCGGTGACGGATCGCTGCAACCTCCGCTGCACGTACTGCATGCCGGAGGAGGGCCTCGACTGGATCCCGAAGCCCGAGATGCTGACGTACGAGGAAATCGCCGACATCGTCGGGCAGATGGCCGAGATGGGGCTCGAGCGGGTCCGGATCACGGGCGGCGAGCCGCTGATCAGACGGGACCTGCCGGACCTCGTGGCCATGATCTCCGCGATTCCGGGGATCGACGATATCTCGCTGTCGACGAACGCCATTCTGCTACCGCGCTTCGCCGGTGCGTTGCGCGCCGCGGGCGTGGATCGGCTGAACATCAGCCTGGACACGCTGCGTCGGGACCGCTTCGAGGAGATCGCCCGTCGTCCGGCGACCCGGTTCGACGAGACGATGACTGGCCTCGCCGCGGCGGAAGAGGCGGGGTTCGAGCCGATCAAGATCAACTGCGTCGTAATGAGGGGCTACAACGACGACGAAGTGGCGGGCTTCGCGGCCGCGACCCGTGAGAGACCATGGCACGTTCGGTTCATCGAATTGATGCCGGTCGGTCGCAACCTCCATCTGACCGACCGCTTCGTCTCGACGGACGAAGTCCTGCGGCGCATCGAGGCGATCGCGGATCTGGAGCCGGACGAGGGGCCGCGTGGCAACGGGCCTGCCCGGTACTACCGGCACCCGGGCGCACCGGGAACCGTCGGCGTGATCACTCCGCTTTCGCACAACTACTGCGATCGCTGCAACCGCATGCGGCTCACGGCGGACGGCAAGTTGAGGACGTGCCTCTTCGGGGACCACGAGGTCGACCTGCGGTCCCCGCTTCGGGCCACCGGCTCCGTCGAGTCGGCGGTCCGGGAGGCTCTGGCCGGCAAGCCGAAGCGCCACTATCTGCAGCTCGGGACCGCGGCCCACAGCGGAGGGCTTTCGGCGCTCAGCCAGGTCGGCGGCTAGGGCCGATCGGCGGAAACCGGCAAGGGTGTTCCGGCGTCTATAGGTTGTGTGTACGACGTCGCGGGTGACGCCCGACCATCGAGAGGCGTCTGATTCCGGGGCCGGGGAAGAGGACGGGGGGAAAGAGAGGCCACGATGACCTACCAAGATCGACTGAAGCATAGAGATCTCACCGATCGCGCGGCGGCGCTGCGAGAGCGGTTGAGCGAGGGCGACGCGTGGGAAGCGGTCACCCGGGAAGAGGGGCGCGAGATCGTCGCGCTTCTCGATGAGGTCGTGGCCCAACTCAGCCCGGAGCGGCGGGACCGGATGATGGAAGCCGTCGTGGACGAAGCGGCCCGTCGGGCCGGGAGTCTGGCACCCGTCCAGCGCTGATACCCCCGGGTGCGCACCAGAGGCGCGTTATGTAATCGGGACCTCTGACTCGTGCAGGGGCCGTTCGATGACCACGTCGGGGGCGTCGTCGAGCGAGACCACCCGAGGCTCGATCGGCTTCCAGTTCTCGTTCCAGAGGACCTCGATCGTCGGCCGCATCAGGTTGTCGGGATTCGTGGCCACCACCCGACCGATCGCGCCGGACGACAGCTTCACGTAGGAGTCGAGCGGGAACACCGAGATCTCGTCCGCCAGGGCATCGACGATCTCCCCGTCGAACACGGTCCCCCGCATCTCCATGACCCGCTCGAGCGCCTCGAACGCCGTGAACGGCGAGCGGTACGCGCGCGAATGCGAGAAGGCCTCGAACACATCCGCCACACCCAGGATCTTGCCGATGATATCGATCTCGTCTCCCGAGAGCTTCTCGGGGTAGCCGGAACCGTCGACCCGCTCGTGCTCCTGCCGGATTGCCCGCTCCAGCCACTCGAAGTCCGTCCCGAGTCGCGACACGATCTCGGCTCCCAGTAGCGGGTGCTGCTGCATCGCCGTGCGCTCCTCGTCCGTGAGCGCGCCCTCCTTGAACAGGATGCTCTCCGACAGCCGCGCCATGCCCAGGTCGTGCACCAGCCCGGCCTGGATCACCTGCAGCGTGTCGTGCAGCGACATGTCCCGGCTCATGGCGATCTTCGCCGCGAAGATCGCCACGTTCGCGCAGTGCGTCGGAATCTCGAACCGCTTGTAGGGTTCCAGGGCCCGGTTGAGGAGAAGGTTGCTCTGGAGCATCGAGGTGTGGATCCGCTCGGCGACCATTCGCGCCCGCGCCATGTCCGGCTCCTGACCCTCGCGCGCGCCGACGAACGCCTCGCGAGCGAACGCGACGGCCTCGGCGTACAACGGGCGGGCCGAGAAGCGGGCCGGTCTCCGAACGTGCACCGTCGGAGACTCCTCGTCCGGCTGAACCGAGATCGTCGGATCTTCGATGAGCGATCTGCACAGCGCCGTCAGCGTCTCTGCTCGGAACGGTCGGGAGATGAAGTGCGTGAACGCCGGCTCCCGATCCAGTGCGACGGTCGACGTGTGTCCGGGCGCGAGGATGGTGATGAACGCCGGAGTCGATCCGTACTCGCGATCCCTGGCCGCTTCGGCCACGCCAGCGAAGACGAGCCGCGGATCGGCGACCTGGTCGTCACAGATCACGATATCGACGTCGCTGGAACGCACGGCTTCGACGATCGAGAAGACGTCGGCCGCGAGCTGGGCTTGAGGGTCGATTCGGGCGAGAGCCTCTCGCACCGGCTCGGCGTGCTCCGTCCTCGCGGAAAGCAGGGCGATGATTCGCCGGTCGCTTCTGGTCGCAGACCCCTTGTGCGGCATGAATCCCTGTCCCCTTTTTGACTCGCGAACGGCCTCAGAAGTGGCGTAACGCCATGCTGATACGTCCGTTCGAGTCTCCTGATCGTTTCGTGCCGGTCCCGAGAATTCGCCGTCGAGACCGGAGATTCGCGCAACATCCGTATTCACGGGCATATACGCCCCGGAATCACGGGACCGGAAGAATGCATAGACCGTTCCTCGCAATCGGTTGTCTGTTCGGATTCATCGGGGTGGCCGCGGGCGCGTTCGGGGCTCACGGGCTGGAAGGCACGATCCCGGTGGAGCGTCTGGCCACGTTCGAGACGGGTGTCCGCTACCAACTGGTCCATGCCCTCGCGCTGATCATGCTGGGACTGCTCGCCGCGCGATGGCCCACCCGGGCGTGGGCCGGCCCCGGGATCCTCTTCACGGCGGGGACGCTCATCTTCGCCGGAAGCCTCTACGCCCTGGCGTTCACGGGGATCGGCGTCTTCGGCGCGATCGCGCCGATCGGTGGCACCAGCCTGCTGGCGGGCTGGCTCTGGATGACGCTGGTCGTGCTCCGCGACAGCTGAGACGGCCCCCGTGAGGACTAGAGCTTGGCGGTCGTGACCCCGACCTGCTTTTGGTACTTGCCGCCCTTGTCCTTGTAGCTGACCTCGCACATCTCGTCCGACTCGAAGAAGAGGACCTGAGAGATCCCCTCGTTCGCGTAGACCTTCGCGGGAAGCGGGGTCGTGTTCGAGATCTCCAGGGTGACGTAGCCCTCCCACTCCGGTTCGAACGGGGTCACGTTCACGATCAGCCCGCAACGGGCGTACGTCGATTTCCCAACGCAGATCGTGAGAATGCTGCGCGGGATCTTGAAATACTCGACGGAGCGCGCCAGGGCGAACGAGTTCGGCGGGATGATGCAGGCCTCGCCCTGGAATTCGAGGAAGGAGTCTTCGTTGAACGCTTTCGGATCAACCACCGGGAACAGCGCACTGTGGAAGATCCGGAACTCGTCCGCGACCCTCATGTCGTATCCGTAACTGCTCACTCCGTACGAGATCACCCCATCCCGGATCTGCCGGTCCGCGAAGGGCTCGATCATCCCGTGCTCTTTCGCCATCCTCCGAATCCACCCATCGCTCTTGATCGCCATCGTTCCCCTCGGGAGTGATTGTCAGCTGCTCAATTCTGTTCGTCGTCCCGGGCGTCGTCGAGCAGCCGCTCGAGCTCGCCCGCCATCAGATCCGGGTGCTGCTCCGGGAGCACGTGGCCTCCGTCCTCCACGATCAGATACGTCGCGCCGAGCCGTTCCGCGAGCCGCCGGGCCAGGCCTGCTTCGATTCGCGGGTCGAGCGCTCCCGTCACGACGCGTGTCGGCGGGGCCGCCTCGGGTAACCGTGTCTCGAGCTCCGCGGGCCGCCAGTCGCGGAGGAGAGCCATCAGGGTCCTCGCCCGCCGCCGGTCCGCATACGGTGCCGCGTACGCCTCCACCAGTTCGCGCGGCGCCCTGAAGCCGGGGCCCGCGGCGCGGCGGATGATCACGCTCGCCAGCGGTCCCCGGAGCGGCGAGAACATGCCGGCCACGCCACGCCGCATCAAGTCCGACCGCAGACTGTCCAGTATCCGGGGCCGTGGAGTCCAGGGAGTCACCGGACTCGACAACAGGAGGCCCCTCACGCGAGGCTCGCGGCCGGCCAGTGCGAGGGCGATCGCCGCTCCCTGCGAGTGACCGGCGACGAATAGCCCGCCCGTCCTCGCCTCGGGTATCGCGGCGATGAGGAGGCGGAGGCGGCGGACCTCGTCGTCCAGCGTGAAGCTGGCCTCGGGGGCGGCGTCCGACGCACCTCGTCCCGGCAGATCCGGGAGCACGAACGTGGCCCGTTCGGACAGCCGGCTCGCTACCGGGGCCCAGGACCGTCCATGCGCGCTCACGCCATGCAGGCAAAGGACCGCCGGGCCTGTGCCCACGACGGTGAGGTAGCACCTCCCGTCGGGGGTGTCCACGACACGTCGATGCGGCGTAGGATTCGGGGGCGTGACCATACGCGCGAAGGTCCGGCGCGGCGGCCGAGTTGGCAACCGCGGCCGGCCAGTGTTTTTCTTGCCGCGCCCGGTGCCCCGCGATAGCTTCGCGGCGCGGAAAAAGTGAAGCTTTTCACAAGCTCGCAAAGGACTCCGGCGACTTGCTCGATCCCTATCTCGGCATCCTGATTCTGGTTCTGCTCGGCGTTCTAAACGCCGCAGGCATGATGGGCGTGTCGCACATCTTGGGGTCGCGACGTCCGACTTCCGTGAAGGCCAGTCCGTACGAGTCCGGAATCACTCCACTGGGCACTACGAGAGAGCGCTTCTCGGTCAATTTCTATCTCGTCGCGATGCTGTTCATCGTGCTGGATATCGAGACCCTGTTCCTGATTCCGTGGGCCACCGTGTTCCGCGAGTTCGGCCTCGCCGGGCTGATCGAGGTGACGGTGTTCCTGCTCGTTCTCGGAGTCGGGCTCGTGTACGCGTGGCGTCGCGGCGCCCTGGAGTGGGACTGATGACGAGGCGCGGGTCCACCAGCGAGGCGGTAGACGGATGAGGGAATTGGAAACGATCGATCCCGAGGCGCTGGATACCGGGATCCCGCGCAACTGGATGACGACCCGGTTGGATTATGTCGTGAACTGGGGACGCCGGAACTCGATCTGGCCCATGCCGTTCGGCACGGCGTGCTGCGCGATCGAGATGATGGCTGCGGCGGCCACCAAGTACGACATCGGGCGCTTTGGCATGGAGCGGATGTCTTTCAGCCCTCGCCAGGCGGACCTCATGATCGTGGCCGGCCGAGTGACCTACAAACTCGCTCCCGTCCTTCGACGGATCTGGGATCAGATGCCGCAGCCCAAGTGGTGCATCTCGATGGGTGCCTGCGCGAGCTCGGGAGGGATGTTCGACAACTACACGATCGTGCAGGGGATCGACACGATCGTACCGGTCGACGTGTACGTGCCCGGCTGCCCCCCCCGACCCGAGGGTCTGATCTACGCACTGCTGATGATCCAGGAGAAGATCAAGGGAGAGTCGATTCTGAATCCGGCCCCCCGGTCCGAGGATGAGGATGCCGTGGGCAAGCCGAATCTGCCGCCCGAAACGATCGAGCTCGTCGCCCAGCCGTTCGGGAACTCGACGAAGCAAAACCGTGTCAGCGGCCTCGCTCCGACCTCCGCGTTGTCGCGACCTCGCGACCGACGTGAGCGTCGGATCGAGCACTCGGACTGAGTGGCGAGCCCGTGACGACCGCGACCGAGGCACGACGCGAGCTGATTCGGGCGGAGGCCGCCGATGCCGGCGTGGACGGACACGCGTCCGTCGTCGCGCTGCGAGCCGCGTTCGGGGATGCGATCCGTGAGGTCAGGACCGATGCTCTCGGATACCCGGTCGTTTCCGTCGCCCCCGCCCGCAGCGCGGAGATTCTCGCCTTCTTGAGGGAGGACGCGGCGCAGGACTACGACATGCTCGCCGACCTGATGGGCGCGCACGAGGGTCTCGGGCTCCCGATCCAGGTCTGGTACCAGCTCTGGTCCATGAACCACGGCCGGCAGCTTCGGATCCTCTGCGAGGTGCCGCTGGACGACCTCGAGCTCGATACGGTGACTCACCTCTGGAAGGCCGCCGACTGGCTGGAGCGCGAGACGTGGGACATGTACGGGGTCTCCTTCAAGGGACACCCCGATCTCCGACGGATCCTGATGCCGGAGAACTACGAAGAGGGATTCCCGCTCCGAAAGGACTTCCCCCTTCGCGGTCGGTTCAGCCGGTCGGAGCAGGTGAGAAGGGCGCTGTCCCGCAGTCTCGAAGATGTCTACGCGGTCGAGGAACTGGAGATGGTCGGCCTTCCGACATCGCGAAACGGTGACCCACAGGATGCGCCGGCTTCGGACGCGGAGTGGCCGCCGATTCGTGATCTGGATCCCGGAGAGAACCCGGAGGATCTGGCGAACGAACTCGAGGGCGCTCCCATGCTGATCAACATGGGACCGCAGCACCCCGCGACTCATGGCGTGCTCCGTTTGGTGCTCCAGCTCGACGGCGAGCGAGTGATCCGCTGTATGCCCCACATCGGCTACCTGCACACCGGCTTCGAAAAGACGTGCGAGTTCCGCGAGTGGAACCAGGTGGTCCCCTACACGGATCGAATGGACTACCTCGCGCCGATGCTCTACAACATCGGGTACGCCGGTGCGGTGGAGACGCTCCTCGGGCTCGAGATTACCGAGCGTTGCCGGGTCGTGCGGGTCATGCTGGGCGAGTTCAACCGCCTGCTCGGACACCTGTTGTGGCTCGGCACGACGGCGATCGACATCGGGGCCTTCTCGGTCTTCCTCTACACGTTCCAGGAACGCGAGCGGATCTATAATCTGCACGAGGCCTACACCGGCGGGCGCATCACTACCTCCGTCACCCGTGTCGGCGGGATGATGGCCGACCTGCCGCTCGGGTGGGTCCAGGCGGCGCGAGATTTCGTGAACACGTTCCCCGACACGATGGACGAGGTCGAACGCCTGCTGTCGCGCAACGCGATCTGGCAGGCGCGACTCGTAGACATCGGGGCGCTGTCGGCAGAGGACGCCGTCAGCTATGGCCTCACGGGCCCGAACCTCCGGGCGAGCGGGGTGCCCTACGACGTGCGGAAGGCGCGGCCGTACCTCGGTTACGATGAGTACGATTTCGACGTGCCCGTCGGTACTCACGGGTACGACCGCTACCTGGTCCGGATGGAGGAGATGCGGCAGAGCGTCCGGATCATCGAGCAGGCGCTGAGTCGGCTGCCGGATGGCCCCATCAACATCGATGACTATCAGGTCGTGCTACCGCCGAAGGACGAGGCGATGTCCTCGATCGACACGATGATCTCGCACTTCAAGCTGGTCATGGAGGGGATCCGGGTGCCGGCCGGCGAGACCTGGTATTCGATCGAGAGCTCCAAGGGAGAGCTCGGCTTCGGGATCGTCTCCGATGGCGGCACGAAACCGGTCCGATGCCGGTTCCGAGGCCCCTCGTTCATCAACATCGCGGCGCTTCCGGCGCTGGTCGAGAACGAGTTGATCGCGGACGTGATCGCCATCAACGCATCGCTCGACGTCGTGCTCGGGGAGATCGACCGATGAGCCGCAAGATCCATCCGGCGGTGTCCGGGGCGCAGCCGTTTCAGGTGGCGACGCGCGAGGAGGTCGAGGGGCCGTGGTTCGAGAGCGGTGAAGGGAAGGAGCGTCTTGAGATGGCGCTCTCGCGGTATCCGACGAAGCAGGCCGCCCTCCTCCCGCTGCTCAATTTCGTGCAGGAGAAGAAGGGCTGGATCGCGCCGGCCGACATGGAGCAGGTCGCCGCGGCGCTGGACTTGACCCCGGCCTACGTCCATTCGATCGCCACGTTCTACACGATGTACAACAAGCATCCGGTAGGGCGGTACCTGGTCCAGGTCTGCACGTGCATCGCGTGTCACCTGAACAAGGGCGAGGAGGTCCTCGAGCGCTTTCTGGACGAAGCCGGAACGCGACAGGGCGAGACCTCGGAGGACGGGATCTTCACCGTCATCGAGGCCGAGTGCCTCGGTGCGTGCGGCTTCGCGACGGTGGTGCAGATCAACGACGAATACTTCGAGGATGTCGCGCCGGATGGCGTGGCGCGGATCGTGGCCGAACTGAGGGAGCGGGACGTATGAGCTGGCCTCACCGGCACGGCCTGGAGACGACGACGCTCCTCTCGCAGTTCCATGGAGATGAGCGGGCCCGCACGCTCGCCGGCTGGGTGGAGCACGGCGGATACGAGCGGCTTCGCCGGGCGGCTTCGATGGACCCGTCCGAGATCACGGACATCGTCAAGGACTCGGGGCTCCGGGGACGCGGCGGCGCGGGGTTCCCGACCGGTCTCAAGTGGAGCTTCATGCCGAAGGACGACGGCAAGCCACACTACCTCTGCTGCAACGCGGATGAGTCCGAGCCGGGCGCGTTCAAGGACCGGGAGATACTCCGCTGGACGCCCCATCTGCTGATCGAGGGCTGCCTGATCGGCGCGCGCGCGATCGGCGCCGAGCACGTCTACATCTACGTTCGTGGGGAGTTCTTTCCCTATACGAAGATCCTCAATGCGGCCGTGACCGAGGCCTACGAGGCCGGGTACATCGGCGCGGACCTGATGGGGACGGGCTGGAACTGCGATCTGACCGTTCACATCGGTGCAGGGGCCTATATCGCCGGCGAAGAGACCGGGTTGATGAATTCTCTCATGGGGAACCGGGCCGAGCCGTGGATGAAGCCGCCGTTCCCCGCCCAGGCCGGTGCGTTCGGGATGCCGACGACCGTGAACAACGTGGAGACGATGGCCACGGTCCCGGGGATCCTGGAACACGGCGCGGAATGGTATCGCCAGTGGGGAACCGAGAAGTCGCCGGGGACGAAGCTCTGGTGTTGCTCGGGGCATCTCGCGAAGCCGGGCAACTACGAGATCGAGCTCGGCGTCTCGCTCAAGGACATCATCTTCGACGTCTGCGGAGGCACACCGGACGGCAAGCGCGTGAAGGCGGTGATCCCCGGAGGATCGTCGACGGCATTTTTGACCGGCGACGAGCTCGACTGCTCGACCACGTACGAGGGGATGGCGGAGGCCGGGAGCTCGCTGGGCACGGCGTCTCCGATCGTCATGGACGAAGACACGGACATCGTGGTCGCGATGCGGCGGATCGCCCAATTCTACGCCCACGAGTCGTGCGGCCAGTGCGTTCAGTGCCGGGAGGGCACGCAGTGGATCGTCAAGATCCTGCAGAGAATCGAGGCGGGCGACGGCGAGCTCAAGGACCTGGACACGCTCTATGAGCTATGTGAGCAGATGACCGGCCGCACGATCTGCGTGCTCGCCGACAGTGTCGTGTTCCCGCTCAAGTCGTCGATGGACAAATTCCGGGGCGAGTACGAGGCGCGGATGCGACCCAGCATCGTGGCGACGGGGTGAGCATGGCTGACGGCGAGCAGAACGGCGCGGCCGTGGAAACGGTGACCCTCGCGGTCGACGGGGTGGAGGTAACCGTCCCGAAGGGGACGCGCGTGATCGAGGCGGCCGAGCGAACCGGCGTCGTGGTCCCGCGGTACTGCTACCACCCGGGAATCCCCACCCGGCCGGCCCAGTGCCGCATGTGTCTCGTCGAGGTCGAGGGACAGCCGAAGCTCCAGCCCTCCTGTGTGCTGGAGGCGCAGGACGGCATGTCGATTCTGACCGCCTCCGAGCAGGCGGAAACGGCGCGGCAGTCCGTCATCGAGTTCTTGCTGGTGAACCACCCGCTCGACTGTCCGATCTGCGACGCGGCAGGGCAGTGCATGCTGCAGGACTACGCGTACGTGACGACGCAGCTCAAGAGCCGCGTGAACGAGCCCAAGTCCGTCATGGGTCGCGACCGGATCGCGGACGACATCCTCTACTTCGCGGACCGCTGCATCATCTGCACGCGGTGCGTCAGGTTCATGCGCGACGTGGCCGATGATGATTCGCTGGTCGTGGCTCAGCGGGGTCACAAGTCCTACATCGACACGTTCCCCGGGCGTGATCTGGACAACCCGTTCCAGGGGAACATCGTGGATGTGTGCCCCGTGGGGGCCCTGGTCCACGAGGACTTCGTATTCAAGGCGCGGGCCTGGGACATGGATGCCGCCGTCGGCATCTGTCCGGGGTGCTCGACGGGCTGCAACGTCACGATCGACACCAAGGAGAACCAGATCGTTCGGCTGAAGCCGCGTCACAACGCCGACGTGAACTCCTACTGGATGTGCGACCACGGTCGAAAGCACCTCGTGATGTCGAACCGGGGCGTCCGGGCCGAAGTGCCGATGATTCGCGATGGCGACGAGCTGCGGGCCACGGACTGGCCGACCGCGATCGAATGGGTCGCGTCGAGAATCTCGGAGACCGGAGCCGCAGGAGGTCTCGGTCTCGCGTCCGCGAACTCATCGAACGAGAACCTGTTCTTCTTCACTCGCGTACTCGCGCGACTCGGCATCGACCGATGGGAGTTCGCGGTACCCCGGGGGGATGAGGCGGCGCTGCCGACTGTTCCGCGGCTCAAGCTCCGTGCGGACCGTGCCGCGAACGGAACCGGGGCGGAGATGCTCGGGGGCTCGCGCGCCGGGACCGACGGGGCCGCCGCGGCGGTCGCCGTCGACGGTGCACTGGTGGTCCTCGATGACGTGCTCGCCGAGGCTCCCGATGGGTTCGGCGCCGACGCCTCGTTCTTCCTCTACGTGGGATCGAGACTTCCGGATGCCGCGCGTGCGGCCGATGCGGTTCTTCCGATCGCGACGTTCGCGGAGATGGACGGGACGTTCACGAACTTCGAGGGACGCGTGCAGCGCTTCCATCAGGCACTCGCGGCGCCCGGAATCGCGCGTCCGGCCTGGATGATCCTCAGCCGCGTGCTCGCCCGACTCGGAGAAGGCGCGGCGATCGACGACGTGGTCGCGGCCTTCGACGCCGTCGCCGCCGGCTCCGACGCGTTCGCTGGCCTCGACTGGAACGGGCTCGGGCTCAAGGGAGCCGTCGCCGTCGGCGCGACCGCGGGGGTGGACGGCTGATGGAGTTGATTTCGGGCTGGGGGTTCGTGATCGCGACGGTGATCAAGGCGGTCGCCTTCTTCACCGTGCTGATCCTGACCGTCGCCCTGTCGACCGTGGTCGAGCGCAAGATCGCGGCGTTCATCCAGGACCGCAGCGGACCGAATCGAGTGGGCCCCTGGGGTCTCCTCCAGATGATTGCCGACGGCATCAAGAACATCATCAAAGAGGAGACGATGCCGGCGCAGGCGATCAAGCCGTTCTTCCTGCTGGCGCCGGCCCTCGCGATCATTCCCGCGACCATTCTCTTCGCGGTGATCCCGTTCGCATCCCCGCTGCCGACATCCGGCGGACTGGTCGAGATGATCGTCGCGGACGCGTCGGTGGGCTTCCTCTATATTCTCGCGATCGCGTCGCTCGGGGTGTACGGCATCGCGATGGGAGGGTGGGCGTCCGGCTCGAAATACGCCTTGCTGGGCGGTCTGCGCGGCTCGGCTCAGATGATCTCCTACGAGGTCGCTCTGGCGCTGAGCCTGATCCCGCTCGTGCTTCTCACCGGCGATGTTCGCGTGCCCGAAATCGTCTCGATGCAGCAGGGCTTCGCCGCCGGGCCGGCGACCTACGCGACCTGGTTCATTCTGCCGTTGTTCGTGGGTTCCTTCCTGTTCTTCGTCTCCGGACTGGCCGAGACGAACCGACTGCCGTTCGACCTTCCGGAGGCCGAGGCCGAGCTGGTGACGGGGTACCATACCGAGTACTCGGCGATGAAGTTCTCGATGTTCATGATCGGCGAGTTCGCGCACGTCGTCACCACGGCGGCACTCGTGACCGTGTTCTTCCTCGGCGGGTGGGACATCCCGTTCTGGAGCGGGGACAACATTCGCGTGCTCTCCGATGGCACCGTGATCGGGGATCCCACGTGGTGGAAGACCCTGCTCACCCTCGGGATGTTCAGTCTGAAGACGGGACTGGTGGTCGTGGTGTTCATGTGGATCCGGTGGACGTTGCCGCGGTTCCGTTACGACCAGCTCATGGATCTCGGCTGGAAGTTCATGCTCGAGGCCGTCACGGTCTACATCCTCGTGATCGCGGGGACGATCCTCGCGATGGAGTCTGCCGGCATGCAAATCGGGCAGGCGTACGCCGGCGTTCTGTTCGGTGTCAATCTGGTCCTCGCGGTGCTGCTGTTCTGGGTGATGGACCGTGGGTCGCTGATCAAGGGAGCTGCCAAGGGCCGGCGCTACCGCGCTTCAGCAGGTACGAGCTCCGAAGGAGGTCCCGATGCCGGGTGACGTGAAGGTCGTCGATCGTCCAGTGACCGAGGGCTCCTACGTTCGGGCGGCGGCGAAGGGGATGGGCATCACCTTGCGGCACATGCTCAACCCCCGGAAGAAGACGCAGCAGTATCCCGACGAGAAGTGGGAGCTCGCGCCTCGGGTGCGGGGGACGCATCGGATGGCCGTCCACGAGGATGGCACGGCGAAATGCGTCGCGTGCGGCCTCTGCCCGACGGTCTGTCCGGTCAACTGCATCAAGCTCGTGCCGGCCGAGGACGAGAACGGCGAGCGATACGCCGCGATCTACGAGATCGATGAGTTCCGTTGCATCTTCTGCGGCTACTGTCAGGAGGTCTGTCCGGTCGAGGCGATCCATCTCGGCGTCCATTACGAGAATGCCGAGTACACTCGTGAGCGCTGGGTCTACGATCTCGAGCGGCTTTGTGAGCAAGATCACCCGGTGACGGCCCTTTGGGATCCGTCCGACCCCGCGTCGCAATGATCTACGATTTCACCTTCTTCGTCTTTGCTGCAGGGGCAGTGATCTCGGCGTTGCTGATGGTCACGCAGAAGAACCCCGTGTCCGCCGTCATCTTCCTGATCGCCGTGTTCTTCTGCACGTCCGGGCTGTTCCTGATGCTGGATGCGCACTACCTCGCCGCGATCAACGTGATCCTCTACGGCGGCGCGATCATGGTGCTGTTTCTGTTCGTGATCATGCTGCTCAATCTCGGGCACGCCGACTGGAAGGACCTCCGCGGACCGTTCGGTGGACTCGTCTGTGGTGCGATCGGCGTCGGCTTTCTGGCGCTCGTGGGCCGGAAGATCGTCGGAGGCGCCGCCGCCATCGGGTCCTCCTCATCGGCGAGCGACGCGATTCGTGAAGCGGCATCCGAGCAGGGTGTCGTCGCGGTCGTGGCCCGGCCGCTCTTCGCCGACTACGTGGTCGTTCTCGAGGTGACCGGTCTGCTGCTGCTCGTCTCGATGGTCGGCACGATCCTGCTCGCGCGGAGGCATTCGGCATGAGCGGCGCGGCGATGGGGGCCCTCGGGGCGCACGCGACGATCGCGCTGCTCATCAGCGCGATTCTGTTCACGATCGGCGTGATCGGGGTTCTCCTGCGTCGAAACGCGATCATCGTCTTCATGTGCATCGAGCTGATGCTCAACGCCGTGAACATCTCGCTCGTGGCCTTTTCGCGCGTCCACGGGATGGAGGGGCAGATCCTGGTGTTCTTCGTCATGGCCGTGGCCGCCGCAGAGGCGGCGGTCGGGCTCGCGATCATCATCGCGATCTTCCGCCATTACGAGGTCGTTGACCTCGATCGCTTCAATCTGCTGAAATGGTAGCGGGCACGGTGGTGGCGAGCCTCGCCGGGATGCAGGAAGCGGTCGGACCGGACTTCGTCCCGGTCCTGCCGTGGGCCATTCTCGCCCTGCCGCTTGCCGGCGCGATCATCAACGGCCTCGGAGCGTTTCTCTGGCGCGAGAACAAGTCGATTCCCGCAGCCGTCGGGCCGATCGCCCTGGTAGCGACCTTCGCCATCGTCGTCTTCAACTTCCTCGGCATGATGGCGGTGGAGCCGCACCACCCGGCGATCTATTCGATGTGGACGTGGATGGAATCCGGGGCGTTGCGCGTCGGCGTCGATCTCCAGTTCGACCAGTTGTCGATTCTGATGTGCATGATCATCACGGGCGTCGGCAGCCTGATCCACATCTATTCGGTCGGGTACATGAAGGACGACGCGGGGTTCTCGCGCTTCTTCGCGTATCTCAACCTCTTCGTCTTCTTCATGCTCATCCTGGTCCTCGGGGCGAGCCTCCCGATGATGTTCGTCGGGTGGGAGGGCGTCGGGCTCTGCTCGTATCTGCTGATCGGGTTCTGGTTCGAGAACAAGGAGTACTCGGACGCGGGCAAGAAGGCCTTCATCGTCAACCGGATCGGTGACGCCGGGTTCCTGATCGCGATGTTCATGCTGTTCGGCGTGTTCGGGACGCTCGACTTCATCCCGTTGATCGAGAACGCCGAGGCGCTGGCGTACGGTGGCGCCCTCGTGACCGGGATCACGCTGCTCCTCTTCGTGGGCGCGACCGGTAAGTCGGCTCAGATCCCGCTCTACATCTGGCTGCCCGATGCGATGGCGGGTCCGACGCCGGTGTCGGCGCTGATCCACGCCGCCACGATGGTCACCGCCGGTGTGTACATGATCGCCCGGCTGAGTGTGCTCTTCGCGCTCGCTCCGGTCACCGACGCAGTGGTGGCCGCGGTAGGGGCGGGAACCGCGTTGTTCGCCGCGACGATCGCCCTCCGGCAGTACGACATCAAGAAGGTTCTGGCCTACAGCACGATCTCGCAGCTCGGCTACATGTTCCTCGCTGTCGGGGTCGGGGCGTTCACGGCCGGCGTCTTTCACCTCATGACGCACGCCTTCTTCAAGGCGCTGCTGTTCCTCGGGGCGGGCGCCGTTATCCACTCGGTCCACCATGCGTGGGACCACGGCGGTCACGGCGAAGGCGATCACCACGGTGACCCGAACGACATGAGGAACCACGGGGGGCTGAAGGACCACATGCCGAAGACCTGGATCTTCATGTGGATCGCGACGCTTTCCATCTCCGGGATCTTCCCGCTCGCCGGGTTCTTCTCCAAGGACGAGATCATCTGGTACGCGGGCGCCTACGGCTTCCCGATCCTGTGGGGCGTCGCTCTCGTCACCGCCCTGATGACCGCCGTGTACATGACGCGCATGATGGTCATGACCTTCCACGGGCCGAACCGGACGTTCGGGCGAGACGGGCTCGACAAGGCGAAGCGGTTCCTCGAGGAATCGCCGGCCGTGATGTGGGTACCGCTCGTGATCCTCGCCGTGCTGTCCGCTGTAGGGGGATGGGTGAACATCGCGCCGGCCCTGCCGCTTCCGGACGTCGAGTGGTTGCACCACTGGCTGGAACCGATCTTCGAACCGGCGATCCACGTTGCGGAAGCGCACGGCATTCACAAGGCGTACACCTCGCCGATCGGCGGTGGTGAGGCTCTGTGGGCCGAGATCTCGACCGTGCTCGCGCTGATCACGGTCATCGTCACGTTCCGCGTCGTCTCGAAACGGACGGTTCCGACCGAAGCGGAAGCGGTGCCCGAGACCGGTTTCGCGAAGATCCTGCACGACAAGTGGTACGTCGATGAGCTGTACGACCGCGTGATCATCCGGCCGTCGCTCGCTCTGTGGCGCGGGTGCTGGAAGATCGTGGATGTCGGGATCATCGATGGCACCGTGAACGGGGCGGGGCACATGGCGAAGCTGTTCGGCTGGATGGGCGGACAGCTGCAGAGCGGCAGAGTGACGACATACCTGGTCGTATTCATGCTCGGCGCGCTCCTGGTGCTGGGGGTGCTCCGATGACTTTCTTCGAGTCGCACTGGGTGCTGACGGCGTTGATCTTCATCCCGCTTCTGGGCGGGCTGGCGTGTCTGGCGGTCCCGGAGAGTCAGGCGAAGGTTGTGGCGTTCGTCACGACCGTGATCGAGTTCGCCCTGTCGCTCCCGCTGTTCTGGACGTTCGATACGTCGACTGCGGCATTCCAGAACACGATCTCGGTCCCATGGATCGAGGCGTGGGGCATCTCCTACTCGATCGGGATGGATGGCATCTCGGTCCTTATGGTGCTGCTCACGACGTTCATCATGCCGCTCGCCGTGGCCGGTTCGTTCTCCTACATCCAGAAGCGGGAGCGAGCGTTCTACGCGATGCTCCTCTTCCTGACGACAGGGATGATCGGCGTGTTCGTCGCCCTCGATCTGTTCCTGTTCTACATCTTCTGGGAGATCATGCTGATCCCGATGTACTTCCTCATCGGGATCTGGGGTGGAGAGCGGCGGATTTACTCCGCAGTCAAGTTCTTCCTCTACACCGCGGCCGGATCGCTCCTGATGCTCGTCGCGATCGTGACGCTCGGGTTCCTGCACCGCGACACGGCCGGGGCGCTCAGCTTCTCGTACACGGACCTGCTGTCGATGGACATCGCGGTCCGGACACAGCTCTGGCTGTTCGGCGCCTTCGGTCTCGCGTTCGCGATCAAGGTGCCGATGTTCCCGCTCCACACGTGGCTCCCCGATGCACACGTCGAGGCGCCCACCGCGGGCTCCGTGATACTGGCGGGCGTGCTTCTGAAGATGGGAGTCTACGGGTTCCTTCGGTTCGGTCTTCCGCTGTTTCCGAACGCGGCTACGCATTCGACCGTCCTGATGACGCTACTGGTTCTCGGGCTCGTCGGCATCCTCTACGCGGCGTGGGTCGCCGCGGTACAACCCGACGCCAAGAAGCTGGTCGCCTACACGTCGGTGGCTCACCTCGGCTTCGTGGTGATCGGCGTCTTCGGGCTGACGACCCAGGGGATCGAGGGTGGAATCCTCCAGATGGTGAACCACGGCATCTCGACGGGGGCGCTCTTCCTTCTCATCGGGATGCTGTACGAGCGCCGGCACACGAGGCTGATCGCCGACTTCGGCGGGATCGCGAAGAGAATGCCGGTCTTCGCGTTCGCGCTGGTCGTCGTCGCGCTGTCGTCCATCGGGCTTCCCGGGACGAACGGTTTCGTTGGCGAGTTCCTGATTCTCGTCGGCACCTTCCAGACGCACCCCTGGATCTCGGCCATTGCGGCGACCGGAGTGATCTTCGCCGCCTGCTACATGCTCCCGATGGTCCAGCGGATCCTGTTCAACGACCTCGATAAGGCCGAGAACCGCGAGCTTGAAGACATCGGGTCGCGGGAGCGGTGGATTCTCGCCCCCATGCTCGTGCTCATCGTCCTCATGGGCGTGTGGCCGGGGCCGTTCCTGGATCGCACGCGCGCATCGGTCGACGCGTTGCTCGAGCGCATCGAGAGCCGCGGTGGGCAGGTAGCGCGCACCTCCCGCCTACCCGAGGCCGGGGATTTGCGACCAGCGGGGCTGACGTTCGCGACACCGTCCGACGGGGGCGCGAGCCTCGAGGGAGGCGAGTGAGATGAGGGCCTTCGACTTCGTTTCGCACGCGGACTACTGGATCGCGCTCATTCCCGAGGCCGTTCTCGCCCTTACGGCGATCGTCGTGTTCATGGGGGACGTATTCGGACCGGACGGGGACGAGGTGCCGGGCTGGTGTCAACCGGCTGTCGTGATCGGGCTCCTGGTTTCGATCGCCGCAAACGCCTGGCTCGCCGGATCGACGGGACCGGCCGACGCGCTGATCGCGGTGGACGGGATTCGCACCTTCGCGGCCTTTGTCATCCTCGCGGGAACGCTGCTCGTGGTTCTCTACGCGGGCCCGTATCTCGATCGGGAGGGTCTGGCCCGCGGCGACTTCTATGGCCTCACCCTGCTCGCCGCAGTCGGAATGATGCTGCTCGTCGCGGCCCGAGACCTGATTCTGATGTTCGTGGCCGTCGAGCTCATGTCGATCGCCGTGTACGTCCTCGCGGGGTACGCGAGACGCAACCCGCGATCCTCCGAAGCCGCGATCAAGTATTTCCTGGTGGGGGCCTTTGCGAGCGCGTTCCTCCTGTATGGGATCGCGCTTCTCTACGGAGTGGCCGGGACGACGCGACTTCCCGTAGCCGGACCGACTCTCGCCGCTGCGGTCGCCAGTGGTGACCTGGTGCTCATCGCCGGGATCGGGCTCCTCGTCATTGGATTCGGGTTCAAGGTCGGGGCGGTTCCGTTCCATATGTGGACGCCGGACGCCTACGAGGGAGCTCCGACACCCGTCACTGCTTTCATGGCCACGGGCGTCAAGGCGGCCGCCTTCGTCGCCCTGATTCGGGTCCTCACGGTGGACCTGCTGGCCGCGCAGGGGATATGGCGAGATGCGATCTGGTGGCTGGCCATGCTCACGATGATCGTACCGAATCTGATCGCGCTCTCTCAGGACAGCGTGAAGCGCATGCTGGCCTACTCGTCCATCGCGCACGCCGGCTACCTGCTGGTGGGCATCGCGGCCGCTTCGGCACTCGGACAGTCGGCCTCGCTCTTCTACCTTGCCGCCTACACGGTGATGACGATCGGAAGCTTCGCGATCGTGTTCCACGTGGCAGGGAAGGGCGACCGACGCGTGCTCGTCGACGACTACAGTGGACTCGGTTGGCGCCGACCCGGTCTCGGTGTCGCCCTGGTGATCTTCCTTCTGTCGCTGGCGGGATTCCCGCCGACCGCCGGGTTCGTCGGGAAGCTCTACCTGTTGCAGGCGGCGGTCGACGCGGGGGAGAGTACCCTCGCGGTGACGCTCGTTCTGACGAGTCTCGTCGCCTACTACTACTACCTGCGGGTCGTGTGGAAGATGTACTTCGACGCGGTCCCCGACGACGACGGGGCGCCTGAACGCCCGTCCATGGCCTTCCGGCTCACGACGGGGTTCTGTGCCGCGCTGCTACTTCTCGTCGGTCTGATCCCAGGCCGCGCCGTCGACACCGTCCGGGACGCCGTCGAGCGTCCGGCCGACGCGGTCGCCCAAAGCGAATAGCACAATCATGGAAATGAAAGCCGGGATCTTCCGCGAGTACGATATCCGCGGAATCGTCGGCGATGACCTCGATGAGGGAATCGCCGAACTCGTTGGTCGGGCCATGGGGTCGAGCCTCGCGGATCGTGAGGCACCCCGAGTGGTCGTGGGTCACGACAATCGACCGAGCTCGCCCTCGCTCGGTGCCGCGATGTGTCAGGGTCTCAACGCGGCGGGCGTCGACACGATCTACGTGGGGACGGTGCCCACGCCCGCGCTCTATTTCGCCGCGATAGAATTCGAGACGGACGCGGGGATCCAGATCACGGGATCGCACAATCCCCCTGAGTACAACGGCATCAAGATGGTTCGGGACGGCGGCGCCATATACGGCAACGCGATTCAGGACCTCCTGAAGACGATCCAGGCCGAGGCGTTCTCGAGCGGAGCGGGCGATAACCGTGAAGAGGAGATCCTCGACCGGTACGTCGAGGAAATCGCCACCCGCGCGCGCGTGGACACGCCGATCAAGATGGTCCTCGACTGCGGAAACGGAGCGGGCAGCGTCATTGCCGTTCGTGCGCTCACGGAAGCCGGGATCGAGGTGGACGGCCTCTACTGCGAGTCGGACGGGACATTCCCAAACCATCACCCCGATCCGACCGTCGACGAGTACATCGCCGATCTGATCGCGCGGGTACGGGGCACCGACGCGGCGCTGGGCGTCGGACTCGACGGCGATGCCGATCGGATCGGCGCCGTGACCGAGGAGGGCAAGATCGTCCGCGGCGACCATCTACTTCTTCTCTTCGCGCTCGACGTGCTGCGAGAACGCCCCGGCGCCGAGGTCGTGTTCGACGTCAAATGTTCGCAGGCGCTGCCGCAGGCGATCGCGGCCGCCGGCGGCGTGCCTGTGATGTGGAAGACGGGGCACTCGCTCATTAAGGAGCGCATGAAGCAGGGCGGCTCACCTGTCGCGGGGGAGATGAGCGGGCACATCTGTTTTGCCGACCGGTTCTACGGGACCGATGATGCCATCTATGCCGCGGCCAGGCTCGCGGGACTGATCGCGCGAAGCGGGCGATCGTTCTCCGAGCTCGCAGCGGAGATCCCGTCGTTCCCATCGACACCGGAGCTGCGCCTCGACTGCACTGAGGAGGCGAAGTTCGGGATCGTCGACGCGATCGTGCGGCACTACAAGTCCAGCCACGACGTGATCGACATCGATGGTGCGCGGGTCCTGTTCGATGGCGGCTGGGCGCTCGTGCGCGCGAGCAACACGCAGCCGGTCATCGTCGCGCGGATCGAGGCCGACGACGAGGACAGGCTCGCCGAGATCGCCGACGACGTGCGAGGAGTACTTGCCGGGCACGGCGTGGAGCTTCCGGCCGTCTGAGTCGATGACATCGCACTCGCGCACCGCGGTGGTCGCGGTGGGTGGCAACGCCCTGTCTCCCGCCGGCGAGCCGGCCACTATCGCCAACCAGTTTCGCCATTCGCGCGAGGCGCTGGCCCCGATCCTCTCCTTTGTCCGTGCAGGGTGGAACGTGGCGGTCGTCCACGGAAACGGACCCCAGGTCGGAGATGCGCTGCTGCGAAACGAGTCTTCGCGGGAACGAGTGTCGGAACTCCCGCTCGGAGTACTCGTCGCCGCGACGGCGGGGTCGATCGGATACATGATCCAGCAGTCTCTCCAGAACGCGCTGCGGCACGAGGGTATCGACCGGCGAGTGGTGACTCTCGTGACCCAGGTGGTCGTGGACGTGGATGACGCCGAGGGAATGAAGCCCCGCAAGTTCATAGGGCGCGAGGTGGATCCCGGGCTGGTCGAGACGCTGCGATCGGAGGGGGTGGACGTCGCGGAAGATTCGAGAGGCCTGCTCCGACGCAGGGTGCCCAGTCCGCGTCCGACGCGGATCGTCGAGTCCAGTCTGGCCGACGAACTGGTGAAGTCGGGGCACATCGTGATCGCCGCAGGTGGAGGCGGGACGCCCGTGCGGGACGATCCGGAGGCCGGCCTCGAAGGGGTCGATGTGGTCATCGACAAGGATCTGGCCGCGGCACTGCTCGCACACGAGATTCGGGCCTCGACGCTTGTCATTCTCACCGACGTCGATGCGGTGTATCGCGGTTGGGGAACGCCCGATGCCGCGCCGATCCGCCGATTGACGCCACGTGAGGCGGCCGCCCTCATCGATGATGGTGAAGTGGCCGAGGGATCGATGCGGCCGAAGCTGCGGGCCGCTGCCGGATTCGTCGAGCAGAGCGGGGGACAGGCCGTCATCGCCGCCCTCGAAGAAGCTGAACGTGCATTGGAAGGGAAGGCAGGGACCCTGATTACGGCGACGTGAGCCGTCACGTCGGGCAGGGACAACGATCTGGAACGAAACGGAGCTCATAGAGCATGAACATCCATGAATACCAGGCACGGGACATCCTTCGGGAACACGGGATCCCCGTGCCACCGGGCGATGTCGCGGAGACGCCGGAGCAGGCGGAGGAACTCGCCCGCGGTTACGGCGAAGCCGTCGTCGTGAAGGCCCAGGTGCACGCAGGCGGCAGGGGGAAGGCCGGGGGCGTGAAGCTGGCCCAGACGCCGGAGGAGGCTGGGGAGAAGGCCGCCGCCATCCTCGGTATGGACATCAAGGGGATCACGGTCCGGAAAGTCCTGGTCGCCCCGGCGGAGGACATCGACTCCGAAGCATACGTGGGGATCGTGATGGATCGCGCGAACAAGTGCGACACGTTCATGGTCTCTCCGGAGGGCGGCGTCGACATCGAGGAGGTGGCCGCCACCATGCCGGATCGGCTGATGAAGGTGCGGATCGATCCGCGCTATGGTCTGTTGAACCACCAGGTCGCCGCCATGGGGCACTTTCTCTACGACGACGTGAAGCTGGCCCGTCAGGCGGCGCCGATCATGGCCCGGCTCTACGAAGCCTATCAGGCCTCAGGGGCTACGCTGGCCGAGATCAACCCGCTGATCGTGAACCCGGCAGGCGAGGTGAAGGCCATCGATGCGAAGATGAACATCGATGACAATGCGCTCTTCAAGCGCCCCGAGATCGAAGCGCTCCGGGATCTACACGCCGAGAACCCGGCCGAGACGAAAGCGCGCGATGCGGGACTTTCCTACATCCAGCTCGACGGTAACGTCGGGTGCTGTGTGAACGGTGCGGGTCTGGCGATGGCGACGATGGACCTGGTGAAGTACTACGGTGGCGAGCCGGCCAACTTCCTGGACATCGGTGGTTCGTCGAACCCGGAGAAGGTCGTGACCGCTCTCGAGTTGATCACCGAGGACCCGAACGTGAAGTCGATCCTCTTTAATATTTTCGGCGGTATCACGCGCTGCGACGATGTCGCGAACGGGATCGTCGAGGCCACGAAGCGGATCGACATCGCCCTTCCGATCACGATTCGTCTGACCGGTACGAACGAGGAGCTCGGCGTGAAGATCCTCGAGGAGAACGGATTCGAGGCAATGGTGGACATGGATCGTGCGGTCGAGGCCGCCGTCGGGAGGGCGTCGGCATGAGCGTATTCATCGGAGAAGACACCAGGCTCGTTGTTCAGGGGATCACCGGGCGCGACGGATCGTTCCACAGCCGGCAGATGGCCGAGTACGGCACCGACATCGTCGCGGGCGTGACGCCCGGCAAGGGCGGGCAGACCTTCGACGACACGGTCCCGATCTTCGACACCGTGGCCGAGGCGGTCACGGAGCGCGGTGCCAACACGAGCGTGATCTACGTGCCGCCCCGTTTCGCGTCGGACGCGATCTTCGAAGCGGCGGACGCGGGGGTGGATCTGATCGTCTGCATCACCGAGGGCGTTCCCGTCGCGGACATGTTGCGGGTATTGCCCTACGTGAAGGAGAAGGGGGCGAGGCTGATCGGACCGAACTGCCCCGGGTTGATCGTTCCCGGATGTTGCAAGGTCGGAATCCTGCCGGGTCAGATCGTCCTGGAAGGGAACATCGGCGTGGTCAGTCGATCGGGAACGCTGACGTACGAAGTGATCTTCCAGCTGACCCGGGCGGGGATGGGTCAATCGGCCTGCATCGGAATCGGCGGGGACCCGCTGATTGGGACCAACTTCATCGACTGCCTCGAGGCGTTCGAAGCGGATCCGGGCACCGTTGCGGTCGCCATGATGGGCGAGATCGGCGGGACGGATGAGCAGGATGCCGCCGACTACGTCGCGAACCACATGACGAAGCCCGTCGTGGGATTCATTGCGGGTCAGACCGCGCCTCCGGGGCGCCGGATGGGGCACGCCGGGGCGATTATCTCGGGGTCGGAGGGTACCGCGGAAGAGAAGATGCGCGCGTTTCGGGATCGCGGTATCGGTGTGGCCGAGCGGCCAGCCGATTTCGTCCCGCTCCTTCAGGAGAGGTTGTAGGTCGGGAATGCTCGTTCGGGATGTGATGACGCGAGAGGTGATCGTCGCCGCCCCGGATACGCGTCTCGAAGAGGCGGCGGACACGCTGGTCCGTCGTCGTTTGAGCGCGATTCCGGTCGTCGACGACGAGGGCCATGTCGTCGGCATCCTCACCGACCGGCAGGTGATGACGCATTTCCTGCCGGGACTCGAAGACCCGGGCGGGGGTCGGCCGGATCGACCTGATGTGATTCGGGATGGAACCGTGCGGGACGTGATGGAGCGCACGGTGATGTGCGTGAACGAGAACGAGCCTCTGGGTGACGTGGTTCGCCTCATGCTCGACAAGGAGATCGAACGTTTCCCGGTCGTCAGCGACAGCAGGCTGGTCGGCTTCCTGACCCGCGGAGACATCATCAGGCGCCTGCTGGGAAACGCCCGGGAGGGGTCCGCCGAAGACCAGAATGCTCGAGGAGACGATAGATGACTGAAGGTGGACAGAAGCTGACTCTGGCGATCATCAAGCCGGATGCGTTCGGTTCGGGGAAGGCCGGAAAGGTGCTCGCGGCCCTCGAGGCGGCCGGGTTCACGATTCGCGGGGCGCGGGTGACGCGGCTTTCGCGGGCGGGTGCGGAGGCGTTCTACGCGGTGCACCGCGAGCGCCCGTTCTTCGGGTCGCTGGTCGATTTCATGACCTCCGGACCGTGCATGCCGCTGGCGCTCGAGCACGAGCGTGCGGTCCCGTATCTCAGGGAAGTGATCGGAGCGACGGACCCGGCCGAGGCCGAGGCCGGGACCATCCGGGCGATGTATGCCGAGAGCAAGGAGCGAAACGCCATCCATGCCTCGGACTCCGACGAGAACGCCCGAATCGAGCTCGGACATTTCTTCAGTCGGATCGACCTGATCGCGACTGGATCCTGAGGCACCGCTGAGCAGCGGATCTCGCCACGGGCACCCACCTCACGGTGACGACCATGTCTGACGCCTTGACCATAACGTTCGGTTCGCTGCACGCGGGCCCGGTCGAGCGCTCGTGGCGAATCGTTGACCCCGAGAAGCATCTCGGGGAGCTGCCGGGCAGGCTGGACCCGGTCGATATCGAGCTGACGGTGAGGGGCGACGTTCGCGACGGCGTTCGAGCGACCGGGAGGATCGCGTCTCGGGCGGCGTGCTCCTGCCGCCGCTGTCTCTCCGATGTCGCCGTCGACATCGAGGCCGACATCGACGTGTGGTTCAGGGCTGCGGACGAGGTTACACCGGGCGAGGATGGCGTGTGGCCGTTCTCGGGGAAGGCGGCCGAGGTCGATCTCGCTCCGGCGATTCGTGAGGAGATCCTCCTGGCGATCCCGGATTTTCCCGTGTGCGAGACGGCCTGTCAGGGGCTGTGCCCCGGGTGTGGGGCGCGTCTGGCCGACGAAACGTGCACCTGTCCGCCCCCGGAACCGGATCCCCGGTGGGCGGCCCTCCTGGGCGAATCGGCAGCGAACGACGACGTGGATTCGGACGCCTCGGAAGCTTGACATTCTGGGTGCAAACCCGCCTGTTTTACTGCTTCGTTTCGGACCTGGCCGTGCGGTGGGGAGTCGAGGGGGACGGCCGAGCGAACCCGAGCATCTGAACGACAGAAAAAACGATAGAGAGTCGGTTATGGCAGTCCCGAAAAGACGTACGTCGAAGCAGCGCAAGCGGAAGCGTCGTACGCACTACAAGGCGCAGGACAGCGCCAGTCAGTCGTGTTCGCGTTGCGGCGATCCGAAGCGCCCCCATCGCGTGTGTCCGACCTGCGGACACTACGGCGATCGGGAAGTCGTCCGCGTCGAGGAATATTGACCCGAGCGGGCTCGTGCTCGCCCGGGTCGCCATCGATCCTACCTGAACTGATCCCGGATCGCGCATGATCCGTGTTGCACTCGATGTCCTGGGTGGCGACGCGGCGCCGGAGGCCCCGATCCGGGGAGCGCTGGCGGCGCTGGAGGCGTGGCCCGAAGAGTTGTCCGTCGCCTTCGTCGGACCGGCGGACCGTATCGAGCCCCTCATTGCGGGTGGCCCCCGCGATCGCATGTCGATCATCCCCGCGAGCGACAACATCGATCCCGGAGAAGCGCCGGCCCTCTCCGTTCGGAGAAAACCGGACAGCACGATCGTACGAGGTCTCGAAGCCGTGGGTTGCGGCGATGCGGAGGCGTTGATCTCCGCAGGCTCGACGGGGGCCGTCATGGCTGCTTCCGTGCTGACCCTCGGCGTGCTACCGGGCGTCAGTCGTCCTCCCGTCGGAGCGATGTTCCCGACGTCGAGCGGGTTCATGCTGGTCGTCGATGTCGGTGCGCACGTGAACACCCGTGCCCACCAGCTTCATCAGAACGCCCGTTTGGGATCGACGTTTCTTCGGGATTCCCATGGACTGGAATCGCCGCGCGTGGGGCTGCTCAACGTCGGGGAAGAGGAGCAGAAGGGCGATGACGTCACGGTTGCCGCCTACCGCCTGCTCGCCGATGACGACCAGATCGAATTCGTCGGGAATGTCGAGGGCGACCAGATCATCGCCGGCGCCTGCGATGTGCTGGTGTGCTCGGGGTTCGTGGGTAACGCGCTCCTGAAGTTCTACGAGTCCATGGCCGGGTTCCTCCTCGAGATCTTGAGGAACTCCGGTGTGGAGCAGGAGACGGAGATCGATCGGGTCCTGCGCTTCCTCGACTACACGGAGTATGGAGGCGCACCGCTACTGGGCGTCGATGGTGTCGTGATCATCTGCCACGGATCTTCGCCGCCCCGGGCGATCCGGAACGCGATGCGTGCCGCGATCGATTCGGTGGGGTCGGGGCTGGTTCCGAACATGCGGACGGCCCTCGCCGAGATGGAGGCGGTCGCCGCGGGAGACGCGATGTGAGTAGCGCGCTGATGTTGCCCGGCCAGGGATCCCAGTTCGTGGGCATGGGCGAAGACCTCGCCGGTGCCTTCGGGGAGGTCCGGGAGCTCTACGAGCGGGCCGACGATACGCTCGGGGTGCACCTGAGCCGGCTGTGCTGGAGTGGGCCGGATGACGAGTTGACGGCCACGCAGAACGCGCAGCCGGCAATCCTGCTGCACAGCTATGCCGTCTGGCTGCTCGTCGGGGACGCGGTCGGAGCAGTCGCCGTCGCGGCGGGGCACTCGCTGGGCGAGTTCACGGCGCATTTGATTGCGGGGACGTTCGACTTCGAGGACGCGCTGCGGATCGTTCGGCGGCGTGGCGAACTCATGGCCGCGTCGGGTCGGGAACGACCCGGGACGATGGCCGCGGTGCTGGGGCTCGACGCCGGCGTACTGGGCGATATTTGCAGCGACGTCACCGAGGGCACGGTCGTCCCCGCGAATCTGAACGCGCCGGGCCAGATCGTGATCAGCGGTGATGTGGCGGCCGTCGAGGCCGCGTGTAGTGCGGCCGAAGCGGCCGGGGCGCGGCGTGTCGTACCATTGAACGTGAGTGGTGCGTTCCATTCGCCGTTGATGGAGGTCGCCGTCGAAGGTCTGGAACAGGCCCTCGGCGCAGCCCGGATCGTCGACCCTTCGTTTCCGATCATCGCCAACGCCACCGCCGATGCGGTTCGCACGGGGGACCGGGCGAGCGAGACGCTGCTCGCGCAGTTGACTTCTCCGGTGCGCTGGATCGACTGCCTCGCCAGGATGCGGGAGCAGGAACCGACGATGTGGCTGGAGATCGGTCCGGGGTCGGTGCTGTCGGGACTGCTGCGGAGGGCCGATCGATCATTGCGGGCCACGGCCCTCGGCGAGGCGGAGGCCATCGATGCCTTCATGAACGAGCAGTAACGGACGTCGGGGAGGAACGAATGGCCGAATTGGACGCAGCCGTCGCGATCGTGACCGGGGGGACCCGGGGGATCGGCCGCGCCATCTGTGACGAACTCGCCGAGGCCGGTGCGAAGGTCGCGGTGGTCGCCACTGGGGAGGATCGTGCGGCCGCCGTCGCCGACGAGCTGCCGGGAAACGGGCACGCCGGATTCGGCTGCGACGTGTCCAGCGTGGAGGCGTGTGTCGACCTCATCGCTCGTGTGGAAGCCGCACTCGGCCCCGTCACGATCCTCGTGAACAACGCGGGGATCACGCGGGACAACATCCTCGTTCGCATGAAGGATGAGGAGTGGCAGGCGGTCCTGGACACGAACCTCTCCGGTGCCTTCTATCTCATGCGCGCGGTGTCCCGCGGGATGATGAAACGGCGGGCCGGAAAGATCATAAACGTGTCCAGTATCGTGGGGTTGACGGGCAACCGCGGCCAGTCCAACTATGCGGCGGCCAAAGCCGGACTTATCGCGCTGACGAAGTCCGTTGCGCAGGAGCTGGCCGGCCGGGGCGTTCAGGCCAACGTGGTCGCGCCGGGTCTCATCGAGACCGACATGACGGCGGTACTCTCGGACGAAGTGCGGGACGAGATGTTGGATCAGGTACCGCTCGGCCGACTCGGGGCTCCCGAGGACATCGCGAAGACGGTGCGATTTCTGGTGGGTCCCGGCGCCTCGTACATCACGGGGCAGGTGGTGGTAGTGGACGGCGGCATGGTGATGTAGTCACCGGCCGCCGCCGGACAGGGCCGGACGCGCAGCGTCCGTCAAACAGGGCTGATCGGGGACCGTGTGGACGGTCCCGTTTATTAAAGGAGAACGGGCACATGTCGGAAAACGCTTCGAGGGTTCGCGAGATCATCGCGCAGGAGCTCGGCGTCGAGATGGAGAAGGTCACGGACGACGCCAACTTCGTCGAGGACCTCGGCGCGGATTCGCTGGACACCGTCGAGCTGGTGATGGCGTTCGAGGAAGAGTTCGGGATCGAGATCCCGGACGAGGACGCGGAGAAGATGCAGACGGTCGGCCAGGCGATCGGCTATCTGAACAAAGAGGAGTAGGGTCCGTCCCGGGGGCTTTAGCCGCCGGACGGCTCGACGAACATGGAACGACGCAGAGTAGTCATCACCGGGGTTGGGCTCGTCACACCTGTCGGGCTCGACCCTGAATCGACATGGGCGGGCCTCGTCGCTGGTACGAGCGGCGCGGGACCGATCACGCATTTCGACGCGTCCGATCACGACGTTCGGTTCGCCTGCGAGGTGAAGGGTTTCGACCCCGAAGCCCACATGGAGCGCAAGGAAGCGCGCCGAGCCGACCGGTTCCTCCAGCTCGCGATGGCCACGGCCGGACAGGCGATGGAGCAGGCGGGGCTGGCGGACGGGTGGGGCGACACAGACCCGGACCGTGCAGGCGTCATCATCGGATCCGGCATCGGCGGACTCCCGCTGCTCGAGGAGCAGCACCGGAAGCTCATGGAGCGCGGGCCGAGCCGCGTCTCTCCGTTCTTCATCCCGATGTTCATCGCGGATATGTCGGCGGGCATGGTCTCGATGCGGTACGGAGCAAGGGGTCCGAACTACGCGACGGTCTCCGCCTGCGCCTCGAGCGCGCACGCGATCGGACTCGCCTTTCGGTCGGTCCGGAACGGTGAGGCGGACGTGATGATCACCGGCGGAACGGAGTCGACGATCACTCCGCTGTGCGTCGCGGGGTTCGCCTCCATGAAGGCGATGTCGGACCGGAACGACGAACCGGAGACCGCTTCCCGGCCTTTCTGCGCCACGCGGAACGGGTTCGTTCTCGGTGAAGGCTCCGGGATGCTCATCCTCGAGGATCTGGAGCACGCGCGGGCCCGCGGCGCCGAGATTTTCGGCGAGGTCGTCGGATTTGGACAGAGTGCCGACGCATACCACCTGACGGCGCCGGCCCCGGACGGATCCGGGGCGCGCTCCGCGATGGAATATGCGCTGCAGGATGCCGGGCTTCGACCCGAAGACATCCAGTACATCAATGCCCACGGCACGTCCACGTCCGCGAACGACTCGTCGGAGACGGCCGCCATCAAGGCGGTCTTCGGAGATCACGCGTCCGAGCTGGTGGTGGGGTCGACGAAGTCTATGACGGGGCACACGCTGGGTGCCGCAGGCGCCATCGAGGGCGCGATCTCGGCTATGGTCTGCGCCCGGGGCCTCATCCCGCCGACGATCAACTTCCACGAGCCGGATCCGGCCTGCGACCTGGAGTATGCCCATTCGGGCCCGGTCGAGCGTCCGGTGAAGGCCGCCCTGACGAATTCCTTCGGCTTCGGCGGACACAACGTCTGCCTGGCCGTGAGCAGATGGGAAGGCGAATGAGCAAAGTCCTGATGATGATGGGGTCCGAATCCGATCGTCCCACGATGGAGAAGGGCGTTCCGATTCTCGAGGCGGCCGGAGTGGACGTCGTTGTCGAAGTGTGTTCCGCGCATCGGGAACCCGTCCGGACAGCTGAACTGGCCTCGGGTGCGGCCGCCGCGGGCTACGATCTCGTGATCTGTGGCGCAGGTCTCTCGGCCGCCCTGCCGGGGGTCGTGGCCGCGCACACGAAGCTCCCCGTCATCGGTGTTCCGATCTCGGCCGGTACCCTCGGCGGTCTCGACGCTCTCCTTTCGATCGCTCAGATGCCGCCCGGTGTGCCGGTCGCGGCGGTGGGGATCGATAATTCGAAGAACGCGGCGCACCTGGCTCTGCGGCTTCTCGGCCTGGCCGGCTAGCGGCGGGGTACATCTCCGCTCTCACCATGCGCGTCGGCATCGGCTACGACTCCCATCGGTTTGATGAGTCACGTCCGCTGATCCTCGGGGGGATCGCATTCCCCGGAGAGCCGGGACTCGCAGGCCACTCCGATGGCGATGCGGTCTGTCACGCGATCACCGACGCGATTCTCGGGGCCGCGGGGATCGGGGATATCGGTGTGTTGTTCCCGGACACCGATCCTGCGAACGCGGGAGCGGATTCCATCGACATGCTGGCGAAGGCCGTCGCGGAGGTCCGACGTGCCGGATTCGCCGTTCAGAACGTCGATGTCACGGTCGTGGCGGAGCGACCGAAGATCGGGCCTCGCAGGATCGAGATGGTGGAACGACTCGCCGCGGTTCTCGGGGACGCCGTCGCCGTGTCGGTGAAAGGGAAGACCAACGAGGGGATGGGATGGGTCGGCCGCGGCGAGGGGCTCGCCGTGATGGCCGTTTCCAGTCTGGGCCCCGATCGCGCCTGACTCCAGGTGATCGAATTCCAGGACATCGCCCGTCTGATCGATTTCCTGGCCGCCGGCCCCCCGGTCGCCGCCTACGCGATCATCGCCGCCGGGGCCGCCCTCGAGAACATCTTTCCCCCGATCCCCTCGGATACGTTCGTTGTGCTCGGGGCGGTCCTGTCCGATCGCGGAGCGCTCGTCCCGACGACGGTCCTCTTCGTCGCGTGGCTGGCGAACGTGCTTGGCGCGATGGCGGTCTACGTGGTGGCTCGCCGGCGGGGTCCGGCCTTCTTCAATCAAGGCTGGGCGCGTTGGGTACTGCGGCCGTCGCAGTTCAACCGCGTCTCACGGTTCTACGCCCGCTACGGGCTGCTCGCCATCTTCTTCTCGCGGTTCCTACCGGTCCTGCGGGTCGTCATCCCGACCTTCGCGGGATTCGCGGAATTCGGCTGGTTCGTGACGCTCGTCCCGATCGCGATCGCCTCGCTCGCCTGGTACGGGCTCGTCCTCTACCTGGGGATCTTCGCCTCGCAGAACGTGGGCGTCGTGCTGAACATCCTCGGAAGCACGAACGCCTGGCTGTTCGGCCTGGCCGGCCTCGTCTTCGTCGCCATCGGAGTCTGGTGGTACCGGACCCGACACGACGAGCACGAGGAAGATTCGAATGAGGAGAACGGCGAGGTCGGAGCGGTGACGACCGACGGGCCGACGACGTCCCCGATGGACGCGGGAGAATGACGGATCGCGAAGCGGCTGACGCTGTCTCGCGCGCGTTCAGGATCGAGGAGTTCGGCGACTTTCTCCGGTTCGAACGGGGCCTCGCGGCCCGGACGGTAGACGCCTACGTACGTGACGTCGGTCGTTTCGCCTTCCTGGCGGCCGAGGCCGGGGTCTCGGGGCCCACCGGAGCGACGTACGAGTTGCTGCGAGACTATGTGGCGAGTCTGGCCGAGTTGGGGCGCGCTCCGGCCACGATCACGCGCGCGGTATCGTCGCTCCGCGGGTACTTCAGATTCCTCGTCGAGGAAGGGGTCCTGGAAGAGGATCCCAGCGAGCTGCTCGAGACACCTCGAGCCGGCCGGCCGCTACCCGACGTGCTGTCCGTGCCGGAAGTCGAGTCGATACTGGCCGCGGTCACTCCGGACCGGACCTTTGCGTTCAGGGACCGCGCCATTCTCGAGGTCCTCTACGGCTGCGGATTGCGGGTCTCCGAGCTTTGCGGGCTTCGTGTCCGCGACAGCGATGTCATCGACGGACTCGTCCGCGTTCTGGGGAAGGGGTCGAAGGAACGCCTGGTACCATTGGGTGCGGATGCGCGTCACGCGCTCCACCGATACCTTCGGGAACTGAGGCCCCGTCTGGACAAAGGGGCATCGGAGGGCCGCGTATTCCTCAACAGAAACGGGCGGCCGCTGAGCCGGATGGGTGTCTGGAAGCTCCTCCGCCAGTATGTCGAGCGCGCGGGCATCACTAAGCGCGTCACGCCGCATACGATGCGACACAGCTTCGCGACACACCTGCTCGAGGGGGGAGCCGACCTCGCGTCGGTACAGGAGATGCTGGGGCATGCCGATATCTCGACGACGGAAATCTACACGCACGTGGACCGTTCCCACCTGCGACAGGTCCACCGGGATCACCATCCGCGAGGATGAGTCGATGTCGCGTTTCGCAGCATGGGTCGCATGCGGGTAACCCGGCTGCTGCAGCTGGTCCGGAATCGGCGGCCGGTGCAGCGCTTCGCCGATCGCCCCCTGCCGATGGATGCGATCGAGGCGATTCTCGAATCCGCCCGCTACGCGCCCTCAGCCCGCGAGGCGCAGCCGTGGCGTTTCGTCGTCGTGCAGGAGGGGCTCGCGAGGCACCAGATCGCCCAGGCCGCCTTCAATCACCCGCATATCCGGTCCGCACCCGTGATCGTGGTCTGCTGCGCCCGAATCCACTCGCACGTGAGCGGTAGTGGCCGCGCGAGCTTCCCGATGGACCTCGCGGCCGCGACGCAAACCATGGCAATCGCCGCGGCGGATGTGGGCGTTCACGCGAGCTGGGTCTTCGGATTCCGGGAGTCCGACGTCCGGCCGGTCGTGGGGATCCCGGACGACGTCCCCGTGCTTTCGCTCCTGGGGCTCGGATACCCCGAGGGCCTCTCCGACCTCCCGGAACGGCGTCCGCGGGATGAAGTGATCGCCTGGGACCGCTGGCAGGCCGAAGTCTCGAGGCGGTCTATCCCGTGAGTCCTGCCTGGCGCGGATCGGTCGTTCTGGGTCTCGGGCTGCTCGCCGCGTTCCCGGCCGCGACGCTTGCCCAGGAGGTCCGCCTGGCGGGTGCTCCACGCAACGACGCCGAACGGGCGGTCGCGGAGTTCCTCGAGCGCGGCGGCTACGTGGTGTGGGCCAGGGACACCGTGCTCGCACGCGACGAGGTGGTGGACTCGCATGTCCTCGTGCTCGAAGCGTCGGCGCGGATTTCCGGCCGTATCGAAGGCGACGTGCTGGTCGTGGACGGCGATCTCTTCATGCGGACGCGCGGCCGTGTATCTGGCGACGTCGTGGTTCTGGGCGGCGGTTTCTACGACTCGGACCTGGCCGAGATCGGCGGCGGGGTGACGTACCGGCCGAACGAGCGCATCCGGGTGCGGCCGACGGCGGGTGATTTCGAGGTGTTCTCCGTGGCTGCCGAACGGGAGCCGTTCGAGCTCGATGGCACGCTGGGGGTGCAGATCCCGACGTACCAGCGCGTTGACGCCGTCACCATCGGATGGGGGGCGATCGCGCGCTTCGACAAGGTCGGTGGTCGCCCGGACCTCGAGGGCAGCGTCCGGTTCCTCACAGGCCCCGGATCCCTCGAAGGATCGCTCAGAAACTCGTGGTATCCGTCCTCCCGCCTCCGCCTGGGCCTGCACGGAAGCCGCGAGACGCGGAGCATGGACGGGTGGATGCGCAGCACCTGGTACAACAGCCTCGCAACGCTCGTGGCGGACGATGACGCGTTCAACTACTACCGGGGTGATCGGGCGGGCGTCGAGAGCGAGTGGCGTTCCAAGGAGCCGCCGATCTGGGAGGACGCGGCGACCTGGAGCGCTACGGTCGGAGCGTTCTGGGAGAACGCGACGTCGCTCGAGGCGCGTGACACCTGGGCGCTCTTCAAGCGGGATGCGCCGGAGGGGATGCCCGCCGATCGACATCCGAACCCGGCGGTGGATGACGGGAGCCACTACTCGCTCGTCGGCGCGTTCGAGTGGATGAAGCGAGAGCGATCCGGACGCACGGCCTTCGGATTCGGGTTGGAGTACTCCATTGACGGCGAGACGCCGGTCAGCGGCCCCGGCAACTCGGCGGGGACCCCGGAGTTCACCTTCCTCATGGCGGAGGGGCGCGTGTCCGCTCGACGGGTCACGCGGTGGGGACACGCGTGGGACGCGTTCGTGATATCGCGCGTCGGCGTCGCCGGCGATGTACCGGGCCAGCGGTACTCGGTGCTGGGTGGCCCCGGCACGATCCCGACGCTGCCGCTACGGGCGTTGCGTGGCCCACACCTGCTTTACGCGGACCTCGGGTACGCGGTGCCGGTTCTCGGGATGGCGACGCTCGGCGGCCTGGACGTGTTCGTCAGGGGGTCGGCGGGTTCGGCCTGGGGCGCCGGTCGCGCGTTCGGACTGAGGGGCGCCGGAAGCGGGGGAGTGGCGGTGCGCCTGTGGGAGTTTCAAATGGAGACGGGCGTGGCCGTTGGGTCCGCTCCGGGCGATGGAAGCCGTGCGGCATGGTTCTTCGACGTGCGGACGAGGCGGTCGGCTCGGCCCTCTCAGATGCCTCGGGTGGGGCGCGGATTCTGAGTTTTTGACAACGCGAAACGGCACGCCTAGCTTCTCGCGATGCCGCTTCGAACGAACCTTTTCGTGTGTCGTTGATGGACGTGATCTGCGTCCTGCCCGCCCGACTCTCCAGCACACGCATCCCCAGAAAACTCCTCTCCAACATCGCCGGTCGCTCCTTGATCGAATGGTCGTGGCGTGCGGCTCGGCGGATCGAGGCGTTCGACCGAATCATCATCGCTACGGATGCGGAGGAGATCGAAGACGCCGCTCGCGGCTTCGACGCGGAGGTCCTGATGACGCGTGACGACCACGTGTCCGGTACCGATCGCGTGGAGGAGGCCGCAGGACGGCTGGGGGTGGCGGATGACGACGTGATCGTGAACCTGCAGGCGGACGAGCCGTTCGTGGATGGACCGACCGTCGGAGCTGCCGTCACGGCGTTGGCGGCGGACACGGAGATCGAGATCTCCACCCTGGCGGCGCCGATTCGGGACGATGACGAGTGGAACTCGCCGGGAGTCGTGAAGGTCGTCCGGGCGGCGGATGGTCGAGCCCTGTATTTCAGCCGCAGCCGGGTGCCGCACACGCGGGATCGCCAACCAAACTTCGACGGCACGGACGAGCGGTATCTCAGACATGTCGGGGTCTACGCCTGCAGACGCGAGGCGCTGAGGCGGTGGGCGAGTCTGCCGGAATCCGGGCTGGAGCGGACCGAGAGACTCGAGCAGTTGAGGGCGTTGGAGGCCGGAATGCGGATTCACGTGGAAGTGGGGCCGCCGACGGAGGCGGGTGTGGACTTGCCCGAGGACATTGGACGGGCCGAACGTATGTTGACCGAAGCGGGCTGGTAACGACCGAAGCCAGCGGGGAGCGCGAGGAGCATGAACGACAAGTCACCGACCAAGTACATCTTCGTTACCGGCGGGGTGGTCTCGTCCCTCGGAAAGGGAATCACCGCCGCCTCGATCGGGCGGTTGCTCGTCGAGCGAGGGCTGCGGGTCACGATCCAGAAGTTCGATCCCTATCTGAACGTGGACCCGGGGACCATGTCGCCGTTCCAGCACGGAGAGGTCTATGTGACGGACGACGGCGCCGAGACGGATCTCGATCTGGGACACTACGAGCGCTTCGTCGATGAGTCGCTCTCGCAGGCGAACAACGTCACGACGGGGCGGGTGTACCAGGACATCATCACGAAGGAGCGCAGGGGAGACTTCCTCGGGGCGACGGTGCAGGTCATCCCTCATGTGACGGACGAGATCAAGGCAGCCGTCCGACGCCTCGCACCGAACCACGATGTGGTGATCACCGAGATCGGCGGAACGGTGGGAGACATCGAGTCCCTCCCGTTCCTCGAAGCCATCCGACAGTTCCGCCAGGAGTCGGGTCGCGAAAACTCGCTGTTCATCCATCTCACGCTCGTCCCCTACATCGCGGCGTCGGGCGAGTTGAAGACCAAGCCCACGCAGCACTCCGTTCGCGAGCTTCTCGGGATCGGGATTCAGCCGGACATCCTCGTATGCCGCAGCGAGCACGAGCTCGGCGATGACATCAAGAAGAAGATCGCCAGGTTCTGCAACGTCGACATGCCGCGGGTCATCGAATCCTGCGACGTCTCGACGATCTACGAGCTGCCCCTCACCTACCGCGAGCAACGACTGGACGATCGCGTGTGCGAGCTGCTACGGCTCGACGTAAAGCCGCCCGATCTGACAGAGTGGACGGCGATGGTGAATCGGATCAAGCATCCGGAGCACGGTCGGGTTCGGATCTGCGTGGTCGGGAAGTACACGGACCTGATCGACTCGTATAAGTCGATCGCGGAAGCCCTGATTCACGGCGGGATCCAGGAGAATGCAGGCGTGGACGTCGAGTGGTGGTCCTCGGAGAAGGTCGAGGAACAGGGGGCCGACTTCGTGGAGCGTTTCGATGGCGTGCTCGTGCCCGGTGGCTTCGGGGTCCGCGGTGTCAGCGGGATGCTGGATACGGTGCGTTACATCCGGGAGTCGGGGATCCCCTACTTCGGAATCTGCCTGGGGCTCCAGTGTGCGATCATCGAGTTCGCTCGCAACGTCTGCGGGCTCAAGGCGTCCCATTCGTTCGAGTTCGACAAGGAGACGTCAGATCCGGTCATCTCTCTGCTCGATTCGCAACACAAGGTGACGGACATGGGCGGCACCATGCGGCTGGGCGCCTATCCCTGCCGTCTGGAAGAGGGCTCCCTGGCCCGCAAGATCTATGGCCGGGACGAGATCTCCGAGCGCCATCGACATCGCTACGAGGTGAATCCCGGATATCGGAAGACCCTGGCCGAGGGGGGCATGCGATTCAGCGGGGAGTCTCCCGATGGCGAGTTGGTCGAGATGGTCGAGCTGCCCGACCATCCGTTCTTCCTGGCGACGCAGTTCCACCCGGAGCTGAAGTCGCGACCCAACCGGCCGCACCCGCTGTTCGGCGCCTTCGTTGCCGCGGCGCTCGCTCGCCGGGATCATCGCAAAACCGTGAAGAGCGAGAGAGCGGAAGAGGCCTCGCACGGGGCAGTGTCGCCCGCCGAGGGCGTGTCGGCGAAGAGATGACCGAGGCCGCCGCCGGGCTCTTCTCGGGCCGGGCGGGCCCGGACGGTGCCGAGGGGTTGTTCCTCATCGCCGGCCCGTGCGTCCTCGAGGACGACGCGGTGCAGTTCGAGGTCGCCGACGCGCTCGTCGAGCTCGCTGAGCGACACGACATATCGGTGATCTTCAAGGCATCCTTCGACAAGGCGAACCGGAGTTCGGCCGGTTCGCCGCGGGGCCCCGGTCTGGACGAGGGGCTCGAGGCCCTTGCCCGGGTCCGTGATCGGACGGGGCTGCCCCTCATCACGGACGTCCATCTGCCGGATCAGGCGGACCGTCTGGCCGAAGTCGTCGACGCCCTGCAGATCCCGGCCTTCCTGTGCCGACAGACCGATCTCCTTCTCGCCGCGGCCGGGACCGGCGTGCCGGTGAACGTGAAGAAGGGGCAATGGATGGCCCCGGACGATGTCGGCGGGGCGGCGGAGAAACTGCGCGCCGGCGGAGCGGTCGAAATCGCGGTCACCGAGCGCGGCACCGCCTTCGGTTACGGTCGCTGGATTGTGGACATGCGGAGCTTTGCCCTGATGCGAGGGGCGGCGGGCTGTGCGACGATCTTCGACGCGTCCCATTCGGTGCAACTTCCGGGAGGACAGGGAACGCGAAGCGGGGGCGAGCCCGAGCACATCGAGACGCTCGCGGGGGCCGCCGTCGCCGCGGGAGCGGACGGTCTGTTCGTAGAGGTCCATCCGGACCCCGCCGTGGCGAGATCGGATGGGGCGAACATGCTTCCACTGGACCGCCTCGATGAGCTGATCTCTCGCTGCGTACGGATCCGCGGGGCGTTGCGGTGAGCGGCGCACAGATCGCCGCGGATGTCGCCGGTGCGATCCGCCTCGTCTCACTCGACGTGGACGGGGTCCTGACCGACGGAACGTTCGTCACAGCGGCCGGCACGGCCGTACCGATGACGGAATCTCGCCGGTTCAGCGTGCTGGACGGTCTCGGTATTCACCTGCTGCAGGCAGCGGGCCTCGAGGTCGCGCTGGTGAGCGGCAAGAAGTCGGCGGCCGTCCGCGCCCGTGCGCGCGATCTGGGGATTCGCGAGGTACACCTCGGAGTCACGTTCGAGAAGGTCGAGGCCATCGACGGCATCCTCGAGCGGAACGGATGGGGGTGGGAACAGGTAGCACACCTGGCCGACGATCTCGCGGATCTCGCGGTACTCGAGCGCGTCGGGCTGCCCGCCGCGGTCGCGAACGCCGTTCCGGAGGTGCGTTCGATCGCGGCCTGGCAGGGGCAGGTGCGAGGGGGTGAGGGGGCGGTGCGCGAGTTCGCACACGCGCTGCTCGACGCGAGGGGTGAATGGGAGGAACAGGTACGAGCATACGTCGATCGGGGGCGGAGCCCTTGAGCGCCACGCCGTCCATGACGGACGCCGAGATTCTCGCGGCCGGCGTCGACACCCTGCAAATCGAGGCCGCGGGGGTGGCGGCACTCGCGCCGCGCCTCGGCGCTGCGTTCGTGGAAGCCACCCGCACGATCCTCGCCTGTCGGGGCCGCGTGGTCGTGACCGGGCTCGGAAAGTCCGGTCTCATCTCGCGGAAGATCGCTTCGACGCTTGCCAGCACGGGAACGCCGGCGTCTTTCCTGCACCCGACCGAGGCCGCGCACGGCGACGTTGGAGTCCTGCTTTCCGGCGACCTCCTGCTCGTGGTCTCCAAGAGCGGCGCGAACCAGGAGCTCACGGCGCTCGTGCCCGCCGTTCGACGTGTGGGCGCGCCCATCGTCGCCATCTGCGGCAACCCGGTATCGCCGCTGGCGGATGCCGCGGATGTCGTCCTCGACGCAGCCGTCGAGGTGGAAGCATGCCCTCACGATGTCGCTCCGACTGCGAGCAGTACCGCCGCCCTGGCACTCGGCGATGCGCTCGCGATGGCTCTGATGCGGGCCCGCGGACTCGACGCGGACGACTTCGCGCGGCTTCATCCGGGCGGGGCGCTCGGCCGGCGTCTCCTGTGGACGGTGCGGGACGTTATGCTCACGGGAGAGGATGTCCCGCGGCTGGGGGATGGGGCGGACCTCGCCGCGGCGATGCACCTGATCGCGCACCGTCGAGGGACGGTGATCGTGACGGCCCCGGATGGCGGTCTGGCCGGAGTGCTCACCGCCGGTGATCTGACCCGGTTCGCCGGGAACCACGCGGACTTCCTCACGAGGAAGGTGGAAGAAGCGATGAACGACGAGCCGCTCTACGTGAGCGAAGAGACGCGGGCGTCGGACGCCCTGCAGCTGATGGAGGTCCGCGGGGTCATGGCGTTGCCGGTACTCGGGGGAGACCGGGTCACGGGGATCATTCACCTGCACGACCTGTTGCGCGCCGGGGTGCAGGAGTGAGACGCAGCGGTGCCGCAGGGCTCGCCATCGCGTTGCTGGTCTCGGTCGCGGCCTGCGAGCGCGATGACGCACCCCCCGTGGCGGTCGAGGTCCTCGGAGACGACGTCGAGATGGCCATGTTGAAAATGGACCACTACCTGACTCGCGAGGGCGTCAGACGTGCGCGACTTCGGGCGGACACGGCGGAGTTCCTCGGGGATGGCGTCGTTCGAATGCGGCCCATCGAATTGACCTTTTTCGACGAGCAGGGGAACGAACTCTCCGTGGTCACGGGGGATCGCGGAACCTACAACGAGGATACCGAGGATATGGAGGCCCGGGGGTCCGTCGTCGCCATCGATCACCGGGACGACCAGCGTCTCGAGACGACGCATCTGCGTTACCGGTCGGAGGTGGACCGGCTCTTCGGCGACGAGGCGTTCACGCTCTATCGTGACAACGGTCGCACCATCCTTCGGGGGTCGCGGTTCGAGACGGACCCCGGTCTGGTCTCGATCCTGATGTACGACTCTTCCGGGCAGACCGAACAGGCGCCGCCGCCGCGGTCGGTCACGCCGCCCGCGGCATCCGTCGGGGATTCCGCCACCGCGAGCGACTCGGTGGTGGCCGGAGACTCGGATGTGGTCGTTGATCCGACGCCGGCCGCGGAGACGCCCGTCGCGCCGGATTCGGTGCGTGACACGCTGACCGTGCCCGAAGACACGACCGGAGTGGCGCCCCCGGACACGACGAGCGCGATGCGATGACCCGGCGGGCCGTCTTGCCGTGCTGCTTCATCGTCACCGGAATCCTCGCCCCCGCGGCACGCGCACAGGTGACGGATTCCGCGGCGGTCGAGCAGCCCCGCAACTGCCTGCTGCAGTGGGGGGCGGTGCCGGGCCTGCCCGCCCCGGCACTCCGGCACACGGAGAGCCCCGGGGGCGACGTCGCGGACTTCTTCAGCGGCCGTACCCTGTTCACATGCGGGACCGCGACGATGGCCGCCGACAGCGCCGTCAGCTACGAGACCCGCGGTGAGGTCTACCTCGTCGGAAACGTGGCCTATCAGGATTCCGTGCGATCACTGGATTCGCAGTTCCTCACGTATTACGAAGCTCCGGACCTCATCGTGGCGACCGGCGACGTTCGGCTCATCAGGCAGACGGACAACTCGACCCTCGAGGGACCGCGCGTCGAGTTTCTTCGGGCCGTGAGCGGGATCGACGAGCTCACGATCGCCACGGGACGCCCCCACATGACGTTCTATCCCGACGGCGAAGAACCGGGCGAACCCTTCGACGTGGACGCCGACCGCATCGTCTTTGCAGGCGAAGACGAGGCGCGAGCCTACGGACAGGTCGTCATCGACCGGGCCGATCTGAACGGGGAGGCGGACAGCATTCGTCTCACCAGGGTCGCCGAGATGGGCTGGATGTGGGGTGATCCATGGATCGACGCCGAGGACGTCCGGCTGGAGGGTGATACGATCCGGTTCAGGTCCGAGGAAGAGGAGCTGAAGGAGATCCATGCGATCGGAACCGGTCGAGCCGTCGGCGAGTCGTTCGAGGTGATCAGCGAGCTCATCGATGTCGCCCTCCTCAACGAGGAACCCGAGAGAGTCTGGGCGTACGGGGAGGGACTCAGCCGGGCGATATCCGGGGGGCACGACCTCTACGGCGATTCGCTCGAGTTCGCGATGTTCGAGAGCTCGATCGACACGGTCTTCGCGATCGGTCGAGCGATCGCCGTGAGCGGAGGTGAGGACGACCCCACCATGGACTCCGCCGGCGAGGGTGTGGAGGAGCCCGATGGGGAGACCGAAACGGGTGACCCTCCCGCGGGGGATTCGACGGTGGTCACCGCCCTCGATCCCACCGCTATGGAGTTGCCGACTACAGACTCTCTCGTGGTCGCGGTCGATTCCGTCGCGGTCGATGACGCTGCCGTCGATTCCGTTGCGATCGAGACAGTGGACGATCCGGATGACCCAGCCCGTGCGGGCGCCGAGGGTGGCGAGGCCCCGGGGGACGAAGCGGGCGAGATCGGCCCGGACGAGGCGGGGGCCACACAGGAATCGGAGGAAGGGGGGGGAGAGGTCGCGGAGCCGGAGGATACCGGCCGGGTGAAGACCCCCCAATTGCCGCTCGAGGGGGACGCCATCTGGGTCAAGGGCGACACGTTGATCGGCGTCTTCGAACGCCCCGGAACCACCGGGGCTTCCGAGGATTCGACATCGGCTCCGATCCCCGCCGCGCCGAACGTGCCGTCGACGCTGGCGGAGGGGGCACTCGCGGTGGTCGATTCGGCGTCTCTCGTGGACGTGGATCCGGCGGCCTCGGATTCGGCTCCCGACGACCCGGTGATGGAGCGGCTGATCGTGATCGGGGACGCCCGCGCGTTCTATAGCCAGATTCGCGATAGCACGGCGAACATGAGACACTCGAAGAACTACATGATCGCGAAGCGGATCGACGTGCTGTTCACGGACGGCGATCCGGCCGAGGTCATCGGCGTGGAGGCGATCGGTGTATTCCTCGATCCCGAGCCGGAGGTGGGACCACTGGTGGATCCGCTGGCGGTCCCGGGGTCGACGGCGGAAGATTCGCTCGGCGCCGCGGTCGACACCGTGGGCGCACCGCCCGACACCCTGGCGGTCCCGGCGGACTCGACCGGTGTGCCCCCTGACACGACCGGAACACCGCCCGACACGACGCGATCGGCGCCCCGTAGCGAGCGTGCCGGACCATGGCCGGACGTTACCGGGGCGGCGATAAGGACGTCTGACCGCGGAAGACACGCTTCAATGCCGGCTGCGGTTCCGACCCGGCGTGAGAGATGGTGGAGAGGATGAGCGAACAGGTCGCACCCGCAGCAGCGCACGATGCCGTCCCTGTCCCGAACGGGAGCACGCTGGAGGCCCGGGGCCTGGTGAAGGCGTTTCGGAAGCGCAGGGTCGTGGACGTCGTCGATTTCTCCGTGAACCAGGGGGAAATCGTCGGGCTGCTCGGACCGAACGGGGCGGGTAAGACCACGACGTTCTACATGACGGTCGGCATGCTGAAGGCGGATGAGGGGGACGTCTACCTCGATGGCGAACGGCTGACGAAATGGCCCATGTACCGGCGGGCCCGGGCTGGAATCGGCTACCTGCCGCAGGAAGCCTCCGTGTTTCAGAAGCTCACCGTCGAGCAGAACGTCATGGCGATTCTCGAGACTCTCAAGCTCACGCGGGCGGAGCGCGCCACGCGGCTCGACGAACTCCTCGACGAGCTGTCGATCACGCATCTTCGAAAGAGCAAGGCGTTCTCGCTCTCCGGTGGCGAGCGGCGCCGGCTCGAGATAACGCGAGCGCTCGCGACGCGGCCGAAGTTTCTTCTCCTCGATGAGCCGTTCACCGGCGTCGATCCGATCGCCATCGACGACATCCAGAGAATCGTTCGAGATCTCAGGGACAAGGGGCTCGGCGTCCTCATCACCGATCACAACGTCCGCGAGACGCTGTCTATCGTGGACCGGGCCTATCTCCTCTTCGAGGGTAAGATCCTGGTCGAGGGGACCTCGGAGCACCTGGTGGACGATCCCGACGCCAGGGAGTTGTATCTGGGGCTCGACTTCACGCTCTAGAAGCCTGCGCTGGCCTCGACCCGGTCGCGGCCGTTCCGCAGGGTCCTAAACCCCGTGACGGCCGACTCTTACGCACTCGGCACGGAAACCGCGCGTCGCGGTTATCTTGGGGGGTTCTGCATGCACGCACCCCGGTTCATGTCTCGCGAGTCGCCCGCTCCTGCCGCGCGACCGCGGGGGCCGCTTGCCGGCAGGCCGCGTGAATGGGGCCTTCAGGGGTGCCAATCTGCCCGTGCTTCTTTACCTTAACTGCTCTGGTATGATTCTTGTGAGGGAAATGGGCGGAGAAGACGTGTGGATTGAATCCAACCAGGGGCGCCACCCGGCGACTCCGCGCGGGGGAGGGAATCGGTGAGCGCGATGCGACAGGGTCTCAGTACCGGCATCAGGATGCGGCAGGAGCTGAAGGTCAATCCTCGGCTTTATCAAGCCATGGACCTTCTCTACATGCCCCTGCTCGACCTGCAGGCGCACCTCAAGCAGGAACTCGTCAACAATCCGTTTCTCGATCTGGTCGAGCCGTCCGAGGACGAGCTGAAGGACGAGGTCGATGAACAGGAGGAGAAGGACGAGGACGAGGTCGATTGGGAGGAGATCCTCCTCAACGGTTTCGACGCGGGGGGGCGCCGCGCCGAGTACGAAGAGCGTGAGTACTTCACGCCTACGGCCGCCTCGACCCGGGACCTCTGGGATCACCTCCACGATCAGTTGACGCACATGCGGCTAACGCCGCGACAGCTGCTGATCGGCGAGGAGATCGTGGGAAACATCGATCGTGAGGGGTTCCTGACCTGTCCGATCGGCCACGTTTACGAAGCGGTGAACAACTTCCTGAGCGATCCCGAGAATCCGTTGATCGGGCTCGCCCTCGACGAGGAGAACCCGGCGGACCTCTCGCCGGTGACGATGCGGGAATGCGACGAGATGCTCGGCGTGATCCAGGGGTTCGATCCGAGCGGTGTCGGAGCCAGGGACCTGCGCGAGACGCTCCTGCTTCAGATGGCGGAATGCGACGAGCAGGACTCGCTCGCCTTCCGCATCGTACGCGATCATTTCGATGAGCTCGTGAATCATCGGTGGAGCGAGCTCTCGAAGGAACACGGGATCACGCCGCAGGAGGTACAGGCGGCGGCGGACGAGGTGTCCAAGCTCGACCCCAAGCCGGGCCTCAAGTACTCGGACAGCTCGGATTCCTACGTGATCCCGGATCTCGTCGTCGAAAAGATCGATGCGCACTACTACGTGTTCCACAACGACACCACGCTGCCGCGTCTGAAGTTGTCGAGGTCCTATCGCGAGGTCGCGCAGGACCGTGGTCAGTTCCAGGGGGACAACAAGGCCTTCATCTCGAAGAAGCTCAACAGCGCCCAGTGGATGATCCAGGCGATCGAGCAGCGCCGGCAGACCATGCTCAAGGTCATGAACTTCATCGTCGACCGGCAGCGCGAGTTCTTCGAGAAGGGCGTCGAGCACCTGAAACCGCTCACGCTTCGCGAGGTTGCCGAGCACATCGACATGCACGAGTCCACGGTGTCTCGCGTGACGAACGAGAAGTTCGTCCAGACTCCGCGCGGAGTGTTTCCGCTGAAGTTCTTCTTCTCGAGCGGGCTTTCGACGGATTACGGCGAGGATGTGTCGGCGCGTGGCGTCAGGGAGCAGATCAAGAAGCTGGTCGCCGAGGAGAACACGAAGGCGCCGCTCACGGACCAGGCGATCGTCGATCTCCTGAAGGCGGAGGGCGTTCAGATCGCCCGACGAACGGTCGCCAAGTACCGGGACCAGCTCGGGATTCTTTCGGCCAGGATGCGGAAACGCGTATGACCGACGCCGTCCACGACGACGGAATCGGAGCAGTATCGATCCACGGACACGCGAGGCCCGAGGCGCCTCGCGTGTCCGTCATCGTTCCGGCCTGGAACGAAGCCGCGAACATGAACGAGCTGTTTGCCGAGCTCGCGGAGACCTTCAACGCGGCCGGTCTGGACGCGGAAGTCGTGCTCGTCGACGACGGCTCGACCGATGGCACGTTCGAGGCGGCAGAAGCGGCGGCTGGGGCCGCGGGGCTCACCGCGCGGACGAGGCTGCTCCGACACTCCCGGAATCGCGGGAAGACCGAGGCACTGATCTCGGCCGCCGGCGTCGCCCGGGGCGAGTCGATCGTCCTGTTCGATGCGGATCTCCAGCATGCGACCGACGAGATACCGCGCTTCGTGGAGAAGCTCGATGCCGGAGCCGATCTCGTCGCGGGACAGAAGATCGGAAAATACGACAAGCGGTTCATCTCCGGCATCTACAACCGGCTGGCGCGCGCGATCTTCCGGGTACCCGCGCGGGACATGAACTCCATGAAGGCGTTCAGGGCGGAGGTACTCGAGGGGATGCGGCTCCGGCACGATTGGCACCGATATCTCGTGGTGCTCGCGCATGCCGAGGGCTATCGGATCGAAGAGCTGGAGATCGAACTTCTACCCCGCCGGCACGGGGAGTCGAAGTACACCGGGTCCTGGCGGATCATCGTCGGGATGCTCGATCTCTTGGCGGTATGGGCGCAGCTCGTGTTCGCCCGCAAGCCGATGCTGTTTTTCGGCGTGACGGGTATCGGCCTGATCGCGGCCGGCGCGGTCACGGGCATCGTAGCCCTGATCCTTCGGTTCGGATTCCAGTTCGGGTTCCGACCTCTGCTGACTCTCGTGACCCTGCTGGTCGTGTCCGGTCTCCTCCTCTTCGTTCTCGGCTTCCTGGCCGAGATGGTCGCGGGCCTTCGCGGAGAGATGGAGGACCTTCGCCGCGAACGTCGTGAACTCGGCCGGTCGCGGGACGCCGGCGAACGCGGAGCCTAGTGAGCCATCTCCGCGCGGGGGGCGAGACTCCCGGCGTGACTCCGTCGTTCTCGCGGGCGGCGCTGGTGATCGCGGCGTTGCACGCGGTCCTCGGGCTCCTCGTCTTCGAGCCCGCCCTGTTCCCGGGCGGCGACAACGCGGGGTATCTGATCCTCGGAGAAGCTCTACGAACTGGCGAGGGTTATCGGGATCTCTACCTGCCCGGATCTCCCCTCCATGCCAAGTACCCGCCGGTCTTCCCGTCGATACTCGCGATCCTCGGTTGGCTGGGGGGCGTGCAGCTGTTCAAGGTCGCGATGCTGGCGTTCACGACGGCGACCGTCTGGCTGACCGCGAGACTCGGGCGTGAACTGATCGGGCCGGGCGCCGCTCTTATCGCAGCCGGTCTGCTGGCGGTGAACCCCACGCTGCTCGAGTACGGACACTACATCCTCTCAGAAGCGCCCTTCGTGTTCTTCGTGATGCTCTGTCTGTGGGCGGCCCGGCGGGACGATCGCCTCTGGACCGCCGTGGCGGTCGGCGCCGCGGTGCTGGCGTTCGGGACGCGGACGGCCGGGCTCGCGCTCATGCTCGCGCTTCCGCTTGCCTGGGGGCTGCAGAGGCAATTCCGACGGTCGGCCGCGGCGGCGATCGCCGCCGTGTCGGCGATGACGCTGTGGGCGGTCTATCAGACCCGCGCCGATCCCATGCAGGCGAGCTATCTCGAGGAACTGCTGCTGGTCGACCCCTACAACCCGGCCGCGGGGTCCGTGAGCCTCGCGGGTCTCGTGGCGCGGGCCGCCGGGAACCTCTGGGCCTATGCGAGCCGTGTGGTTCCCCAGGCGTTGTTCGGTACGGAAGGCCTCGTGTCGGGCCTCGCGATGCTTCTGGGGCTCGCGATCGCCCTCTGTGGCCTCCTGGGGTGGGCGAAGCGCGCGAGAAGGGGTCTCGGCGTACCCGAAGCCTTCCTGCTTCTCTACGGCGGCCTGATCGCCATCTGGCCGGTCGTGTGGACGGATCGACGCTTCCTGCTTCCGGTCGTCCCCGTGCTCATTCTGTTCGCAACAGGAGTCCTGGCCGACCTGCCGACCCGGATCCCCGCCGTGCTCCGCCGCTACGCGCCTGTGGCCCTCGCGGCGATCGTCGCCATCCCGGCGCTTGTCTGGACCTTCGAGCGGGTGCCCGAGCGTGTCGATTGTGTAGCCCGGTACCAAAGCGGCTCCGCCTGTGACCCGGCGCCGCAGGCCAGCCTGTACCGCGCCGCGGAGTGGGCGCGGGAGAACACTCCGCCGGACGCCATCATCGTCAATCGAAAGCCGCGGCTCTTCTGGTGGTACTCTCGACGACAGGGCGACCTCTACCCGTACTCGGCGGATCCGGCGACGGTGATGCGAGCCATCGATGACATGGGCGCGAGCTACGTCGTCGTGGACCAGGTGAGCGGCACGACGGCCAGATACCTGGTGCCGGCGATTCGGGCGGTGCAGACTCGCTTCGAGCTCGTCTACGAGGGCGGAAGCCCGAGCACGTATCTCTTCCGTCTCACGCCGCCCGGTGGGAACGCAGAGTGACGCGCGAGGTGCGTCCACGATGAGAGTGGTGCATGTCGTCACGGCGTTTCCGCGCGACGACGAGGACGTGATCACGCCCTGGCTCGGGGAGCTTCTTCTCGCCCAGCGCGAGGCCGGAATCGAGGCCGAGGTGCTCGCGCCCGCGTACCGCGGGGGAGGCGCGACCGAGTGGCGGGGAGTCCCCGTACATCGTTTTCGCTACGCTCCTCGCGCGCTGGAGACCCTCACGCACGACGAGACGGTGCCGGACAGGCTCCGATCGAGGCCCTCTTACGCCGCGTTGTTGCCGGGCTACATGATCGGCGGCACTGTCGGCGCCCTCCGCGTCGCCCGCAGCCGGCCGGATGTCTTTCATGTCCACTGGCCGTTGCCTCACGCGTGGTTCGGGGCCGTGGGACGCGCCCTCGGCGGGTCCGCGACCGGCCTCGTGTCCAGCTTCTACTCGGTCGAGTTGAACTGGGTCGTGCGTCGGCTGCCGGCCCTGCTCCCGTTCCTTCGCTGGTCGATCGAATCCGCCGACGTCGTCACCGCGATCTCATCGTCCACGGCCGCGGCCGTGGGGGCCGTGAGCCCGCGTCGCGTCGACGTGATCCCGTTTCCTGCCGCGACGTCTCCGGGCGACGCGGCGCTGGGGCGCCGGGAAGGGGGCACGGACGTCCGCGTTCTGTTCGTTGGCCGGCTGGTCGAGCGAAAGGGAGTCGAGGTCCTGATCGAGGCGGTCTCCCGGCTGACGGAGCGCCTGGACGTTCGGCTCACGATCGTGGGCGACGGCCCGCGAGCAGCGGCGATCTCGGAGCTCGTGCGATCCTCGGGACTCGAGGACCGTGTGACGCTCACTGGACGTGTCGATGATGCCGAACTCCGCGCGGCTTACGAGACGGCGGACGTCTTCGCCCTGCCCGCGATCGTGGACCGGCGGGGGGACACGGAGGGCCTCGGTGTCGTCTTGCTCGAAGCGCTCGAGTTCGGCGTCCCCGTCGTGGCCTCGGAGGCAGGTGGGATCCCCGACATCGTACGCGACGGCGAAACAGGATGGCTCGTGCCTCCGGGCGACGCCGACGCCCTCGCCCGGGCGATCGAGGACGTCGCATCCGATCGGTCCGAGGCCGCGAGACGGGTCGAGCAGGGCAGGGAACTCGTGCGGCGGGACTTCTCGATGACCGGCATCGTCTCGTCGCTCGCCGCGGTCTACGAACGGGCGGTCGGGCGGCGGGTGGGGGGGAGAAGTTGATCTCGACGGGACCTGAACGAGCGGTCGAGGCCGAGGTGTCGGGCGCGCCGGCCGGATCGGCCGGGACGGCCGGATCGGGGGACTACTACGCGCGACGGGTCGCGAGTCCCGAGTATCGTGCGAGCAGGCGGGACCGGGCGAAGGTCGTGCTGCACCTAGTGAGAGACCGGATCGCGCACGCGAAGGCGATCGCGGACATCGGATCGGGCACCGGGATCATGAAGGCGGCACTCGAAGTAGAATCTGGTAAGCCGATATATGGGTTCGATTTGGATGTCCCGTTCGTGACCGACCGGTCCCGGATGATCGGAGCGGATGCGTGTCGGCTCCCGGTACGCGACGAGGCCTTCGATCTGGTGCTTCTCAATCACATCTACGAGCACGTGGGGGACCAGGCCGGGCTCTTTCGCGAGGTCTGGCGAGTACTCTCGCCCGGAGGAGCCGCATACGTGTCCGCCGGCAGCAAATTCGCTGTCATCGAGCCCCATTACCGCCTCCCGTTTCTCAGCTGGCTCCCGCGACGGGTGGCCGATGGATACCTTCGGGCGAGCGGCCGGGGCGAGAGCTACGAGGGCGTCCGGTTCATGACCTATCGGGGGCTTCACGATCTGATGGCCGGTCCCGGGTTCGAGGTCCACGACATCACCGAGCGGGCGCTCCGTGAGCTGCTTGGCCCGGATCGCGGGGCCGCGTGGCGTCCCTTCTGGGCGCTGCTCCGCGGGTTGCCCGCCGGGCTGAGGGCCGGGGTGTTGAAGGGCGGTTCCCCGCAATGGTTCTTCTTGTTGACGAAACCCGAGACCGGATCGGTGATTTGACGAACGGGAACGAGCGGGACGAGGAGTCGGGAGCGAGGCGACTGCCCGTCGTCTGGCTGTTTCTCGCCGGGGCCGCGGTGGTGACCATCTGGTTCTACCGCGGGTTCATCTTCCATCCCGAGCAGCTGATCTTCGGGTCGGACATGCTTCTGGAGGGGGTTCCGCTCCGGCAGTTTCTCGTGGACGAGGTGCAGGCGGGGCGGGGGATTCCGTTGTGGACGCCGCACGTGTACGGAGGCATGCCCTACGTGGCGCTTCTGCCGGGTCCCGTCTTCTACCCGACGACGGTTCTCTACTACCTCATGCCGCTCTACCGGGCGATCGGGTGGACCTTCGTCCTCCATACCTTCCTGGGCGCCGCGTTCGCGTACTTCATGGCGCGGTCGTTTCGTCTGCGGCCCTGGGCGGCCGCGGTGTGCGGCGCGTCTTTCATGCTCACGGGATACATCACGTCGCACCTGTTCGGCGGTCAGGACGGGCGGATGTTTGCCATGACGCTGATGCCGCTGGCGTTCGGGCTTCTCGAGAGGGGCCTTCGCGGCGGGGAGGTCGGGTGGTTCTGCGGATTCGCGCTCGTGGTGGGTGCCCAGATCTTCACGCCTCACACGCAGATCATGTACTTCTCGTCGCTCACGTTCGCACTCTACCTGCTGTTCCATCTGGTGGTCCGCGCACGAGCCCAAGACGGAGGTCCCGCCCGGTTCCTGAGACCGGCGGGACTCACGGCGGCGGCGTTTCTCGCCGGAGCGGCCGTCGGCGCGATCCAGCTCCTTCCGACACTGGAGCTACTCCCGCACGTAACGCGTCAGGCCCTCGAGACTGGATACCAGTTCGCCGCTTCGTTTGCGCTGCCGCCACAGGAGCTCACCGCGTTCTTCCTGCCGGACCTGATCGGGTCGCTCCCGGGCACGTACTGGGGGTCGAACGGGATCAAACTTCACACCGAGTACCTGGGTGCGGTGCCACTGGCGCTCGCCCTGTTCGCCATCGCGGCGAGCTTCGGTTCGGGTCTGGCACGCGACGATCGGCGTGTCGTCGGGTTTCTCGGAGGGGCGAGCCTGCTGGCGATTCTCTTCGCGTTGGGCGCCGCGACGCCGGTACATCGGATCGCGCACGCCGTGGTCCCGATGATCGGGAGCTTCCGGGCCCCTGCGATGATGATGTGCGCGGTGGCGACGTTCGTACCACTTCTCGCCGCCTTCGGGTGGGAAGCTGCCCTGCGGATGCGGGATTCGGGGGAGGGCGTGCGCGTCTCGTGGGTCTGGCTTGCCTTCATGGGCGCGCCGCTCCTCCTGCTCGGACTCGCGGCCGCCCTGAATCCGCGCGGGCTTCAGAGCTGGGTGCTCCTTTCTTGGTACCCCGAGGGGTGGCCGAGACAGCCGGGGGCGGAACTTCAGGCGATGCTTCGCACGACGGGTCTCGTCCTGGTCACGGGGTTCGTCGCGGCGTGGGGATCCGCGCTGGCGGTCGCCCGGGGGAAGGCCAGCGAGCTCATCGTGATCGGGCTGCTCGTGTTCACCGTTCTGGACCTCGCCCGGGTAGGCGGACGCTACCTGCTGACGGACATGGCCGAGGCGCACCTCGGCGTCGACTCGGTAATCCAGACCCTGCAGGCCGAGGCCGGGCCGGGGCAACGCGTCTGGGCCATCCAGCTGGAGCCGGACAATTACCGTCCGAACAGGTTCATGCAGTACGGGCTTTCCTCGGCTACGGGGAGCCAGAAGTTCGTGCTGGATCCGTATGCGCGGCTGGTAGATGCGGTGCGGCTCGACGACGCCCTGTATCGCATGGGCGGGGCCCTGATCCCACTCCTCGATACGCGGTACCTCGTCACGCGTACAAGGCAGCCCGAGGGAGCCCTCGAGCTGCGAGCGGAGGCCGGGGGTCGCTTGCTTTACCGCATGTCGGACACGCTCCCGCACGCGTTCTTCCCGGCGACGGTCGAGGCCGTCACGGACCCCGCCGAGGCCGTCGAGCGCACCCGAACGAATCTCTCGCCGCGCGCCGTGGCGGTCGTGGAGACGTCCGGCGCCGCGCCCGCTGCCGGTGCCGGCTCTGCGAGGATCGTTTCATACGCCCCCGACGAGGTCGAGCTGGAAGTCACGACCGAGACGCCGGGTCTCCTGTTCGTCAGCGAAATCCACCACCCCGGATGGCGTGCCCTGGTCGACGGAAGTCCTGTCGAGATTCTGAGAACAAACGGGGCCTTCCGGGGGGTTGAGATGCCTGTCGGCACCCACGAGTTGCGGTTCGAATACCGCAGCCGCGGCTATGGGATCGGTCGTTTGTTGACGCTCGTCGCCCTCATTGGGCTGTTGGCCGGGGGGCTCGTCGCGATGTCGAGGGCCAGGTCGCGCCCGCGCGCAGAAGCCGACTGAGCGCGAAGACGGCGGATCGGTGAGGGGCCTTCGCGTGGGGGCGGCCGTGTTCATCGTCGCCTCCCTAATCCTGATCACGCTCGCCGTCGCAGGGGGATGGGAGAGCTGGACAGCACTGCGCGCGGAGGCCGCAGGCTTTCTGTGGACCACGCGGCCCTGGCCGCTGGGCTTCGCTATCCTTTGCGGCGTTCTGGCGCTTCTGCTCACCGGCCGGGTCTGGGCCTCGCTGCTCCGTGGCGCCGGCGCCAGCACCCCGCCCGCGGAGGCCGTCGCCGCATGGCTCGGATCCAATCTTGGTCGCTACCTGCCGGGAAAAGTGTGGCAGCTCGGAGGAATTGCCGCCTACCTGAGGGCGAGGGGCGAGTCGGGCTCCGCCGGTCTCGGTACATCGCTGGCGTTGCAGGCGGTGGTTCTCGTGATCGGCGGTGCCGTCGGAGTCGCGTTCGCGGGGAAGGCCGTGCTCGGCGGCGTAGATCCGTTGATCACCGGAGCGGTCGGCCTGGTGCTGATGCTGGCACTCCACCCGACGGTGCTCGGTGCCGTAATGCGCTTCGGTGCTCGTCTGATGGGAGAGAACGACCCGCCCGCTGCCCCGACGCCCCGTGCGCTCGCACGAACCGGTGTTCTCATGCTCGCGGTCTGGGGCGTGTACGGGCTGGGTCTCCAGGCTCTCGTCGCCGGCCTTGCTCCCGGTGTCGGGCTCGACTGGCCGACGGCCAGCGGCATCTTCGCGGGATCCTACGTGACCGGCTACCTCGTTCTTGTCGCTCCGGGCGGCCTGGTCGTTCGAGAGGGGGCGATGGCGGCGCTGCTTGTCGCCGCGACCGGCGTCCCGCCCGGCGTCGGGGCGGCGCTCGCCGTTGCGGCCCGGCTCTGGACCACGGTGTCCGAACTGGCCGCATTCGCGATCGCGGCGCTCGTGCTGCGAACTCACCGTAGCCCACGATAGTTTCGGGGCATGGCAGAACCCACTGAAACGAAGGCCGCGGTCGAGAGACTCGGGCGCGGTCTCGTGATCCTTCCCACATACAACGAGATCGAGTCCCTCGAGGCGATCGTCGGTCGCATCCTCGAGCAGGACTCGCGCCTATCGGTGCTCATCGTCGATGACGGATCGCCGGATGGCACCGGGGCCCTCGCCGATCGCCTGGCGGAGGGGAGTGATCGCGTGTACGCGGTTCACAGGGAAGGGAAGCTGGGGTTGGGGTCTGCATACGTGCTTGGGTTCCGGTGGGCGCTTGATCGCGGGTACGACTGGATCTTCGAGATGGACGCGGATGGGTCGCACGACCCCGAACGGCTGGTGGACATGATCGACGCGACGGACGAACTCGACCTCGTCGTGGGGTCTCGCTACCTGCGCGGCGTGAACGTCGTGAACTGGCCCATGTCCCGACTGCTTCTGAGCTACTTCGCGAACCGCTACGCGAGGGTCGTGACGGGACTGCGCCTCGCCGACTCCACGAGCGGGTTCAAGTGCTTCAAGCGCGAGGTCCTCGCGGCCCTGGACCTGGACGCGGTTCAGTCCACCGGATACGCGTTCCAGATCGAGATGAACTATCGGGCGTGGAAGCGGGGCTTCAAGGTCGGGGAGATTCCGATCGTCTTCGTGGATCGAGTCGCCGGGGAGAGCAAGATGTCTCCGGCAATCGTCCGTGAGGCTGTCTGGCGGGTCTGGGGTCTGCGCTTCCGATCCATGTTCGGACGGCTGTGATCCCGCCGCGCATTCTCTGTTTCCGGATGGACGGCCTGAACGGAGGCATCTGTTGACCGATTCAACGACGCCCTACGGCCCATTCGGCCCGCGTGGAGGAGGGCGGGGGACCGACTACAGGACCGACCCGGTGCTGGTCGCGCGCCCTCGCTGGAGACGCGAGCTCTACCGGATCATCTTCGAGCATGATACGCCGGGAGGGCGCTTTTTCGACCTCAGCCTGATCGTCGTGATCCTGACGTCGGTCGTGGTCGTCATGCTCGAGAGCGTCGAGACAGTCGCGCTGCAGAACCGCGACATGCTACGGACCGTGGAATGGGTGTTCACTGGCGTCTTCACGGTCGAGTACTTCACGCGGCTCGCTTCTGCACGAAGCGCCCGAAGGTACGCTAGAAGCTTCTTCGGGTTAATCGACCTCCTCGCGATTCTGCCGTCGTTCCTCGGGCTCGTGGTGACGGGCGGACAGGCTCTCGCTGTCGTGCGGGTCATGCGCGTCCTGCGGGTCTTCCGGGTTCTGAAGCTCGCGCAGTTCATCGGGAGCGAGCGCATCATGATCCGGGCGCTACGACAGAGTGCATACAAGATCGCCGTCTTCCTGTTCACCGTGCTCACGATCGTCGTGGTGATCGGCGCGGCGATGTATGTGATCGAAGGGTCCGAGAACGGCTTCACGAGTATCCCGCGAAGCGTGTATTGGGCGATCGTAACAGTGACGACCGTGGGGTTCGGCGACATCACGCCGGCGACGACGATCGGCCAGCTCCTTGCGGCCGCGCTGATGATCGGCGGGTATGGGATTATCGCGGTGCCGACCGGTATCGTGACCGCCGAGATGATGGCGCGACACCAGCAGGAAGTGGAGCTCCGGATGCAGCCGATGCTGGACCTCGCGTGTCAGGGGTGTGGTGCGATCGAACACGTTGCCGACGCGGCGTTCTGCCGGCATTGCGGAATCGAGCTTCCGGACGCGGCCAACGAACTCGACGAGTGACGTTGCGGGGCAAGGCTCCGGAGCTTCGGTCGCTTCATAAAGAGCTGGCGACCCGAGGCAACAACCCCGAGATTCCGCGGCCATGATTCTCGACACGCGAACAAGACGGGGCATCCCATGAGTAGACCCCGGGCCAGCGCTCCCGGTGTCCTCGCATGCCTCGCGCTGGCCCTGGCTTCACCTCTCTCGAGCCAGCAGGAGCCGGTTCGTTCCGGCCCGGATCCGATCCCCCTCCACCGTCTCACCGGTCCGATCACGCTGGACGGCATGAGCGACGAGCCCGCCTGGGAGGCGGTGCCGCCCCTCGACTGGATGGTGTTTGCGCCTGTGTGGGGCGGCGAGCCGAGCCAGGATACGGAGATCCGTCTCGGTTACGATGACGCGTACCTGTACGTCTCCGCGCGCATGTACGAGGACGACCCCGGCCAGGTTCGCTCGAACACGTTCTATCGCGACGGCTACAGCGGGGACGACCTCCTTTCTATCGTGATTGACAGCTACAACGACTTCGAGACCGCGCTCTGGTTCAGCGTCAATCCTGCCGGAGCCCGAACGGATCGCGCGCTATCCAACGATGGTGAGATGCAGGCGGGGTCGTTCCCGAATTCCGACTGGAACAGCCACTGGGACGTCGGGACGCGGGTCACCGACGAGGGCTGGTTCGCCGAGATCCGGATCCCGTTCTCGACGCTCGGGTTCCAGTCCGTCGACGGGACCGCGACGATGGGGGTCATCGTCTACCGCTATATCGGCCGCAACACCGAGCGCCACCTCTTCCCGGACATCTCCCTGGACTTCGGTAGCTTCGGCTTCGCGAAGCCGTCGCTCGCGCAGCGGGTCACCCTCGAGGACGTCACGCCGTCGACGCCGATCTACGTGACGCCCTACGCGCTGGGCGGGATGTCTCGTCTGCCCACGCTGGCCGAGCCGCCTGAGGTCGCGACCCCCGAATGGCGGTTCGACAACGATCCCACGACCGAGATCGGGGCGGATCTCAAGTACTCGCCCACATCGAACCTCGCGCTCGACCTCACCGTTAACACCGATTTCGCCCAGGTCGAGGCGGACGATCAGCAGATCAACCTCACCCGGTTCCCGCTCTTCTTTCCGGAAAAGCGCCAGTTCTTTCAGGAGCGCCAGTCGACTTTCGACTTCTCGACGGGGGGATTCACCGATCGGCTCTTCTTCAGTCGTCGGATCGGTCTGAATGACGGCGAGCTCGTCCGTATTTACGGCGGTGCCCGTGCCGTGGGACGCGCGGGTGGGCTCGACTTCGGCGTGCTCAACATGCAGACGGCGCCTCAGGGAGGGCTCTCGAGCGAGAACATGGGGGTCGTCAGAGTCAGTCAGCAGGTCTTCAACCAGTACTCGTCGGTCGGCGGAATGCTGACCTCGCGCCTGGGCACCCACGGCGAGAACAACGTCGCGTACGGTCTGGACGGGCAGGTGCGGGTCGTCGGGGACGAGTACGTGAACTTGAAGTGGGCGCAGACGTTCGACGAGGTGATCGAGGAGGGCAGTGCGATCGACGCCGGCCTCCTCCGCGCGGAGTGGGAGCGCCGACGGGAGCAGGGCCTGTCCTATCACCTGACGTACGGGCGAGTCGGGCCCGACTACCTCCCACGCCTGGGGTTCCAGCTGCGTAAGGACTTCAGTCTCTACGCCGGACGGGTGGGGTGGGGCTGGTTCCCGGGCGCTCGATCCCCCTTCCAGAACATCACGGCTTCCGTGAACACGGAGACCTATCACCGAAACGAGGACGGGACGGCCGAGTCACGGCTGATCGAGCCGGAGCTGGGCTTCGAGTGGCGAAACAGCGCATCCATCACGGGATCGTTCCGGACCAGCTATGAGAGCATCCGCGATGAGTTCGACATCGCGGGCGTCCCGATCCCGGTGGGGAACTACTGGTTCAGCGAAGGCTCGGTGCGCATGGAGCTCCCGCGCGGCGGGCTGCTCCGGGGGCAGGCCGAGTTTACGGCCGGGAGCTTCTATGATGGGACCAGACGCGGGTTCGGCCTCGAGCCGATGTGGAACCCGTCCAAATACGTGGAGCTCGGTGGCGGGTACGAGATCAACCGCCTCGACTTCAAGGAGAGGAACGAGGGCGTCACGACGCACCTGGCGCGCCTGCGTACCCAGCTCGCGCTCAACGTCCACGTCTCGCTGAACCTCTTCCTGCAGTACAACAGTCTCGAGGATCAGACGAGCGTGAACGCGCGGTTCAGGTACCACTTCCGCGAGGGGACGGATCTCTGGATCGTGTACAACGAGGGGTACAACCACACCCGCGACAACGGACGGGACCCGCGGCTCCCGCTCTCCGCGGGACGGACCCTCATGATCAAGTACAGTCACACCCTCACGTTCTGATCCCAGCGCGGGATTCACTCGTCCCATAGCTCCTTCACGGAGTATGGGCTGCCGTCCTTCGCCCAGAAGTCGCCGGTGATGTAGCGGCGATGACGGTCGAGCGAGCCGATACGATCCATGTCTGCGACGGAAAGCGAGTGCTCGCACGCGGCGCGATTCTCACGGAGCCGTTCCGGTCGCACGGTCTTGGGGATGACGGATGTTCCCCGAGCCAGCGCCCAGGCGATGAGGACCTGACCCGGCGTTGCCGCGTGCCGGTCGGCGATGTCGATCACGGCCGGGTCCTCGAGCAGCATCGGTTCGCCCTCCACGACGAGTCGCTCTGGACGGGAAGGGGACCCGAGAGGTGAGTAGGCGGTGACGAACATCCCGCGTGATCGGCAGTACTCGAGCAGGGCGTTCTGCTGTAGATAGGGGTGGAGCTCGACCTGAAGCACCTCGGGCGCGACCCGAGCCTCCTCGCGGAGGTGCTCGATCTTCTTCGCGCTGAAGTTCGACACGCCGATGTGGCGGGTGAGCCCCCGCTCGACGGCGACCTCCATGGCCTGCCAGGTCTCTCGCAGCGGGCGCTCCTCGAGCGCCACCAGATCCTGGCCGCTCTGCGGGAACAAGACGTCGCGCGGCTGCGCGACGGGCCAGTGGATGTGGTAGAGGTCCAGGTACTCGAGGCCGAGGTCGTTTAGCGTATTCTCGAGGGCCGGTAGCACGTCCTCCCGGGCGTGGGCGTTGTTCCAGAGCTTCGACGTAACCCACAGGTCCTCGCGGCTCACGACGCCATCGGCGAGAGCATCAGTGATCGCGGGGCCGATCTCCGCCTCGTTACCGTAGACGTGGGCGCAATCGATATGTCGGTAGCCGAGGCCGATGGCATCCGCCACGACTCCGGCCACCACGCCCGGCTCCGACTGCCAGGTCCCCAGGCCAAGCATGGGCATCGTGTCCCCGTTATCAAAGCGGTGGCTTTCGACACCTGTCATGCGGCTCCTTCCGATGAGATCGATCGACCGTTGGGTCCTCGCAGACCGGGCCCACTCGGGATACAATGGCAGTGACGCGGGCGCCAGCCCGAGGGATCACCAGAAGACGGGTGGTGGCGTGCACGGGGATCCGATCCTCCTGTTCATGATACAGGTCGTCGTCGTGCTGGGCCTGGCCAGAGTCCTGGGCGAGATCTTCCGCTATTTCCACCAACCGCCGCTCGCCGGCGAGATCCTGGCCGGGATCATCCTGGGCCAAACCATTCTCGGCCACCTGGCGCCGGGGACCTTCGAGTGGTTGTTCCCGCGGGACGAACTCCAGGAGGCCATGTTTGGCGTCACGGCGGAGATCGGTATCCTCTTCCTCCTGCTCGTCGTCGGCCTCGAAGTACACATCGGTTCCGCCTGGAAGATGCGGAAGCAGACGTTCGGCGTCGCGGTCACCGGAGTGCTCGTTCCGCTCGCATTGGGGACGGTCGTCGCCTGGATCATGTACCCCCAGTGGATGGAGGTTCCGGCACCGCGGCTGGCGTTCGCCCTTCTGATCGGGGCCGGTGTGGCGATCACCGCCATCACTGTGGTCGCACGGCTGCTTTTCGACCTCAAGATCATCAAGTCCGACCTGGGGCTCTTCCTCATCTCGGCGATGGCGATGAACGAGCTGCTCGGGTGGGCCGTGCTCGCCATCGTGCTCGGCCTCGTGGGGGCGGCCGGGGAAGGGGACGCCGGCGGCGGAATCGTCGGAACGATGGTGGGGATCCTCGTCTTCTCTGCCTTCGCCCTCACGTTGGGTCGCTCTTTGACGACGAAGGCTCTGCAGTGGATCGAGCGTAAGGAACTGCCGAGTCCGGCCGTTCCGCTGTCCTTCGTCGTTTGTCTGGGTCTCCTTGGGGGGATCGTGACGGCGTCGTTGCAGATCCATCCGGTGTTCGGGTTTCTGCTCGCCGGGATGATGGCGGGCGATACAGAGGCCCTTTCGGAGCATACACGATCGATCATCGAGCAGATGGTCGGCGCCATCTTCGTCCCGCTCTTCTTCGCCGAGATCTGCCTCAGGATCGACTTCGTCTCTGACTTCAATCCGACGACGGTGCTCATCGTCACCGCGCTCTCGATTGGCGGGAAGTTCGTAGGGGCGTGGTGGGGCGCGAACATGGTGAAGATGCCCGCCCTCGATCGGCTACCCGTGGGGATCGCGCACATCCCGGGCGGGCCCATGGGCGTACTTCTCGCCGGCGTCGCGTTCGAGGAGGCGATCATCGGGCCGGAGATGTTCGTGGCCCTCGTCATCGCGTCCATCGCGTCGGCGCTGCTAGTCGGCCCCGCGTTCTCGTGGACGCTGCGCAGACGTGAGACGCACGATCTCGTTCCGTTCTTCCACCGAGAGCACTGCGTGTGGCTCGAGTCGGATACGCGCGAGGAGGCGATCGAGGTCCTGGCGATCGAAGCTTCCGAGATCCCGGGCGCTCCGAGCGCCGAGGTGATCCGGCGGGAAGTCTTCGCGCGCGAGGAGGTCATGGGCACCGGCGTGGGACGCGGAATCGCGATCCCGCACGCCCGCATCGGCGGCCTCGCGGATCCTCTCGTTGTGATCGGGGCCTCGAAGGAGGGGATCGAGTGGGACGAGATCGACGGCCGGCCCGCGCACCTCGTCTTTCTGATTCTCACGGATGCGGAGGACACCGAGACGCAGCTCGAGTTGCTGGCCAGGATCGCGCGGGCGTACTCCGGCGCGCACGTAACCCGAGAGATGATCGACTGCGAGGATCTCGACGATCTCTGGCAGGAGTTGCTGGATCGGCTGCGCGACGCCGGCTCGGAGGATCGGGGGTTCCCCCAGATACACTCGTCCGAGCGATGACCTCGACTTGCTCGCCGGGGACGAAGCGTGGCGTCTCCGCCGAGAGTGGAAGGGTGTTGAGCCCTGGAAGAGAGATCCGCTAGTAGTTTACATAATGTATCTTATGCGCCATCGTGCGGGTGGGCGTGAAAAACGGGGGACAACCGCCCCCCGTCGTCGTGCGACCCCCCGGTTTCCAGTCCGCGGAACCGGGTCAGGACCCTTCCGGTACGCTCAATTCGCCCAGACGAATGCGGTAGACGCCCGCCTCGCTGAGATCGCCTTCCTCTTCGGCTTCGTCCGCGATCGCCGTATAGATCGTCGCGGCTTCCGCCACACGACCCGCAGCGACATGCAGACGAGCCACGGAGGCCTGTGCCTGACGCCGCTGGAACGGGAAACGCGCGTTTCGACCCAGATCCTGCCAGGTCGCGAGTGCCGCCGCGGCATCACCCGACGACTCCTGGGCTGCGGCGAGCATCGAGCGTGCGGCGAACCCGAGTGGGCGATCCGCGCCTTCCGCGACCCCATCCGCGACCCGGATCGCCTCCGCCGGCTGGCCGGCGTCGAGGTAGACCCGCGCGAGCAGCACGCGGGCTTCGTCCGCCGCAGGGGTCCCGTCGTAGCGCCCGATGTAGGACTCGAGGTCGGGAATCACCGCTTCGGGAGAAACGGCGGCCATGCGGAGTTGTGCGAGGTCCCCCGCCGCCTGGTTCCGGACCGTCGCCTGGAAGTTTACATAATACAGCACGCCGACCGTGATCAGCGCGATCCCCGCGACGCCGAGAAGCACCACGCGGAGGTTTTTCTGTAGCCAATCGAAGGATTTGAATGCGCCTCGTACGAAGGCGTCTTCACCGCCGGTGGGCCCGCCATCCTCGGCCTCCGGCTTCTTCCCCTTGGCGAGTGCGTCCGCCATCTATTCCGTACCCCTCTGTCCGCTTTGGAATCCCGTTACAACGGCGGACAAAGCTACCCGAACGCGCCGGTTACCGCCACTTCGATCGCGACCTGCCGGCGGCACGGCGCGCGGTGCGCTCCGGTCAGTGCATCAGGGGTCGAATGACGAGGAAGCCGGCGATCACGGCCAGGGCGAACACGATCGTCAGGATGTTGAAGTACTTCTCGATGAAGCCCTCGATCTGCTCGCCAAAGACGCGGATCAGTCCGGCGACGAGAAAGAACCGGCCGGCCCGGCTCACCGCGGAAATGGCCACGAACGCGCCGAACGAGACGGAGAAAGATCCGGCCGCAATCGTGAACACCTTGTAAGGGATCGGCGTGAAGCCGGCGCTACCGAGCGCGACGACCAGGTTGTCTTCGAAGCTCCGCCCGAGCGAGTCGAACGCCTCTCTGCCGTTATAGAAGTCCAGGATCGGCCCCCCGATCGTCTCGAACAGCGCCGCGCCGATCGCGTATCCGAGGATACCTCCGAGGACCGATCCGACCGTGCAAATCGCGGCGAAATGAAACGCGCGTTTCGGGTTGCCGATACAGAGGGGGATGAGGAGTACGTCCGGCGGAATCGGAAACACGAAGGACTCCGCCGTCGCGATCGCCCCGAGGGCCCATGGCCCGCCGGGTCTGTCGGCCCACCCGAGAACCCAGTGGTAGAGTCGGCGAAGCGGCCCCTGCTTCCCGTCCTGTCTTTCCCCGTCCGTCTTCTTCACGTTCATCATCGACCCTTGCTCTGCCCTGATTCCTCGATCAGGGGTACGAAACGCGCCCCCGTGATTCTCTCTTTCGTGTACTCCTCGCCTTCGCGGCGGATGCGATAAAGCGCCTGATGGCGGTCGCCGACAGGTACGATAAGTCGTCCGCCGTCCGCGAGTTGAGCAAGGAGCGCGCCGGGAACCTCGGCCGCGGCCGCCCCGACGATGATGGCGTCGAACGGCGCCGCCTCCGGCCAGCCCGCGCTGCCGTCCCCCACGCGCAGATGGGGTTCGTAGCCCAGCCGGTGAAGCGCTTCCCGGGCCCGCGCCGCGAGGGGCTCGAGGCGCTCGATCGAGTACACGTCGACACCCAGCGCGCACAACAGTGCCGTCTCGAAACCGGACCCTGTCCCCACCTCGAGCACGCGTTCTCCGCCGCTAAGCTCCGCGAGCTCGAGGCTCATCGCGTGGATCACGGGGCTCGAGATCGTCTGTCCGTAGCCGATCGGCAGGGGCGATAGAGCGTACGCGCTGTGGTGGATCTCGGGCGGCACGAACTCGTGACGGGCAACCGCATCGAAGGCGTGCAGCACTGCAAGATCTTCGATGCCCTCGGACCTGAGGCCGTCCACCATGCGCCGCCGGTCCCGAACGAAGTCGGTCATTTCCGGAACGACCAGGACCCCACGTCCTCGAGAAGACTGAAGTCAGTGAGGTCGAGATGGAGCGGAGTGACCGAGACGTATCCGTCCCGAACGACCCGATAGTCCGACTCCTCGCCTCCGGACCATTCCGAGCGGCCGCCTCCGATCCACAGGTATTCCCGTCCGTGGGGGTCGACATGACGGGCGACCGAATCGTGGTAGACGCGGCGCCCCAGCGACGTGACCTTCACGCCGCGGGATTCGGCGGCGGGGATGTCGGGCAGGTTGATGTTGAGCAGCGTTCCACCCGGAAAGTCATCTCGATCGAGGATCGAGCCGATGATCTCCGAGACCATCGGTCCGTAGGTGTCCAGGTACGTCGAGTCGTATCCGGAGTAGGAGATCGCGACCGCCGGAGTCCCGAGAATCGTCGCCTCCATCGCCGCGGCGACGGTCCCAGAGTACAGCACGTCCTCGCCCATGTTCGCACCGTGGTTCACGCCCGACAGGACGAACGTGGGCTTCGGATCCATGAGGTCGCGCAGCGCGATCAGAACGCAGTCCGTGGGGGTTCCGTCCACGGTGTGCCTGCGGTCGCCCGTGTGTGTCAGCCGCAGGGGGCGGTGGAGGGTGAGCGCGTGGCTGGATGCGCTCTGCTGACGATCGGGAGCCACCACATGGACCTCGCCGTGCCCGGAGGCCGCCTGGATGAGCAGGTCGAGGCCTGGGGCGTGGATGCCGTCGTCGTTTGTGCAGAGAAGGACGTGGGCCGTACCGGTCACCCGACCTCAACTCTCGACAACAGCTCGACGAGTGCGTCCGCCTCACGCCGGAGGTCCGTCGCCGACTCTTGCTCCCACGCGACCCGTGCGGCCTTGGCGAGCTTCCCCTCCTTCCGGAGCTGGTTGAGCTTTCGCTGGGCGCCCTCGATCGTGTACCGCTCGGTATAAAGGAGGTGTCGAAGGAGCTGGATTAGCTTGATCTCCTTCCGCCGATAGACCCGGTTACCAGCCCGGTTCTTCGTCGGACGGAGCATCGAGAACTGGCTCTCCCAGTACCTGAGCACGTGCGGCTTCAGATCCGCGATCTCGCACACGTCTCCGATCGAATAGTATTCCTTCTCGGCGATTCGATCCGGCACCTCTCCCCCTCCCTGCTTGCGGCCCTTCGACGAGCCGCTCCATGACATGCTCCCGGAGTCAGTATCGCTCCGGTTTCGGTCTCCTGGCCATCAGACTGGCCAGCGCATCGCGGGGACCCATCCCCTCGTACAGAATAGAGTATATCCCCTGAGTGATCGGCATCTCCACGCCGAGGCTCAGGCTGAGCTCGCGAGCCGCGCGCGTGGTTCGCACGCCCTCGACGACCTGCTCCATTTCGTCGAGGACCTCCTTCGGGTCGCGTCCGCCCCCGATCGCGAGCCCGACCGTTCGATTCCGGCTCAGGTCTCCGGTGCAGGTCAGGACCAGATCGCCGAGCCCGGCGAGCCCGGCCAGCGTGCTTTCATCGGCTCCCAGGAGCACGGCCACCCGCGTGATCTCCGCGAGGCCACGGGTGATCAGGGCTGCTCGCGCGTTGCTGCCAAGCTTCAATCCGTCCGAGACGCCGGCGGCCAGCGCGATCACGTTCTTGAGCGCCCCACCCAGCTCGGTTCCGACGACGTCGGTGCCGGTGTAGATCCGCAGGAAAGGGTTCTGGAAGATCGCCTGCACCTCGAGGGCGGCGTCCTCGGGCTTCGCGGCCGCGACCATGGCACTGGGCAGACCTCTCACCAGCTCATCCGCGAAGCTCGGCCCCGACAGGACGACGAGCCTCGGCTCCACGTCCTCCCCGAGGGTCTCGATGATTACCTGGGTCATCCGGAGGTCCGATCCGATCTCGATCCCCTTCGACGCGGAGATCACGATGGCGTCGCCGACCAGCGGACGGGCCTCCCCGAGAACATCCCGGACCGCGTGTGACGGGCACGCGGAGAGTACGAAGTCGACTCCGTCGAGCGCCTCCTCGAGCGACGTCGTCGCGGTCAGAGTTTCGGACAGCTCCACCCCCGGGAGGTACCGGATGTTCCGGTGCTCGCCGTTGATCTCAGCTGCGCTGTCCTGTCGACGAACCCAGAGCGAGACGTCGTGTCCGTTGCGCGCCAGCACATCGGCCAATGCCGTCCCCCAGCTTCCTCCGCCGAGAACCCCGATTCGACGCGAGCTCACGAGCCCTCCCCGTCCTGGTCCGCCTCATCGGGTTCTTCGAGACGCCCCCGATCCCGAGCCGCCTTTCCGAAATGGATGCGCAGCTCCTTTCGTTGAGCCAGCCGTACGAGATTCGTCCGGTGGGTCCACCAGACGAGAAACGCGAGGCAAAGCGCGTACAGCACGATCGGCGTCGGCGCTTCCGCGCCCCTGGCGAGCAGCGGGATGAGCGTTGCGGCCATCAGCGAGGCCAGCGAGGCGATCCGCGTCAGCAACAGCGTTCCGACCCACACGAAGACGGCGATCAGCAATGCGACCGGCGCGACGGCCAGCAGCGTTCCCGCGGCGGTCGCGACACCCTTCCCTCCCCGAAAGCGGGTGTAGACGGGCCAGACGTGACCGAGGATCGCCGCTGCACCGTACGCCAGCTCCCACGCCCCGGTGCGTCCGTCCCATTCGGGGAAGAACCAGACGGGAGCGAAGCCCTTGAAGAGGTCGACGGTTACGACCGTCAGCGCGGGCATGAATCCTAGGACCCGATAGACGTTGGTCGCCCCGTAGTTCCCACTCCCCTCGGTGGCCAGATCGACGCGGTGGATCCGCCCGATCAGGTGGCTCGTCGGGAACCCTCCGACGAGGTAGGCGGCGACGATCAGGAGAAGGTGGGTCAAGAGCGGTCCGAGCGTTTCTTTAGTTTGATCCGAATCGGCGAGCCCTCGAAGTCCCAGGCCTCGCGGAACCCGGCCGTGAGGTAGCGTACGTAGTGCTCCTTCACGTCATGGGGACGATTCGTCCACAGTACGAAGAGCGGAGGCTCCGTCGCCACCTGGCTGCCGTAGAGGAACCGCACGTCGCCGCGTCCCCCCTGCGGGGGCTGGCGTCGGTCCACGAGCTCCCGGAGCACGTGGTTCACCTCGGCCGTCGGGATGCGCCGCGCACGGTTCTCCTGCACGCGGAGCGCGAGCTCGACCACCTTTCGCACTCGCTGACCGGTCAGGGCCGAGGACGTGATGATCGGGACCCAGCGCAGATAGTGGCCTCGCGTGCGCAGGTCTCTCTCGAACTCCGCGAGCTTGTCGGGCCCGCGATCGTCGATGAGGTCCCACTTGTTCGCGACGAACACGAGGCCCTTTCCGGCGTCCCAGGCGGTGTGTCCGACCCGAAAGTCCTGGTTCACCACGCCGCTCTCGGTGTCGACCAGCAGCAGGCAGACATCGGCTCGCTCCATGGCGCCGCTGGCCCTGAGGCGACCGTAGAACTCCACGTCGTCGTCCACCCTCGATTGCCGGCGCAGCCCGGCGGTGTCGATCAGGCAGATGCGTTTGCCATCGATCTCGACGTACGTGTCGATCGCGTCTCGGGTGGTGCCGGCCTCGTCGTGAACGATCACGCGGTCCTCCCCGAGGAGCCGGTTCACGAAGCTGGACTTGCCCACGTTCGGGCGCCCGATGACCGCGAGGCGAAGATCGACCTCGGGGGGCGGTTCGTCTCCAACCGGAGGCAGGGTCGCGAGCACCTGGTCGAGGAGGTCGCCGGATCCCTTGCCGCTGAGCGCGGACAGGGGCACCGGCTCTCCCAATCCGAGCTCGTAGAACTCGAAGTGGTCCTCCGCCTCACCGAGCTCGTCGAGCTTGTTCACCGCGAGCACGCATGGGAGCCCGGATTTGCGAAGCAGGTCGGCGACGAAACGGTCCACCGCGTGGAGGCCGGCCCTGCCATCGACGACGAAAATGATCGAGTCCGCATGCTCGAGGGCGGTCTCAACCTGTTGATAGACCTCCCGGTCCATCCGTTCGTCGGGACGATCGACGATGCCGCCGGTATCGACGAGCCTGAACTCCCTCCCGGCCCAGTCCGCGTCCGCGAACTGCCGATCGCGCGTGACGCCGGGCCGCTCCGCGACGATCGCCTGTCGTCGCCCGAGGACGCGGTTGAACAGCGTCGACTTGCCGACGTTCGGGCGGCCCACGATCGCGACGGTCGGGCGGCTCATGCCGCCACCGCCCGGAGTGTGCGCAGTATGTCCACGATGTCTCTGGACGGCTCCACGCGGAGGCCGTCCAGAGAACTCGTGAGATCGACCAGGCTCATGTCGTCCAAAAAGACCTCGCGGTCGTTGAGCGCCTCCCTCGTGATCAGGGCCAGGTCCCAGTCGCGATACGGCGCCAGTGCGTCCCGATGGTCCGATCCGGACAGAAGCCCGGCCGTCGTCACCGTCGGTCCATAGAGCGTGTTGGGTGCGATCGCGGTGGCGACTTCGGCCCCGGTTCGCATACCGATCTCCTTCATGAGCTCCTCGAGGACCGGCCCCATGGATCGTCCCGTTACCGCGACGATCCGGCGGCCGTCGAGCGCGGGCAAGTCGCCCATCCCACGGCGGACCCGCGCGGTGAGGGCGGAGATGGCGCCGACACCGTTGCTCTCCAGGTCCTGCTCGTCGAAGTACGACGGTCCCGGCGGATCCATCTCGGCCCGCAGATACATCTCGTCAGAGGCGTAGCACCACCCGAACCCACGCTCCTCCATCGCTCGCGCGCGGGTTCGGTCGATCGCCTGAATCGCCTCCCGGCACTCGCTGACGACGAGCTCGCGCACCCCCCTGTCCGCGTTGAAGGACGTGAGCCCCACCGGGACGATCGACAGCGACTTGATGGATGGTCCACGGGCGTAGAGGTCCGACATCGTCCGCTCGAGCACATCGCCGTCGTTGATCTCCGGACACAGCACGACCTGCGCGTGCACCGCGATTCCTCCCCCGGCCAGCCGATCGAGGTCCTCGTTGATCCGAGCGGAACGAGGATTGACCAGCATCGCCAGACGCGCCTCGGGGTCCGTTGCGTGCACGCTTACGTACAGCGGAGACAGACGCTGCTCGAAGATCCGATCCCAATCGTCGTCCCGGAGGTTCGTCAGCGTGACGTAGTGCCCGTGGAGGAACGAGAGGCGGTAGTCGTCGTCCTTGATGTAGAGACCTGCGCGCAGCTTCTCGATCTTCGGGTTCCCCTTAACGAAGCAGAATGGACAGGCGTTCGTGCAGCGGCGGACCTTGTCCGGCTCGGGGACGATCCCGAGGGGCTCATCCGTGGGCTTCTCGATCTCGAGAACCAGGGGCTCTCCGTCAGCCAGCTCCGCTTCGACGACGAGGGTGTCGTCCACCTCGTAGAACAGAAGGTCCAGGCCGTCGCGAATCGGCTTTCCATTGATGGCCAGGACCGCGAGCCCGACCGGGAGGTCGAGCTCGTCGGCGATGCTGCCCGATTCGATGCGCTGGATTCTGATCATTCGCGCGGTTCCCGCCTGCGTCCCGGTCAGAAATCAGAACGGGAGAGGGTGGGTGACCACCCCCTCCCGTCGGTCAGGCGACGTGCACCGGGGGGCACATCGCCGTCTGTCTCGTAGCAGTTCGTGGCGTGACCGCCTTCAGGAACCGCTTCCGTTCTTGCCGTATCGGAATCCGGCGATCGGCACTCCAGAGATTACGGAGAACTGGAAGTCCTCGGTCTGCCCCTCGGCGGGCGCGCCCATGGTGAGCGTCTCGGTGGCGACCACTTCGCCCCCCTCGCTGAGGAACTCGAACGGTATCACCAGCGTGCCGGTAGCGCCCTTGGATTCCAGCGTGCCGCGGATCACGTAGTTCCCGCCGCCGCCACCACCCATCTGGACGGCGTGGAAGACGATGTCGGCGGCTTCCTGGTCCGCGATCACCTGCATCGCCCGCTCATCCATGCTGGCACGCGCGAGCGCGCTGGCAAGCAGCTGGTAGTTCGTCTGATCGTAGGGGTACCACGCGACGAGCGTATCGGCGAGCGCGAGGACCGGGCCCGGCCGGTTCGCCTGCACGGACGCGTTCACGTAGTTCTCCATGGCCTCCTTGTTGAACGGGTTGGCAGTCCTCGCCTTCCCGAAGGCCGTCGACGAACCCTCGTAGTCCGACGCGTTGTACAGTCCTACGCCGACCTGCACCCACTGCTGGGGATCGAGGTCGTCGCGAGCCAGAACGCTCGAGAAGATCTCGGTGGCCTCGGCCTCCATCCCCGCGTCTGAGGCTGCCAGAGCGTAGTTGATCTGGACCACGACATCGTCGGGGTGCTCCTCGAGATAGCTGCTGTACGCCGTGAGTGCCTCATCGGAACGGCCCGCGGCGGTCAGCGCATCGCCCAGCCCGCGGACCGCGCTCCGAAGCTGCTCGGCGTCCGGCGCATCGCCCGGGTTCTCGAGCCCGAGACGGTACGTCGCGATCGCGTTCTCGGTGTCGCCCGTCTCGAGATAGATCAGCGCCGCGTTGTTCGTCGACCGCAGATCGGGCCGGAAGTCGTTCGCCCCGACGAAGCTCTCGAGGGCTCCCTGGGTGTCACCGGCATTGTACCGGTCGATCCCGGCGTTGAAATGCCGGACCCACCCGTTCATCCGCATGTTCTCCGAGTAGCTGGCGCACTCTGGCGCGAGTGCGTCGAACGTGGTGATCAGCTCGAGCGCTTCGTCGAGCTGTCCGAGGCCGAGGAGCGCTTGGGTCGCCATGAGATACGCCACGGCATTCTCGCCGTCGAGCTCGGGGCGGACGGCGTCGAGGGCCTCCTGGTACAGGGCCATCGCCTCCGCGTCCGTGGTTTCGTCGGTGATCTCGCGGAACTTCTCGGCGGCGCTGTTCGCGCCGACGCTTCCCTCGAACTCACACGTTTCCTGCGCGACCGCCACGGCGGGTACCGCGAGAAAGGCTCCGAGGAGGAACGCCGCAGCGAGGGGGCTCGTCCGACTCGATTTGAGGATGTTCATATTCGTCCTGGATTCCCGGTTTGGCATCGAAAAAGGCGCCCCGAATCTATCCCTCACGGCCGCCTGCCGCACCTTGGATTCGGGTCCTGGAGGCCGCCATCGCCTCGTCCGATCACCTAGACGCAAGACCGAACGGCCGGGTCACATGACATACCCTGTTTCGCAGCTGTTTGGTCCCCGTTCCGGAGGATTTCGGACCTCGAAAGTCAGTACGTGAGCATGTGCGCGGTGTTGAAGAGCACGACGGTGTCGCCGTCCCTCAGGTCGCCTCTGCGATAGAGCTCGCGAGCCGCCGCGAGCGTCGCTCCGCCTTCGATCGCGGCCCCGATCCCGGCGCCCCCGAGCTCGAGGGCCGCCGCCCGCATCGCGTCGTCGTCCACCGCGATCGCGCCGCCCCCGGATTCGTGCAAAGCCTCGAGGATCAGGAAGTCTCCCAGGGCCCCCGGTACCCGGAGCCCGTAGGCCTCCGTTGATGCCGCCTCCCACTTCGCGGCATAGCGATCCCCCTGCTCGAACGCGCGGACGACCGGCGCGCAACCCGAGCCCTGCACCGAGTACAGACGGGTCGATCCCTCGACGAGGCCGAGAGCGCTCAGCTCCTGGAGCGTCTTCCAACTCCCGATGAGCCCGGTGCCTCCCCCCGTCGGGTAGACGATGGCCTCCGGGGCCCTCCACCCCAGCTCCTCCACGATCTCGAGCATCATCGTCTTCTTGCCCTCTATCCGGTACGGCTCCTTCAGCGTGGAGACGTTGAACGCCCCCGTCTCGGCACCGTACTCGGCGGCGAGGCGGCCACATTCGTCGATCAGTCCATCGACGCGCTCGATCACGGCGCCGTAATGGACGCACCGACGCGCGACGCCATCCGGAGTATCCGTCGGCATGAAGAGTTTCGAGCTCGCGCCGCCGGCAGCCGCGTAGGCCGCGAGGGCGGCGCCAGCGTTGCCGGCCGTGGGGATGACGAAGTCGGTCGCCCCATCGAGCGCGGCCCGTGTCACGGCCGCTGAGAGGCCGCGGTCCTTGAAGCTTCCGGTGGGGTTCTGTCCCTCGTCCTTCACCAGCAACGTGAGGCCGCCGAGGTCCTCGCCGACGTCCACCTCGAGGAGCGGCGTTGAACCTTCGCCGAGGGTGACCGGCCGTTCACCGTCCCGCAGCGGCATGATCTCCCGATAGCGCCACATACCCCCGCGTCGTGTCGACCAGGCGGATCGCAGCGCGGCTCCATCCAGGGAGCCGAGTTCGTAACGCGCCAACAAGGGTTTGCCGCACTCCGGACACAGCGTCGCGCCCTCCACGGGCACCCCGGCCCCGCAGTCCCCGCACTCGAGCCGCCAGTCGGTCATTGATCCTCCGAGATCAGATTCAGGGATGTCTCGCGGGCGCGCCGCAGCCGGTCGGCCGTCCGTGCATCTCCGAGGGCGTACGCGACGGCTGCCAGATCGGGACCGTGCGCCGATCCCATCAGGGCGATTCGCGCGGGCTGAAAGAACGCCTTGCCCGGAAGGCCGCAGGCCTGCATCGCGTCCCGGACGGCCGACTTCAGGGCGGGCGGCGCCCACTCGGTCTCCGCCCACACGGCGGCCAGTGCCTCCAGAGCCATCGCCGCGTCCGGCGAGCTCAGGACCCCGCGGGCCTCCTCGGACCCGAGCACCGGGTCGGCGAACACGGCCGTGAGTTCCGGAATCGCATCCGTCGTCAGGTACATCCGCTCTGCGAAGACCTCGGCTGCCCGCTCGAGATCGTCCTGCCCGAGCTCGAGCTCCGAGACCTCCGGCAGCGCGACCCAATCGGTAGCGAGCTCGGTGGCCGAGCGTCGGCGGAGGTGCTGCCCCGCCATCCACCGCAACTTGTCGGGATCGATCTCGGCATCGGATGCCCCGATCCGGTCGAGGTCGATCCGGTCGATCAACTCCTGCCGGGTGAAGACCTCCTGCTCGTCCTCCGAAGACCAGGCGAGGAGTGACAGGTAATTCACGATCGCATCGGCCGAGTATCCGCGGTCCCGGTACTCCAGCACGCCGGGGGCGCCGGCGCGCTTGGAGAGCTTGCCGCCGCCCGGCGCGAGGACGCTCGGAATATGGATGAATTCCGGCGGTTCGACGCCCAGGGCCCGGTAGAGAAGCACCTGCTTCGGCGTGTTCGAAAGGTGGCCGATTCCGCGGATGACGTGGGAGATCTCCATCTCGAGGTCGTCTACCGCCACGGCGAAGTTGTACGTCGGTCGTCCGTCGGATCGAAGCAGAACCATGTCGCCGAGATCCGCCCCGTCGAAGCTGAGCGCCCCCTTCAGCCGGTCGGCGTATTCGACGGGCCCCGGGTCCACCCGGAGCCTCAGGGCCGGCGTGCTCCCCTCCGCCTCGCGCTCCTCCGCAATGGACGGGTCGAGGTCCCGACAGCGCATGTCCATCCCCGGTGGCCGACCCGTGGCGATGGCTGCAGCGCGATCGGCGGCCATCGTCTCCTCGCTGCAGAAGCACCGGTACGCATGGCCGTCCGCCACCAGCTGGCGCGCACGGCTTCGATGGCTCTCCACCCGCTCCGACTGTCGATACGGACCGAACGGTCCGCCGGCCACGGGCCCTTCGTCTCGATCCAGACCCAGCCAGTCGAGAGCCTCGAGGTTCGCCTCCTCTCCCCTCTCGACGTTCCGCGCGATGTCGGTGTCCTCGACGCGCAGTACGAACACGCCGCCCTGGTTACGGGCGAAGAGCCAGTTGAGGATGGCCGTCCGCGCGTTTCCCAGATGGGGATCACCCGTCGGACTGGGAGCGTACCGTGTGCGAACCGGAGTCGTCATTGAGCGTCCTCGATGTGGTCGGGCGGGCCGGCCTCGGCCAACTCGTGACCGGGGCAGCGCCATACAGGAAGCTGAGGGTATCGTCGGAATCGATCGTCGTCACGCGACCGCCGGCAGAGCAGAAAGACCGAGCCTCGGTCGCTCCGGATCGCACGGGCGTGGATGCAGGTCCCGCACAATCCCGCGGCCGAGCCGAAGTCACCCATCGTCTGCCGCCAACGCCTCGTGGATCACGCCGGCCATCGAGTCTCCGATCCCCTTCGTCGCGGCGAGTTCCTCGACCGTGGCGGCGCGGACGGCATCGAGGCTCCCGAATTTCTTCAGGAGCTCCTGCTCGCGCGAAGGCCCGATGCCGGGCACCTCCGACAGGCGGGACCTGAGCGTCCGTCGTCGTCGGAGCGTGCGGTTGTACTCGAGCGCAAAACGGTGCGCCTCATCTCGCGCCCGCTGAAGCCAGTGGAGCCCCACATCGGTCCGCGCCAGGCGCAGGGATTCGGAGATCCCCGGGCGGAAGACCTCCTCCTCGCGCTTCGCGAGTGCGACCGTTGGCAGATCCGACACTCCGGCCACATCCATCGCCTGCCGTGCGGCCGATAGCTGCCCGCGGCCGCCGTCCACCACGATGAGATCGGGCAGGGCTCCCCCCTCCCCCACCCGCCGGTTGAAGTACCGGGATACGATCTCCTGCATCATCGCGTAGTCGTCCGGGTGGTCGTCGGAGGAGTCGCGGATGCGAAAGCGACGGTACTCGTTCTTCTCGGGACGACCGTCTCGGAGCCACACCGCACTCCCGACCGACTCCTTGCCGGCCAGTGTCGAGACGTCGAAACAGACGATGGTGCGCGGGGGGGAGGGCAGTTCGAGTACCTCTGCCAGCCGCAGGGCCGGTGCCGGTGCGGCGCCGGCGTGCGCCTCGCGCCTGGCGGTCTCGGACACGCGATCGACCCGGTCCTGATCGAGGATGTGGGCCGCGTTGCGGGCCGCCGCTTTGACCAGGTCGAGCTTCGCGCCGCGCACGGGACAGTGGATGCGGAAGGGGGCCTCGCGTCTCGCCGCGAGGTACTCGGCGACGAGACTCATGTCGTCGAAGGACTCGGAGACCAGCAACTCGGGCGGGATCTCGTCCTGTCGCATGTAGAACCCTTTCACGAACGCCCCGAGAACCGCGGCCGGTTCTTCGTTCTCGGCGTTGCCCAGGTAATGGACCCTGCGCCCGACGAGACGCCCTTCCCTCACCCGGAGAACGATTCCGCATACCAGCTGGTCCTCGCGGGCGAAGCCGATCGCGTCGTGATCGCCGCCCCGGCTGTCGACGGCCGCCTGGCGACTGCGCAGGACGTCGAGACCGCGGAGGACATCGCGCATCTCGGCGGCGTGCTCGTACTCGAGGCTCTCCGAGGCTTCCCGCATACGGGTCTCGACTGATCGCCTGACCCGAGCCGTGCGACCGTTCAGGATCTCGAGGATCTCGTCTATCATCGCGCGGTAGTCTTCTTCGGATTGGAGACCCGCGCAGGGGGCCTTGCAGCGGCCGATGTGATAGTCGAGGCACGGGCGCGGGGGGAGCTCGTCGGGCATGCGATAGTGACAGGACCGCACCGTATACATCTGCTTGATCGTGCGGAGGGCCCGCCTCATCGGGCCGACGTCCGTGAACGGCCCGAGGTAGCGGGATCCGTCATCGACGATCCGTCGCGTGACGAAGATCCGTGGGAAGGGCTCGGCGACCGTCACCTTGATGTACGGATAGCTCTTGTCGTCGCGCAGCTGGATGTTGAAGGGGGGAGAGAACTCCTTGATCAGATTCCACTCGAGGAGAAGCGCCTCGGATTCGGACTGGGCCGGGAAGGTCTCGATGCGGTCGATCTGTCGAGTGAGCCTCGAGAGCTTCAGCGACCGTGCGGCGTCGACTCCGAAGTAGGAACCCACTCGAGATCGCAGGGAACTCGCTTTCCCCACGTACAGCGGCTCGCCTGCGACGTCCCGAAACAGGTAGACGCCTGGAACGTGCGGAAGGGACCGGACCTGATCCCGCAGGCGTGCGTCCCGCTGATCCGGGGTCTCTTCCGCGGAGGTCACGCCGCCCTCAGTCCGTCGTCCCGGTTCGGCGGAGCGGTCCGAGCCCCGCGATCAGCAAATAGACGGCACCCCCGGCGGCGAGCACCGCCAGCAGTTCGAGGAGCAGCCCGAGTGTCCCCGCGCCGAGGACCCCTCGCGTCGCGAGGCGAACGGGCCATGAGACCGCACCGGCGGCGAGCGCGGCGAGCGCGATCCGACCAATGGTCGATGCGCTGCCGCTCCAGATCCCCGTCAACCCGCGCCGCGCGAGTCCGCGGGACAGCAGTGTGAGGTTGATCCAGGCGCCGATCGCTCCGCCCAGCGCGAGCCCGGTGGCGGCCCGCGGCCCGAGCCCCAGACTCCGCATCCAGAACATCAGGGAAGCGCCTGAGAGGATGCCGATCGAAACAGCGACGGTCGCGTACCGGAGTGGGGTCCGCGTGTCCTGAAGGGCGTGGAAGCCGCTGGCGAACAACTTCACGAGACTCGTCGCGATGAGCCCGACGGTGTAGCCCGCGAGGATCCACCGGACGAGGACTGTCGAATCCGCCCCGAAGTCTCGTCTCTCGTAGATGAGAGCGATCACGAGGTCGCCGTAGAGCAGTAGAACGAGCGCTGCCGGAACGACGAAGTAGAGGGTGCGCCGCAGACCGGACGTCACGTGCGGGCGCAGTCCCTCGAGCGCAGCGCCGCGCGACATCTCCGGCAGGGACGCGACAGCGACGGAGACGCCGAACAACGCCATCGGGAGCTGGACGATGCGCTGTGCGAAGTACATCCCCGCGATCGGGCCCGACCCCGAAACGGTGAGAAGGCTGGCGAGCACGACGTCCACGAAGCTCGAGATCTGGAAGACACCCTGCCCTGCGGCGACCGGTCCTGCATTCCGGACGACGGTGTTCACCGACTCGGAATTCCGATCGATTCGCGGGATGATCGTCCCGGCGGCCCGGTAGGTCGCGGGGAGCTGGACGAGTACCTGGAGCGCCGCGCCCGCGAGGGTCGACCACGCCAGGACCACGATGAGCGAGTTCCACCCGGCCCTCGCACCGATGAGCAGGCCTGCGATCTGCGCCAGATTCCAGAGGACCGGCGCCGCGAACGGAAGGAAGAAGCTGCGGTGACTCGTCAGGATCCCGAGACACCAGGCCCCGGCGATCATCAGGCCGGCCATCGGGAAGAGGATTCTGATCAGCCGCCCCGTCAGTTCGGTCAGTTCCTGATCGAACCCGGGCGTGAGCATCTCCGCGAGCCATGGCGCAGCAGCGATTCCCACCGCGACCACGAGCCCGGCCACGACGAGCACGGCGCCGAGCACGCCCGAAGCCGTGCGCCGCGCCTCGAGTTCCTCCCCCCGGCCCAGGGCCGCTGAATAGACGGGGACGAACGATGCGGAGAGAGTGCCCTCGCCGAGGAGGTTCCGCAGAACATTGGGGATCCTGAGGGCGGCGGCGTAGGCATCCATCACGAAACCGGTCCCGAAGAATGCCGCGATCACGACGTCGCGTACGAAACCGGTGACCCGGCTGGCGAGAATCCCCGCTCCGACGCTCGCGGCGGACCGCCCGGTGCCGGCTTCCTTCAGATCAGATCTCCCCGTTGGCTCCGGCCTCGAGGTCGGCCGGCTCATCCTCTTCGGGAGGCGGGAGCGCATGGTCGCCTCCGCGGCCTTCGACGAGGGATCTCACGAACTCGGCCTCGTCCTCAAGGCTCTCGACGGCCTGCGTCAGGTACTGCATCTCTTTCTCGATCGCATCGAGACGTGCGTTGGCAGGTTCTGAGTCCTTGGATGCGATGCGGCGGGCAAGCGCCTCCGACAGCGGCGAGTCGATGAGAATCGCCAGCACCGGGATCAGAACGATCATACCGAGAATTATCGCGAATGCGGCCGTCATGCTGGAAAGCTATCGGCCGTCGACCGACCCCGCCAAGAAACGCGAGACGTCTTCGGCGATCGCCTCGCGCGCCGCAGCGATGGTCGCGTCGCCGTATCGGGCGAGCAGATAGAACGGACTGAGCGACCGCTCCTGACGGCGTCTCGCGGGCCACAGGACGGCCGCCGCGCGCCGCACCTTCGAGAGCGCGACGTCCTGACGCTCGCGTACCGCGGAGTCGATCTGGCGATCCATCTGCTGAATGGCGTCGAACAGGGCCTTTGTGGTCTTCCCCGCCGCACCCTTGAGACCAGGCAACTCGGCGCCGATCGCGGACGTCATCGCCGATGAACCCTCTCCCACGGCCGCCCTGAGCGCCGAGACAGACGCATCGACCGCATCGGGCCGTCCCTCGGCGGTGAGGCGGGTCTCTGCCGCCCGCCCGTCATCCTGGAGATCGTCGACGGCCAGATCGAGAGTTTCGAGGATCTTCCTGATCCGGGGCTCCACGACGACGAAGCTGGAACGTGGGGCGATGGCCGGGTACGGGACACCGAGATGATCGAACACGGGCCCGAGCTGACTCCAGTAGGCGATTTCGCCCGGCCCCAGGACCGTCGCGCAAACGGGCTGCAGCCATGATTCGAGCGCCGGTCGGGCGGAGACGCTGGGCGAGAATCGCTCCGGGGCCTCCTCCAGGCGATCCTTCCAGACGGCGATCGGCTCGGCGGTCCCTTCTCGACCCGCGACGAATCCATCCGGAGTGTGCCGGAGGCGTTGTCGAGCCGCGCCATCGTCGTAGAAGATCGGGAGGCCGTCGGGCATCGGTGCGATGAGAGGATCGTGTCCGGAGTCCCGGACCGCCCGATCTCCCGCATCCATCGCGGCCAGCGTCCCGGTCGGGTCATCGAACATGGTCTCGAAGAACGGTCGTGAGGCCCTCTTGAGCCCCGGATCGGCGGAGTCCAGCCAGGCGTACTCCGTCCCTTGCAGAACCTCGGCGAGGGTGTTGGCGAAAGCCGCCCCGACCGTCTCCCCGGGAGCATAGCATCTATCAAGGTAGTCGAGATAACGCTTGCTAAACTCAGACCTTGGAACCATTTGGGCGAGCGCGTCGATCGTGCCACGAATCGCGTCGGGGAGCGGGGTCGGTCCCGCAGGACGTTGCTCCATGCCCGGCGGAGCGCTGAAGCGCAGCCCCCGGACCGCGCTGTCCGTGCCGACCATCGTGGTCTGACCGATCTCATCCCAGTCGTGGTCGTCGGAAGCCACCCAGAACACCGGCACCGCCTGCACATCGAAGCGCTCCTCGATCTCCCGGGCGAGCTCGATCGCGGTGAGCGCCTTGTAGATCACGTAGAGGGGGCCGAGGAATAGGACAGGCTGCTGCCCCGTCGTGACGACAACCCCGTCCCCGTCGAGTACGCGCTCCAGCTTCGCACGGATCGCATCCGAGGTCGTCCCGAACGATTCGATACCCAGAGGGGCCGAACGGGACCCCAACGTCAGATGGCTGACCGACGGTAGAGGGATCGGTCCATCCCCCGCGATCAATTGACCGGCGAGGGACTCCGGTGGCGCGAGATCCAGGCGGAGAAAGGCAAGGTCGTTCAGGACGCCCTCCCCCGAAGAATGAACCGGGGGGTGTCCGTCCCGAAGGGGCGGCCGTCATAGCCTCCGAACCGCTCCTCGGGGGTCAGTCCGTGATCCGTGAGGAGCGCCTCGAGATCGGGCGGATCGTAGAGGCGGACCCGTTCGTGAAACACCTCGGGTTCACCTCCCCCCTCGGGGAACAGCTCGATGCGTTTGATCACCTGATTGTCCTCGACCCAGCGAACCTGCCGCACGTCGCGGCCGTTGATGCGGGAACGCGTCTCGGGCTCGAGCCGGGCCAGCACCCACGGGGCGTTTAGATAGTCCATGATGAAGGGTGCTCCGGGCTGCAGCACCCTCCGGATCTCGCCCACGACCCCGAGGTCCTCCTCGGGGGTCAGGAAATAGCCGAACGAGGTGAAGAAATTCACGAGTGCGGCGAAGCTCTCATCCGCGAAGGGGAGCTCTCTCATGTCCCCCCGGACCACCGATCCCGGCACTCCGGGGCGCTTCGCCGCCTCTCGCAGCAGGACTGCGGAGAGGTCCATCCCCGTCGCTTCGTATCCGCGGGCCCTGAGCCGCTCGAGGTGTCGACCGGCTCCGCACGCCAGATCGAGGATCCGCGCACCGGCGGGGGGCGCGCCGCTTCGAGCGAACAACTCGACCCCGGCGCGGGCCTCGTCCTCGTCACGATGCGGATACAGGGCGATGTACGCGTCGCCGAACCAGTCTCGGAACCACTCCGCGGGGGCACTCATGGGCCCTTGTGATACGGCTCGCCACGCAGGATCGTGGCCGACCGGTACAGTTGCTCGGTGAGCACGAGGCGCGCGAGCTCGTGCGGAAGCGTCATCGCGGAAAGGCTGAGGCGGGCACGGGCGCTCCGCAGGACGGATACGTCCAATCCCTGCGCACCGCCGATGGCGAACGTGAGGCCACCACCTCCGTAGGTCTGTAGCTCTTCCATCTGCTCCGCGAGGTTGCGGGTCGTCCAGCGTTTGCCATCGCGAGTGAGGGCGATCAGGGTCGATCCTGCCGGTACGCGATCCATCAACGCCCGGCCCTCCGTCGTCATCGCCTCCTCGGCCCGATCGTCCGGCAGATTCGCGGCGTTCACTGAAATCGCCTCGAACCGAACGTAATGCCGGAGCCGATTCTCGTATTCCTCGATCGCTTCGGCCAGCCCCGGCGTCCGGACCTTGCCCACCGCGACGATGGTGACCCTCAGCACCTGCCGGCCCCCAGAACCGCCTCGAGGAGCGCGGTTCTTAGTGGACTCTCGCCTTCATGCCATACCAGACGCTCCGGGACAACCCAAACACCGATGTCCCGAGGAAGGATCCCGCTCAACCGGACGTAGTCCTTTCGTGTCATTACGAACCCACCCGCCGCCGCGGCCTCGAGTAACTCCGGGAGATCGGCCCCCGGAACTCCGTGGTCCGGCAACGCATGACAGCGCTCGATCGTCGGACACGAGCTTCGGACGAAGTCGAAGAAGAGATTCGGCTTCATCACGCCGGTCAAGGCGACGGTGGGTTGGTCGCCGGTCCCCTTCCGTACGAGCTCGGGCGCGTCGGCCTCGAGGGTTGCTATCGCCGGGCGCGTGCGAGGCCCGACATCCGCGACCCACGCTTTCTCCCACTCGATCACGGCCTCGTCGCGCGGCTCTCTGCCGATCAGTACCAGGGCGTCCGCGACCCGTACGGCCCGTCCCACCGATTCACGAAAAGGACCGGCTGGAAGGGGCGCACCGTTGGTCCGACGGAGAGCGTCGCGGTCGATGGCGACGAGATCGAAGCTCCTCGCGAGGCGACGGTGCTGAAATCCGTCGTCGAGCACCGCGACATCGGCGCCCTCGGCGGCGGCCCGCCACGTAAGCGCCTGTCGGTCACGGTGCCCCATCACGACCGCCCGCGGCTGGAGGGCCCGGTGGAGCCGCAGCTCATCCGCGTATCCGCGGGTGAGGACGGCAGCGCGAGCGCCGGCGTCCATGATCCAACCTGCGACCTCGGAGGCCAGCGGGGTCTTCCCCGCTCCCCCAACGGTGATGCCCCCGACCGATACGACCGGAATCGCCGGCGGACCGGCCGAGATGATCCCGGCATCATACAGTGCGTGTCGAGCCGCTCGGAGACCACGGAATCCAACGGACGCAGCTCTGAGATCGAGAGGAGGCGGGCGCCGCAGCCAGGCTCGCCTGATGCGGCTCTCGATCGCACGAAACAGCGGGCCCGAGGAGCGCGCGCCTCGATCAGGAGTCGCCTCCGGCGCGGATCGTTGGATGGCGGCCGGGCGCCCCCAGCGGGCTTCGCGGGCCACGGCCTCGCAGCGACGGACCATCCGATTCGTTTCGTGTTCGATTCGCGCGAGAGCCGTCGCATCATCGTCGGATCCGACGTCGATCGGATCGCCGAACGCAACGAACACCCGGGCGCCGGGCGCCGGGACGAGCTGCCGGTCCCAGGAGTCGAGTCGGAACCCAGAAGTCGCCGCCATCGCCATTGGGACGATCGGGAAGCCAGTGCGCTTCGCCAAGCGGGCGACTCCGGGTTGGCAGGTGTGACGGGGCCCGCGGGGACCGTCCGTCGTCAGGTAGATCGAGCGGCCGTCTGCGGCGGCGCGAAGGAGTTCGCGGAATCCTGCGAATCCCCCGCGGCTGCTCGAGCCTCGCGCCATATGGAACCCGAGAGGGTCGACGATGCGGGTGATGATCTCTCCGTCACCGTGCTGACTCGACAGCGAGGCGATGCCGCGGTGCTTTCCGAGGAGCGCGAAGGACAGGAGGTACTCGTGCCAGCAGGCGAGAATGACGGGGGCCTGCGGAATCGTGGCCCGCTCCGGCGGGCGATCCGCGTCGCGGAACCGCCAGGTGTGTCCGATCGCCACACCGACTCGGCCGAGCCGGACGGCGGTGTCGACGGAGAGCTTCATCGCGCCGTTCGCTCGAGCGCAGCCGGCCCGATCATCCGAGCAACTCGACCGCGTGATCGGCGACGCGTCCGGCGGCGCCTGGTGTTCCGAGGGCCGCACATACGCGTTCCAGGTCGGCCAGCATCCTCGAGCGGGCCTCGCCGTCCTCGAGAAGCGGCGTGACGGCGTCCGCGAGCGATTCGGGGGTCGCCTCCCCCTGAATCAGCTCGGGTATGACGGGCTCTCCGACGACGAGATTGGCCAGAGTGATCGATGGGACGCGGATCAATCGCCGCGCGAGCTGGTAGGTGACCGCGCCGGCCCTGTATCCGACGACCATGGGAACCCCGGCCAGGGCGAGTTCGAGGGTGATTGTTCCGGACTTGGTCAACGCGACCCGCGCCGCCGCGATGACATCGCTGGCCGGTGCCGTCGGGAGACCAGTCCGCTCGTAGAGTTCGCCCGGGATATGAGATGCCCGCGCGATCAGGCACTCGAGGTCGGGTCGCGTCGACCGGAGGCGTCGGGCCGCCGCCGCGAACAGCGGCAGCATGCGCTCCACTTCCTGCTCGCGGGATCCGGGGAAGAGGCCGAGCACGTGGCTCGACGGGTTCGCGGTCGCGCCAGGTCTCGGAGGATCGTCGAGGAGAGGGTGCCCGACGAACCGGCTGTCGACCCCGTAGCGTCTCAGAAGAGCGTCCTCGAACGGGAGCACCGTCAGCACCCGATCGCAGCGTTGCGCGAGCTTCCGTGCCCGTCGCTCCTTCCAGGCCCAGACCTGCGGCGCGATGTAGTAGAGGACCGGGATCCCCCGACCGTGGGCGTGACCTGCCAGCGGCAGATTGAACCCCGGATAGTCGACGGGAATGAGGAGGCTCGCCGAGTGCTCCCGCAGGTCATCGCGAACCCGCCGCCGAAGATCCATGAAGAATCGCAGACGACGCGCGACCTCGAAGAACCCCATTACGGCCAGGTCTTCGAGACCCGCGAGGAGGTGGACGCCCTGCTCCGCCATTCGCGGGCCGCCGAGGCCACGCAGCTCGACGTCCGGGATTCGTCGTCGAAGCTCGGCGGCAACGGCAGCGCCATGACGGTCGCTGCTCGACTCTCCGGCCGATATGAAGACAACCGGTGGAGGGCTCAGAAGCGGTCCAGGTACGTTATCAGGAAGATCACCAGGGCGAGGAGAAGCAGAAGCACGATCGTTCGCGGGCCACGCTTCACCGCACCGCCGAGTTCCTTTCGATCCTCACGAATCTTGAGCAGAGACATCTGTCGACTCCTCGATCTCGCGGGTGATCCGAATTGCGACCTCGAGCGCTTCGCGTCCCTTCTCACCCGTCACCAGTCTCGACGGTTCGCCCCGGATCGCCGCTCCGAACGCTTCCAGCTCGCGGCCGAGCGGTTCACCTTCGACCGCCGTTAGCGGGATTCGTTCCACGAGGTCCTGTATCCCCTGAACCTCTGTCGGCGATGCGCCGGTCGTTCGGAGGTGCTCCCCGCGTCCTTCCGCCAGGTTCAAGCTGAAGTACCCTGACTTCTGGTACAACCGCAGCTGGCGAAAGGGCTGCAGCGAGACCCGGCTCGCGGAGATGTCTGCCACCGCGCCGTCGGCGAAGGTGAGCCGGGCGTTGGCCATGTCGATCGACCCGGTGATCACCGACGCTCCGATGGCCTGCACATCGACCAGCGGCTGGTCTACAAGACCGAGGACGAGGTCGATGTCGTGGATCATCAGATCGAGCACGACCGTCACGTCCGTACCCCTGAGCTGGAACGCCGCGAGCCGGCGCGACTCGATGAACCGGGGGGCGTCCAGGTAGGGGCGACAGGCCATCAGGACGCCGTTGAAACGCTCGACGTGTCCGACGCCCAGGACCCGGCCGCGGTCGGCAGCCAGCGCCACCAGTCGATTCGCCTCTTCCACGGTCGGCGTGAGCGGCTTCTCGACGAGGACGTGGCACCCGTGCTCGAGGGCGGCGGAAGCCACCTCGGCGTGCGCCGACGTCGGGACGGCGATTATGAGGGCATCGGCCTGCTCCGCCAGGTCGTGGAGGTTGTCGAAGCTCCGTCCGCCGAAGTCGGTGGCGACCTCTGTCGCCCGGTTCGCGTCGGTGTCGAGAACGCCCACGAAATCGAAGTCCGGGGACTGGGAGAGCAGACGGGCGTGGATCGCGCCCAGGCGACCGACACCCACCACACCGGCGCGAATGGTCACGACAGGTCGGGCACGTCCCCTGCGGCTCCGCCGCCTGCACGAGTCGGGGTGATCCCGCGCTCGCTGGACACAACGAAACCGACCAGCTGCTGCACCTCATCGCACGCCGCATCAAGGTCGATTCGGCCGGCTGCCTCCTGCAACGGACAGTCGGCCTGGAACAGCGCGCGGTATGCGCCCTTCAACTCACGAACGACGACGTCGTCGAAGTCCCGTCGGGCGAGTCCCACCCGATTGATCCCGTAGGCCGCAGCCGGGTTCCCCGCGACGAGTCCGAACGGCGCCACATCCTGGTTCACGCGCGATGCGCCACCGATCATCGAGTGCGCCCCGACGCGCACAAACTGGTGGATCGCCGTCAGTCCCCCGACAATCGCCCAATCGTCGATCTCGACGTGTCCGGCCATGTTGACCGCGTTGGAGAGCACGACGTGGTCCCCTATGCGGCAGTCATGCGCCACGTGCACGTAGGCCATGATCATGCAGTCAGCGCCGACCATCGTCGTGCCGGCGGCCGCCGTTCCCCGGTTGAGCGTTGCAAACTCTCTGATGACGGTGCGCGGCCCGATCTCGAGCCAGGTGCGCTCGCCGACGTACTTGAGGTCCTGAGGGTCGGCTCCGATGACGACGCTTCCGGAGATCTGACAGTCCTCCGCGATGCGAGTGTCGCGTTCGACGATGGCGTGAGGCCCGATCTGTACCCGATCGCCGACCTCGACGTCCGGTCCGACGACTGCGTACGGCCCGATGGAGGCAGTTTCGGAGACGGACGCCGATTGGTCGACGACCGCCGTGGGGTGGATTGCCGCCGCTGCCGGGGGCCTCATTTGTCTGCCACCTGTGCCATGAGCTTCGCTTCTGCCACCACTCGCCCGTCCACTCTCGCAATGCCCTGCATCCTGCAGACTCTGCCCCGCAGCTGCAGCATCTCGAGCTCGAATACCAGCTGATCTCCCGGGGTCACCGGTCGGCGAAACTTCACGTCGTCGAGGGACATGAAGTAGACGACCTTGTCCTGGGGATCCTCCACCTCGTTCATCAGCAACAAGCCGCCACACTGTGCAAGAGCCTCGACGATCAGGACCCCCGGCATGATCGGGTGTCCCGGGAAATGCCCCTGAAAGAACGGCTCGTTGATGCTCACGTTCTTGACCCCGACGACCCGCTTGCCTTCCTCGAGTTCCAGGACGCGGTCCACCAGTAACATCGGGTAGCGATGCGGTAGGTGCGCGAGAATCGTCTGGATATCGAGTTGGGGCCCTTCACCGGTGAACTCAGCGCGAAGCTTCCTCGCGACTGCCACATTCCCCCTGTGTCCGGGCCGGTCCGCCACGATGTGGCATTCGAGCCGCGCCCCTACAAGGGCGAGATCACCGACGACGTCGAGCGCCTTGTGACGTACGAACTCGTCAGGGTAGCGAAGAGAACACCCGTCCTCCAGACCATCCTCCCCGAGAATGATCGTGTTCTCCGGCGATGCTCCGAGGGCCAGTCCCCGTTCGCGGAGCGCATCGGCCCAGGCCGACAGCCCGAACGTTCGCGCGTGGGCCAGCTCCTGCTCGAACGACTCCGGAGTCACATCAACTGATACGAACTGGGTTCCGATCGTCGGGTGATCGAACTCGATGGTAGAGGTTACGCGTAACCCGTCGTTCGGGAGAATTGCGTAGGTGGAGTCGCCAGCCGTGACGTTCATCGGGCGGTCCACTTTCAGCCGGGGAGCGTCGGCGTCCTGTGCCCGAATGCCCGCATCGAGGAGTCTCTGGTGCCACTCCCCCGCGCTCCCGTCCAGCGCCGGGGGCTCGGGACCATCCAGTTCGATGAGCAGGTTGTCGATGCCCAACCCGTGTACGGCCGCCAGGACGTGTTCGACTGTCCGGACCCTCGCAGGCCCCTGGCGTAGCGAGGTCTCCCACTCCACCCGGCGGACAGAATCCGTAAGCGCCGGGATCTCGGGTTGTCCATCGAGATCGATCCGACGGAAGACGATACCCGTATCCACGTCCGCCGCGTGCATCTTCAACGTGGCGGGGCGACCGGTGTGAAGCCCGTGCCCGGTGCCTTCGGCGGTACCGTCGATCGTCTGCTGTTTCGGCTTCATTCCCGGTCCCCGCTATCGTCCATCCGTCTCTCGAGAGCCGCCAGCCGGTGCAGCGCGGCCGGCAGGCGAAAAGTGGCTGCGCTGGCCCGCAACGACTCGCGGTGAGGTCGCGCCGGGTACCCGCTGTACGTCGCGCCGGCGGGGACATCCCCGAACACGCCTGCCTGACCGCCGATCCTGGCGCCCGCACCGATCGTGAGATGGCCCGCCACGCCCGCCTGTCCACCGAGCGTCACGTCCGCGTCGATCGTCGTGCTTCCGGCGATCCCGACCTGCGCGACGATCACGCAGTCCTCGCCGATCCGCACGTTGTGACCGACATGTACCAGGTTGTCAAGCTTCGTTCTGGCGCCGATCTCCGTGTCAACGAGCGCCCCGCGGTCAACCGTACAGTTGGCTCCGATCTCGACATCGTCTCCGATCAGGCAGCACCCGATCTGAGGGACTTTCACCGCGCCCCCGGCTGTCGTCGCCAGCCCGAATCCGTCGGTCCCGATGCGGGCTCCCTCGTGTACCACGACCCGGTCGCCGAGGCGGGCCGCCGACAGCAGGGCCACGCCATGACCGACACGGCAGTCCCGTCCCACCACGGCATCGCCGGCGACGAAGGCTCCGGGGCCGATCTGTGTTCCTTCTCCGATGCTCGCGCCCGTCTCGACCACAGCATGAGCGCCGACGGACACGTCGGATCCCAACGTCACGCCCTGCTCGATCACAGCTGTAGAGTGAATGCGCGGCCGAGAATCCGCGGAGGGGTGGATCAGCCGAATCGCCTGCGCGAACGCCGCCTCGGGTCTGTCGACGCGCAGGATCACTGCGTCGGACTCGGGAAGTTCGACATCTTCCCGGACGAGGACCGCACCGGGGGACGATCTCTCGAGCCGGCTGATCAGCGACTCGCGCTCGAGGAACGTCAATTCGCCCGCCCCCGCTGTGCCCAACGGCGCGACACCGCGTATCGCGCGTGCTGCATCTCCCTCGAGCCTCGCGCCGAGGAGATCCGCGAGTTCGCCGACACTGAGTTCGGGCACGGGACGACGGCTTTGCGTGCTCGGACCCGGATAGAATGGGACGGGAGTCGCTGCTGATCGCGGGGTTCAGAATCCCGGTCCCGTCGGCGGCGCCGCGACGCCCATCCGCAGAAGTACGGCGCTCGTGATGTCGAGCGTCGAATCGGCGGCGATAACGCCGGACTCGGCGATGTCGAACACGATCGAATAGCTCTTTTCGGCCCGGATCTCCTCGATCACCGCCCGCACGTTGTTCAGGATCGGCTCGAGAAGAGCCGTGCGCCGCTGCTCGGACTGAGTCTCGAGTTCGACCTGTCGGTTCTGAGCCGCCTGCTGGAGACCGAGAATCTCCTGCTGCTTCGCCTCCTTCGCGGCCGGATCGAGGAGGGCCTCCTGGCGGCGGTAGTCGGCGAGCATGCTGTCGAGCTGTGTGCCCAGTGTCTCGAGTTCCTGCCGGAAGCCCGCGAGTTCGGCCTCGAACGCCGCCTGAGCCGCCTCCGCGCCGGGCGCCACCGGGAGAATCGCCCCTGTGTTCACGAACACCAGAGCCGTCCCATCGCTCGGCATCGTTGCCGTCGTCTCGGCCTGACCGACCACCGGGGCGGCGGTGGCCAGCGCAATCGTCGCCCCCAGGGCAATCCGCTTCATGTATCGCATCAGATGCGTTCTCCTGTACTGCGTGACTAAAAGACCTGTCCGAACTTGAAGTGCAACTCCCAACCGGGGTCCGGTCGCCCGATCAGGTCCCTCCGGTCGAATCCGTACGCGTAGTCGAGCCCGAGTGGGCCGAAGGGCGTAACGAGACTGATCCCGAACCCGGCCCCCATCAAGAGGTCGGTCGGATTCAGCTGGTTCGCCTTCAACCAGAGATTGCCCGCATCCATGAAGGCGCTGGCGAAGATCTGCTGCGTCAGCTTCACTCCGAACACAGCCCCCGTCTTGAAGAACGATTCACCGACGCGATCGAGGTCACTGAATGGCGCCTGTTCCGGGATGTGCCCTGCCGGTGTCACCGTCGCTTCCTTGTACCCTCGTAACTGGATGCCGGCCTGCGTGCCCCCGACATAATACCTCTCGGTGAAGAACGGATTCTCTCCGAGGATCACGCCGGCGCGGAAGTTGAGCGCGAACGTGAACTCGATCGGGTTCGGGTTGCTCGGGCCCGCGCCAAGTGTTCCGACCGGCACGAACCACTCACTGGTCATGTCGATCTTCTGGTAGCTCCCGTCGCCACCCAGGAACCCGCCCGTGTGTCGCACCGACAGCGAATTGCGCGAGCCGGACGTCGGGAAGAGGGGGTTGTTCCGGGTATCCTGGACAAGCCGCCCGTTGATCGCCGACCGCGTACCCGAGAACAGGTTGAACTGGTTGCCGATAACGTTCGTCGTGTCGAGTCCCCTGACGTTGTCGTAGAACAGCGAGTATCCGACAAAGGCACGCGTCGATCTGAGGTTGATGACGGGCAGTCCGAACTCGACGAGTCCACCTGTCTGACGCCGGTCACCCAGGCTGAAGCCCGTGAACTGGTCACGGGAGCTGCGAAGCGAGATGTTGGCCGAGTATCTGCTGCCGAGAACCTCGGGGTCGGAATAGCTCAGGTCGATGTCCTGCTGTCGCCGGCCGAAGATCCAGCGGAAGCTGCCCGTCTTTGCCAGTCCGAAGAGGTTGGGCTGCGTATACCCGATGAACCCTGCGAGACCGCTGAAGCCCGAGGCAGTGACGCCGAAGTTGAGCGTGCCGGTCTGCTTCTCCTGGACCCGTAACGTGATGTCGATGTCGCCGTCGGGGCGCTGCCTGATGTCGACGGCCTCTTCGGGGGGTAGCGGATCGAAGAACCCGAGCCCCTGGATCGCCTGGAACGACTGAATGAGACGCTCCTGCGAGTACACGTCGCCGGGATAGATGAACAGCCGGTTTCGAACGATCCGGTCATGCGTGTACGAATTTCCCTCGATCGCCACTTCCCGGATGTAGGAAGGGTCGCCCTCGACGATCGGGAGCACCGCGCGGACGCGCGGCGGCGCCCCCTCCTCCGCAGGTGGAAGCCGCTGGATCTCGGGCCGAAAATCGACTCTCAGATACCCGGCGTTCCGGTACAGGTCCGCGATCGCGGCCTGCTGCTCTCCGAAGGCCGTCTGGTTGAACGGCTGCGGGGGATCGTCTTCCTCCCGCTCGGGCTGTCCGACCAGCGCGATCGGTTCGATGATGAGCGACGGGAACGCGTTGTTTCCGCTGATCCGCAGTTCGTCCAGAACGTACTGCGGGCCCTCCACGATCTGGATCTCGATCCGGCCCTTCCCCGTCGCCGCGTCGGAGATGATGGTGTCGGTCACAACCGCGAAGTCGAGGTAGCCGTAGGACCAGTAGAACTGGGGCAGACGCTGTGTGATGTCCCTGTTGAACTCGTCCTTCTTGAGCTCGCCCGAGTTGAACCACCAGAAGCCTTCCTGGTCGGTAACCATGGCTCCGCGGATCTCGGCGTCCGTGAACGCCTCGTTGCCGACGAAGGAGATCTCCGTGATGCCCAGTCTCGGGCCCTCGTTGACGTTGAACGTCACGAGGTAATCGGACGGGAGGTTCGGGTCCGGCCGCATCAGGGTGTCGATGCTGGCCGTCGGGAATCCCTCGTTCGCGAGAAGCTCGCCCATGAGATTGCGGGCGCGCGCGACTCGATCGGGATCCAGGGGCGCGTTTCGGGCGAGACCGATGGTGTCGCGCACCATCGATTCGCTGACGCGCTCAAGGCCCTGGAAGACGTACCCCGTGATGTACGGACGCTCTTCGACGGCAATGTAGAAGACCCCTGCGTCCTGATCGATGCCGCCGGCCCCTATCCGGACGTCGGAGAAGTCGCCCGAGCTGAACAGACGTCTGATCGCGTCGGCGATCTGGGGCCCCCGCACGACGTTGCCGACTCGCAGTCCGCTCCGGTTGATGACGTCGGTTTCGGAGTGCCGAGAATTACCGACCACGACGATGCTGTCGACGCGGACACTGGTGGCAGCGATCTCCTGACCAAACACCGGCGCGACCCCCGCTATCGCGAGGATCGCGCCGATAACAACCGTTGCGCCCGTTCGCGGCGCCCGCGGGAAGACCCTGGTCATGTAGCGGAGGATGGGGTCGGTGCCCCGAACGCGAGCGACTCGTTGTCCTCGGCCACGTCGACGGCGATCTGGTCGCCGACTTCGAAGGCGGCCATTAGGATCCTCTCGGACAGCGGATCCTCGACGTACCGCTGAATCACTCGCTTCAGCGGCCTCGCGCCAAACTTCTCATCGTAGCCGCGTTCCACGAGGAACTTGATCGCCCCATCGCTGAGCGAGAGCGACAGCCCTTCCTCTGCAAGACGGCCCTGCACATCGCCGAGCTGAATGTGTACGATCTCGCCGATCTGCTCCTTCGAGAGCGGGTGGAACACGATCGTCTCGTCGACCCGATTGAGGAATTCGGGCGTGAAGACGCGCTCGATCTCGTCGGACACCTTGTCCTTGATGCGACCGTAGTCGAACCCGGTGTCCTCGTCCGTGAAGCCGAGCTTGGATGTCGTTCCGATGTCCCGCGTACCCACGTTGGACGTCATGATCACGACCGTGTTCTTGAAGTCGATTACCCGCCCGTAATTGTCCGTCAGACGGCCTTCATCCAGCACCTGGAGCAGGATGTTGAACACGTCGGGGTGCGCCTTTTCGATCTCGTCCAGAAGCACGACGCTGTAGGGGCGACGGCGCACGGCCTTCGTGAGTGCGCCGGACTCCTCGTACCCGACGTACCCCGGAGGCGCTCCGATCAGGCGGCTGATGGAGAATTTCTCCATGTACTCGGACATGTCGACCCGAACGAGTGCGCCCTCATCGGCGAACAGGAACCTGGCGAGCGAGCGTGCGAGCTCGGTCTTCCCGACGCCCGTGGGCCCGCAGAAGATGAAGCTCCCGATCGGCCGGTCCGGGTCCTTGAGCCCTGCGCGGCTCCGGCGGATCGCCCGGCTGATCGCCTCGATCGCCTCGTCCTGACCGACAACGCTCTTGTGCAGCTGGTCCTCCATCTGGAGAAGCCGCTCGGTCTCCGCCTCCTTGAGGCGGGTCACCGGGATGCCGGTCCAGCGGCCGACGATGAACGCGATGTCGTTCTCGCCAACGGTCGGGCGGAACTCCTCCTGCACGCGCTCCCACTCGTCTCGGCGGCGCTTGATCTCCTCCTGGACCTCCTTCTCGCGGTCGCGCAGGTAGGCGGCGCGCTCGAAGTCCTGGTCCCGGATCGCCTCGTCCTTCCACTCGGCGAGCTCCTCGAGCTGCTCCTGGAGCTCTTGCACCTCGGCCGGCGGGACCTGGGCCCCGAGCCTTGCGCGGGCGCCCGCCTCGTCGATCACGTCGATCGCCTTGTCGGGAAGGAAGCGGTCGGTGATATACCGCTCGGCCAACTTCGCCGCGGCGACGAGCGACTCGTCCGGGATCTCCACGTTGTGGTGATCCTCGTAGTACTTCTTGAGGCCCTTGAGAATCTCGACGGTCTCGTCGATGCTCGGTGCCTCGACGATTACCGTCTGGAATCTCCGCTCCAGCGCCCCGTCCTTCTCGATGTACTTCCGGTACTCGTTGAGCGTCGACGCGCCGACGCACTGCAGCTCGCCGCGCGCGAGCGCCGGCTTGAGCATGTTCGAGGCATCGATCGCGCCCTCGGCGGCCCCGGCACCGACCAGGGTGTGGAGCTCATCGATGAACAGGATGATCCCGTCGTTCTGGGAGATCTCATTCACGATCGCCTTGAGGCGTTCTTCGAACTGGCCCCGGTACTTCGTGCCAGCGATGACCGCCGCCATGTCCAGGGCGAGGACCCGATGATCTTTGAGGCTGTCGGGCACGTCACCGCGCACGATCGCCTGGGCGAGCCCCTCGACGATCGCGGTCTTTCCAACCCCCGGCTCGCCGATCAGGACGGGGTTGTTCTTCTTCCGGCGTGACAGCACCTCCATCACCCGCTCGATCTCCTCGTGCCGACCGATGGTCGGGTCGAGCTTCGATTCCTCCGCGAGCTCGGTGAGGTCGCGGCAGAAATGATCGAGGGCCGGCGTCTTGGACTTCTTGTCGCCCTCCTTGTTGCCGGGGATGTTCGGCTCCGCCTCCGTCTCGCCCGTCGGTGGACCGCCGCTGGGCATGTCCGTCCCGAGGAGCTTGAGCGTTTCCGTCCGGGCTTCGTCGAGCCCGATACCGAGCTCGCCGAGGACCTTGGCCGCGAGGCCCTTCTCCTCGCGCAGGAGACCGAGGAGAAGGTGCTCGGTGCCCACGTAACTGTGATTCAGCTCCCGGGCCTCGGCCATCGCGTACTCGAGGACCTTCTTGGCGCGGGATGTATAGGGGAGCTCGCCGATCGTGGAGGCACTCTTTCCGCGACGGACGTTCTCCTCGATGAGCCTACCGAGCTCGTCCAGGTCGGCCGCCAGGTTGGCCAGCACCGCAGCCGCCACGCCCTCACCCTCGCGGATGAGCCCGAGGAGAATGTGCTCCGTACCCACGTAGTCGTGCTGGAGACGAATCGCCTCCTCGCGCGCCATCGCGAGCACCTTCCGCACACGGTCCGTGAAGTTGTAGTTCATGCGAGCCTCAAATCGCGCCTAATCGGCGTCCCCGTCGTCGTCACCCGTTCCCCTGCTCCGACCGGCGTCGCCGGTGGACAGGGCCTCCCGAACGTACGTAGCGCGAAACACGTCCGCATCCGTCTCGTCCAGCCGTCGCCGGGCGGCGCGCTCGAGGTGCGCCGTCTGCGCGTGGATCATTACGCGGCTGATCGACTCTACCCTGGGCGTCTTTAGAAGTTTCAGGGAAACGCCCAGCCGGATGCCCGAAAGCAGGTTCATCATCTCCTCGAAGGAAAGGCTCCGGGCGTGGGACAGAATTCCGTACGCCCGCCACACCTTGTCCTCGAGAACGTTCGGCGCTTCACGCAGGAGCACCGAACGTGCCTGCCTCTCATAACCTATCACTCTTCCGACGAGGCTCTCGAGCTGCTCGATGAGATCCTCCTCGCTCCTCCCGAGTGTCGTCTGGTTGGACACCTGGAAGAAATTGCCGACGACCTTCGAGCCCTCCCCGTAGAGGCCACGATAGGTCAGCCCGAGCTGCCCCATGCCCTCGAGCACCTTCTGAATCTGCTTCGTCAGAACGAGTCCGGGAAGGTGGATCAGCACGGAGGCCCGAAGTCCCGTCCCCACGTTCGTCGGACAGGACGTGAGGTATCCGAACTCGTGGTGGAACGCGTAGGGCACGCGCTGGCCGAGATCCTCGTCGAGCTGATCGACCTCGTGCCACGCCCGGGTCAACTGGAACCCGCCTCGCAGGACCTGCAGCCGGAGGTGGTCCTCTTCGTTGATCATGAGCCCGAGCGCCCGTTCACGACTCAGCGCGAGCGCGGCGGCTCGCGGCGTGTTCCCCTCCGGGCCGAGGATGAGCTCTCTCGACACCAGATGTCGCTCGAGCAGGAGCGTGCGTTCGGAAGCGCTCAGATCTCCCATCTCCCACAAGTCGACGTCGCCGAGGACGTCGGCGCCCTTCAGCGCGCCGCGAGCCTGATCGAGCAGGCGATCGCGCTCCTCGCCCGAGGCCTTTGCACTGAACGGGAAGCCCTGGACGTTTCGCGCCAGTCGGACACGGGTCGAGAGGACGATCTCGCTCTCGGGTCCGGGGTCGTCGAGCCAAGCCAGCCCCTGGCCATTCAATTCGGGTCGGTGATACAGCTCGTTGCCCGTCATGCCGAACCCGTGAGCATGTGGATCTGATCCCGGATGGCCGCGGCGGACTCGAAGTCCTCGACCTCGACGGCGCGCTCCAGCCGACGCTTGAGTGTGGCGATCCGGGTCTCGGTGTCATCCATCTCCACCGCCGCCGTGACGTAGACCTTGCCCAGATGGTGAGACGACCCGTGGACTCGTCGGAGGAGCTCTCTCAGTTGCGACTCGAAGTACGCGTAGCACTGCGGGCAACCGAGGCGACCTGTCTTCCGGAAGTCCCGGGCGCGCGTGCCGCAGTATTCGCAGGCGTCCGAGTCCGAGCCGAAGTCGCGCTCCTCGGTGCCACCCAGGTGGGCGAGCAGGTCCGCGATGGGCGCCGCCGTCGACCCCGTACCGACACCCTTCAGTGCGGCGCAGGCCTGGCAGAGATGAAGGGTCTTCATCTCGTCGTCCAGGCCTTCCATCTCCGTGAGCGTGACTTCCGCGGGCCGTTCCCCGCAGTGCTCGCAGTTCATCGGATCGCCTTCCGCCTCCACTAGTCCCTCCCCGCGGGCATACGGGTCGCAGGCCGCATCTCGTGGCGCCGATCCGCCCGTCGCAAATTACTTGAGGAGTTCATGTTACGAGAAGTCTCCCCGCGTCGAGGGTCAGGGTGCGGCGAGCCCGAGCTGCCAGTTCGGCGCTGTGCGTGACGACCACGAGTGCGCTCCGATGGCGGTCGAGGAGTTCGAACAACAGGTCGTGAAGCCGGTCGCTTGCCGCCGCATCGAGGTTGCCCGACGGCTCATCGGCCAACAGGAGCGGCGGGTCGTTCGCCAGGGCTCGCGCGACGGCTACCCGTTGCTGCTCGCCACCGGAGAGCTTTCGGGGTGGGTGGCTGGCGCGGGGGATGAGTCCCACCTGATCCAGAAGGTCGCGCGCGCGCTCCTCCGCGGCCTCGCGCGACACTCCCGCCACGAGCTGCGGGATCATCACGTTCTCGAGCGCGGTGAAGTCCCGCAGCAGGTGATGGAACTGGAACACGAACCCGACGTAGCGGTTGCGCAATTCGGCGAGCGACTTGTCGTCCAGGTCGGCGACCCGTTGCCCCCCGAGGAGCACGTCTCCCGAAGTCGGTCGATCGAGAGCGCCCAGCAGGTGCAGCAGGGTGGATTTCCCGGATCCGCTCGGGCCGACGATCGCGACCGAGTCGCCGGCTTCGATCGTCAGGTCGATGCCCTGGAGGACCTCGATTGCCCCTCCGTCCGGGCTGTCGAAACGGCGATCGAGCCCTCTCGTCTCGGCGACTGCGTCCGCCTGATTCGTGACCACGGCCGCCTCGCTCATTCGTGCCTGATCGCGTCGACGGGAGTCAGCTCGGCCGCCTTTCGTGCCGGATAGATCGTCGACAGGAAGGAGATGAGCACCGAACCGAGGAGGATGAGGGACACGTCGATGGGATCGAGTGAGATCGGCAGCTTGTCGATAAAGTAGATGTCGTTCGGGAGGTCGATGAACTCGAACCGCTGCAGGGCCCAGGCGAGCAGCCCGCCGAGCAGCCCCCCGAGAGCCGTGCCGACAATCCCGATGAACAGACCCATGTTTCGAAACACCCGGGCAATGCCGGCGGACGTGACCCCCATGCCCCGGAGAATCCCGATCTCCCTCGTCTTGTCTCCCACGATCATGACGAGTGTCGAGACGATGTTGAACGACGCGACGAGGATGATGAGGGTGAGGATCACGGCCATCGCGAGCTTCTCGAGCTTGAGTGCCGAGAAGAGACTCGAGTTGAGTCGCTGCCAGTCGTCGATCCGGTACGGGTATCCGAGGGCCTCTTCGATGCGCGCCGAGACGGCCGCCGACTCCCAGGGGTCCGCGACGTTGAACTCGATCCCGGTGACGGCGTCGCCGAGCCCGAGCAGCTCCCGCGCTTCCTCGATGTCGATCAGCGCGAGCTCATCGTCGTACTGGTAGAGCCCCGTCTGGAACACGCCGACGACCTCGAAGCGACGCAGCTGGGGTGAGAACCCCATCGACGTCAGCGGTGCGTTCTGGAGCGAGGCGACGATGACCTGTTTGCCGACGTAGAGTCCGAGCTGCGTCGCGAGTCCTCTGCCGACGACGATCCCCGGGTCCCCCGATTCGGTCACCCCGAACGGCGAGTCGCCGGTCACGAGGTGGTCCACGAGACTCGAGACCTGATTCGACTCTTCGTGATCCTCGATCCCCCGGATGACGATGCTCTGGTTGTAGTTGTCCCCCGCGTTGAGGAGGACCTGCGTATAGGCGAACGGGGCGGACGAGATCACCGCCTCATCGCGACGGATCTCCTCCAGGACGGTCTGCCAGTCGTCCATCCTGAAGTCGTTGTTCACCTGCATCGCGATCGCGTGCGGTCCACCACTGAGGATTCGGTCGCGGAGGTTGTCCTGCAGTCCGTTGAGGACGCCGATGACGACGATCAGCGCCATCACGCCCACGGCCACGCCTCCCACGGCGATGATCGTGACGAAGGACACGAGGCCCCGGCCCCGGGCCCCCTTCAGGTAGCGGCGCGCGATGTAGCGCTCGAACCCGCGATCGGCGCTCAGACGCCCTCCTCCGTCCGGAGGACGGGAAAGAGGACGACGTCGCGAATCGACGTCTGTCCGGTCACCAGCATCACGAGACGGTCCACGCCCATCCCGAACCCGCCGGTGGGGGGCATGCCGTACTCCAGCGCTCGCACGTAGTCCTCGTCGATCGTCATCGCCTCGGCGTCCCCGGCCGCCTTGAGGGCCGCCTGGTCCGCGAATCGCCGCCACTGGTCCATGGGGTCGTTGAGCTCGCTGAACGCGTTCACCAGCTCGAAGCCGCACACGACGGCCTCGAACCGCTCCGCAAATGCGGAGTCCCCGCGCTTCGGCTTCGCGAGCGGGCTCATCTCGATCGGGTGATCGTAAACGAACGTCGGGTCGATGATCCCGTCCTCCACCTCGGAGGAGAACAGAGAGTCGAGGAGTTGGACGCGGGACAGGTCTTTCGCGTCCTCTCGTCCCGACCGCGCGACGGCCGCCACGAGGTCGTCGCGGGCCGCGGTCTTCGCATCGAGCCCGGTCGCTTCACGGAACGCGTCGGCCCACGAGAGCCGTTTCCACGGGGCCGCGAGGTCGACCGTCAACCCATCCCACTCGAACGTCGTGGTCCCGGCGACAGCCGTCACTACGTCGCTGACCATCGTCTCGGTGAGTTCCATCACGTCGCGGTAGTCCGCGAACGCGTAGTAGAGCTCCAGCATCGTGAACTCGGGGTTGTGCGTCCGGTCGATCCCCTCGTTTCGGAAGTCGTGCCCGATCTCGTAAACGCGGTCCATGTTGCCGACGATCAACCGCTTCAGATAAAGCTCGTCGGCGATCCGGAGATACATCTCCTGATCCAGCGTCTGGTGGTGCGTAACGAACGGTCGCGCCAACGCTCCGCCGTAGAGCGGCTGGAGAACCGGGGTCTCGACCTCGATGAACCCGCGACCGTCGAGCCAGCTCCGGAGTTCCGTCGTGATGCGCGTGCGGGTACGAAACACTTCGCGCACTTCGGGATTGACGGCGAGGTCCGCGTATCGCTGCCGATATCGCTGCGCGATGTCGGAGAATCCGCTGTGGACGATCCGCTCACCGCTTTCGAGGACCTCCTCCTTGCCGAACGGAAGAGGTCGTAGCGTCTTCGAGAGCAGGTTCAGCTCGGTCACCCGAACCGTGACCTCGCCCCTGCGCGTTCGGAAGATCGTACCGGCCACGCCGATCCAGTCGCCGAGGTCGAGGAGCTCCATCAGAGCCGCCCCATCGTCGCCCAGGAGGTTCTTCTTCAGGTGGACCTGAATCCGTCCGTCCCGGTCGCCGATATGCGCGAAGGCGCTGCCCCCGAGATCTCGATACGACAGGATCCGACCCGCGACACGTACGTCGGCTACTTCTGCATCCTGGGCGTCGTCACCGGCGGGCGCGTCCGCTTCGGCCGCCTCGAACGCGGCGAGGGCGTCGCGGAGATCGTGCGTCGGGTCGAACGAATACGCATAGGGCTCGACGCCGATCTCGCGAAGTCGATCTAGCTTGGTGTAGCGATCCCGGACGGGCTTGGGTCGATCGTCCGACCGGTACCAGCACTCGAGACACACGCCGTCCCGTAGGGCGGCCACCTCGGTGTCACACGACGGACAGGTCATCACGCGCCTTTCCCCGACTGCTGAAGGAACGCCTCGATGAACTCATCGATGCGCCCGTCCAGCACCGCGTCGACGTTGCCGATCTCGGTGTTCGTCCGGTGGTCCTTCACCATCGTGTACGGCTGCATGACGTAGGAACGGATCTGGTTGCCCCAGCTGATGTCGGTCTTGCTCCCCTCTAGCTCGGCGCGCTCGGCCTCGCGCTGCTCGACGGCGAGCTGATAGAGCGCGGCCTGAAGCATCTTCATGGCCTGTGCCTTGTTCTTGTGCTGACTTCGTTCCTGCTGACAGGAAACGACCGTGCCCGTCGGTTGGTGAGTGATCCGCACGGCGGAGTCCGTCTTGTTGACGTGCTGCCCGCCCGCCCCGGATGCCCGGTACGTATCGATCCGCAGGTCCTCCTCGTTGATCTCGATCTCGATGTCGTCATCCACGACGGGGTAGACGAACACCGAAGCGAACGAAGTGTGCCTCCTGCCCTGTGAGTCGAACGGTGAGATGCGCACCAGCCGGTGCACGCCGCGCTCCGCGGACAGGTAGCCGTACGCGAACTGGCCGTCGATCTCTAGCGTGACGGACTTGATTCCCGCTTCCTCGCCGGTCAGGAGGTCGAGGATGCCCACCTTGAAGCCGTGCGACTCGCCCCAGCGGGTATACATCCGCATCAACATCTCCGCCCAGTCCTGGGACTCCGTGCCGCCCGCACCCGGGTTGATGGTCACCATCGCGCTCCGGTGGGCGTCCTCGCCGCGGAGCATGTTCTTGAACTCCAGATCGGCGGCGGCCTTCTCCCCGGCCCCGAGACCGGTCTCCAGCTCGCTCAGTAGATCCGCGTCGTCCTCCTCCTCGAGGAGCATGATCATCTCGAGCAGGTCGTCGATGCTCGCTGACGTTTCGGACCAGGGAGTCGTCCAGCTCTTGAGGCGGTTGCTCTCGCCGATGACCTCCTTGGCCCGATCCTGATCGTTCCAGAATTCGGGCGCGGCCATCTTCTCTTCGAGCTCTTCGATGCGCGTCAGCTTTTCGGGGATCTCAAAGATACCCCCGTAGCTCATCGAGCCGGCCACGAAGCGCCTCCGCGCGCTCCTTCTGTTTCGCGAGCTCCGCCATGTCTTCCTCCGCCCTTCACACGTCGCGAATTCGGCCGGCGGATGACTCCGCGCGGGGTTCGGGATCGCATCCCGGGATGGGCTTGTCGTCGGTGTTTTCGAGTCGCCCACAATAGACCACACCCGAGGCGAAAAGTCGACCTTTTTGCCTGGGCTAAACTCCGCTGAACGGGGCCTGAGCCGATCCGTCCCGCTACTGCGTGTGAAAAGAGGATCCGGCTGGTCAGAAACCCCCCATACATCTAGGTTTCTGCTCCATTCCGATGACCGGCACGAACGGGGGGTGCGTGCAGGCCAAATGAAAAATCTCATCCACGAGATCCACCGCCGTTCTCTCTGGCAGGTGCTCGGCATCTACCTGGCGGGATCATGGGTCGCCCTGCAAGTCGTCGAGCAGCTCGCCGAGGCGGCCGCCCTGCCCGCATGGGTTCGTCCGCTCGCGCTGGTGCTGCTCGTGATCGGATTCCCGATCGTGATGGCCACCGCCTTCGTTCAGGAGGGCGTTGGAGGCGGCGGTATCGCGCCGGACAAGACGGCCGAGCCTGCCACTCCGCCGTCGGACCCTGATGGTCAAGGGACGGCTGACAGCCATCCTCTTTCCACGGCCGAATCCGTGTCCCGCGGGTTGTTCACCTGGCGGCGCGCCATCGCCGGGGGCGTGGCGGCGTTCGGTCTGCTGGTACTGCTCGGAGTCGGCTGGATCGTTTCGCGCAGTCTCGGAATCGGACCGGCCGCCACGCTTGTGGCCAAGGGCCTTCTCGACGAGCGCGCGACCGTGCTGCTCGCGGATTTCGACGCGGAGGATCCGAACCTGGCCAGGGCCGCAACCGAAGCGTTCAAGGTCGATCTCTCACAATCCAGGGTCGTACGGCTCGCGGAGCCCTCTTTCGTCCGAGAGGGCCTGGAACGGATGCAGCAGTCCGCGGAGGCGGGACTGCCCACCGATCTCGCAGGCGAGCTCGCAGTGCGCGAAGGCGTGCCGGCGGTGATCGCAGGAGCGATCAACAGCGCGGCCGGGGGATACGTGCTGACGGTGGAGCTTCGGGCGGCAGGCAGTGGAGACGTGCTGGTCTCGCACCGGGAGACGGCGGCGGACTCCACCGGTTTGATCGATGCCCTCGATGCCCTCTCGAAGCGACTTCGCGAGCGGATCGGAGAGTCGGCCGGGACCATGCGTTCCGAGGAGCCGCTCGAGCGGGTCACGACGCAGAACCTCGACGCGCTCCGGAGCTATTCGATGGCCATCGATGCCGTCGAGTTCGACGGAGACGACGAACGCGGCATCGAGTTGCTGGAGGATGCCATCGCCCTCGATCCCGGGTTCGCGATGGCGTACCGGAAACTCGGTGCGATTCTCGCCGCCCGGGGTGGAGAGCGCTCGAGAATGGTCGAGGTGCTGACGCTCGCCTTCGAGAACAGCGACCGGCTGACCGAACGCGAGCGGTACCTGGCTCAAGCGTCCTATTACGAGAACGTCACCCGGGAGAACAGACGGGCGATCCGAGCGTACGAGAGCATGCTCGACCTGGACCCCGAAGACATCTACGCCCTCAACAACTCGGGGATCGTTCACGGCGAGTTGCGGGACTGGGAGGCCGCGGAGTCGCTCTATGATCGTGCCCTCCTCGCCGACTCGACCGGGCTCCCTCCCTACTTCAACATGGTCGTCGCCCAGTCGAATCTCGGGGAGTGGGATCGGGCGTCCCGGACCCTCGATGTCATGTCGGATCGCTTTGCAGGGGCGCCGACACCCCCTCAGCTCGCCGGCTGGCTCGCATCGGCGCAGGGCGACTACGAGACGGCGCGGGACCGTTTCGCGACCATCCGTGAGCGGCAGGCGGGAGAGCCATACTGGGATATGGAGACCGCGATGCAGTTCGCCCGGCTCGATGCCGTGCAGGGACGTCTCGCGGAAGCAGAGGATCGCATCGAGGAGGCCGTGCGGGTCGCGGAAGGGACCGGGAACGGGGCGGGGGTGGTCCGCCAGTCGATGCTGATGAGCTTCATCGACATCCAAACGAGGTCCGACGAGGCGTCCGCCGTCGGCCGGCTCGACGATGTTCTCGAGCGTTACCCTCTCGACTCCATCGCTCCGCTGGACCGCCCGTACGGGGGCATCATCAATCTGCTCGCGTACTCGGGTGAGTCGGCTCGCGCCCGCATCGTCCTCGAGGAACTGGCGGCCGAGGTCCCGGCCGAATTGCGCCAACCCGAGGATATGGACCGACTGGAAGCAGCGATCGCCTTTTCCGAGCGCCGCTACGACGATGCGATCGAGGGGTTCCGACGCACCCAGGTCGGCAGCTGCCTTCTCTGTTCGGTCGATGCGCTCGCCTACGCATACGACGCGGCTGGCCGGGCCGACTCGGCGATCGCGACGTACGAGCGGTACGTCGAAACGCCCTACTTCAACCGGCTGTTCTTCGACGCCACCTTCCTGCCGCTGGCGCTGGAGCGCCTCGCTCAGCTCTACGACGAGAGCGGGGATCTGCCCAGTGCCGCGAAGTACTACGCCATGTTCGTGGACCTCTGGGCGGACGCGGATGATGAACTGCAGCCTCGCGTCCGCGCGGCGCAGGCGAGGCTCGAAGAGGTTCTGGAGGAGACGGGCTGATGAAGAACCTGATCCGCGAGGTCCATCGCCGCTCGCTCTGGCAGGTTCTGGGGATCTACCTGGCCGGGTCCTGGGTCGCGCTGCAGGTGGTCGAGCAGCTCGCCGAGGCGGCCAGCCTCCCGCCGTGGGTTCGGCCGGCTGCTCTAGCGCTGCTCGTCATCGGGTTCCCTATCGTGATGGCCACGGCCTTCGTTCAGGAAGGGTTGTCGCCGAAGGTCGGGACGGATGCGGAGACGCCCGCAGCGGCGCCGACCGCCGTCGGGGCACCTCCCTCCGCGGAGGAGGCCGTCCCCTCGACCGCGGCCACGGTCCTTACCTGGCGGAACGCGATCGCGGGTGGTGTCGCCGCCTTCGCTCTCTGGGGCGTCGCGGTCACGATCATGATGCTGACCGGTACCGGTCCGGCGGGTGGCGCACTGTCATCCGAGCGTTCGGGCGATCGCATCGCAATCGCGGTCCTTCCCTTCGCGAACCTCGGTGACGACGACCAGTCTCGTGTGTTCAGCCTCGGGATCCACGACGACTTGCTCACGAGACTCTCCAAGATCGGATCACTACGAGTAACGTCGCGCACTTCCGTCATGCAGTACGCGGAGGAGGCGAAGTCGATTCCCGAGATCGCGGATGAGCTGGGGGTCGACTACGTCCTCGAGGGGAGCGTGCTCGGATCCGGGGGTCGGGTGAACATCAACGCTCAGCTCATCGATGGGGATTCCGATGACCATCTGTGGGCGGAGACCTACAACCGGGCCCTTTCCGTCTCGGGCGTGTTCACGATCCAGAAGGAGTTGGCTCAGAAGATCACGGAGTCGCTCAGCGCCACACTGCTTCCCCAGGAGGTGGCGGCGATCGAGGCCCCGCCGACAGAGAACCTCGAGGCATACAACTCCTTCCTGCGGGGTCACACGTTCTTTCAGAGCGGTCCCCGCTCGTCGGACTTCGACGCGGCGATCGAGATGTACGAACGTGCGGTGGAACTCGATCCGGAGTTCGCGGAGGCATGGGCACGACTGAGCTATGCCCTCGGCCTCCGATACGAAGTTCAGCGTTTCGGGGACCCCGAGGTGCCGGCCCGCGCCCTCGCCGCGGCCGAACGTGCATTCGAGCTCGACCCGGACCTCCCCGAGGCTGCCCTCGCGTTCGGGCAGTACTACTACGTCGAGCGGAATCTCAATCTCGCGATGGAGAATCTCACCCGGGCGGGCCAGGGAGATCTTCACTCGGCGGACGTCTTCCATCTCCTCGGGGCGACCCAGCGCCGGCAGGGAGACCTCGCCGGGTCGATCGCGAGTTGGGAGGAGATGGTGCGTATCGACCCCCTTTCTGCCCACTATCACGACGATCTCGGGAGTTCCCTTGCCTTCGCGGCGCGATGGGATGAATCGAACGATGCCTACCGTCGGCAGGCCGAACTGGATCCGCGGGTCGCTGCACCGTATGTGAACATTGCCGAGAACTATCTCTCGCGAGGAGACCTCGACGGCGCGGAGGCGTCGCTCGCGTCGATTCCCGAGGGCCTCGATGGGGGTGGGTTCGCGGGCTTCATCCGCTGGCAACTCGCGATCTTCCGGCGCGACTACGAGTCGGCGCTCGAACTGTCCCGAAACCCCTGGTGGCGTGCACAGACCTACGATTACGCCGGGGATCCGAGATTGGCGGCCGTGTTGGACACGTTGCTGCCGCGGATGGAGGAAGCGCTTGCCGAAGCTCCGGATGCTCCAGGCGTCCACGATGATCTCGCCTGGATCTACGGCGCGTTGGGTCGGCGGGACGAAGCCATCGGCGCGGCCGACCGCGCGATGCAGCTTCAGCCGGTGGCGACGGATTTCATTGAGGGGACGGACTACGTCTGGGGAAAAGCCCTGGTACACGCGCGATTCGGTGAGACCGGGGCGGCGCTCGACGCCCTTGAGAGTCTGATCGAGCGTCAGCCCCCGGGGGACTACACGGTCGCTTGGTTGGAACTCGAGCCGGGCCTGGACTCCGTCCGGGAAGACCCGCGCTTTGCAGCGATCGTCGAGGCGCAGAGAAAGGCGGAGGCGGGCGGATGAAGAACCTCATCCGCGAGGTCCACCGCCGCTCGCTCTGGCAGGTCCTGGGCATCTACCTCGCCGGGTCCTGGGTCGCTCTGCAGGTGGTCGAACAGCTGACCGAGGCGGCGGGACTGCCGGAATGGGTGCGCCCGTTCTCCCTCGTGCTGCTCGTTCTCGGGTTCCCGATCGTCATGGCGACCGCCTTCGTTCAGGAGGGCATGGCGCCGAAGACCGCGGAACCCGAGCCGGAGACGCCTGCCGACGTCGCGGATGCCGAGCCCGTCGTTTCTGAGCCGGAGGCGCACCACCGGCTGTTCACGTGGAAGAACGCACTCCTCGGTGGAGCCGCCGCCTTCACGCTCCTGGGTCTGCTGACCGCGGGCTACCTCTTCATGCGCAGCTCGGGCATCGGCCCCGCGGGCACGCTCGTGGCGCAGGGGATCCTCGAGGAGGGTGCGCCGGTCGTGCTCGCGGACTTCGCGGGTCCGGACGATGACCTCGCCGCGGCAGTCTCGGGCGCGTTGCAGATCGACCTCTTCCAGTCCCCCACGATACGCGTCGTCCCCCGCGCGGAACTGACCGACGCTCTGGCGCGGATGGAGCGTTCCGCGGACGACGTCATCACCAGCGACGTCGCGCGTGAGCTCGCCGTGCGTGAGGGGTACGGGGCGGTGATCGAAGGAGAGATCGCGGGCCTGGGGTCCGGTTACGTCCTGACCGCACGGATCGTCGGAGGCGAGGACTGGGCTCAGCTCGCGGCGTTCCGCGAGACCGCCCGGAGCGAAGATGATCTGATCGACGCGATCGAGGCCCTGTCGCGCAGCATTCGGGACAAATCGGGGGAGTCACTGCGCAGCGTACAGGGCGGTGCCCCGCTCTACGAGGTCACGACGGGTTCCCTCGAGGCTCTGCAGCTCTACAGTCGGGGCGAGCTGATGGCCGGCGACGACCTTGCGGCGATCGAGTTGTTCGAGCGCGCGACGGAGATTGATCCCGAGTTCGCGATGGCGCACCGGAAGCTCGCCACGATGTTGTTCAACGCGGGGGTCCGTCCGGCGGATCGAGTGGCGGCCTACACCCGAGCCTACGAGCTTCGCGACCGTCTGCCCGACGCCGAGCGGTATCTGGCGGAAGCGGACTACGAGGACCTGGTGAGCGGCGATCGGAACGCCGCGATCCGGGCCTTCGAGAGCCTTCTCGAGATCGACCCGGAAAACACGGCCGGGCTCAACAATCTCGGCCTGCTGTTCTGGGCCCAGGGACGCCTGGACGAGGCCGAGGATCTGTTCACCCGGGCCGTGGAGGTCGTGCCCTTCGAGGTCGCCTATCTGAACCAGGCACGTGTGAACACCCAGCAGCGGAAGCTGCCCGAGATGCATGCGGCGCTCGACTCGGGCCGCGCGGCGCTCCCCGAAGCCACGACCATGTTCGAGGACACGCGGGTCTGGATGACCATCTCAAACGGTGACTACGCGAGGGCGAGCGAACTGGCGGGAGGATTCCTCGAGGCGGCGGTCACTGCGGCCGATCGGCGGCGGGCCGCGGTCCAGTCGTTCGTCCTGGCCGCGATCCACGGCCGACTGGACGAGGCCGAGCGTCACGTAGACGACTTCGATCTCGTGCCCGGCGGCCCGGCCCACCCGATGCGAGAGGCTCGGATTCGGTCTCTGCTTACCGCCGCCCGAGGGGATTCGGCCGGCGCTGTTCGGGAGCTTCTCGTCGCGTACGAGTCCAACGCCGAGTCGCTGTCCGGTCTCGATATGGTCTACGAGGACTGGCTGCGGTCGTTGGTCAACATGGGTGGGGCCCGCGAGGCAGCGTCGATCTATGACGCATGGAAGCAGTCGGTCCCGGAAAGTCAGTTGGGTGCCGATGGACGCGATGCACGGCTCGCACTCGACGCGGAGCTGGCGGGTCGGGCCGGACGTCATGATGACGCCCTGCAAATCTGGGATGAACTGGAGCGCAGGTGTCCGGGGTACTGTGCAGTCAACGCGTCGCTGGGTAGAGCACGCGTTCACGACGCATCGGGCGATCGTCCCTCGGCTATTCGCGCCTACGAGGACTTCCTGGCCGACCCGACGTTCTTCCGCCAGCAAGTCGACACGTTCGAGAAAGGCCCCGCTCTCCAGAGACTCGCCGAGCTCTACGATGCGGAGGGGGACGCCGCGAACGCGATTCGCGTCTATGAAGAGTTCGTCGCGCTCTGGACTGACGCCGACGACGTACTGCAGCCGCGCGTCAACGCCGCCAGGCAGCGAGTCGGCGAGCTGCAGGGGGCCAGCGAATGAAGAACCTCATCCGTGAGGTCCACCGCCGCTCGCTCTGGCAGGTGCTGGGCATCTACCTCGCCGTGTCCTGGATCGTGCTCCAGGTCATCGACGTCCTCGGAAACAACATCGGTCTCCCCGACTGGGTGGGCCCGACGGCCTTCGCCCTTCTCCTCGTCGGATTGCCGATCGTCGTCGCCACGGCGTTCGTGCAGGAGGGGCTTGGCGCGAGAGACGGTTCGGCTTCGCATGCGGCCCCCGAAGAGGGACCTGATCAAGTCGTGCAGCCCGCGGTGCCAGAGACGGCCGAAGGACACCATCGGGTGTTCACGTGGAAGAACGCGCTCCTCGGTGGGGTCGCAGCATTCGCCCTCCTCGGAATCCTCACGGCCGGGTACCTGTTCATGCGGACCTCGGGAATCGGTCCGGCTGCGACGCTGGTCGCGCAGGGGGTGCTCGAGGAGGGGGCGGAGGTCCTGCTCGCCGACTTCGAAAGCTCGGACCCGGACCTCGCCGATGTCGTCACGGGAGCGTTGCGAATCGACCTCGTCCAGTCCCCTACTCTGTCGGTCGTCCCCCGGTCCGAACTGGCCGGCGCGCTGCGACGGATGCAGCGGGACGAAGAATCGGCGATCAGTGGAGACGTCGCGCGGGAGCTGGCGGTGCGAGAGGGCTATCCGGCGATCATCGAGGGAGAGATCGGCGTCGCCGGGTCGGGATACGTGCTGACGGCAAGCGTCCTCGGCGGCGAGGCGTGGGAGCCCCTGGCCGGTTTTCGGGTCACGGCCAGGACCGCGGACGACCTGATCGACGCCATCGAGGAGCTCTCTCGAGACATCCGTGACAAGGCGGGCGAATCGTTGCGGAGCGTGCAGGGCGGGCCCGGGTTGAAGCAGGTCAGCACGTCATCCCTCGAAGCGCTCCGCCTCTACACCCGCGGAGAGACTCTGGAGAACAGCGACGAGCTCGGAGCGGTCGCACTGTACGAGCAGGCGGTCGAGATCGATCCGGAGTTTGCCATGGCATTCCGGAAGATCGGAGTCGGCCTGGGTAATATCGGTGTCCGGAGACCCGACGCCGTGCGCGCCCTCACCCGTGCGATGGAGCTGAGGGATCGGCTGCCGCCCGCGGAGCGCTACCTGGCGGAGGCCTATTACAACTCCGGTGTCGTCGGTGATCGTGCGGCAACCATGCGCTCCTACGAACAGCTGCTCGACGTTGACCCTCAGAGCATCGCCGGCCTGAACAACCTGGGACTGGTTTACGTGGACGTAGGGCGGTCGGACGAAGCCGAAGACCTGTTGGAACGTGCGATCGTCATCGAGGACTTCTTCGTCGCGTACGCGAACCTGGCGGATGCCCGGCGCAACATGGGAGCGAACGAGGCGGCGGAAGACGCACTCGACCAGGCGCTGGAGCGGATGCCACGAAGCGCATCGCTGATCGAGTTCGAGCGAGCGCGGAGTGCGTTGGACCGTGCCGACCATGTCACCGCCGCCGCGTTGATCGCCGCCTACGGCGAACGGTTCACCTCGGGCCGGGACGTCGGTCGACATGCCAGCTTGCGCGCCCTGTACGCCAGCGCCCGCGGCCGCGAGGCCGAGGCGGACGCCGCGCTGGACCTCCTCGAGGGGACCGAGATCTTCGACGGACACCCGATGCGGGTCGCGTGGAGACGAGCGTCGGTCGCGTTGTCCGCCGGGGACTCGACCCGGGCGTCGCGGATTCTGCTGGATGCCTACGAGGCCTCACGTGATTCGCTGGCGCCCCCGGATCGAATCTACGGCTACTGGCTGGCGACGCTGGCAGCGGCCGGCGCGGCAGCGGACGTCGAACGCATCCACGCCGAATGGAGACAACTGGAGTCGGAGGACGAACTCGGCACCGCCGGCCGGGATGGGCGCCGTCGGCTCGATGCGATGCTGGCCTATCGAGCGGGCGAGTTCGAAACGGCCGCACGGCTCTGGGACGAGCACGGGCGCCAGTGCGGCGGGAGCTGCGCCGCAGAGGCCTCCTATTATCGGGCGCAGATGCACGAGGCGTCCGGTTCGCCCCGAGAAGCTCTCGAGGAGTATGAGCGCTACCTGGACGGTCCACCAAACTATCGGGCGTATACCGACCTCGCGTATCGAGGGCGGGTCCTCGAACGCCTCTCGGAGATCCACGAGGAACTCGGTGACGCGGCGGAGTCGGCACGCTATGCGGGGATGTTGATCGATCTCTGGTCGGAAGCCGACGAGGTCTTCCAGCCGCGGGTGGAAGCGGCCCGAGCGCGGTTGGCCTCCAGTACGGGGGCCGGCCCATGAAGAGCCTGATACACGAGATCCACCGACGCTCGCTCTGGCAGGTGCTGGGGATCTACCTCGCCGGCTCCTGGGTCGCCCTGCAGGTCGTGGAGCAGCTCACCGAGGCGGCGGGCCTTCCCGACTGGGTCCGGCCGTTCTCGCTCGTCCTCCTCATCATCGGCTTCCCGATCGTCATGGCCACGGCTTTCGTTCAGGAAGGGATGGGTGGGCCTGGCGCGGCGGCCGGGGCGCCGGATGAGGCGCTCCCCGCGGCGGATCCGAGGGAGGCCCGGGACGTGGCGGCGTTTCAGGCGGCCGAGCCCACGGTGCGAGGGGGTCTCTTCACCTGGAGGAACGCGATCTTCGGAGGAATGGCGGCCTTTGCCCTTCTCGGCGCCCTCACCGTCGCGTACCTGTTCATGCGTACCGCGGGGATCGGACCGGCAGCGACGCTCGTCGCCCAGGGCGTCATTGAGGAAGGCGCCGAGGTCATCCTCGCGGATTTCGAAAGCGCGGAAGCCGAGCACGCGGATATCGTCGAATCTCTCCTTCGCATAGATCTTCTCGAGTCCCCGACAATCGATGTCGTGGAGAGGTCCGAACTCGCAGACGCCCTCGGTCGCATGGAACTCGACGCTGAAGCCCCGATCACCGCTGATGTGGCTCGCGAGATCGCGGCGCGTGAAGGATACCCGGCGGTCATCCAGGGCGAGGTGCGCACGGCGGGTGGTGGCTTCGTGCTGACGGCCAGCATCGTGGGGGGGGAGGCCTGGAGGTCGCTTGCCGGCTTCCGAGCCACAGCGCGAACCGAGGACGATCTAATCCCCGCGATCGAGTCGCTCTCCCGTGACATCCGGGACAAGTCGGGCGAGTCTCTGCGTTCCGTGCAGCGCGCTCCGGCGCTCTCCACCGTGACGACCGCGTCTCTGGAGGCCCTGCGGCTGTACTCGCGCGCCGATGATACGGAGCGCGGCGGGGACCTGGTCGGTGCGGTGGAGCTCTACGAACGAGCGATCGAGGCCGATCCCGATTTTGCGATGGCGCATCGCAAGCTGGGGGTCGCCCTGGGCAACCTCGGCATTCGGGTCGACGATCGACTGGCGGCCTTTACCCGCGCGTACGAGCTCCTCGATCGGCTGCCGGATACGGAACGGTACCTGGCGGAATCCTACTACCACCGTGCCGTCACGGGGGAGACGCCCCGGGTCATTCAGGCCAATGAGCGCGTCCTCGAGATCGATCCGGAGCACAACATCGCCCTCAACAACCTCGCCGTCGTCCTTCGCGAGCTGGGGCGTCGCGAGGAAGCCCAGCGGCTGTTCGAACAGTCGTTAGAAAACGAGGTCCGACTTCAGTCCGTCCAGAACCTCGCCCGGGTCCGGTTCGAAACAGGGGACCAGCAAGGTGGAATGGACGTTCTTGATCTCGGCATCGAGCGCCTTCCCACGGCCGCGTGGGTGTTCGACGACATGCGGATCCAGCAGTTCCTGGATGTGGGAGAGTACGATGTGGCGGATGACTACTCCGCAGGGTACGCCGAGCAGCACCGGGGGGCTCGGGCCAGCGCCGCTCACGCCCGGCAACGGTACGTCCTGGCGGCGGTCCGGGGACGCCTGGCCGATGCCGAGAATGCCACGGCCGGGATGGAGGGGGATCCGAGCATCAGCGGCCACCCGGTCTCGATCGCCCGGTCCCGCGCCGCTCTGGAAGCTGCGCGCGGCGATACCGCGGCGGCGGTCGCTCGACTCCTCGACACCCACGAGGCCGTTCGCTCGGAGTATTCCCCGAGCCAGAGTCTGGTTCCAATCACCGTTTCCTGGCTCCTCGCGTGGGGTGCGACCGACGAGGCAGCCCGGATCAACGCGGAGTGGGAGAGCGAGGTGGACGAGGCGACACTGGGTCAGGCCGGCCGCGACGCTCGGGCCCGGCTCGGCGCGCTCTTCTTGATCTTCGAAGGAAGTCCCGCGGAGGCCATCCCGATTCTCGAGGGATTGGAGCGATCGTGTCCGGGAACGTGCGCTCGCGCGAGTGCCCACGATCTCGCGATCGCGCACGACCGGATGGGGGACGTCGAGAACGCGATCTCGCACTACGAGCGCTACCTGTCCGACCCTCAGGCGGCGCGAGGAATGAACGACGCCTGGTACCTCGCCGATACCCTCGAGCGCCTGGGTGAACTTCATGCGGCACAGGGCGACGACGCGGCGGCGGCAAGATATTATTCGCGGTTCGCCGAGCTCTGGGATGGAGCCGACGATGTATTGCAGCCGCGCGTGCAGGCTGCCAGGGCCCGCGTGGTCGAATTGGGAGGGGGGACATCGTGAAGAAGCTCATCAACGAAGTCCACCGCAGGTCTCTCTGGCAGGTCCTCGGCGTCTATCTGGCCGGCGCGTGGATCGCACTCCAGGTGGTGAACGAGATCGGCGATGCGGTCGGACTCCCCGAGTGGGTGTCGCCCGGCGCCCTCGTTCTTCTCGTGATCGGTGCCCCGATCGTGCTCGCGACGGCGTTCATCAACGAGGGCGTGAAGACGAAAGAAGCCGAGGCGCCACGGCAGACGCTTGCCGACGTCGGAGACGTGCCGCCCTCCCCCGCTCCCGCACCTTCGGGGGCCCATAAGCTCTTCACCTGGAAGCGGTCGCTGCTCGGCGGCGTCGCGGCCTTCGTCCTCCTCGGCGTGATCACCGGCGTCTGGATGGTGATGCGCGTGACGGGCGTCGGCCCGGCCGGCACCCTCGTGGCGAAGGGTGTCCTCGATGAGCGCGACCGCATCGTGCTCGCCGACTTCGGGAGCTCGGCTGCGGACGCGACGCTGGCCACGACGGTCACCGAAGCGCTTCGCGTAGATCTCGCGCGCGCACAGGTCGTCCGCCTCGCCGATCCGTCGCAGGTCGCATCGGCCTTGCAGCGGATGGGTCGACCGGATGCCGACGTGCTGGATGAAGCGCTGGCCCGTGAACTCGCGCAGCGCGAGGGACTGAAGGCGGTACTGACGGGTGACGTGTCGCCCGCCGGCAGCGGCTACGTGCTGACAGCCAGCCTTGTCGCCCCTGCGACGGGCGAGATGCTCGTCTCCGAGCGGGCGACAGCGTCCGATGAGAGCGAGGTCATCCCGGCCATCGACGAGTTGTCGAAGCGGCTTCGCGAACGCATGGGCGAGTCGCTGAGGATGATTCGGGCCGAGGAACCCCTCGACGAGGTCACGACCTCGGACCTCGAGGCTCTGCGTCTCTACACCGAGGGGGCGAATCTCGTCGAGGGGAACGACTATCGCCGCGGACTCGACATGCTGGAAGAGGCGATCGTCCGGGACAGTGCGTTCGCCATGGCGCACAGGAAGCTCGGCGTGGAGTTGAGTAACCGCGGAGAGAATCGGACCCGCGCTCTCGAGGCGATCACCAACGCGTTCGAATACCGCGACCGCCTTTCTCCTCGCGAACGATACCTGGCCGAGGCCGCGTATCACAACGAAGTCACCGACGATGAAGAGCGGGTGATCGCGGCCTACCAGAACATGCTGGACCTCGATCCCGAAGACCCCTGGGCCCTGAACAACCTGGGCGGCATCTACGGGTCGCGTAGCGATTGGGCGGAGGCCGAGCGCCATTTCGAGCTGGCCAACGCGGCCGACTCGACCGGCGGTGTGTTCTCGTTCACGAACAACATCATGGCCGAGGCGAATCAGGCGAAGTTTGATGAGGCGGCGGAGACCCTCGAGCACGCGTCACGGCTCTACCCCGGAGAGTGGCTCGTCGATCGGGCCTACTTCCTCCTGCCGGGCGCACAGTTCGATTTCGACGAATCGGAGCGGCGGCTCGCGGAAGTGAGGGAACGGTGGACAACCCCCTTCCTCCGCGAGCTCGGATCGGGGTTCGCCGCCGGCCTGGCGGTCACGCGCGGTCGCCTCGAGGAGGCGATCAGCCAGGCTCGCGAGTCCGAACAGGTCAGCATCGACAGGGGCCTTCCCGGAGAGGCGATCGGGTCGGCTCTCGGCCCCGCATGGCTGGATCTCGGGGCACGTCAGGACCCGGACCGGGCGATGAGGACGCTCGCGGCGGCCCTCGAACGCCATCCCCTCGAGGGCATCCCCCCGGCCGACCGTCCCTACATAGGGCTGGCCCGCCTCACGGCTCTGGCCGGGCGACTGGAGGAGTCCCGGGCCTGGACGGACCGGTACTTCGAGGACGTGCCCGAGGAGTCCCGTGGTTCAGGAACGCGCTTCATGGCGCTCGCGGAGGCCGACCGGCTCGTCCAGGAGGGGCGAGGAGACGAGGCAATCGAGCTGTATCGCCGGACCCGGCAGGGATCGTGTGGAACCTGCGATCCGCTCCAGATCGCGCGAGCGCATCTGGATGCGGGCCGGCCGGACTCGGCAGTGGCGACGCTGACGGCCTACGTGGATACGCCGGACTTCTTCCGTGCCTCGGACTCGGGGTCGACCCTCGGGACGACCTACGAACGACTCGCGAACCTGCACGATGAGGCGGGTCGGCTCGAAGAAGCGGCGCGGTACTACGCCGCCTTCGTCGAGCTGTGGGCCGACGCGGATGAGGATCTCCAGCCCCGCGTCCGGGCTGCGCAGGCCCGTCTCGAAGCGATCCTCGGGGAAATCGGCTGATGAAGAACCTCGTCCGCGAAGTCCACCGACGATCCCTCTGGCAGGTGCTCGGCATCTACGCCGCGGCGTGCTGGATCGTGCTGCAGGTCGTCGACGTCATCGGCAACAACTTCGGGTTGCCGGAGTGGGTGGCTCCAACAGCGCTCGTTCTTCTGCTGATCGGGCTGCCCGTCGTTCTGGCGACGGCGTTCGTGCAGGAGGGGATGACTGGCGGGAGCGAACGTGAGGGGACGGGGGCCAACGATGCCCCGGAGGGTGTGGCGAACTCGCGGGCACCGTCGACTCCGGGCGGGCGTGGGGTGTTCACCTGGAGGAACGCACTCCTCGGTGGCCTGGCGGCGTTCGCCGTGCTGGGCATCGGGACAGCGATCTTCATCGTCATGCGGACGGCCGGAGTCGGCCCCGCGGGAACGCTCGTCGCGAAGGGCGTCATGGAGGAACGCGAGGCAGTGCTCGTCGCGGACTTCCAGTCCCCCTCGGGCGATGTCGAACTCGCCGGCGCAGCCACTGAGGCGTTCCGGATCGACCTCTCCCAATCGCCCGTCGTATCCGTGGTCGACCGTTCCCGGCTGGCCGACCTGCTCGTCCGCATGGGACGCTCGGCGGACGACGAGGTCACGCCCGATGTCGCGCGCGAGGCGGCGCAGCGTGGAGGCATCAATGCCGTCGTCTTGGGTCAGATCGACGCCGCCGGCCGCGGGTTCGTCCTGACGGCCCGGCTCGTCGCGACGGCGGACGGCGAGGAACTCGCCTCCCGTCGCGCGACCGCGGCGGATTCGAGCGAGGTCATTCAGGCGATCGACGACCTTTCACAGGGCCTCCGCGAACGGATCGGGGAGTCGCTTGGCTCGATCGCCCGTGCGCCGTCGCTGGAGCGGGTCGCGACGAGGTCGCTCCGCGCGCTCAGGCTTTATACGCAGGCGGAGAACGCGATCGTCAACCTCGACGAAACGGAGCGGGGCCTCGCGCTCCTGGAAGCCGCGATCGACGAGGACTCGACGTTCGCGATGGCGTGGCGCAAGCTCGGGACGGTCCGGGGCAACCAGGGCCTCGGCCGCTCGGGGGTGAAGGAGGCCCTCGATCAGGCGTATGCGCTTCGGGATCGCCTGCCCGACCGCGATCGATACCTCACCGAGGCTCAGTATCACACGTCACGGGGTGAACGCGATCGAGCGACCATCGCGTACGAGACCCTGCTCGAGATCGACCCGGCGGTTGGCCCCGCTCTGAACAACCTCGGGATCATCAAGGAACTCAGTGGTGACGCCGAAGCGGCATTCGAGCTGTACGAGCGAGCGTGGGCCTCGGCCTCCGACGGCCTGTATCTGTACCACGTCACCCGGGCCCTGCAGGGTCTCGGCCGCTTCGATGAAGCGGACGCACGTCTCTCTGAGCTGCGCGAGACGTTCCCGGACTACGCCGCAGGGGCGCATCTGGGCGTTGTCATCTCGGCCGCGCGAGGCGACTACGCGATGGCCGACTCCGCCATCGATGTGCTTGTCGCGGAGCACGGATCCAGCGACGCTCGGCGCACGGACGCAGTTCTCTTGCGCGGCGGGATCCGGGCGACCCGGGGCCGGGTCGCGGACGCTCTGGAGCAGCTCGCGGAGGCCCGGGATCTAGAGCTGGAGCGCGGCCTCCCGGCCCGATACCTCCTCGGCGCCTGCGACCTTGCGCTGGTCCGACTGATGGTGGCGGGGCACGGCGCGGAAGCGCTTTCGTCGGTGGAGGACGCTCTCGATCGCGTGCCCCTCGAGGGTCTCGACCCCCTGGACAGACCTTATGTCCGGCTGGCGATCGTCTATGCCCTTGCGGGAGACCTGGAGCGTGCCCGGGAATACCTTTCCCGGTTCGAGGACGAGATCCCGCCGGATGGGCGTGGGGGGTGGAATTTCTCGGACCATTTCTTTGCTCGCGGAGAGATCGCGCTGGCGGAGGGGCAGTACGAGGAGGCGGCCCGCTACTTCGACCAGGCCGGGGCCGGGTGCCGCACCTGCGCCCTCCCCCGCCAGGCCCTCGCGGAGGCAATGGTCGACCCACAGGCCGGCATCGAGATCTTTGAGGACTTTGCGACGAGAACCGAGGCTCTGCGGATGGGCACGCGGACGAACCCGTGGTTCCCCTACGGAGACTGGGTGAGCCTCGGCCCGTCGTACGAGCGGTTCGCGGGTGTCTACGACGAGCTCGGCGACCTCCAGAACGCGGCGAAGTACTACGCGATGTTCGTCGAGCTGTGGCAGGACGCCGATGAGGAGTTGCAGCCCCGGGTCCTGGCGGCACAGCAACGGCTCGAGGCGATCCTCCAGGAGATCGGCTGATGAAGAACGTCATCCACGAGATTCATCGGCGGTCGCTCTGGCAGGTACTCGGCATTTACCTGGCGGTCTCCTGGATCGTCCTGCAGGTCGTCGATGTCGTCGGAAACAACTTCGGCCTGCCCGACTGGGTGGCGCCCGCCTCGCTGATTCTCCTTCTCATCGGCCTCCCGATCGTCGTGGCGACCGCGTTCGTGCAGGAGGGCATGGGGGCGCGTCCCGTCGACTCGGTCCCTGAGTCCCCCGGGGCCGCGACCGATAGTTCGGCCGCGGAGCCGTCCCTCGCTCCACCGGTTGCAGACGGCGGGGGGGGCGGATTGTTCACCTGGAGGAACGCGCTCCTCGGCGGTGGGGCCGCGTTCGCCCTTCTGGGGCTTCTGACCGCGGGGTACCTGTTCTCACGGACCTCGGGGATCGGCCCGGCCGCCACGCTGGTAGCTCAGGGGGTCTTCGAAGACGGTGCCGACGTCGTCCTGGCGGACTTCGATAGCAGCGATCCCGATCTGGCGGAAGTGGTGTCGGGCGCGCTTCGCGTGGACCTGCTTCAATCGCCCACGATCCGGTTGGTCGAACGGTCCGAGCTCGCGAACGCGCTCACCCGGATGCAGCTCGACGAGAACGCGGGGATCACGAGTGAGGTCGCTCGCGATCTGGCCGCACGCGAGGGATACGGGGCCGTGATTCAGGGCGAGATCGGTACGGCCGGCGCCGGATACGTGCTGACGGCGAACATCATCGGTGGCGACGAGTGGACGTCGCTCGCGGCGTTCAGGGCGACGGCCCGGGGCGAGGACGACCTGATCGACGCCATCGAGTCGCTGTCTCGAGACATCCGGGACAAAGCCGGGGAGCCCCTGCGGTCGGTGACGAACTCCCCTCCCCTGCAGCGCGTGACGACTAGTTCGCTCGAGGCGCTGCGCGTCTATACGCGAGCCGAGCGACTGGAGACCGTGGGGGGGGACCGACTGGGCGGGATCGAGCTCTACGAGCGAGCGCTCGAGATCGATCCCGATTTCGCGATGGCACACCGCAAGCTCGGCGTCGTGCTTGGGAACATGGGGATCCGTCGCAGCGAGCAAGTCGAGCATCTGACCAGGGCGTTCGAGCTGCGGGATCGGCTGGCACCATCGGAGGCCTATCTCGCCGAAGCGTATTATCACAGCGCCGTGACCGGGGACCGAACGGCGGCCATCGCCTCCTACGAGGATGTGCTGGAGGTGGCTCCCCAGCTCCGTCCTGCACTCAACAACCTCGGTCTGCTGTATATGCTTGCCGCTCGTTTCGAGGAGGCGGAGGACCTCTTTACCCGTGCGATCGAGGTGGCTCCGTTCCAGGTCGGGTACTCGAACCTGGCGAGCTCCCGGTTCGCCCAGGGCCGACACGAGGATGGACTCGCCGCGCTCGATCTCGGGATCGAGTCCCTTCCCGCCTCTACAGCGTTCTACGAGAACCGACGCGTACGGCATGCGGCGCAGGTCGCGGATTATGACCACGCCGAGGTCCTTTCGGAGGCGTTCGCGGAGGCGTTCCGGGGCGCGCCGGAGGTCGGACGGCACGCGGGGCAGCGAAAGACGCTTTCGGCCATCCAGGGCAAGCTGCGCGAGGCCGAGACATTCATCGACGACTTCCACCTCGCCGCGAACATCATCGCCCACCCCATGGTGGCTGCCGAGAGTCGGGCGGTCCTGAGCGCACTCCGTGGCGATTCGGCTCGGGCGGTCTCTCAGCTTCTGGAAGCCTTCGACGGGGTACGCGAATCGATGCCGCCCCAAGATCGGCTTTATGCGCTGGTCATCCCTCGCCTGCTCGAACTCGGTGCTACGTCGGAGGCTCGCGCGGTGCACGCGGAGTGGATCGACGTCGTGCCCGAGCAGGAACTCGGGATCGGGGGTCGTAACACCCGCCGGGAGATGACGGCGCGGTTCGCGCTGGCGGAGGGGGATGCCGATGAGGCGGTCCGACTGTTCGAGGCCCTCGAGCGCGAGTGCCCCGGGCCTTGCCGTCTGATCGCATCTCTCGGACTCGCCCGCTCCTATGAGCTCGCCCGCGAGTCCGGCGAGGCGATCCGCATGTACGAGCGGTTCCTGGGCGATAACGTCACGACCCGATGGCGCGAGGATCAGTGGCACCGCGCGAGCGTCCTCGAGCGGCTCGGGCAGCTCTACGAAGGAGAGGGCGACCGTTCGAGCGCGGCCAGCTACTACCAGCAGTTCGTCGACCTCTGGGCCGACGCCGACGACGAGCTTCAACCGCGTGTCGAGTCGGCCCGGGCGCGGATCACCTCCCTGGAGGCGAGCGAATGAAGAACGTCCTCCGCGAGGTCCACAAGCGGTCGCTGTGGCAGGTGCTCGGGATCTACCTGGGCGCGTCGTGGCTGATCCTGCAGGTGGTGGATACGCTGGCGGGAGCGCTGAGCCTCCCCGACTGGTCGGCGTCATTCGCGCTGTTCCTGCTCATAGTCGGTCTCCCGATCGTTCTCACCACGGCGTTCATCCAGGGCGGCGTCGCGAAGCGTCAGGGCGCGGAGCCGCCTGCGGACGATGCGGTCGCGGATGCCGCTGCGACGGTGCCGACCGAGCCGGACTCGGGCGCACGACCCGGCGGCCGTCATCTCTTCACCTGGAAGAACGCGATTCTGGGCGGCGTCGGGGCGTTCGCCCTGCTCGGCGTTTTGGGCGCCGGCTGGCTCGGCTCCCGCACCCTGGGGATAGGTCCGGCGGCAACCCTTCAGGCTCGCGGTGTGATCGACGATCAGGCGCTCGTCGTTCTCGCCGACTTCGAGTCCGTTGATCCCGAGATCGCTGCCGCGGCCACGGAAGCCCTGCGTGTCGACCTGTCGCAGTCCGGGGCCATTCGCCTGGCCGATCGGTCGCTGGTCTCCGACGCCCTCCAGCGCATGGAGCGGGACCCGGACGAGGCTCTCACGTCCGATATCGCGAAGGAGCTGGCCCGTCGGGAGGGTGCGGGTGCAGTCATCCAGGGTCAGATAAGCCAGGCGGGCGACGGATACGTCTTCACGGCGCAACTCGTATCGACGCAAGACGGCGCGACGCTCACCTCGCAGCGTGAGACGGCGGCGAGCGGCGCCGACGTCATCTCTGCGATCGAGGATCTGTCGAGGGGGCTCCGCGAGCGCATCGGCGAGTCGCTGGGGTCGATTCGCGAGGCCGAGTCGCTCGCTCGCGTGACGACCGCCAATCTCGAGGCTCTCGAGCTCTATTCGAAGGGCTCGAGGCTGCCGAATGGCTTTGAGGCGCTGACCCTCTACGAGCAGGCAGTGGAGCTGGACCCCGAGTTCGCGATGGCATGGAACTCCATCGCGGTGATTCTCGGCAACAGGATGACGGAACGTGCGCGAGCCCTGGACGCGCGCACGAGAGCGTTCGAGCTACGCGATAGGCTGACTCGCCGCGAGCGACACCTGACTTCCGCTTTCTACTACTACGATGTGGTCGGAGATCTCGAACGGACGGCGCTCGAGTACGAGGCCATGCTCGAGCTCGACCCGAACGACCTTTCCGCTACGAACAACATCGGGATGATCCACAGCGAGATGCGGGATCACGAGCGGGCCGAGCGGCACTACCGCGACTTCATCGCGCTCACCCCGGACGAGTACGCCCCCGGCTACTGGAATCTCGTGCAGACGCAGATTCACCTTGGGAAGTGGGACGATGCGTGGGCGACGATCGACACGGTCGCGCGTCGGTTCCCGGGCGGCCGGGCGCAGTATCTCCGTACCCTCGTGGCCAGCAACCAGGGCGACTTCGATCGGGCACTTTCCGTGTTCGACGAGATGTTCGATGGGGCTGCCCCCGACGCGTTCGCGCGGGGGCGCGGAGACCGGTCGGCCATTTACGGGGCCCTCGGACGCCTGGCCGAAGCGCGCGCGGAAGCGGATATCGCCTCCCGGATAACGCGCCCCTCGCAACCGGCCGAGTTCTGGGAGGATGCGATCCAGCGGGCCTGGCTGGACATCCTCGTCGTTGGCCGGGCGGATTCGGCGCTCGCGGTGCTCGATGAGGCGGAGGCCGACGTGCCGTTCGCGTCGCTTGCGGTACTGGATCGTCCGTACGCGGAGCTGGCCGAGATCCTCGCGAGGGCGGGAGAGCCCGGGCGCGCCCGAGCCCTGCTCTCGGAGGCCGACAGCGCTATCGCGCCCGAGTTCAAGTCCGTGGTGGCAAGGGATCTTGCGCAGGCGGAGGGGGCGGTGGCTCTCGCCGAAGGACGGGTGGACGAGGCCGTCTCGGCATTCCGACGCTCGGATACCGGGATGTGCGAGATTTGCCCGCTTCCGGGACTCGCCGCCGCGTACGAGGCCGCCGGGCTGCCCGATTCGGCGATCGCGGTCTACACGAGATACGTGGAGACGCCCTTCCCCGATCGATACGCATCGTACGCGTACGCCCTGGGCCCTGCGATCGGACCCACACTCGAACGCCTCGGGCAGCTCAACGAGGAGCAGGGGAATCTTCAGGCGGCCTCCCGGTTCCACGCCCAGTTCGTCGAGCTTTGGGAGGACGCCGACCCCGAGCTCCAGCCGCGGGTCGCGGCGGCACAGGCCCGCCTCGAGGCGATCCTGAGGGAAATCGGCTGATGAAGAACCTGATCCACGAGATCCATCGGCGTTCTCTCTGGCAGGTGCTCGGCATCTACCTGGCCGGATCCTGGGTCGCACTCCAGGTCGTCGAGCAGCTCACGGAGGCGGCGGGGCTCCCCGACTGGGTCCGGCCGTTCTGTCTCGCGCTGCTCGTCATCGGGTTCCCGGTCGTGATGGCCACGGCGTTCGTCCAGGAGGGCATGGGGGCCAGACCTGCGGAGCCCGAGTCCGACCGTGCGTCCGGGCCCGTGCCGGAGACGGGCGAGACGGTGGTCGACTCGCCGCCGGAATCCCCCGCCCCGCGCCCGAGTGGCGGTCACCATCGATTGTTCACGTGGCGCAACGCCATCCTCGGCGGCGTGGGCGCCTTTGCTTTGCTCGGATTACTGGCCGCGGGCTGGCTGGGCTCCCGCGCGCTCGGCATCGGCCCGGCGGCATCGCTGGTCGCGCAGGGCGTCCTCGAGGAGCGCGACCTGATCGTTCTCGCGGACTTCGAGTCTTCCGACGATGAAGGCTCGCTGGGCGACGCCCTCACCGAGGCCCTTCGCATCGAGCTCGGGAACTCAACGGTCCTCGATGTCGTGGATGGTGCCGGAATCACAGGGGCGCTTCGTCGGATGCAGCGGGACCCCGAGCAGGGGCTCTCGCGCGACGTAGCCCTCGACCTCGCGGTACGGGAAGGATACAAGGCGGTGATCGCGGGCGAGGTGCGACAGCTAGCGGCCGGGTATCAGCTGTCGGCGGACATCCTTCAGGCATCGGACGGGACGAGCCTGGCCGGCTTCCGCGAGACGGCGCGCGATGCTGATGGTCTCATCGATGCGATCGACGCCCTGTCGCGCGACATCCGGGAGAAAGCAGGCGAATCGATTCGGGCCGTGCGTCAGGATGAGCCGCTCGACGAGGTGTCCACGGCGTCTCTCGATGCGTTGCAGCGCTATTCCGAGGGCGTTCGGGCGTTCGATGCCGACGACTTCCAGCGCGCGCAGGCCCTGCTCGAGGAGGCGGTCGCGATCGACAGCGGGTTCGCGATGGCACACCGGAAGCTCGGCGCCGTCTATCAGAACCTTCGACAGGACCAGGCCCTCGTCGATGCGATGAGTGCGGCCTACCGCCACCGCGAGCGACTTACCCGATCGGAGCGACTGCACGTCGAGGGGACGTATCACCTGTTCGTCACGGGCGATCGGAGCGCGGCGATCGGGGCTTTCGAGCAACTGCTCGACCTGGACCCGGGAGACCACGGTGCGGCGAACAACCTGGCGGTCGCCCTCGGCGGCGCGGACCCGGAGAGGGCCGCTGAACTTTACCGTGTGGGCATCGAGTCGGGGTCTCCTGCAGCAATCCATTACACGAACATCGTGAATCCCCTCGTTACCCTCGGTCGGTACGAGGAGGCTCTGGAACTACTCGAGGAGGGGGCGGCGCGGTTTCCGGACGTCGCGCCGATCGAGGTGGCTATGGTTCGCGTGTACGCGGCTCGGGACGAGCGCGCGGAGGCTCGCGCGATCACCGCTTCCGTAGCCGAGGGATTCCGCGGGACGTACGCGGCGGATGTCCTCGGACCGTGGTGGGACCTGACCTTCGATGCGCTCGAAGGGAAGCTGGAACGGACAGCTTCGGCGGCGACAGCGATTGTCGAATCGCGGGACGATCTCAGCCCTCGTGACCTCATCCAGGTTGCCCTCACGCCGGCGTACGCCAGGCTGTATTCCGCGGACGATCCGGAGGGGGCGATACGGCTCGCGGAGGACGTGCTGACCCGCTTCCCGCTCGACTCGTTCGAACCGGCCGATCGGCAGACGCTCGGGTTCGCCGACCTCTTCGCGCGGGCGGGTGACGGCGCTCGCGCCCGGTCTCTGGTCGAGAAGTGGAACGAAGACCGGATCGCCGGCGACCCGTCCCCGGATGGTCTGGTCACGGCAACGGCCCTGGCGGATCTGGCGGACGGGAGGGATGATGACGCGATCGCCGCACTGGAGCGACTGGATGGGTCCGCTCCCGATCGGTGCCTCGGGTGCGTGGCCTTCGATCTCGCGCTCGCCTACGACCGGACGGGAGATCGCGATGCGGCGATTGAGCGATACGAGGAGTTCTTGGCGCTGACGCACCCCTTCAAGTTGTTCACGGGGTATTTCGCCCGCCCGCACAGTCTGAGACGGTTGGGCGAACTGTACGAGGACCGGGCCGGTTCCGACGGTGCGGACGCCTCCGCCGACCTTCAGAGGGCGGCCGGTCACTTCGGCTCATTCGTCGAGTTGTGGGCTGATGCGGACGAAGAACTCCAGCCCCGGGTGCGCGCCGCCCAGGCGAGGCTCGAAGAGATACTGAGGGAGATCGGGTGATGGGGATGAGGAGCCGATGAAGAACCTGATTCACGAGATCCACCGCCGGTCGCTCTGGCAGGTCCTCGGCATCTATGTCGCGGGATCGTGGATCGCGCTGCAGGTCGTGAACGAGGTCGTGGACAGCGTCGCACTTCCCGAGTGGATCTCGGGCGCGGCGGTCGTCCTGCTGATCGTCGGGTTCCCGATCGTGCTCGGCACGGCGTTCGTGCAGGAGGGTGTGGGCTCGGATCGCAGGAAGGACGCGGCGAGTGGCGAGAAGCCGGAGGCCTCGCAACCAGTCGCGACGCCTGAACCGGCTGCGGCAGCGCCCTCTCCGGCACCTGCGACTCCGGGCGCCCACCGGCGACTCCTCACGTGGCGGAACGCGATCCTCGGCGGCGTGGGAGCGTTCGCGCTTCTGGGGGTCGCCACGGCCGCGTTCGTCATGATGCGGACCGCGGGGATCGGTGCGGCGGGAACGCTCGTCGCGAAGGGCCTGCTCGAGGAACGCGATCGGATACTGCTCGCCGACTTCTCGAACCGGACGGAGGACGACCTCCTCGCCGGCGTGGTGACCGAGGCGCTCCGGGTCGATCTCGCCCAGTCCGAATCCGTTCGACTCGCCGAACAGAGCCTGATCGCGGGAGCTCTCCAGCGAATGGAACGGTCGCCGGATACGCCGATCGACCCGACGCTCGCCCGCCTCCTTGCTCAGCGCGAGGGTATCAAGGCGGTTCTCACCGGAGAGATCGGCGCGGTAGGGTCGAGCTACGTGCTGTCCGCCCAGGTGATCGAGCCGGCAGAGGGCGAGGTGCTCCTCTCCCACCGCGAGGATGCTGCCAGCGAAGACGAGATCATCGACGCGATCAATCGTCTCTCTCGCCGCCTTCGCGAGAGGATCGGCGAACCGCTCGGGTCGCTCCGCACGACGCCGCCCCTCGAACGCGTGACGACCTCTGATCTCGAGGCACTTCGCCTGTACACACAGGCCGTGCGGGCGATCGAGTTCGATGGGGACGACTCCCGCGGGATCTCTCTGCTCGAGGAGGCCATCGGGATCGACAGCGCCTTCGCGGCCGCGTACCGGAAGATGGGTGTGACCCTCGGGAATCGATTCGAGGAGCGGGACCGACACATCGAGGCCCTCACCCGAGCGTACGAATACCGCGAGCGTCTGACGTCGTCCGAGAGATACATGGCGATCGCCGGGTATGAGTCGCAGGTGACGGGTAACACCGCGGCCGCCATGGCGGCTTACGAGAACCTCCTTGAGTCGGACCCCGGATACTATCCGGCGCTCAACAACCTCGGGATACTGAACTACGTCCAGGGCAACATAGAACGGGCGGAAGAACTGTACCTCGAGGCCGCCCGGGTCGACCGCTCCTCTCCCTTCCCCTGGGCGAACGCCGTTTGGCCCCAGGCAGAACGAGGCGGGTTCGACGATGCCAATGCGAGCCTCGATTCGATCCAGGCGCAGTTTCCGGGCTATCCGATGGTGCCGGAGGTTCGAGGAAAGCTCCGCGCCCTTCAGGGAGACTATGAGGAGGCGGACGCGCAGTGGCTGAGTCTGCTCGAAACGCGGGCCGGGGATCCGTACTACGAAAGTCTCGCGCACGAACTGCTCGGGGTCTCGGCCGCGGCCAGAGGCAGGCTGACTGAAGGCGCTGACCGGACCGATCGGATGGAGGCTGCCGATCGGCGACGGAACCTCCCGGGAGCCGCGCTCGAGGCGGAGCTGACCCGAGCGTGGGTCGACCTCCTGGTCCGGCGGGACACGGCCGCCGCATCGGGACGCGTCGCGGATGCACTGAGCCAGGGCGGGCTCGAGGAGATGCCTCCCCTGGACCGCCCCTACCTGGAGTTGGCGGATCTTCATGCAATGACCGGCGATGTCGAGACCGCGAAGACCCTGCTCGGCGAGTTCGACGCCACGGTGCCCGTCGACATGAGAGGTCGAGGGGTCGACATGGACTACCTGCGCTCTCAGGCTCAGGTGGCCACGGCGGAAGGGTCGCACGATGAGGCGATCAGGCTGATCCGCGAGAGCGGCACCATGGGTTGTCGCGCCTGCTCGATCGCGTACTTCGCGGACGCCTACGAGGGCGCGGGGATGGCCGATTCCGCCATCGCGATATACGAGCGCTATGTCGACATGACGTGGATCGACCGCGTCTACTTCGACGCGACCGATCTTCCGCGATTCCTGGAGCGCCTCGGCCAGCTGTACGACGAGCGTCAGGACCTCCGAAAGGCAGCGGAGTATTACGCCCGTTTCGTGGATCTCTGGACCGACGCCGATGAAGAGCTCCAACCACGCGTTCGGGCCGCTCAGGCGCGCCTGGACGAGATCCTTCAGGAGATCGGGTGATGAAGAACCTCGTTCGTGAGATTCATCGGCGCTCGCTCTGGCAGGTCCTCGGGATCTACCTCGCCGGGTCCTGGGTCGCGTTGCAGGTCGTCGAGCAACTCGCCGAGGCGGCGGCCCTGCCCGACTGGCTCCGTCCGTTCTCGCTCGCCCTCCTCATTCTCGGGTTTCCGATCGTCATGGCGACGGCGTTCGTCCAGGAGGGCATCTCGGCGAAGCGGCCGGAGGCTCCGCCCGTGGAGCCCGACGTTGCGCCGGAACCGGAGCCCGAGTCGCTCCCGGCCCCCGCGGCGCCGTCGTCGTCTCCTGCTCGGACGCCGCATCGGCTCTTCACGTGGCGGAACGCGATCGCGGGTGGGGTGCTGGCTTTCGCGGTGCTTGGCCTCGGTACGTTCGCCTTCATGGCGATGCGAACGATGGGCGTCGGGCCCGCGGGGACGCTCGTTGCGAAAGGCGTGCTGGACGAGCGCGCTGGAGTCATCGTCGCGGACTTCGAGAGCACAGCTGATGATCCCGGGCTCGCTCATGCAGCTACCCTGGCCCTGCGGACCGACCTCGGACAGTCGCAGCTGATCACGGTCCTCGAGCCGAGCGAGATCGCCGGAGTCCTGCAGAGGATGCAACGCTCGCCGGACGAGCCTCTGACCCCCGAGCTGGCTCGGGACGCGGCCGTCCGCGAGGGCGTACCCGCGGTCATCGAAGGCGAGATCACCGCGGCGGGAGGTGCGTTCGTGGTGTCGGCCCGACTCGTAAACACCGAGACGGGCGACGTGCTGCTGTCCGAGCGCGCCCGGGCCTCGGACGACGCCGGCCTCCTGGACGCGATCGACGACCTGTCGAAGGCCATCCGGACACGGATCGGGGAGTCCTACGCCACGCTGCGCGCAGAGCCGCCTCTCGAGACGGTCACGACGGCGAGTCTTCCGGCGCTCGAGAAGTACTCCGAGGCCATGCGGGCGATCGAGACCGAGGGACAGCCCGAGCGGGGCGTGGCACTCCTCGAAGAAGCGGTCGCCCTGGATCCCGAATTCGCGATGGCCTGGCGCAAACTCGGCGTCGAACTTGGAAACCGCAGTGAGAACGCGGCTCGCCGGGTCGAGGCGATGACGAAGGCGTTCGAGCTCCGCGATCGACTCACGACCGCCGAGCGCTACCATACGATGGCGAGCTACTACACGGGCGTCACGAACGAGGCAGACAGGGCGATCACGGCGTACGAGAACCTCCTGGACCTCGACCCCGGGGACGACGCGGCCCTGAACAACCTCGGCCAGGCGTACAACCAGCTCCGAGACCTGGAGCGGGCCGAGGAGTACTACCTGTTGGCCGCGGCAGCGGACTCATCGAATTCGATTCCCTTCACGAACGCGGTGATCACGCAGGTGGACCTCGGCAAGCTCGACGCGGCCGACACGATGCTCGTTCGGACCGAGCGGCTCTTTCCGACCGACCCGTGGGTCATCGAGACTCGCGCGACGGTGCAAGCGGGGCGTGGCGACCACGAGTCGGCGATCGCGACGACCGAGCGACTGCGGGACGAGTTGATCGGCAACCTCTTCTGGAGGGCCCGGACCAGCGGCGTACTCGCCGCCCACGCTGCCCGACAGGGACGCGTGGCAGACGCAGACGAGGAACTGCGGCAGGCGGCGAACACGGACCGTCAGCGCGGACTTCCGGGCGAACTCCTCGAGCGACAGCTGACGCGTGCGGCGATCGAGCAGTGGGTTCGTCGAAACCCGATACGAGCCCTCGAGGTCGTGGAAGAAGCGCTGGCCGAGATCCCGCTTCCCGAGATCGACCCGCTGGACCGACCGTACGCGAGGCTGGCGATGGCCTACGCCATGGCCGGAGAGACGGGCCGCGCGAAGGAGTTCCTGTCGGAGCTCGAAGAGGCTCTGCCCCCGGAGGCACAACGCGGCATCGAGTTCGACGTGCTGCGGGCCCGGGGCATGACGGCTCTCGTCGAGGGCGACTTTGATGAGGCGATCGAACTGTTACGGAGATCCGACCGTGGTCCCTGCCGTCTCTGTACGGCTTCGATCATGGGGTACGCCTTCGATCGTGCCGGACGTACCGATGAGGCGATCGCGGCCTACGAGGCCTTCAACGGCCTCACCGACAACAACAAACACTTCTTCGAGGCCAACGTCGGCGGACACACCCTCGAACGCCTCGGCGAGCTCTACGACGAGAAGGGTGACCTCTCGAGCGCAGCGAAATACTACGCGGCCTTCGTGGAGTTGTGGACCGACGCGGATGCGGAGCTCCAGCCTCGGGTGAGCGCCGCGCAGGCAAGGCTCGAAGCGATCATCCAGGAGATCGGATGATGAAGAACCTCATCCACGAAATCCACAGGCGGTCTCTCTGGCAGGTCCTCGGGATCTACCTCGCGGGATCGTGGATTGCACTTCAGGTGGTGGAGACGCTCTCGGAGAGCATGAGCCTGCCGAGCTGGGTTCAGGGTTTTTCCGTGATTCTCTTGATCCTCGGGCTGCCGATCGTACTCGCCACCGCGTTCGTGCAGGAGGGTGTGGGTCGGCGCGAGGCCGCCGCGCGACGCGACGAACCCGATACCGTCGTGGTTGCAGTCCCCTCCCCCGACGACGGTGTCGATCCCGAACCCGTTCAGGTGCATCCGCCCGTCAGCGAGTCGCGGCCCTCACCTCTGGGCGGCCTCTTCACCTGGCGCAAGGCGATCGTCGGCGGCGTCCTCGCGTTCGCGCTGCTCGGGGTGTCCCTCGTGGGCTGGGTCGTTCTCCGATCCATGGGCGTCGGGCCGGCCGGTACGCTTGTCGCGAAGGGCCTTCTGGAAGAGCGATCCACATTGCTGCTGACGGACTTCGTCGCGGAGGATCCGTCGCTCTCGCGGGCCGCCACGGAAGCGCTCCGCGTCGACCTGAGCCAGTCGAATGTCGTGAAGGTCGCGGATCCCGGAGTGGTGTTGGCTGCATTGAACCGCATGGAGCGATCGGCCGAGGACGGTCTCGACGCCGCGGTGGGCCGGGAGCTCGCGCAACGGGAGGGGATGCCGGCATTGGTCACCGGCGACGTCACCGCCGCAGGAGCCGGCTATGTCCTCACGGCCCAGATCCTCACGACCGAGACGGGCGAGGTCCTCGTCGCCGAACGGGTGACCGCCTCAGACGACTCGGACGTGATCGGAGCCATCGACCAGCTCTCCAAGAAGCTCCGCGAGCGGATCGGGGAGTCGCTCGGCGATCTCGCGACCACGCCGCCCCTCGAGCGCGTGACGACCGGCGATCTCGAGGCACTTCGGCTTTACTCAAGAGCGCTGGGGCTTTCGGATGCGGGGGACAACCCGGCGTCAGCGGCCCTCCTCGAAGAGGCCGTGACGCTGGACACCGCTTTCGCGATGGCCTGGCGCAAGCTCGGGGCGCTCTACACTTCGGGCGGCGGTGCGCTGGGACGGTTCTCCCGGGGCATAGAGGCCTACGACAGGGCCTATCGCTTTCGCGATCGCCTGACGGAACGCGAGCGTCTGCTGACGACGGCAGGGTACTTCGACAACGTTCGCAGGGATCTGCGGCGCGCCGCGGACGCCTATGAGCAAATGCTCGAGAGGGACCCCGAGGACACCTGGGCCCTGAACAACCTCGGCATCATCATGGGGAGCGACCTCGAGCAGGACGAGGTCGCCAGGAGCCTCCTCCAGCGTGCAATCGAGCTCGAGCCGTCTTCGTCGAACGCCTACTGGAATCTGAGCGTGACCCAGGGGAGGACCGGCGCCTACGAGGATGCTCGAGAGACGCTCGACGCATGGAAGGCGAACATCCCCGGAGACGCGACGCCTTACATGTTTCACAGCGCCCTCGAGGGGTCGATCCGGCGATATGACGCCGCCGACAGCCTGGCGCGGCTTTCCGTCAGCATACGACCCGGCAATACGCTGGACGCCTCCTTCGCGGCCGCCGGTCTTGCCGCCACCGCCGACATTCGCGGTCGTCTGGCGGAGGGCGAGGGGCTGCGGGATGAAGAGGAGGATCTCAACCGTCAGCTGGGTCCGGGGCAGGCCCTGGGGGCGGCCCTGGTCAGGGTGGATATCGAACTGGAGGTACGGCGGAATCCAGCAGCTGCCGTTCAAACACTCGATCAGGCGCTCCGCGAGTATCCGCTGACCGAGATGGGGCCGCTGGACCCGCCTTGGCAACGGCTGGTGACGCTCGAGGCACGGCTGAATGGCCCGGTCGCCGCCCGCGAGCGTATGGCTCAATGGGAATCCGCGGACCCGCAGGCCTCGAGCCGGCCCTCGCATACCGTTGCCTCGGGATGGATCGACCTCTCCGAGGGGGACCCGGACGGGGCACTCTCGCGGGTCCAGGGGGTTCGTGATCCCGAGTGCCTTTCCTGTGCGCCCTTCCTGAGGCTGGCTGCGGCGCGGATGAGCGGGGCCACCGACGCGATCATCGAGCACGGTGAGTCCTTCGTGGAGTCGGACGGCCTGTTCCAGGTCTTCGGCAAGAGCGCGCAGCTTGGGCCGGCGCTCGAAGAACTCGGTCAGATCTTGGACGAGACCGGGGATCTTCAGAATGCGGCCAGGTACTACGCCGCGTTTGTCGAGCTCTGGCAGACGGCGGACGAAGAGCTCCAGCCTCGGGTCGCGGCGGCCCAGGCACGTCTCGAGGAGATCCTGAGGGAGATCGGATGACCTGCTCTTCCGGAGGCGGGCGATGAAGAAGCTTCTGCAGGAGATCCACCGGCGATCTCTATGGCAGGTTCTCGGCGTCTACCTCGCCGGGTCCTGGGTGGCGCTGCAGGTCGTCGAGCAACTCACGAACGCGGCCGGGCTTCCCGACTGGGTACAGCCGTTCGCGCTCGTGCTACTCGTCGTGGGCCTACCGATCGTCCTCGCGACGGCGTTCATTCAGGTCGGCGTCGGGACGTCGCCCTCGCCGTCCGCCGGGGAGGATGAGGACCCGGGCGCTGCCCCGGTCCCGGTGGTCCCGTTGGCGAGCGAAGGAGCAGGTCGGCTCTTCACGTGGCGGAACGCGGTTCTGGGAGGTGTCGGAGCGGCGGTCGTCCTCGGGATTGCCGTGGGTGCGTACTTCCTCATGCGCACGACCGGGATCGGTCCTGCGGCGTCGCTCGTCGCGCAGGGCGTCATCGCGGAGGGCGAGCCGGTGGTCCTCGCCGAATTCGAGAACACGTCGAACGACGCGGCGCTGGGTGGGATCGTGACCGAGGCCCTGAGGGTGGATCTGGGATCGGCCCATGCCGTGTCGCTCGTCAGCGGGGCGAGAGTGCGCGAGGCGCTGGGCCGCATGGCCAGGGACCCGGACGAGCCCCTCACCGCATCCATCGCGTACGAAGTAGCCGCGCGTGACGGAATCAAGGCCGTGATCGAGGGCGAGGTCGGGTCGGCCGGCTCGGGATACATCCTGGTTGCGAGGATCGGAACCGCCGACGGCACTGAGCTGGCGACTTTCCGCCGCACCGCGCGGACACCGGACGATCTGATCCCCGCGATCGACGGCCTCTCGCAGGACATTCGAGAGAAGGCGGGCGAGTCCCTCCGGTCGATCCGGGCGGAGGAGCCGCTTCAGGAGGTCACTACGTCATCGCTCGAGGCCCTGCGGAAGTATGCCGAGGCCGAAGAGGTGGAGGACCGCGGTGAGCATCTTCGGGCAAAGGCGCTGCTGGAGGAGGCCCTCGAGCTGGACCCCGAGTTCGCGATGGCGTGGCGGCGACTGGCCGTCAGCACCCAGGACGCCGGTGGGACGCGCGAGGAGGCGATCGCCGCGTCCACACGAGCCTACGAGTTGCGGCACCGCCTGACTGAACGGGAGCGGTATATCGCGACGGCGTATTACCACGACCAGGTGACGGGAAACCACCAGGAGCAGGAGCAGGCATACCGTGCGGTCCTCGAGCAGTATCCCGACGACGGGACCGCCCTGAACAACCTGTCGATCCTGCTATCCGACCGCGGCGACTTCGAGGGTGCGGTACAGCTTCTCACCCGGGCGGTCTCCGGTCCGGGGGCGACGAGCTCGGCGTTCAACAACCTCGTGCACTACCAGGCCCGTCTGGGCGACGTGGACGGAGCACGGGCGACGCTGGAGCTCATTTCTCAGCGCGACGTCTGGTGGACTTTCATCCGCTTCATGGTGGCGTCCGTGGGTGATGCCCGCGACGAGGCCCACGGGATCGGAGCCGAGCTTCTGGAACTCCCCGAGGCGCCGCCGGACTGGAGGCACTTCGGGCTCAGCATGCCCGGATACATCGATGTCGCCCGCGGTCGGATCGCGGAGGCGAGGGAGCACTTCGATCAGTCCGCGGCGGCGGCATCTGCCGACGGGATGCAGGATGGAGTCTTCGCTGGCTCCCTCGACATCGTCGAGGCCGAGCTGATGGTCGATCCCGAGGGCCCGGATGGGGTGCGGCTCCTTCGAGACCTCCTCGAGAACTCGGCACTGGAGGAAGTCCCGGCGACCGAGCGAGACTACGGCCGGTTCGCCCTGCTGCTGGCGCGGGCGGGCCTGCCGGAAGCGGCGAGCGCGGTCATCGACGACTGGGAGGCTGCGGGGTCATACGCTTCGGGTTTAGGGGGCCTTCGGATCGACGATGTTCGCGACGAGATCCGGGCGCTCAGCCGGGTCTCCTCCGATCCGGCGGCCGGGGCGGAGGCCCTCCGGATACTCAGGGGGCAGCGGAACTGCCCGCGTTGCTTCGCGCGTGACGTGGCCGGCGCGCTCGACCGGGCCGGAGACGTCGAAGGGGCGATCAGCGAGTACGAGCTGGCACGGTCGGTCCCTGTCGGGCCGGCCGCTTGGATCGCGGCGGTCAGATCCCGCGCGAGCGAGGACCTCGGCCGGCTCTACGAGTCGGCGGGCGATCCGGTCGCCGCGGCAGAACACTATCGGTACTTCGTGCACGCCTGGTCGGAGGCCGACGCGAGATTCCAACCTCGAGTCGAAGCGGCGCGAACGCGCCTGCAGGAAATAGAGAGTTCGGAAGAGTAACGGGGCGAGGCGGCGGGGGCGGCGGGAGAGCGCGAGACCAAAGGGTTAAATCATGGCGCTCAGCAAACTGATCGGAGAGCTGCACCGGAGATCCCTCTGGCAGGTGATCGCGGGGTACCTCGTTTTTGTCTGGCTCCTTTTCGAGACCTTCGAAGTCCTGTCGGTCTCGGTCGGCTTGCCGGCGTGGGTCGAACCGACGGCGGCGGTCCTGCTCATCGTCCTCTTCCCGGCCCTGCTCGCAACGGCCTCCATCCAGCGGGGGCCGAAGGCTGCGTGGCCGCGACTGACATCCGACTCGACGCCCGAGGCCACTCCCGAACCGACCGTGGCAGCGACAGGGCCCGCGCCCGCTCCGGAAGCTCGACGGCCGAGGGCGCCCCTGACCGCGGCCCGGATGTTCACGTGGCGCAATACGGTTGCGGCCGGGCTGGGATCGTTCGCGCTGCTCGCGGTCATCACGGCTGTCTACATGGTTCTGAGGACCGCTGGGATCGGTCCGGCGGCCACTCTCGTCGCGCAGGGAACGCTGGCTGACCAGGAGCGGCTGATCCTCGCCGATTTCGCGAGTCCTCCCGCACTCGCCGATCTGGCCACGACGATCACAGAGGGGATGCGGCTCGATCTGGCTCAGTCCCCTACCGTCCGCATTCACTCGCCTCGGGCCGTCGGCGCCGCCCTCGCCCGCATGGAGATGGAGCCGGATGCGGTCCTGAGCCTGGACCTCGCCCGTGAGGTCGCGGTTCGGGAGGACGTGCGTGGCGTGGTTGCGGGCGAGATCAGTCAGGTGGGTTCCGGGTTCGTCCTCAGGGCCGAGGTCGTGAATGCCGACGATGGCTCAGTCATGATCTCGCAGCGGGCGAACGCGCGGAACGAGGGGCAGATCGTGGAGGCGGTGGACGAGCTCTCGAAGAAGATCCGGGAACGGATCGGTGAGCCGCTCGCCTCCATCGGTCGATCCGAGCGTCTCGAGCGCGTGACGACGGCGGACCTCGAAGCTCTTCGTCTCTACTCGAGCGCGATCCGCGCGATCGATGTGGAAGGCGCCGACGACCGCGGGCAGCTGCTTCTCGAGGAAGCGCTCGCGCGGGACTCGACGTTCGCCATGGCCTGGCGGAAGCTCGGAGTCGTCCTGAACAACCGGGGCGAGGAACGGGGGCGAGTGTATCAGGCGCTGGAGCAGGCGTTCAACTACCGCGATCGCCTGACGGCGCGTGAGAGGGACCTCGCGACCGCGGCCTATTACGCGAACGCGACCGGTGAGACGGATCTAGCGATCCAGGCCTATCAGTCGCTACTCGAGCGGGAACCGAACGAGGGGACCGCGCTCAACAACCTGGGTGTCCTGATGCTCGAGCTCAGGGATGAGGCGGCGGCGATCCCGCTGCTCATGCGCGCTCTCGAGGTGGATTCGACGGCGGCGATCCCGTTCATGAACATGATCTGGGCGTACGGGAATCAGGGCGACTTCACGGCCGCCACCGAACACATCGAGATGTACCCGTGGCTTATCGGGGATCCGACGGCCCGCGAGCACGAGGCGCAGCTCTGGGCGTCCGTGGGCGAGTACGACCAGGCGCAAAGGTTCCTCGAGGAGCTGCGGGTAGACCAGGTCGCGAGCCCATACTGGCGTACGCAGACGAGCGAGGAGCTCGCCACCATCGCTGCCGTTCAGGGACGTCTCGAGGAGGCGGAAAGACACTTCAGGGACGCGATGGCCACGAACGTCGAGCGTGGACTTCGGCGTGCTGCGATCGTCGAGGCGACCGCGCTGGCTCGGATGCTGCTCCACGTTACGGGTGACACCCCGGGGGCGCTCACGACGGTCGACTTCGCGCTGATGTCGCATCCGCTCGAAGAGCTCGATCCACTCGATCGCCCCTACCTGGATCTGGCCGAGGTCTATGCGGCGGCCGGCCGGGTCGAGCGAGCTCAGGATCTCGTCGACCAGTTCGTGGCGCTCGTACCCGCCGAGTTCCACTCCGCGGATCAGCGGACCCGATTAGATCGGGTGGTTGGCGCGATCGCTCTGGCTTCGGGCGATGCGCAGACGGCGATCGAGCACACACTGAGTTCGGACGCGTTCGTGTGTAAGGTGTGCGCCCTGCCTCAGCTGGCTCGCGCCTACGAGGCCGCGGGGCAGCGCGACTCGGCGATCGCGGCCTATTCGCGGTACGTCGAAACGCCCTACATCTTCCGCACGCGTGATTCGGACGGGTGGCATCTGGGGCCCGTTCTGGAGCGTCTGGCCGAGCTGTACGAGGCCGAGGGGAGTGACGAGCAGGCGGTAGAGAAATACATGCGGCTGGCGCGTCTGTGGGAGGACGCGGACGACCGGCTGCAGTCCCGCGTCGCGAACGCTCGCGAGCGGGCTCAGGCGCTTCTGTCGAAGAGCGAATGACACGGTGAGGCTGGTGATGACGAAGAGGGGCGGATGAAGAACGTCTTCCGGGAGGTCCACACCCGGTCGCTGTGGCAGGTGCTGGGTCTGTACCTGGCCGTATCCTGGGTTGTCCTCCAGGTGGTCGACGTTCTCGCCGACAACGTCGCCCTTCCCGACTGGGTCTTCCCGATCGCCCTCGTTCTGCTGCTCGTCGGCCTTCCGGTGGTGCTGGGAACGGCGTTCGTGCAGGGCGGTGTCCGCAATGCTGACTCGGACCCGGAGCATGGGAGGGGGCAGGATACGGGCCGACGGGAAGCGGCGTCGCCGTCCGGCGCGTCCGCTCGTTCCGGCCTCCTCACGTGGAGGAACGCCCTCCTCGGAGGGCTCGCTGCTTTCGGTCTGCTCGGGCTCGGAATCGGGGGATGGGTGGGCCTCCGCGCGGCGGGCATCGGCGGGGCCGGGACGCTCGTCGCGAAGGGAATGCTGGATGACCGGGCCGAGGTCGTGATCTCGGACTTCCTGGCGTCTGGAGCCGAGCCCTCGCTCGCCAGGACGCTCACGGAGGCGTTCCGTATCGACTTCACGGAGTCCCCGACCGTCCGAGTCGTGGACCCGAGCCGTGTGAGCGAAACGCTTCGACTGATGGAGCGGGATCCCGAGGAGGGGCTGACCCTGGACCTGGCTCGCGAGCTCGCCCAACGCGAGGGATTTCCGGCGGTGATCGCAGGCGAGATCGGAATGGCCGGCGCGAACTACCTGCTCACCGGTCAGGTCGTGTCGGCGGCGGATGGAGCGGTGCTCGTTTCGCATCGCGAGACCGCCTCGGAAGAAGATCTCCTGGATGCCATCGACGCGCTGTCGCAACGGCTGCGCGAGCGCATCGGAGAGCCGCTCGGCTCGCTGGCGGGAGCGGCTCCGCTCGAGCGCGTCACCACCTCCAGTTTCGAGGCGCTGGACAAATACTCGGAGGCCGAGCGCCTCATGATCACCGGAGGCAGCCGGACGCGCGCGGTCAGCCTGCTCGAGGAGGCCATCGAGCTCGATGCGACCTTCGCGATGGCGCACAGAAAGCTCGGGATCAGTCTGTTCATCCTGCAGGAGCAGCGCGCACGGCAGGTAGAGTCGTTCACGCGAGCGTTCGAGCTGCGGGACCGACTGACGGACTACGAAAGGTACATCACGGAGGGCTCGTACTACACGTATGCGACCGGTGAACTCGACCGGGCCGTGACTGCCTACGAGAACGCGCTCGCGATCGACTCGGTCGGGCCGGCGCTCAACAACCTCGCAATCGTCTACCAGGCCCTCGGGGACCACGAGCGGGCGCTCGACATGTTCGCGCTCGATATCGCGCAGGATCGGCTCAGCTCCAACCCTTATGTGAACTCGCTGTTCTCGTTGGTGTCCCTGTCTCGCCCGGACGATATGAGGGCGCGCTTCGAGGAGATGTACGGGCTGTTTCCGACGGCATCGTCTCACTCCTGGGGTGCCCAGGCGTTCCTTTCGGTGGGAGACTACGCGACGGCGGATTCGCACATCGCAGCGCTCGAGGAGGAGACGGGGAGTCCCGACTGGCAGTCGCAGGCGCGGCTCCTCGGCGCGATGTCACGGGGCGCACGCGGGAATCTCGAGCGGGGTCTCGAGCTACTTGCCGAGCGGGCCGAGATCGAGGCCGAGCGTGACCTCGAGGGCGGCGTTTGGGAGAGCGAGGAGCTCGCGGCGCGCCTGCTGCTGGGCTTGAAGGGAGACGCCGATGCGGCGCTTGCGAGGCTCGAGCAGGCGGCCGCCGTGGTTCCCGTGTCGGATCTGTCACCTTACGACCGCCCGTATTCCGCGCTGGCGGTCGCCAACGCCGAGGCAGGACGCGTTGCAGAGGCGCGCAGGTACGCCGAAGCATTCGAGGAAGAGATCTGGCCCCTGGCCAGCGGAGACCTGGGGATCCGCCTGGACTATCGCGCCGCCCGGGGGGCTGTCGCCGAAGCGGTCGGAGACTTCGCCGCGGCGATCGAGGAGTACCGGCAGACGCCTGAAGCCTGGTGCCCGGAGTGCACGAACCGTCTGCTGGGTCGGGCGTTCGATCGCTGGGGCCGGGCCGACTCCGCGCTGGTCTACCTCGAGCGCGCGGCCAGCGTGCCGTCGGGGAGTCGTGGGTACGGCGACTCCGACTGGATCGGGCGAACCACCCTGCGGGTCGCCGAGCTCCACGACCAGGCGAACAACCTGAGCGATGCTGCCCGCTTCTACGCCGCGTTCGTCGAGCTGTGGGCAGACGCGGACCCCGAGTTCCAGCCCGAAGTCGCCGCGGCCCAGGATCGCCTCGAAGTGATTCTGCGAGAAATCGGGTAGGCGCCTAGCGGCGCTTCTTCCCACCTGATTTGCGAGAGGTGCCGCCGAACACCAGGGCGAAGTCGATCTTCCGGTCTTCCCGGTTCACGCGAACGACCTGCACCTCGACCTCGTCCCCGAGCCGGAAGGTCCGCTTCGTTCGCCGACCGATCAGCGAGTGCTTCAACTGGTCGACCTTGTAATAATCGTCGCCCAGCTCGCTCACGTGAACCAGCCCGTCGATGTCGTAGTCGACGAGGGTGACGAAGAACCCGAACCCGGCGATCCCGCTGACCGTGGCCTTGAAGTGGTCCCCCAGGTGGCGCTCCATGAACTCCACCTTCTTCAGGTCCACGGAGTCCCGCTCCGCCTGAACCGCGACGCGCTCGCGCGCGGATGCTTGACGTGCCGTCGTGGAGAGCCACTCCCGGTCGATCGAACGGGCGCGGGCCGGGTCCGAGAACCAGGCGGTCATCTGCCGGTGAACGACCAGGTCGGGATACCGGCGGATCGGAGACGTGAAGTGCAGGTACGCCGACGAGGCGAGGCCGAAATGGCCGTCGTTCGATGGGGAGTACTTGGCCTGGGCCAGGCTCCGCAGGACGGCGATGGAGACCAGTGGTTCTTCGGGTCGTCCGCGCGCCGCCTCAAGCAGGCGCTGGTAGTCGCGCGGACGAGCGTTCTTTGCCGGAAACGACAGACCGAACTCGACGGCGAGCGCACGGATGTCTTCGAGCTTTTCCGCCGGAGGGTCCTCGTGGATCCGATAGAGCGCCGGCACGGCCTGCTCGATCGTCCACCGCGCGACCGCTTCGTTCGCGGCGATCATCCAGTCCTCGACGAGTCGGTGCGCCTCCAGCCGCTCGAGCCTGCGGACATCGACAGGCGCCCCGTCGTCATCCAGCTCCACCCGCGACTCGGGCAGATCGAAGTCCAGACTCCCCCGCTCCGTCCTGCGTTTTCTGAACGCGATGCTGTACTTGAGCAGGTCGCGCAGGTCCTCCCGAAGTTCCGGGTCTGCGGAGGTCGAGTCGTCCTCGGCGCCTTCGAGGATCGACTGCGCCTGCTGGTACGAGAGCTTGTGGGTACTCCGGATGACACCCTTCGTGAAGCGGGCGCCCTCGAGGTCCCCATCGGATGTCAGCCGAAGCATGGCGGAGAGAACGAGTCTGTCCTCGCCCGGGACGAGAGAACACTGATCGCTCGACAACTCGTGAGGCAGCATCGGGATCACACGGTCCACGAGGTATACGCTCGTGCCCCGCTCCCACGCCTCCTCATCGAGCAGCGAGCCCGGCGTCACGTAGTGCGAAACGTCGGCGATGTGGATCCCCACCTCGACGGTTCCGTCGTCCAGGCGAACGATCGAGAGCGCATCGTCGTGGTCCCGCGCGTCGGCCGGATCGATCGTCACGACCCGGAGGTCGCGAAAGTCCTCTCGATCGGCGAGCTCGCTCTCGTCGGGCGCCCGGGAGGCGAGTGCTCGCGCTTCCTCGATCACTTCGGGCGGGAACTCCTCGGCGAGGCCGTACCCGATCAGGATGGCCAGAACGTCCGAACCGGGCGCCCCGGGCCGTCCGATCACGCGTTCGACTTTCCCGACCGGCGTCGGTTCGCCCGTCCCCCAGGACGTCACCTCCACGACGACCAGGTCGCCGTCGGTCGCCTCGCCGAGCTCGGTGCCCGGGATGTACAGGTCGACGTCAAGGCGGGGCTCGGATACGTCCAGCCAGCCAT